>NZ_JAJEJP010000001.1:3101552-3721863 GCF_021390495.1 Paraburkholderia sp. ZP32-5 | reverse complement strand
ACCGTTCGTCGCGTTGCCGACCGTCTTGAAGGTTTGCAGCCAGCCGTCCGGCGTCTGCCGCAGACGCAGCGCGCTCTTCGACGACGCCAGCGACAACTGGGGCGTATCGAAGTAAATATTCACGAGCTTGACCGGCTTACCGTCCGTGCCGGCGCGCGCGACGAACCACTGCGTTGCCGCCTGCACCTGCGCAGCCGGCAACGCCAGCTTGATTTCGCGTTCCATACCCATGATGCGTCCTTGCGTTACCGGCCCGCGTGAGCGGCGGGCTCAGAAAAACATTCGCGCAAGTTCCACGCCCGGCTCCTCGGCGCGCATGAACGCCTCGCCGACGAGGAACGTGTGCACGTTCAACGCGCGCATCCGTTCGACGTCCGCGCGCGACAGGATGCCCGATTCGGTGACGACGATACGGTCGTCCGGAATCGCGTCGAGCATGCCGATCGTCGTTTCCAGCGACGTTTCGAACGTGCGCAGATTGCGGTTGTTGATGCCGATCAGCGGTGTCTTCAACGTGAGCGCTTCCTTGAGCTCGGCGCTGTCGTGCACTTCGACCAGCACCGCGAGGCCGAGCGAATGCGCGAGCGCTTCGAGGTCCTGCATCTGCGACGTTTCAAGCGCGGCCGCGATCAGCAGGATCGCGTCGGCGCCCATCGCGCGCGCTTCGACGATCTGGTACGGATCGACGATGAAGTCCTTGCGCAGCACTGGCAACTGGCATGCGGCGCGCGCCTGCTGCAGATAAGCGACGCTGCCCTGGAAGAACTGCACGTCGGTCAGCACCGACAAACATGCGGCGCCGTGCTTCTCATACGAGCGCGCGATGTCGGCCGGCACGAAGTTTTCGCGCAGCACGCCCTTCGACGGGCTCGCCTTCTTCACCTCGGAGATCACCGCGGCCAGACCCGCTGCGTGCTTGGCGCGCAACGCGCCGACGAAGTCGCGGATATCGCGCGACGACGCTTCGAGCCGCAAGTCTTCGAGCGGCGCGCTCTGTTCGGCCGCGCGGACCTCTTCGCGTTTGACCGCGATGATGCGGTCGAGAATATCGCTCATAAATGTCTCGCTACGTGATTACTGCTTGAATTGCTGCGTGAAGCGCACGAGTTCGTCGACCTTCGCGCGCGCTTTGCCGCTCGCGATCGCTTCGCGCGCGAGCCCGATGCCGTCCGCGATCGACTCGACCACGTTCGCCGCATAGAGCGCGGTGCCCGCGTTCAGCGTGACGATTTCGCGTGCGACGCCCGGTTTGTTGTCGAGCGCTTCAAGCAGCATGACTTTCGATTCGCCTGCGTCGGCCACTTTCAGCGTGCGGTTCGACACCATTTGCATGCCGAAGTCCTCCGGATGGATCTCGTACTCGCGGATTTCGCCGTCGCGCAGTTCGCCGACCTGGGTGGCGCCGCCGAGCGACACTTCGTCCATGCCGTCCATACCGTACACGACCAGCACGTGCTTTGCGCCGAGGCGCTGCATCACGCGCACCTGGATGCCGACGAGGTCCGGGTGGAACACGCCCATCAGCTGATTCGGCGCGCCGGCCGGGTTGGTCAGCGGCCCGAGGATGTTGAAGATCGTGCGCACGCCGAGCTCGCGGCGCACCGGCGCGACGTTCTTCATCGCCGGATGATGGTTCGGCGCGAACATGAAGCCCATGCCTGTTTCCGCGATCGACGCCGCAACTTGGTCCGGCTGCAGATCGATGTTCACGCCGAGCGCCTCGAGCACGTCCGCGCTGCCCGACTTGCTCGACACGCCGCGATTGCCGTGTTTCGCGACCTTCGCGCCGGCCGCCGCGGACACGAACATCGTCGCGGTCGAAATATTGAACGTATGCGAGCCGTCGCCGCCGGTGCCGACGATATCGACGAAGTTCGAGTTGTCCTGCACATCGACATGCCGGGCAAATTCACGCATCACCGTGGCGGCCGCGGTGATTTCGCCGATGGTCTCTTTTTTGACGCGCAAGCCCGTGATGATCGCCGCCGACATCACCGGCGACAGTTCGCCGCGCATGATCAGGCGCATCAGATGCAGCATTTCGTCGTGGAAAATCTCGCGGTGCTCGATGGTCCGCTGCAGCGCTTCCTGGGGGGTAATGGACATGATGTCGTCTCTCTTCATCAGGCGTGGCGGGAAGCGGCGAGCTTCGACTGCTTCACGAAGTTTTCGAGCAGCGCGTGGCCGTGTTCGGACAGGATCGATTCCGGGTGGAACTGTACGCCTTCGACCGCGAGTTCTTTATGGCGCACGCCCATGATTTCGCCGTCCTCGGTCCATGCGGACACTTCGAGACAGTCGGGCAGCGATTCGCGCTCGATCGCGAGCGAGTGATAGCGCGTCACCGCGAAATGCTTCGGCAGATCGGCGAACACGCCCTTGCAGTCGGTTTCGATCGTGCTGACCTTGCCGTGCATGATGGTCTGCGCGCGCACGACGCGCCCGCCGAATGCCTCGCCGATCGCCTGATGGCCGAGGCACACGCCGAGAATCGGCGTCTTGCCGGCGAATGTGCGCAGCACGTCGAGCGTGATGCCCGCGTGTTGCGGATTGCTCGGGCCGGGCGACAGGCAGATGCGCTCGGGGTTCAGCTTCGCGATTTCATCCAGCGTGATTTCGTCGTTGCGATAGGTGTGCACGTCTTCGCCGAGTTCGCCGAAGTACTGCACCAGGTTGTAGGTGAACGAGTCGTAGTTGTCGATCATGAGCAGCATGGTGTGTCTCCGGTCAGAAGTCGCTATCGAGGCCGTCTTGAACCTGTTCGGCGGCGCGCAACACCGCGCGTGCCTTGTTCTCGGTCTCTTGCCATTCGGATTCGGGCACCGAATCCGCGACTACGCCCGCAGCCGCCTGCACATACAGATTGCCGTTCGCGATCACGCCGGTGCGGATCGTGATCGCCAGATCCATTTCACCGGTGAACGACAGATAGCCGACCGCTCCGCCGTACAAGCCGCGCTTCACGGGTTCCAGTTCGTCGATCAGCTCCATCGCGCGGACCTTCGGCGCGCCCGACAGCGTGCCGGCCGGGAACGTCGCGCGCAGCACGTCGAAATTGGTGGTGCCGGCTTTCAGCTTGCCTTCGACCGAACTGACGATGTGCTGCACGTGCGAGTACTTTTCGATCACCATCTTGTCGGTCACGACGACCGAGCCGATCTGCGCGATGCGGCCGACGTCGTTGCGCGCGAGGTCGATCAGCATCACGTGCTCGGCGATTTCCTTCGGGTCGTTCAGCAGTTCGGTCGCGAGTTCGGCGTCGCGCTCGGGCGTATTGCCGCGCGGACGCGTGCCGGCGAGTGGCCGGATCGTGACGATGCGGTCTTCGCCGCGCTTTTCCTGGCGCACCAGAATTTCCGGCGATGCGCCGACCACATGGAAATCGCCGAAGTTGTAGTAATACATATACGGCGACGGGTTCAGCGAGCGCAGCGCGCGGTACAGCGACAGCGGATTGTCGCGGTACGGCTTGATCAGGCGCTGGCCGACCTGTACCTGCATCAGTTCGCCGGCTGCGATGTATTCCTTCGCCTTGCGCACGGCGGCGAGGTAATCGTCTTTCGCGAACTCGCGGTGGGTCTCGGTGCGCACGCTCGCCGACGTGACCGGCGGCGCAACCGTCGCGCGCAGCCGCTGACGCAATTCGCGCAGCCGGTGCTTCGCTTTCGTGTAGGCCTCGGGCTGGGTCGGATCCACGTAGATAACCAGATACAGCTTGCCCGCGAGGTTGTCGATCACCGCGACTTCTTCGGTCAGCAGCAACTGGATGTCTGGCAGGTTCAGATCGTCTTGCGGCGCGCTGTGCGCGAGCTTTTTCTCGATGTAGCGGACCGCGTCATAGCCGAAGTAACCGGCGAGACCGCCCGTGAAGCGCGGCAGCCCCGGGCGTTGCGCGACCTTGAAGCGCGCCTGGAACTGCTGGATGAAAGCGAGCGGATCGCCGTCGTGCGTTTCGACGATCTTGCCGTCGCGCACCACTTCCGACATGCCGTTGCGCGTGCGCACTACAGTGCGCGCCGGCAGGCCGATGAACGAATAGCGTCCGAAACGCTCACCGCCCACCACTGATTCGAGCAGGAACGAGTTCGCGCCGTTGCGCTCGGTCTGCGCGAGCTTCAGATACAGCGACAGCGGCGTTTCGAGGTCGGCGAGCGCTTCGGCGATCAGCGGGATGCGGTTGAAACCCTCGTTGGCGAGGGACTGGAATTCGAGTTCGGTCATGTTCCGATCCTGTACGGTGGTCCGCCGGCAAAGCGTCGGACAAAGCGGGGCGAGGCGCCTCCGGTCAGGGAGTCCGTCGATGTTTTCGACACGATGATACCGACCGGCGCGAGTTTCCCATCGACGCGTACAAGCGGTGCGTGGTGCGCGGCGGTACTTTGCGGGTACGCGCAGGCCCAATCAGCCGATGCAGCAGCGAAAAAACACAACGATGGAAAAAGCGCGTGAGCGCAGCGAAGCAAAAAACGGTTGCCGAAGACTAGCTTCAGCGTACCTCAGGCGAGGTTAGCGCGACCAGCGACGCCAGGGCCAGGCTCCCCGGTCGATGCTAATCAGACTCCGTTTTTTGTTCAGAAACATCAGGATGAAGGACTGTTCAAGTCGTGGATTGGTGCGCTGCGATCGCCTTGGCGGCGTCGAGCAGCGAGGCAACTATACCATCGGATTTTATCGTTTGTATAGCTTGGCCGTGGTTGTAACCGTAGGGCACCGTGAGCGTCGCCATGCCGGCCGCGCGGCCCGCCAGCGCGTCGTTTTCGGAATCGCCGATCGCGACCGTGGCACCCGCTTCGACACCCAGTTGCGCGGCGGCGGTGAGCATCGGCAGCGGGTCGGGCTTCTTTTTCGCGAGGCTGTCGCCGCCCAGCACGACGCTGAAATATTGCGCAAGGCCGTACTGTTGCAGCAGTTCGATCGCGAAGCGGTGCGGCTTGTTGGTCACGCACGCGAGCTTCAGGCCGGCGTCGCGCATTGCGCGCAAACCGGCTTCGACGTCGGGATACAGCCGCGTATGCACACCGTTGATCTTCTCGTATTCCACCTGATAGATCGCGAGCGCTTCCTCGAAGCGCTCCTGGGCGTGGCCGGCTTCGAAGCGCTGCGCGAGCACGCTTTGAATCAGATGCTCCGAACCCTTGCCGACATAGTCGATCACTTCCTCGCGCGAGGTTTCGGCGGCGTCGAGCTGGGCCAGCATGCCGTTCAGGCCGGCGGTGAAGTCGTCGGCGGTGTCGACCATCGTGCCGTCGAGGTCGATGATCGCGGCTTCGAGGCGCGGGCCGGTGAAGGTGGGGGCGGCGTAAGGGTGCGGAGCAGTCATGGGCGGATCAACGCTGAACGGTGGCGAGGGCGGCGCGCATCTTGTCGATCACGACCTTGTGATCGGGCTGGCCGAAGATCGCCGAGCCGGCCACGAACGTGTCCGCGCCGGCCGCCGCGATTTCGGCGATGTTGTCGACCTTCACGCCGCCGTCCACTTCGAGGTGGATGTCGCGGCCGGTGCGCTCGTTGTACGCGTCGATGCGCTTACGCGCTTCACGCAGTTTGTTCAGCGCCTCGGGGATGAACGACTGACCGCCGAAACCCGGATTGACCGACATGATCAGCACCAGGTCGATCTTATCCATCACGTGATCGAGGTAGTTCAGCGACGTCGCCGGGTTGAACACGAGGCCGGCCTTGCAGCCGTGATCGCGGATCAGCGACAGCGTGCGATCGATGTGATCCGAGCCTTCCGGATGGAAGCTGATCACATTCGCACCGGCTTTCGCGAAGTCCGGCACGATGCGATCGACCGGACGCACCATCAGATGCACGTCGATCGGCACGTCGACGTGCGGGCGAATGGCTTCGCAAACGAGCGGGCCGATAGTGAGGTTCGGCACGTAGTGATTGTCCATCACGTCGAAGTGGATCCAGTCGGCGCCGGCGGCGACCACGTTGCGGACCTCTTCGCCCAGGCGGGCGAAATCGGCGGACAGAATGCTGGGAGCGATGCGGAATTGCGTCATGGCGGGGGCGGATGCAAGCGGGAAAGCGCCATTTTACCGTCTTGCGCGGGTAGGCCGCAGGCTGCGTGGCGGCCGGAGAATTCGTTGGCGAGGGTCGGCGAGGTATAGGCGGCACGGAGCCGCGAGATGAAATGGAGCGGCGGGATGGCACGGAAATATCAACGTGCCGGTGGCGAGACGTCAGCGAGACCGCGGCGGGAGGGCGGGGCGAAATGGCGGCGCCCCGGGAAACGTCGGGGCATGATGAGACGCGCCGAACGCCTCTCGCCAAAGGATTTGCCCGGTTGCGGGCGTGCCGTGCATCAAGCAGAATGCCACTCCATGAGTGCCGCATCGCCGATGTCCACGCAAATTATTGGCGTTCGGGTCTTCCCACGATTTTTCACACGTCGTTTCATCAGACCGGAATCAGGATGAGCCAGTACGAATTCAGCGTCTCGGCGCAGGTGCAATATCTGCCGGAAGAGTCGGACCCGGAGCGCCGCCAGTACGCCTTTGCCTACACGCTGACCATCCGCAACACCGGCCAGGTGCCCGCCCAGTTGATCGCGCGTCATTGGGTCATCACCGATAGCGACAACACGGTGCAGGAAGTGAAAGGTCTCGGTGTGGTCGGGCATCAGCCGCTGCTCAAACCGGGCGAGCATTTCGAATACACGAGTTGGGCCGTGATCGCGACGCCGGTCGGCACGATGCGCGGCGATTACTTCTGCGTGGCCGAGGACGGCGAGCGCTTCGATGCGCCGGTGCCGGAGTTCGTATTGCGCATGCCGCGTACGCTGCATTGAACCGTCACACAGGCGGGCGGTCTTTAATCAGGTTGTACGCGCGGCTCGCCGGCTAGCATCACCGCGGCTTTTGCTGTTGGGATTGTTCCGCCGACCTTGCACGTGCCGCTTTCTTTTTTCCCGACGACGTCCACAGGACGATAAAGACGAGCAGGAAAAGCGCGACAAACGCTTCCAGCGCGAAGATCAGCATCGGGTATTCGTCGAACAGATCAGACATGGCGGTTTCCATCAAGAACGAACATTGTATGCGTTTTGTCCGACGGGCCAGCGGCTGGCTCGGAGCGTTGTCGGTTGCGGTATTGCTCGCGTCCTGCGGTGGTGGCGGCGCGATCCGGCCTTCACCGCCGAGCGGAGCAGCGATTATCCCCGGTCAGATTGCCTCGACACGATTGACAGCGGTTGCCTGGCAACAGGTGCCGGGCTGGCAGGACGACTCGCTGATCGGCGCGACGGCCGCGCTGCGGCAAAACTGTGTGCGGCTCGCGCGTGAGCCTAGATGGTCGCGTGCCTGCGCGGCCGCCGCGCAAATCGACGATCTCGACGTCACCAGTGCACGGGCATTCTTCGAGGCCTACTTCACGCCCTTTCAATTAGCGAATAGCGACGGCACGCTCGACGGCCTCGTCACCGGCTACTACGAGCCGCTGCTACGCGGTTCGCGCACCCGGCATGGCGTCTATCAGACAGCGCTGTACCGCTGGCCCGCCGGCTATCGCGCGGGCGAGTCGCTGCCGGCGCGCGCGCAGCTCGAGCGCACGGGCGTGCTCAATGGCAACGAACTCGTGTGGGTCGACGACCCGATCGAAGCATTCTTCCTGCAGGTGCAGGGCTCCGGGCGCATCGTGATGGAAGACGGCAGCGTGATGCGCGTCGGCTTTGGCGGCACCAACAATCAACCGTACAAGTCGATCGGGCGCTGGCTGCTCGATCGTGGCGAAATCACGCCCGCGCAGGCGACGATGCAAGGCATCAAGGCATGGGCGCGCGCGAACCCGACGCGCGTCGATGCGCTGCTCGATACGAATCCGCGTTTCGTGTTTTTCCGTGAGATGCCGTCGGCCGAAAGCACGCCGGGCGGCGGCGCGGATGGTCCGATCGGTGCGCTCGGCGTGCCGCTGACGCCGGAACGTTCGATCGCGGTCGACCCGAGCGCAATTCCGCTCGGTACGCCGGTGTTCCTGCAGACCACCCGTCCGTTGACGAATTCGCCGATGAACCGCCTCGTATTTGCCCAGGACACCGGCAGCGCGATCAAAGGCAGCGTGCGTGCCGACTACTTCTGGGGACTGGGTGACGACGCCGGCGATCTGGCGGGCAAGATGAAGCAGGGCGGCCGGATGTGGTTGCTGCTGCCGAATTCGTAGGGTGCCCCGTGCCGGAGGCCGGCTTCTGATGAAGCCAAACCTGTGTGGTGCGACTGGCACGCGGGTCGTGCAGAATTGGCTGCTTGCGGTGATGAGGCTTATCGCAGTGGTTGCAGCGGCTTCCCGCGAGTTGCTTTTTGAGCGGCTGCAGATAGAGAAGTCAAATAGACAAATGCCAATAAAAAAACGGCGTCGCGTCCGGATCGAAATCCGCCACTGACGCCATTTTTATTGCCGCGTTTTCTGCGCGGTTCCCGCGTTGCGCGTCGCCCGGATCAAAGCCCGGACTTGCGTTTGTCGACCACGCGCCGAGCCTTGCCTACCGAGCGTTCGATGCCGTTCACCGCCAGCACATTGATCACCGCGCTCACACCGATCAGCGCCTTGATGTCATACGCCAGCGCGTTTTTTGCGGCGCTCAGCGCCGCCGCATCCGGCGCGCTTTCCGGGCACGGTTCGACGTTCAACGTCAAAACGTCGAGCGGACCTTCCTTCGTCAGCACGATCTGATAGTGCGGCGCGAGCGCGTGCTGCTTGAGCAGCAGTTCCTCGATCTGCGTCGGGAACACGTTGACGCCGCGCACGATCATCATGTCGTCCGAGCGGCCGGTGATCTTCTCCATGCGCCGCATCGTGCGCGCGGTACCCGGCAGCAGGCGCGTGAGGTCGCGCGTGCGATAGCGGATGATCGGCAGCGCTTCTTTCGTCAGTGACGTGAACACCAACTCGCCGAGTTCGCCATCGGGCAGCACCTCGCCGGTCTCCGGATCGATGATCTCGGGATAGAAATGATCTTCCCAGATCGTCGGGCCGTCTTTCGTCTCGACGCACTCCGACGCGACGCCCGGGCCGATCACTTCAGAGAGACCGTAGATGTCGACCGCGTCGATGCCCATGCGTTTTTCGATCGCTTGACGCATGTCGTTGGTCCACGGCTCTGCGCCGAAGATGCCGATGCGCAGCGAGCAGGTGGCCGGATCGACACCTTGACGTTCGAGCTCGTCGGCGATCGACAGCATGTAGCTCGGCGTCACCATGATGATGTCCGGGCGGAAATCCTGAATCAGTTGCACCTGCTTCTCGGTCTGGCCGCCGCCAAACGGGATCACGGTGAGCCCCGCGCGCTCCGCGCCGTAGTGCGCGCCGAGGCCGCCGGTGAAGAGACCGTAGCCGTAGCTCACGTGCACTTTGTCGCCACGTCTTGCACCGGCGGCGCGCACCGAGCGTGCGACAAGATTCGCCCACGTGTCGATGTCGCGCGCGGTATAGCCGACGACGGTCGGCTTGCCGGTCGTGCCGGACGACGCATGGATCCGCGAAATCTGCTCCTGCGGCACGGCGAACATTCCGAACGGGTAGTTATCGCGCAGGTCCTTCTTGGTGGTGAACGGGAAGCGGGCGAGGTCCGCGAGCGTCTTGAGCTCGCTCGGATGAACACCCGCTTCGTCGAACTTGCGCTGATACACGGGCGAGTTTTCGTACGCATGGTTCAGCGACCATTTGAGCCGTTCAAGTTGGAGCGCGGCGAGCTCGTCGCGGCTGGCGGTCTCGATCGGGTCGAGGGGAAGGGCGGTGCTCATCGAATGTCTCCTTACTGCCTCAATGCCTGGGTCTGGTAGTGCGGCGCTCGGGAGCGCCGGAAGTCTGGAACGGACGGTTGTCCATGAAGGCGGCGTGGTTTGCCGCTTCTATTTATGTGTTAGTTACCGGTCGGAATCAGGGTGCCCTTGATTTGCGCTGACTTGCCGCGAAACATCGCGACGGTTTCCCCGGCGCGATTCGTCACGCGGATATCGTAGATGCCGGTGCGTCCGCTCAATGTCTGCTCGACCGCTTCCGCGCTCAGCACGTCGTCGCCGTACACGGGCCGCAGAAATTCGATCGAACAGCCGGCCGCGACCGTGTTGATGTTGTAGGTGTTGCAGGCAAATGCGAAGGTCGAATCCGCGAGCGTAAAAATCAGGCCGCCGTGGCAGATCTGGTGGCCGTTCAGGAAATCTTCGCGCACCGCCATGCGCAGCCGCGCATAGCCAGGCCGTACTTCGAGTATTTCCAGTCCGAGCGCGCGGCTGCACGCGTCGTTCTCATACATCGCGGCGGCGGTAGCGCGGGCGAGTTCGTCGGGCGTCATTTGGTCGGGGCGAGTGGTTTGCGTGGACATATCAACGCCCCTCGAAGCGCGGCGCGCGCTTTTCGATGAACGCCTGGACGCCTTCCGCGTAGTCGTGAGAAGCGCCGAGTTCGCGCTGCAGATCGCGCTCGAGGTCAAGTTGCTGATCGAGCGTCTGGGTCGAGCCCGCGCGCATAGCCTGCTTGATCGCCGCGATCGCGCGCGTTGGCTGCTGGGCGAGCTGGGTCGCCAGTTTGGTGGCGGTCGCGGCGAGTTCGGCATCGTCTAGCACCTGCCAGATCAAGCCCCAGCTTTCCGCTTTCTCGGCACTGAGTTTGTCGCCAGTGATGGCGAGCCCCAACGCGCGTGCCATGCCGACGCGCTGGGGCAGGAACCACGTGCCGCCCGAATCGGGCACGAGGCCGATCTTCACGAACGCCTGAATGAAGCTCGCGGAACGCGACGCGAGCACGAGATCGCAGGCGAGCGCGAGATTCGCGCCTGCGCCGGCGGCCGTGCCATTTACGGCGGCGATCACCGGCAACGGAAGTGCCTGCAGGCGGCGGATCAGAGGATTGAAGTATTCGTCGATCAGGCCGCCGAGATCGGTCATCGCGCCTGGCGTGAAGTCGAGGTCGGCGAGATCCTGGCCGGCGCAGAAGCCGCGGCCCGCACCGGTCAACACGAGAGCGCGAGCGCCGGATGCTTCGACCTCGTCGAGCGCCGCGCTCAATTCCCGATGCATCGCGCGCGTAAAGCTGTTGAGCTTGTCCGGGCGATTCAGGGTGATGGTGGCGACATTGCTCGATGTGTCGATGTCCAGCTGGATCGCTTCATACGACATGGGTGTCTCCTCAAAGTCTCGTTGACCGGTGGGCGCTGTGGCGTTGCTGCTGGAGCGACTTAAAGCCGCTCGATGACCAGCGCGATGCCTTGGCCGACGCCGATGCACATCGTGCACAGCGCGAAACGGCCGTTAGTCCGTTCCAGTTGATACAACGCGGTGGTGATCAGGCGCGCGCCGGATGCGCCGAGCGGATGACCGAGCGCGATAGCGCCGCCGTTCGGGTTGACGCGCGGGTCGTCGTCGCGCAAACCAAGTGTGCGCAGCACGGCCAGCCCTTGCGACGCAAACGCTTCGTTGAGTTCGATCACATCGAACTGTTCGAGCGTCATGCCGAGTTGCCTGAGCAGCTTTTGCGTGGCTGGCGCCGGGCCGATGCCCATGATGCGCGGCTCGACGCCGGCCGTTGCCATGCCCACCACGCGCGCGCGGCGCCGCAGGCCGTATTGGTCCGCCGCCTGCTGGTTCGCGAGCAGCAGCGCGCAGGCGCCGTCATTGACACCGGACGCATTGCCCGCGGTCACGCTGCCGTCAGGGCGGACGACGCCTTTGAGCTTGCCGAGGCTTTCGAGCGACGTCTCGCGCGGATGTTCGTCCAGCAGAACGCGCACGGGGTCACCCTTCTTTTGCGGAATGTCGACGCCGACGATTTCTTCCTCCAACGTGCCGTCGCGCTGCGCGCGAGCCGCTTTTTGCTGGCTGGCGAGCGCGAATGCATCCTGGTCAGCACGGCTAACACCGAATTCGACTGCGACGTTTTCCGCGGTCTCCGGCATCGAGTCGACGCCGTACTGGCGTTTCATCAGCGGGTTGATAAAGCGCCAACCGATGGTCGTGTCATGGATATCGGCCTGCCGCGCGAAGGCGCTGCTCGCCTTGCCCATCACAAACGGTGCGCGCGTCATGCTTTCAACGCCGCCGGCAATCATGAGGCGCGCTTCGCCGGCCTTGATCGCGCGTGCGGCGGTGCCGACCGCGTCCATACCCGAGCCGCACAACCGGTTGATGGTTGCGCCCGGCGCGTCGGTGGGCAAGCCGGCCAGCAACGCGGACATCCGCGCGACGTTGCGGTTGTCTTCACCGGCCTGATTCGCGCAGCCATAGATCACGTCGTCGACCGCGCGCCAGTCGACGCCCGGATTGCGCTCGATCAGTGCTTTGATCGGCACGGCGCCAAGGTCGTCGGCGCGGACGTCTTTCAGGGCACCGCCGTAGCGGCCGATCGGAGTACGGATTGCATCGCAGATGAAGGCGTCGGTCATGGAGATTCCCGCTGAAGCGGATCGGCGCGTGATGCCGATCCGATGTCTCATGTTAGTTAGTGCGCGCGGCGCGGTCCATTCGGCCGGAAGGCATAGGATCAGGCCGTGCTTTGCGCTGATGCCGCGTTTGTTGTCCTATGCCATTCAGCCGGCTACCGCCGGCGCCGCTTTCGGTTCAACATGGATACGGCTTTGAACGACACGGAAGCGGTTCGCGACAAAGGCCGCATCGGCCAGCGCGGCATTGGCGGCCGGGTTGGCGCCGGTGCCGTGGAAGTCGGAGAACGCCGCGGACTGGTTGACGAAGACGCCGCCGGTCAGATTGATCGAGAGTGCCACGCCACCGCGAATCGATGCTTCGTGTGCTTCGTCGAGCACTGCGTTGTCCGTGCTGTAGATCGACAGCGTCAGTGCGCCGTGCTCGGCGGCGATAGCGCCTGCGAGGTCGAGCGACTGCGCGGTCGAGTCCGTTGCGATCACGAACGAAATCGGACCGAACCATTCTTTCGTGAATTGCGCGTGGTCGGTCGCGGCGTCGAGTTGCAGCATCAGAGGCGTACGCACGCGAGCGCCGGGGAAGGCCGGATGCTCGAGCGTCTGGCTCGGAGCGAGCACGTGGCCGAGCTTTGTGGCTTCATCGATGCGTTGCATGACACCGTCGTTCTGGATCGCGCCGAGCAGTTCGACTGCGCGAGCCGGATCGGCGACGAGCTTTTGCACCGCGCTGGCCAACGCCTGAGCGACGTCATCGAAACCGAGCGTGCCCTCGGCGGTGCGGATGCCGTTGCGCGGCACGTAGATGTTTTGCGGCGCGGTGCACATCTGGCCCGAGTAGAGCGCCAACGAGAATGCGATGTTGCGGGCAGCGGCTTTGATGTCGTCGACCGAGTCGATCACGATCTGATTGACGCCGGCCTTTTCGGTATAGACCTGAGCCTGGTGCGCATTGCGCTCGAGCCACGTACCGTTTTGCGTGCTGCCGGTGAAATCGATCAGTTTGATTTCGGGACGTTGGGCCAGCTCCTGGACGAGGGCGCCGTCGTTCGGCTCGGTGGCCAGGAGGGTGACGACGTTCGGGTCGAAGCCTGCTTCGCGCAAAACGTCACGCGCGATGCGCACGGTCAATGCGAGCGGCAGGATCGCGCCCGGATGCGGCTTGACGATGACTGTGTTGCCGGTGGCCAGATCGGCGAAAAGTCCCGGATATCCGTTCCACGTCGGGAAAGTGCAGCAACCCAGCACGAGGCCGATACCGCGCGGCACGACGGTATAGCGCTTGTGCATGGCGAGCGGCGGGTTCTTGCCTTGGGGCTTTTCCCAGTGGGCGTCGGCGGGAGTGCGGCGCAGTTGATCCCAGGCATACGCGACCGCTTCGAGCGCGCGGTCCTGGGCGTGCGGGCCGCCGGCCTGAAACGCCATCATGAAGGCCTGGCCGGTTGTGTGCATCACGCTGTAGCCGATTTCGAAGCTTGCGCGATTCAGTCGCGCGAGGATCTCCAGGCTGACGCCGATCCACGCCTGCGGGCCGGCCGCGCGCCAATCGCGCTGCGCAGCGGTGGATGCGGCGATCAATGCGTTCGGGTCGGCCTTCGGGTAGCGCACGCCAAGGGGGAAGCCGAATGGCGAGACTTCGGTGCCGATGGTTTCTCCCGTCGACGGCTGATCCAGGTCGAACGTCTTGTCGAGGAGCGCTTTGAATGCGGCTTCGCCGTCCGCGTTGGCTGTTTCCCCGTACACTTTTGGACTAGGCATCTCGGTGAACGGGCTCCAGTAGCCGCGCGTTTCAAGCGCGGCGAGGGCCTTTTGCAGCGTGTCTTCGTGCTTCGTGAATAGCGGATGTGTCATGGCAGGATGGCTCGGCTGTGCATTGGGGAACAGGCTGTCAAATAATTGACCGACCGGTTGGTTGGTGAATGGTAGCATTATTAATTGAGTCGCGCGAAGCGTTTTCGCGTGGGTATTAACCATATGGAGGCGGCATGGATTACGAGAACATTCTGGTCGAGACGCGGGGGCGGGTCGGCCTGATCACGTTGAATCGCCCGAAGGCATTGAATGCGCTGAATGACGCGTTGATGGATGAGTTGGGCGCGGCGCTGCGCGAGTTCGACGCTGACGACGCGATCGGCGCGATCGTGGTGACGGGTAGTGAGAAGGCGTTCGCCGCTGGCGCGGACATCGGCATGATGTCGTCCTACACCTACATGGATGTCTACAAGGGCGACTACATCACGCGCAATTGGGAAACGGTTCGCTCGATCCGCAAGCCGATTATTGCAGCGGTGGCGGGTTTCGCTCTTGGCGGCGGCTGCGAACTGGCGATGATGTGCGACATGATTTTCGCCGCCGATACGGCCAAGTTCGGGCAACCGGAAATCAAGCTCGGCGTCATGCCGGGCGCGGGCGGCACGCAGAGGTTGCCGCGCGCTGTTTCCAAGGCGAAGGCCATGGACCTTTGTCTGACCGCTCGCTTCATGGATGCCGCGGAGGCTGAGCGCGCCGGCTTGGTTTCGCGCGTCATTCCGGTGGCTACGCTGCTTGACGAATCGATTGCCGCTGCGGCAACTATCGCGGAATTCCCATTGCCGGCTGTGATGATGGTTAAGGAGTCGGTCAACCGGGCCTATGAAACGACGCTCGCGGAAGGCGTGCATTTCGAGCGCCGCCTGTTCCATTCGCTTTTCGCTACCGAAGACCAGAAGGAAGGCATGGCCGCGTTCGTTGAGAAGCGCAAGCCGGTTTTCAAGCATCGTTAATACGCTTGTCAAAATAGCACTTGCAAGCTCCGGCCGTGGCGGCTAGAATTCCGCTCTTTCGTGCGCCGGATGCCGGGGCACGGGGAAGCGGGAGAGCCTTTGATGGCAAGGGCTTCAGCGGGGTGAACAGGTTGGGTGAGTAATAAAAACCTGTTGACGATCCTGTGAAAGTTCTCCATAATCTCGCTTCTCTGCTGCGGACGCAGCGACGTGAAACGAAGCGGTGCCGGAGGTCGCGGTGCTGTGATTCACGAACGATCTTTAAAAACTAACAGCCGATAAGTGTGGGCGCTTGATGCGGAATGCGCAGCCGGTTCTTCGGAGCCGGTATGGCAAAAGTATCAGAAGCCTCACACAGTAATTGAAGGAAGGTTTGCCTGTTGAAAGACAGGCTGATCATCGTCAGTACGTTGAGTGAGCGACCGGTTTCTAACGAAACCGAAAACAGTAACAGGTTTGAACTGAAGAGTTTGATCCTGGCTCAGATTGAACGCTGGCGGCATGCCTTACACATGCAAGTCGGACGGCAGCACGGGAGCAATCCTGGTGGCGAGTGGCGAACGGGTGAGTAATACATCGGAACGTGTCCTGGAGTGGGGGATAGCCCGGCGAAAGCCGGATTAATACCGCATACGCTCTGTGGAGGAAAGCGGGGGATCTTCGGACCTCGCGCTCAAGGGGCGGCCGATGGCAGATTAGGTAGTTGGTGGGGTAAAGGCCTACCAAGCCGACGATCTGTAGCTGGTCTGAGAGGACGACCAGCCACACTGGGACTGAGACACGGCCCAGACTCCTACGGGAGGCAGCAGTGGGGAATTTTGGACAATGGGGGCAACCCTGATCCAGCAATGCCGCGTGTGTGAAGAAGGCCTTCGGGTTGTAAAGCACTTTTGTCCGGAAAGAAAACTTCGGGGTTAATACCTCTGGAGGATGACGGTACCGGAAGAATAAGCACCGGCTAACTACGTGCCAGCAGCCGCGGTAATACGTAGGGTGCGAGCGTTAATCGGAATTACTGGGCGTAAAGCGTGCGCAGGCGGTTCGTTAAGACAGATGTGAAATCCCCGGGCTTAACCTGGGAACTGCATTTGTGACTGGCGGGCTTGAGTATGGCAGAGGGGGGTAGAATTCCACGTGTAGCAGTGAAATGCGTAGAGATGTGGAGGAATACCGATGGCGAAGGCAGCCCCCTGGGCCAATACTGACGCTCATGCACGAAAGCGTGGGGAGCAAACAGGATTAGATACCCTGGTAGTCCACGCCCTAAACGATGTCAACTGGTTGTCGGGCCTTCATTGGCTTGGTAACGTAGCTAACGCGTGAAGTTGACCGCCTGGGGAGTACGGTCGCAAGATTAAAACTCAAAGGAATTGACGGGGACCCGCACAAGCGGTGGATGATGTGGATTAATTCGATGCAACGCGAAAAACCTTACCTACCCTTGACATGTACGGAAGTCCGCTGAGAGGTGGATGTGCCCGAAAGGGAGCCGTAACACAGGTGCTGCATGGCTGTCGTCAGCTCGTGTCGTGAGATGTTGGGTTAAGTCCCGCAACGAGCGCAACCCTTGTCCCTAGTTGCTACGCAAGAGCACTCCAGGGAGACTGCCGGTGACAAACCGGAGGAAGGTGGGGATGACGTCAAGTCCTCATGGCCCTTATGGGTAGGGCTTCACACGTCATACAATGGTCGGAACAGAGGGTTGCCAAGCCGCGAGGTGGAGCCAATCCCAGAAAACCGATCGTAGTCCGGATCGCACTCTGCAACTCGAGTGCGTGAAGCTGGAATCGCTAGTAATCGCGGATCAGCATGCCGCGGTGAATACGTTCCCGGGTCTTGTACACACCGCCCGTCACACCATGGGAGTGGGTTTTACCAGAAGTGGCTAGTCTAACCGCAAGGAGGACGGTCACCACGGTAGGATTCATGACTGGGGTGAAGTCGTAACAAGGTAGCCGTATCGGAAGGTGCGGCTGGATCACCTCCTTTCCAGAGCCCGCGTGTTCTGACATCGAAGCGCTCACGCTTATCGGCTGTAGTTAGAAGAAGATCAGACAGACTCAGGGGTCTGTAGCTCAGTCGGTTAGAGCACCGTCTTGATAAGGCGGGGGTCGATGGTTCGAATCCATCCAGACCCACCAGTGCCTGTCTGTGGTGCTGGCTGAAGACCCGCTGGGGCTGAACGGATGAGGTATCTGTCTGTTGCATGACTGGGGGATTAGCTCAGCTGGGAGAGCACCTGCTTTGCAAGCAGGGGGTCGTCGGTTCGATCCCGTCATCCTCCACCAATCCTCAATGCCAAGGGTTCAGCATGAAGCGATGCTGAGTACTTCGCATTGGCGATTGAGCCAGTCAGAGCGATATGAGGCAACTCATAATCGGCTGTCGTTCTTTAACAATCAGGAAGAAGTAGTAAAGAGATTCACGAAAGCGTACTTAGAGATGGGTGCGTGAGTAGGTGAATCAGGGTTGTGATTGTATCGATGTATTTTTAAGTGATCGAAAGATCGCTTTGGAATACGGCGCAACACGAATACTCAACCTGTAGCGAGTGCGTCTCGAGATGAGACATACCCGTTATAGGGTCAAGCGAACAAGTGCATGTGGTGGATGCCTTGGCGATCACAGGCGATGAAGGACGCGGTAGCCTGCGAAAAGCTCCGGGGAGCTGGCAAACGAGCATTGATCCGGAGATGTCCGAATGGGGAAACCCACCTCTTATGAGGTATCCGTAGCTGAATACATAGGCTACGTGAAGCGAACGCGGTGAACTGAAACATCTAAGTAACCGCAGGAAAAGAAATCAACCGAGATTCCCAAAGTAGTGGCGAGCGAAATGGGATCAGCCTGTACTCTTTATTCTCATTGTTAGTCGAACGCTCTGGAAAGTGCGGCCATAGCAGGTGATAGCCCTGTAGACGAAAACAGCGGGAAAGAACTGGGTGTACGACAAGTAGGGCGGGACACGTGAAATCCTGTCTGAAGATGGGGGGACCATCCTCCAAGGCTAAATACTCGTGATCGACCGATAGTGAACCAGTACCGTGAGGGAAAGGCGAAAAGAACCCCGGGAGGGGAGTGAAACAGATCCTGAAACCGCATGCATACAAACAGTCGGAGCCTCGCAAGGGGTGACGGCGTACCTTTTGTATAATGGGTCAGCGACTTACATTCAGTGGCAAGCTTAACCGATTAGGGCAGGCGTAGCGAAAGCGAGTCCGAACAGGGCGTCCAGTCGCTGGGTGTAGACCCGAAACCAGGTGATCTATCCATGGCCAGGTTGAAGGCACGGTAACACGTGCTGGAGGACCGAACCCACTAACGTTGAAAAGTTAGGGGATGAGCTGTGGATAGGGGTGAAAGGCTAAACAAACCTGGAAATAGCTGGTTCTCTCCGAAAACTATTTAGGTAGTGCCTCGTGTATCACCTTCGGGGGTAGAGCACTGTCATGGTTGTGGGGTCCATTGCGGATTACTACGCCATAGCAAACTCCGAATACCGAAGAGTGCAATCACGGGAGACAGACATCGGGTGCTAACGTCCGGTGTCAAGAGGGAAACAACCCAGACCGCCAGCTAAGGTCCCCAAATATGACTAAGTGGGAAACGAAGTGGGAAGGCTAAAACAGTCAGGAGGTTGGCTTAGAAGCAGCCATCCTTTAAAGAAAGCGTAATAGCTCACTGATCGAGTCGTCCTGCGCGGAAGATGTAACGGGGCTAAGTCATATACCGAAGCTGCGGATGCATATTTATATGCATGGTAGGAGAGCGTTCCGTAAGCCTGCGAAGGTGCACTGGAAAGTGTGCTGGAGGTATCGGAAGTGCGAATGCTGACATGAGTAGCGATAAAGGGGGTGAAAGGCCCCCTCGCCGTAAGCCCAAGGTTTCCTACGCAACGTTCATCGGCGTAGGGTGAGTCGGCCCCTAAGGCGAGGCAGAAATGCGTAGCTGATGGGAAGCAGATTAATATTTCTGCACCATTGTGAAATGCGATGGGGGGACGGATCGCGGAAGGTTGTCCGGGTGTTGGAAGTCCCGGTCGCTGCATTGGAGAAGGCGCTTTGGCAAATCCGGGCGCAGGATTCAAGGGTGTGGCGCGAGCGACTTAGGTCGCGAAGCAACTGGAAGGGGTTCCAGGAAAAGCCTCTAAGCTTCAGTTTCACAGTGACCGTACCGCAAACCGACACAGGTGGGCGAGATGAGTATTCTAAGGCGCTTGAGAGAACTCGGGAGAAGGAACTCGGCAAATTGGTACCGTAACTTCGGGATAAGGTACGCCCTTGTAGCTTGACTGGCCTGCGCCAGAAGGGTGAAAGGGTTGCAATAAACTGGTGGCTGCGACTGTTTAATAAAAACACAGCACTCTGCAAACACGAAAGTGGACGTATAGGGTGTGACGCCTGCCCGGTGCCGGAAGATTAAATGATGGGGTGCAAGCTCCTGATTGAAGTCCCGGTAAACGGCGGCCGTAACTATAACGGTCCTAAGGTAGCGAAATTCCTTGTCGGGTAAGTTCCGACCTGCACGAATGGCGTAACGATGGCCACACTGTCTCCTCCCGAGACTCAGCGAAGTTGAAGTGTTTGTGATGATGCAATCTCCCCGCGGCTAGACGGAAAGACCCCATGAACCTTTACTGTAGCTTTGCATTGGACTTTGAACCGGTCTGTGTAGGATAGGTGGGAGGCTTTGAAGCTGGGACGCTAGTCTCAGTGGAGCCGTCCTTGAAATACCACCCTGATCTGTTTGAGGTTCTAACCTTGGTCCGTAATCCGGATCGGGGACAGTGCATGGTAGGCAGTTTGACTGGGGCGGTCTCCTCCCAAAGTGTAACGGAGGAGTACGAAGGTACGCTAGGTACGGTCGGAAATCGTGCTGATAGTGCAATGGCATAAGCGTGCTTGACTGTGAGACTGACAAGTCGAACAGGTGCGAAAGCAGGTCATAGTGATCCGGTGGTTCTGTATGGAAGGGCCATCGCTCAACGGATAAAAGGTACTCTGGGGATAACAGGCTGATACCGCCCAAGAGTTCATATCGACGGCGGTGTTTGGCACCTCGATGTCGGCTCATCTCATCCTGGGGCTGTAGCCGGTCCCAAGGGTATGGCTGTTCGCCATTTAAAGAGGTACGTGAGCTGGGTTTAAAACGTCGTGAGACAGTTTGGTCCCTATCTGCCGTGGGCGCTGGATATTTGAAGGGACCTGCTCCTAGTACGAGAGGACCGGAGTGGACGAACCTCTGGTGTACCGGTTGTCACGCCAGTGGCATCGCCGGGTAGCTATGTTCGGAAGAGATAACCGCTGAAAGCATCTAAGCGGGAAACTCGCCTTGAGATGAGATATCCCCGGGGCTTTAAGCCCCTTGAAGGGTCGTTCAAGACCAGGACGTTGATAGGTCAGGTGTGCACGTACAGTAATGTACTGAGCTAACTGATACTAATTGCCCGTAAGGCTTGATCCTATAACAGGTGTGTCTCGACAACCGTTAGTGCTTCAGCACTTACGGATGTCCGATCCCCGAAGGGGATACGAACCTCCACAGGAGGTGACAGGACGCACGGTTGAGATCAGTGTTGTGCCAGAACCAACACAACCCCCCAACACGATTCACACACGAATCCTTTACGCTTCTTCCCGATTGGCTGTGGCGCTCACCGGTTGACTCCAACCCCCAGCGACGCAGCAACCCGTCATGCCTGATGACCATAGCGAGTCGGTCCCACCCCTTCCCATCCCGAACAGGACCGTGAAACGACTCCACGCCGATGATAGTGCGGATTGCCCGTGTGAAAGTAGGTAATCGTCAGGCTCCCCTCATGTCAGAAACCCCACCCCCAGCGGTGGGGTTTCTGCGTTTACGGGCCCAGGAGTCACGAAGCATGGCCAAAGGCGTGCACGCGGAAATGACACGTCTGCTGAGACTCTGCCGACAGAATCAAACGTGTCACGATCACAATCCCAGCACCTCGTCCTCAAGGCCTCGATCGCATGTTCGAGGTGCCGGTTGCGAGCCAATATATTCAAACGACCATTGGCTGCGGCAGACTTCCCCTGCCGTTTCTAGCCAACACCATCAGCACGGCTAACGGCGCACCTTCTGCGTTAACGCTGCCTCAGCTTCCTATTCCCTCAGCAAGAAACTTCTGCGCGAGCCGAACCCAATACGTAGAACCGACCGGCAGCAGTTCGTCGTTAAAGTCGTAGCTTGCGTTATGCAGCATGCACGGACCCGCACCGTGGCCGGATTCGCGGTGTCTGCCATCACCGTTGCCTAGAAATGCGTAGCAGCCTGGCTTTGCCAGCAGCATGAACGAAAAATCTTCGGCGCCCATGGTCGGCTCGACCGCATCGTCGACATTTTCCGCGCCAACGATTTCCCTCATCACCGATGCCGCAAAACGCGCTTCCTTGCTGCTGTTGATGGTCGGCGGATAGTTGCGATGAAAGTGAATCTGCACGGAGCAGTCGTACGCGTCAGCGGTGCTTTCGGCGATTTTGCGCATGCGCGTTTCGATCAGGTCGAGCGTTTCCGTGGTGAAAGTCCGCACTGTTCCTGCAATCCACGCATCGTTCGGGACCACGTTGACCGCATCGCCGGCATGGATCTGCGTGATCGACAGCACAGCGGTATCCAGCGGTTTCTTGTTTCGCGTGATGATGCTCTGCAGCCCATTCGCAATCTGCACAGCCGTAAAGACGGGATCACGGCCATTATGAGGCAGCGCGGCATGTGCGCCGGTCCCCTTGATTTCGATGCGAAATTCGTTGCTCGACGCCATGATCGGGCCTTCGGTCACGCCGAAGTTGCCTGCTGGCATGCCCGGCCAGTTATGGATACCAAACACCGCATCCACCGGGAATTTGGTGAAAAGACCATCGTCGATCATCGCTTGCGCGCCGGCACCACCTTCTTCCGCCGGTTGAAAGATAAACACGATCGTGCCGTCGAAGTCGCCGTGCTTAACCAGGTAGTGCGCCGCACCCAGCAGCATCGCGGTATGACCATCGTGGCCGCACGCATGCATCTTGCCGTCGTTTTTCGACCGATGCTCGAAACTGTTCAGTTCCTGAATTGGTAGGGCATCCATGTCGGCTCGTAGACCAATCGCGCGGGGACTACTGCCGCGTTTCAATACGCCGACAACGCCAGTCTTCCCCAATCCACGGTGCGTCTCGATGCCCCAGGATTCGAGCGTCCGCGCCACGAGATCGGCTGTCGTTTTCTCTTCGTAGCACAGCTCCGGATGAGAATGGATGGTTCGTCGAAGGGTCTGGATTTCGCCGCGAGCGGCCTGGATTTCGGGGATCAGTTTCATGATGGAGTATCGATCGCTTGTGCGTGACTTGCGTGAGATCGCTCGGAACCACGCTGGCCCCGGCGCTGGGATAATCGATTCTACGCCGAAGGCATTTTTGGCGGCACCACTCACGTCGGTGGCTGATTGACGTAATAAAATTTCGCTTTGCCTGACCACCGCATTGCTTGCCCGGACCGATTGCCGATGAACGCCCCCACCGAATTCGCGCGCGCGGTATGCCCGCACGATTGCCCCGACACTTGCGCGATGCGGGTGACCGTCGAGAACGGACGGGCGATCAAGGTGGCTGGCGATCCAGGGCATCCGCCGACACAGGGCGTGTTGTGCACGAAAGTCAGCCGCTATGCCGACCGTGTCTACCACCCGAGCCGGCTGACCACACCGATGCGGCGTGTCGGCCGTAAGGGCGAGGGCCGCTTCGAGCCGATCAGTTGGGATGAAGCGCTCGAGCTTGCCGCAAGCCGCCTCGCGGACATCGCCCGCCGCGCGCCAGAGGCAATCGTCCCGTATAGCTACGCCGGCACGATGGGGCTTGTGCAAGGCGACAGCATCGCGCAACGTTTCTTCCACAAACTCGGTGCATCGCAGTTGGATCGCACGATTTGCGCGGCCGCCGGCGCCGCGGGCCTCAAGTACACGTACGGCGCGGGCATCGGCATGCACACCGAATTCTTCGCCGAAAGCGAAGTGATTCTGATCTGGGGCGCGAATCCGATTGCATCGAATCTGCACTTCTGGACCCTTGCGCAGGAGGCAAAGCGCCGTGGTGCGCGCCTGATCGCAATCGATCCGTATCGCTCGCTGACCGCCGAGAAATGCCACCAGCACATCGCGCCGAAGCCTGGCACCGACGGCGCGCTGGCGCTCGGGATGATGAACGTGCTGATCACCGAAGACCTGCTCGATCATGCCTACATCGCGGCGCACACGCTGGGTTTTGCCGAACTGAAGGCACGCGCGCTCAGCTATCCACCTGCGCGCGTTAGCGAGATTTGCGGCATCGAAGAACACGTAATCACGGATCTAGCGCGACTTTACGGCAGCACGAAGAAGTCGGCGATTCGCCTGAATTACGGCCTGCAGCGCGTGCGCGGCGGCGGTAACGCGGTGCGCGCGATCGCCTGCCTGCCGTCACTGACGGGGGCCTGGCGCGAGCGGGCGGGCGGTGCGCTGCTGTCGTCGAGCGGCTGGGCGCCGGTCGATTCCTACGCGCTGCAGCGTCCCGACTTGATGCCGGGCTGGCCAGCGAAAACGAGCCGCGTCATCAATATGAACGCGATTGGCGACGCGCTGCTGCATCCCGGCGACGCCACCTTTGGCCCGAAAATCGAGGCGATTGTCGTCTATAACTCGAATCCGGTGGCGGTTGCGCCGGATTCGGAGCGAGTCGCGGCCGGCTTCGCGCGTGAGGACTTGTTCACGATCGTGCTCGAGCATTTCCAGACCGACACCGCCGACTACGCCGATCTGCTGCTGCCAGCCACGACGCAACTCGAGCACCTCGATGTGCACAAGTCGTACGGACATACGCACGTGATGGTCAATCTGCCCGCGATCGCCCCGGTAGGCGAGGCGCGCCCAAACACCGAGATCTTTCGCGGCCTCGCGCGGCAGATGGGCATCGACGAGCCGGCGCTGTTCGACAGCGACGAAACCGTCGCGCAAGCGGCGTTCCGGTGGGACAACAAACTGCTCGATGGCGTCGATTGGCCCGCGCTGAAGCGGGCCGGCTGGGCCAAGCTGAAGCTGCCCGATGCGCCATTCGCCGAAGGCGGCTTTTACACGCCATCCGGCAAATGCGAGTTTTACAGCGAGCGCCTCGCCCAGCAGGGGCTCGATCCGCTGCCGGATTATCTGCCACCCTACGAATCCGCCGACGGCGCGCCCGAGCTCGCCGTCCGCTACCCGCTTGCGATGATTTCGCCGCCCGCGCGCAATTTCCTGAACAGCACCTTCGTGAACATCGAAAGTTTGCGCGCGACAGAAGGCGAACCTCATGTCGACATTCATCCAGCCGATGCGCACGTACGGCGCATCAGTGACGCAGATCTCGTGCGCATCTTCAACGACCGCGGCTCGATGCAGGCGCGCGCCCGTGTGACCGACAGGGCGCGAGAGGGGCTGGTGGTCGGATTGTCGATCTGGTGGAAAAAGCTCGCGCCGGATGGCCGCAATGCGAACCAGCTGACGAGTCAGGCACTGACCGACCTCGGCGGCTCGGCGACTTTTTATGACTGTCTCGTCGAAGTCGAGCGGGTCTCGAACCAGGCTACACCTTGAGCCGGCGCCCGAATCTTGGCGGCTCGAGTCGGCAGTCTAACCACCCCGTTTTTATCATTGGCCGCAATATGCACATGCTACGATGCATTTTTAGCACGACCATTCGAAAATAATTCAGGAGACGCTGCATGCAGAAAATCTGGCTGAAATCTTATCCGCCCGGCGTTCCCGCGGAGATCGACCCCACGCGCTATTCGTCGGTGGCCGAACTGCTGGAAGAGGCCTTCCGCGAGCATCGCGCCAGGCCGGCGTTCGTCTGCATGGGTAAGGAAATCAGCTACGGCGAACTCGGCGCGTTGTCGCTCAAGCTCGCCGCGTGGCTGCAGTCGAAAGGGCTCCCCCGCGGCGCGCGCGTCGCCATCATGATGCCGAACGTGCTGCAATATCCGGTCGCGATTGCCGCGATCCTGCGCGCGGGCTATGTGGTCGTGAACGTCAATCCGCTCTATACGCCGCGTGAGCTCGAACATCAGTTGAAGGATAGCGGCGCGGAAGCGATCATCCTGCTCGAAAATTTCGCGGGCACGCTGCAGGCAATCGCCCGCAATACCCAGGTCAAGCATGTTGTCGTCGCGGCGATGGGCGACCTGCTGGGGATCAAGGGCGCGCTCGTGAACTTCGTCGTGCGCAAGGTGAAGAAGATGGTGCCGGCGTGGAGTCTGCCAGGGCACATCAAGTTCAACGCCGCGATCGCGCAGGGTGCGAGCCAGACGTTCAAGCCGGTCCAGCAAGGGCCGGACGACATCGCGTTTCTACAATACACGGGCGGCACGACCGGCGTGGCCAAGGGCGCGACGCTGTTGCACCGGAATCTGATCGCCAACGTGCTGCAGTCGGAGGTCTGGCTCAATCCGGTGCGCGAGGGCCGCACGGATATCGATCAGTTCATCACCGTCGTCGCGCTGCCGCTGTATCACGTATTCGCGCTGACCGTGTGCGGGCTGCTGACGATCCGCACCGGCGGCATGGGCGTGCTGATTCCGAATCCGCGCGATATTCCTGGCATGATCAAGGCGCTCGAGGGCTATCCGATCAATACGATTCCCGCCGTGAACACGCTGTACAACGCGATGCTGAACTGCCCCGACTTCCACAAGCTCGATTTCTCGAAGCTGCTCACCGCGAACGGTGGCGGCATGGCGGTGCAGGAAGCCGTCGCGAAGCGCTGGTTCGAATTGACGGGCACCCCGATCATCGAGGGGTACGGGCTGTCGGAGACGTCGCCGTCCGCGACCTGCAATCCGGTCACCGCAACCGAGTACAACGGCACGATCGGTTTGCCGCTGCCGTCCACCGAAATTTCGATCCGCGACGACGAGGGCAATGAAGTGCCGCTCGGTCAGCCGGGCGAGATCTGCATCCGCGGCCCGCAAGTCATGGCGGGTTACTGGAATCGCCCGGACGAGACCGCGAAGGTGATGACGCCGGACGGCTTCTTCAAATCGGGCGATATCGGCACGATGAACGCGGATGGCTTCGTGAAGATCGTCGATCGCAAGAAGGACATGATTCTGGTATCCGGCTTCAACGTGTATCCGAACGAGATCGAGGACGTCGTCGCGAAACTGCCGGGCGTGTTCGAAGTTGCCGCGGTTGGCGTGCCCGACCAGCATTCGGGCGAAGCGGTCAAACTGTTCGTCGTGAAGAAAGATCCGGCGCTGACCGATCAGGACATCCTCGCGTACTGCAAAACACAACTGACCGGCTACAAGCGACCCAAACTCGTCGAATTCCGCACGGAACTGCCAAAGAGCAATGTCGGAAAGATTCTGCGCCGCGAGTTGCGCGACGGGCGGGTGTGAGCTGATCCCGCGCAGCCAGCGCATCGTCGGCGCGACCCTGGCCGACGAATTTCCCGACTGATATAAATACGTAGGTCGGCACGCAAAAAAGAAAACCCGGTGGACAGCAAGCAGTCCACCGGGTTTTTTTCGTCCATCACCCACGCCGCGCCTCCCGGCACCAGCCAAAATGACAGACACACGACGCCGGCAACGCAAACAGCGGCCCATCGCATTCCCGCCAACGAAAACAACGCAGCGATAAAAAAAGGCGCCCGAAGGCGCCTTTGAGAGAAAACTGCGTTTTTACGACTTATTAGAACTTGTGACGGATACCGACGCGAGCCGTGAACTGGTTGTTCGTCGACGAACCGGTCAGGCCGTTGATGCCAGCCGTTGCGTCGACAACCGCGCCAGCTGCGTTCAGGGTTTCGCCGTTGGCATGCTGATACACGCCGATCACGTACACGTCGGTGCGCTTCGACAGGAAGTAATCCACGCCGACCGAACCTTGGTGGTACGAAGCACGCGATGCGTCGTCGATCTGTGCGCCGCGCGTGTAGTCATACGCTGCGCCGACCAGCAATGCCGGGGTCAACTGGTACTTGAAGTTGATTTCGCCGTTGTTGAACGTAGCCGACTGACCTGCGAACGGCGACGCGAACGTCTTGCCCAGGTTGCCGAAGCGGATGTTCGAATACGTCAGGCCGACCGTTGCCGCGCCGAACGTGTACGAACCGCCCGCGCCGATGACCTGGTACGTGTTAGCCGACGTGAAGCCAGCGTACACCGGGCTCGTCACAGCTGCATTCGGTGCTGCGATCGTGCCGCCGTTGTTGAAGATACCGCCCGAAGCTGCCGGCGTACGTGCGTTCAAGTAGCCAACGCCCAAAGCCAACGGGCCGTTGTTATAGCCAGCGCCCAACGACCAGATCTGGTTGCCGGTGAAGTTGCCTGCCTGGCCGCCGAGGCTATACGTGCCGCCGAACGTCAGGCCGCCGTAGTTTGCGCTCGTGTACTTGATCGTGTTGTTGGTGCGATACGCGTTGTTGAAGTTGTCGATATCGCCCGGGTGAGCCGCGATGTAGCCGCCCCACTGATCGCCTGCTTCGAACGGACCGACGTAGTCGACGACGGAGTCGTACTGACGACCCAGCGTGACCGTGCCGAACTGGCTCGACAGACCGACGTACGCTTGACGACCGAACATCAGGCCACCTTGGCCGAGCTTGCCGTTGGTAACGTCAAAGCCGTTTTCCAACACGAACAGGGCCTTCAGACCGCCGCCCAGATCTTCCGTGCCACGCAGGCCGAAACGCGAACCTTGCATGACGCCGCTGGACATGTCGTACTTGTGGAAGCCACCGGAGTTGGTATTCATGTTGATACCAACGTCAATGATGCCGTACAGGGTCACGCTGCTCTGAGCATGTGCGACGCCTGCGAATGCGCCCAGTGCTGCGAGAGCGAGAAGCGACTTTTTCATCGAATGATCTCCAAGGAATACTGCGAATCTTTTGTACAAGGCAGATAAATATTTTGTCTGGTGCTAGGGCCTTGCTTGAGCAACTTCGCGAGAAGTTCGCCACGTAATGTAACAAAAGGCATACATGGCACAAAGAAAAAGGAGGGGGCCTGGACGGCTCCTGTTTCGTTTACGCAACATGGTCTAAAATCGGAAATTAGCCGCTCATTTCATGCGGATTCGAGGTTGCCGCGGAGCCGGCTTTGCGTGGCAAAGCCTTGTCGCACGGAGCTTTCGGGTCGGCGAGGCGGTTCTCGAATCGGAGAGTGCTTCATGTTGCTGGACGAGTTGATTAGCGAGTTTGATCGGGGTTTACGCTCACTGACGGGGGTGTCTCGAATGAGTCGTCCGATGCCGCTTCCGCGGGAATCGGCGGCGAGTTCCGAGGCGCCCGAACTGTCGCCCGCGGAGCGCGCGCATGCGGCCGGTTTGATGCGCGTGAATCACGTCGGCGAGGTCTGCGCGCAGGCTCTATATCAGGCGCAGAAAATCGCGACCCGCTCGCCGTCGTTGCGCGCGGTGTTCGATCGCGCCGCAGTGGAGGAAGAAGATCATCTTGCGTGGACCTCGAAGCGCCTCGAAGCACTCGACTCGCGTCCCAGTCTGCTGAATCCGGTCTGGTATACCGGCGCGCTCGCGATCGGTCTCGCCGCCGGGCGCATGGGTGATCGCGTGAGTCTCGGCTTCATGGCCGAAACCGAGCGTCAGGTGGAGCAGCATCTCAACAGCCATCTCGATCAGTTGCCCGCCGCGGATCACGAATCGCGTGCGATCGTCGAGCAGATGCGTGTCGACGAAGCGCAGCACGGCAAAGCCGCGATGGACGCCGGCGGCGTCGAATTGCCGTTTCCCGCGCGAGCGCTGATGCGCGCGATGTCGAAGGTAATGACTCGCACCGCTTATTACATATAAAGAACGCATCGCCAGCTCGATGGCTAAATGAGTTGGCCGGCGAGTTGTCAAGCGAGCCGCTGACTGACTCGCTGACTCAATTTTCGAAAGTGGGACGGCGCCGCGCGCGCCGTTCGTCATTTGTCCCCGGAACGTCTATTTATCCCCGCCGATCCCGCTTAACGATCTCTTTCAATCCGCGCTGTTCCCCCGCACTTTTCACGTATCACCTTCACAAGCTTCACTAGCTCATTCATTTATAACGGTTTTCCGTTTTATGTCTGACGTGAAGGAGTCGCGCTAAGTCCTTGTTCTAGCAAACAAAATCGATGCGAAAAGCGGGTATCTCCCTTGACCCGTGTTTAGCGTTCCTCTAAAGTGGGAGACAGTGTGAGAAAGTGTATTTTTGTGTGATCTCGGTACCACTTTCGGGTAGATTTTTACGAATCGAGCGGTCGGCGCAACAGCGTCGCAAGAGGGGAGAACGAAGTGTTCCAAGGGGCGTCGGCGCTGACGCTCGATGCGAAAGGGCGGATGTCGATTCCCTCTCGCTATCGGGATGCGCTGCAGACACAGGCAGAGGGCCGGGTGACGATCACCAAGCACCCGGACGGCTGCCTGTTGCTGTTTCCGCGCCCCGAATGGGAAGTGTTCCGCGAGAAGGTCGGCAATCTGCCGATGAACGCCACCTGGTGGCGCCGCATTTTTCTCGGTAACGCAATGGACGTAGAGATGGACGGCGCAGGCCGCGTGCTGGTGTCGCCGGAATTGCGCATGGCCGGCAGTCTGGAAAAAGAAGTGACGTTGCTCGGCATGGGCCGTCACTTCGAGTTATGGGATGCACAAACCTACGCCGCGAAGGAACAGGCGGCGATCGCCGAGGGCATGCCCGACGCGTTGAAAGATTTCACGTTCTGATCGCGGCTTATTTATATGGCACCTGCGATGGGAAACGAATTGCAGCATCGCACGGTGCTGCTGAATGAAGCGGTCGATGCGCTCGTCACGCGCGCGGATGGCACGTACGTCGACGGCACGTTCGGCCGTGGCGGTCATAGCCGTCTGGTGCTGGAGCGGCTGGGCGAAGCGGGGCGGCTGATTGCGTTCGACAAGGATCCGCTCGCGATTGCGACGGCGCAGCGCATCGCGGATCCGCGCTTCGGCATCGTGCATGAAAGTTTTGCTTCACTGCGCGCCGCGATGGCGGAGCGCGGAGTAGGGCGTGTGTCGGGTGTTTTACTGGATCTGGGCGTGTCGTCGCCGCAAGTCGACGATCCGGAGCGGGGCTTCAGCTTTCGCGCCGATGGCCCGCTCGACATGCGAATGGACCCGACGCGCGGCGAGTCTGCCGCTGACTGGCTCGCGCGGGCCACGGTGCAGGAATTGACGGAGGTGATACGAGATTATGGGGAAGAACGGTTTGCTTTTCAGATTGCAAAGGCGCTTGTTGCTCGCCGGGCAGAGTCCGACCGTCTTGGGCCTCTCGTCAGCACGGGCGAGCTTGCCCAAATCGTGGCTAACGTCGTCAAAACCCGTGAGAAGGGCAAGGACCCGGCAACCCGCACCTTTCAGGCTATACGGATTCACGTCAATCAAGAGCTTGCGGAGCTGCAAGTCGTTCTAGAAGCAGCATTGTCGTTGTTGGAGCAAGGGGGGCGGCTGGTGGTCATCAGCTTTCATTCGCTCGAGGACAGGATCGTCAAGCGATTCATGCAGGCGCACGCGAGCACGCCGGCGGTCGACCGCCGGCTGCCGATTCGCGCGGTCGACCTGCCGAGCCCTCCGCTCAAAATCATCGGCCGTGTATTCGCGAGCGACGCCGAAGTCGCCGATAACCCGCGCGCCCGTTCTGCCGTGATGCGCGTGGCGGAGCGGATCGCGCCATGAACCGTCTCAATATCTTCCTGCTGATGATCGTGATGGGCTGTGCGTTGTCGGTCGTCAACGCGACCAATCAGCAGCGTCAAATCTTTATCCAGTTGCAGCGTGCGCAATCGCAGGAGCGTCAACTGCAGCAGGACTATTCGCAGCTTCAATATCAGCAGAGCGCGCTGTCGAAAACGTCGCGCATCGAGCAACTCGCTACGACCTCGCTGAAGATGCAATCGGTCACGACCGGCCGCACCCAGTACCTGACGCTCGCCCCCGGCGCCGCGACGGCGATGGATGCGCCCATTCCGACATCCGCTCCGGCCTCCGCGCCGGCTGCGACCCGTCGCGGAGGCACGCGATGAAAAAAGCGTCGTCGGCGCACAAGAGCGTCGCGTTTTCGGCCAACCCGATCCTGTCGGTGCGTCTGCCGATGTGGCGCTCGAAGCTCGTCGTGTTCATGCTGTTCATGGCGTTCGTCGCGCTGGCCGCGCGCGCGTTCTGGATTCAGGGACCGGGCAACGCGTTCTATCTGAAGCAGGGCGAAATCCGCTATCAGCGTCGTATCGAACTGCCGGCTACGCGCGGCAAGATTCTCGACCGAAACGGTCTCGTGCTCGCGACGAGTCTGCCGGTGCGCGCAATCTGGGCGATTCCCGAATCGGTGCCGGACGACCTCGGCGCGGACAAGCTCGACTCGCTCGGCAAGCTGCTCGACATGACCACGAAGGAGCTGCGCGCGAAGCTGTCGGAAGACAAGAACTTCGTCTACGTGAAGCGCCAGGTGCCGCTCGACGTCGCAGCGAAAGTCGCAGCGCTCGACATCGCCGGCATCTATTCGCGCGAGGAATACAAGCGCTTCTATCCAGAGGGCGAGATCACCGCTCACCTGATCGGTTTCACCAACGTCGAGGACGAAGGTCAGGAAGGCGTCGAGCTGGGCGATCAGAAGATGCTCGCCGGCATGTCGGGCAGCCGCCGCGTGATCAAGGACCGCATGGGCCACATCATCGAGGATGTGGACGAGCAGGTGGTGCCGCACAACGGCACGGACGTCGATCTGTCGATCGACAGCAAGATCCAGTACATCGCGTATACGAACCTGAAAGCGGCAGTCGAGAAATTCAAGGCGAAGGCCGGCGCGGCAATGGTGATCGACGTGCGCACCGGCGAAGTGCTCGCGCTCGTCAATTACCCGACCTACAACCCGAACGACCGCTCGCACCTGACCGGCGAGCAGCTGCGCAACCGCATCCTGACCGATACGTTCGAGCCGGGCTCGATCATGAAGCCATTCACGATCTCGCTTGCACTCGATCTGCACCGCGTCACGCCGACTACACTGGTGGATACGGGCAACGGCCACTTCGTTCTCGACGGCGCGCCGATCACTGACGACAGCGGCTTCGGCGTGCTGACGGTCGGCGGCGTGATCCAGAAGTCGAGCAACATCGGCGCGACCAAGATCGCGATGCAGTTGCGGCCCGAAGAGATGTGGAACATGTACACCAGCATCGGTCTCGGTCAGGCGCCGAAGGTCGGGTTCCCCGGCGCGGCGGCGGGTCGTCTGCGTCCGTGGAAGAGCTGGCGCCGTATCGAGCAGGCGACGATGTCGTACGGCTACGGCTTGTCGGTGTCGCTGTTCCAGCTGGGCCGTGCGTACACCGCGATCGCGCACGATGGCCAGATCATGCCGGTGACGATTTTCCATTCTCCGGGCGATGCCCCCGCTACCGGTCCGCAGGTCTTCTCGCCGACTACCGCGCGCGAAGTGCGCACGATGCTCGAATCCGTCGTGTCGGCGCAAGGCACGTCGCCGGATGCGGCGGTGCCCGGCTATCGCGTCGGCGGCAAGAGCGGTACCGCGTACAAGCACGGTCCGCACGGCTACGACCACTCCAAATACCGCGCGTCGTTCGTCGGCATGGCGCCGATGCCGAACCCGCGCATCGTCGTTGCCGTGTCGGTCGACGAGCCGACCGCGGGCAGCCACTTCGGCGGCCAGGTGTCGGGTCCGGTGTTCTCCGGCATCGTCGGCGATACGTTGCGCGCGCTGAATGTGCCGCCCGACATGCCGGTCAAGCAGATGGTGGTGTCCGACGATTCGGCGCCGCCCGCGCCCGGCGCGCCCGCTACACCGGTGCAGGCGAAGAAATTGCCCACCAGCGCCGGCGTGAAAAAGATGACCATTTCTGCCAACTCGAAGACTCACCCGGGAGTCGAGCGATGAGCGCGCTGCGCGAGCAACATCCAGCGCACCGGCAGATCGCCGACGCCCTCGCCTGGCTGCACGATCACGTGCAGCCAGGTGCGCATCTGCACGCCGACACGCGTTCGCTGGCGGCCGGCGATGCATTTTTCGCGTATGCGGTCGACGGCGCGGACAATCGCCCGTTCATCGCCAGCGCGATCGAGCGCGGCGCGGCCGCGGTACTGGTGCAACCGGAAGGTTTCAGCGGCACGCTGGATCCGTCAGTCGCGCACGCGGTGCCGGCGTTGAACGAACTCGCCGGCACGATCGCGAGCGCGTGGTACAGCGACCCGAGCGACGCGATGCTCGCCGTCGGCATCACCGGCACCAACGGCAAGACCTCGTGCAGCCAGTGGATCGCCGCCGCGCTTTCCGCGCTCAGCTCCAAATGCGCGATCGTCGGCACGCTCGGCACAGGCTTTCCCGGCCAGCTTGCGCACACCGGTTTCACGACGCCCGACGCGCCGCAACTGCAGCGCAGCCTCGCACAGTTGCGCGACGCGGGCGCGCAGGCGATCGCGATGGAAGTGTCGTCGCATGCGCTGCATCAGGGGCGCGTGAATGGCACGTCGTTCAACATCGCGGTGTTCACGAATCTGACGCAGGACCATCTCGACTATCACGGCACGTTCGACGCCTACGAGGCGGCCAAGGCGCGCCTGTTCGCATGGCCCGAGCTGAGCGCGGCGGTGATCAATCGCGACGATGCGGCCGGGCGCCGTCTGCTTGCCAGCACGCAGGGTCACGCGCGCACGATCGCGTATGGGATTGACCCAGCTCCGGCTGGCATTCCGCAGGACATGCCGTCGGCCGACGCATGGCTGCTCGCATCGAACGTGCGCGCAACGGCCACCGGCACCGCGTTTCATCTGAACACGTCCGACTGGGGTAACGCCGACGTCGAAGTGCAAACGCTTGGCCTCTTCAACGTCAGCAATCTGCTCGCGGTGCTCGGCACGCTGCTCGCCGCCGATGTGCCGTTCGACGCGGCGCTCGCCGAACTCGCGAAGCTCGAGCCGGTGAACGGCCGGATGCAACGCCTCGGTGGCCGTCTGCAGAACGACGAGCCGCTCGTCGTGATCGACTACGCGCACACGCCCGACGCGCTCGAAAAAACGCTCGAAGCGCTGCGCCCGATCGCGACCGCGCGCGGAGGCGAACTGATCTGCATGTTCGGCTGCGGCGGCGATCGCGATGCGACCAAACGTCCGCTGATGGGTGCAATCGCCGAGCGGCTCGCGGACGGCGTCGTCGTGACCAGCGACAACCCGCGCAGCGAAGATCCGCTCGCGATCATCGAACAGATCACCGCAGGCATGAAAGACGCGTCCCGCGCACGCTGCATCGAGGACCGCGCGAGCGCGATCCTACAGGCGATCCGTGGTGCCGCGCGCGAAGACGTGATCGTGCTGGCCGGCAAGGGGCACGAAGCGACACAGGAAATCATGGGCAAGAAACGCGCTTTCTCCGATCAGGACCACGCCCGCCTCGCGCTCGCCGCGCGGGCGACGCAAGCACGCGGAGGTGGCGAATGAGCATGTTCTCGCTACGCGCGGCCGCCGCGCAGATCCCCGGCGCGACAGTGACAGGCGACGACAGCGTGCGCTTCGAGCGCGTGTCGACCGATAGCCGCAGCGCCGGCCCCGGCGATCTGTTCATCGCGATCAAGGGCGAGCGCTTCGACGCGCACGACTTTCTGCCGCAAGTGGCCGAGCGCAACGTCGCGGCCGTGCTCGTCACGCGCACGCCGGACGGCTGGAACGTGCCGGCGATTCGCGTCGCCGATACCCGCGACGCGCTCGGCGCGCTCGCGCGCGGCTGGCGCCGCCAGTTCGAAATGCCGCTCGTCGCGGTGACGGGCAGCAACGGCAAGACCACGGTCAAGGAAATGATCGCGTCGATCTTCGCGGCAGCGGTCGGCGCGGATGCGCGTCTGGCGACCGCGGGCAACTTCAACAACGACATCGGTCTGCCGCTGACGCTGTTCCGCCTGCACGCCGCGCATCGGCTCGCGGTCGTCGAACTCGGCATGAACCACCCCGGCGAAACTGAACTGCTCGCAAAGCTCGCCGAGCCGACCGTTGCGGTCGTCAACAATGCGCAGCGCGAGCACCAGGAATTCATGGCGACGGTCGAAGCGGTCGCGCTCGAACACGCGAGCGTGATTCACGCGTTGCCGCGCGACGGCACGGCGGTGTTCCCCGCCGACGATGCGTACGCGAGCATCTGGCGCGTCGCCGCCACCGGCAACCGCATCATCGATTTCGCGCTGAATAGCGCGGAGCGTACGACCGAAGCCGCGGTGAAAGGCCGCTTCGACGGCAAGCATCTGAGCATCGACACACCGCAAGGCCAGTTCGACGTCACATTGCAGGTGCTCGGCGATCACAACGCGCACAACGCGCTCGCCGCGACATCGGCGGCGCTTGCGGCGGGTGTATCGCTCGACGCGATCAAGCGCGGTCTCGAATCGTTCGCGCCGGTGAAAGGGCGTCTGCAGGTCAAACAGGCCGCGCTCGGCTCGCTCGCCGGCGCGACCGTCATCGACGACACCTACAACGCCAATCCCGATTCGATGCGCGCGGCGATCGACGTGCTCGCATCGCGGCCGTCGCCGCGCGTACTCGTGATGGGCGATATGGGCGAGGTGGGTGACCACGGCCCGGCGTTTCACCGCGAAATCGGCGCGTATGCGAAAGAGCGCGGCATCGACGCGCTGTATGCGATGGGCGACGCGTCGCGCGACGCTTGCACCGCGTACGGCGCAGACGCGCATCACGTCGCCGATGTCGGCACGCTGGTCGCGCAACTGCAGCAGGCCGGCTTCGGCGCGGCCGCAACGCTTCTCGTGAAAGGCTCGCGCTTCATGCAAATGGAGCGTGTGGTGGACGCCGTAACGAGTCCACAACCCAACGCCGCGGGCACGACGCCCGCCGCACACTGAAATAAGAAGGACCAAGCATGCTACTGGCGCTGGCGCAATGGCTGCAGAATGACGCAACCTTCCTGCGCGTGTTCAGTTATCTGACGTTTCGCGCGGTGATGGCCACCATCACCGCGCTGTTGATCGGGCTCGTCTGCGGCCCGGCTGTGATTCGCAAGCTGACCGCGATGAAGGTCGGCCAGGCTGTTCGCACCGACGGTCCGCAAACTCATCTTGTCAAATCCGGCACGCCGACGATGGGCGGCGTGCTGATTCTGCTCGGTATCGCGGTCGCCACGCTGCTGTGGGCCGATCTGACCAATCGCTTCATCTGGATCGTGATGCTGGTCACGTTCGGTTTCGGCGTGATCGGCTGGGTCGACGATTACCGCAAGGTGGTCTACAAGGATCCGCGCGGCATGTCGTCGCGCGAGAAGTATTTCTGGCAGTCGCTGATCGGCCTGTTCGCGGCGGTTTATCTTGCGTTCAGCGTGTCCGAGGCGAACAACGTGCGCGTGCTCGACCTGTTCATGGCGTGGGTGCGCAGTGGTTTGTCGATGGGCTTGCCGGCGCGCGCGGACCTGTTGCTGCCGTTCTTCAAGTCGATCACCTATCCGCTCGGCGTGTGGGGCTTCATCGTGCTCACCTATCTGGTGATCGTCGGCGCGAGCAATGCGGTGAACCTGACCGACGGCCTCGACGGCCTCGTGATCATGCCGGTCGTGCTGGTCGGCGCGTCGCTCGGCGTGTTCGCGTATGTGATGGGCAGCTCGGTCTATTCGAAATACCTGCTGTTTCCGCACATTCCGGGCGCGGGCGAACTGCTGATCTTCTGTTCGGCGATGGGCGGCGCGGGCCTCGCGTTCCTATGGTTCAACACCCATCCGGCGCAGATGTTCATGGGCGACGTCGGCGCGCTCGCGCTCGGCGGCGCGCTCGGCACGGTCGCGGTGATCGTGCGTCAGGAAATCGTGCTGTTCATCATGGGCGGCATTTTCGTCGCGGAAACGTTGTCGGTGATGCTGCAGGTCACGTGGTTCAAATACACGAAGCGCCGTTACGGCGAAGGGCGGCGCTTCTTCAAGATGGCGCCGCTGCATCACCATTTCGAATTGTCAGGCTGGAAGGAAACGCAGGTGGTCGTGCGTTTCTGGATCATCACGTTGATGTTGTGTCTGTTCGGTTTGTCCACGCTCAAATTGCGTTAAGCAGCAGGTATTAAAGGAAGCAGGCGATGTTCGGCGAGAAGTTTCGGGATCGGCAAAAGCCGATGGTGCTCGTGCTGGGACTGGGGGAATCCGGTCTCGCGATGGCGCGCTGGTGCGCCAGGCACGGCTGTCGGCTGCGCGTGGCCGATACGCGCGAGGTGCCGCCGAACCTGTCCGCGCTCGAAGCGCATCGCGTCGACGCCGATTTCGTCGGCGGCGCGTTTGCGCCGGTGCTGCTCGACGGTGTCGAACTGGTCGCGATCAGCCCGGGGCTGTCGCCGTTTGCCGCCGAGCTGCTGCCGCTGATCTCCGCCGCGCGCGAGCAGGGCATTCCGGTGTGGGGCGAACTCGAACTGTTCTCGCAGGCGTTGCGCACGCTCGGTGAATCCGGTTACGCGCCGAAGGTGGTCGCGATTACCGGCACCAACGGCAAGACCACGACGACGAGTCTGGCCGGTCTGCTGTGCGAACGCGCGGGCAGGAAGGTCGCGGTGGCGGGCAATATCAGCCCGTCGCTGCTCGACAAACTGATGGAAGCGATCGACAACACCGCGCTGCCCGACGTATGGGTGCTCGAACTGTCGAGCTTTCAGCTGGAAACGTCGCACACGTTTGCTCCGGATGCGGCGGCGGTGCTGAACATCACGCAGGATCACCTCGACTGGCACGGCGGGCTCGATGCGTACGCGGCGGCGAAGGGCCGCATCTTCGGTACACAGACCGTGCGCGTGCTGAATCGCGACGATGCGCGCGTGATGGCGCTGGCACCAACCAGTGGTGACGCCGGGGTCGTCACGTTCGGCGTGAACGAGCCGAAGAACGACGGCGACTTCGGTTTGCTGCGCGACAACGGCATGGTGTGGCTCGTCGAAGCGCACGATCGCGACGCCGCCGATGAGCCGGTGACGAAGCGCCGTCGCAAGAACGAAGAAGCCGCGACGCCGGACATCGCGTTCAAGCGCCTGATGCCCGCCGACGCATTGCGGATCCGTGGTTTGCACAACGCCGCCAACGCGCTCGCCGCGTATGCGCTCGCGCGCGCGATCGGCCTGCCCGGCGCGCCGTTGCTGCATGGGCTGCGCGAATATCGCGGTGAGCCGCATCGGGTGGAACTGATCGCGTCGATCGACGGCATCGATTACGTCGACGACAGCAAGGGCACCAACGTCGGCGCGACGGTTGCCGCGCTCGACGGCCTCGCGCAGCGCGTCGTGCTGATCGCCGGTGGCGACGGCAAGGGCCAGGACTTCGAGCCGCTGGCCGCGCCGGTGATGCGCTGGTGCCGCGCGGTGATGCTGATCGGTCGCGACGCGCCGCAGATTCGCGCGGCGCTCGAACATAGCGGCGTCGCGATGACCGATCACGCGACGCTCGAAGAAGCGACGCATGCAGCCACCGCGCTTGCGCAGCCTGGCGACGCGGTACTGCTGTCGCCGGCGTGCGCGAGCTTCGACATGTTCAAGGGTTACGCACATCGTGCGGCGGTATTTCGCGGCACGGTGGAAGACATCGCGGCCGAACGGGGGACGATGATATGAGCTGGTCGGAACGTTTCGGCGTGCGCGAAGCAGCCGGCAGCGGCGGTGCCGCGGGCACGTCTTCCCGCGCGTCCACCCGCACGGGCGGCAGCGGTCTCGCGAGCGCGGTCAACGGCGTGCGGCCGCTACGCTCGCGCATGCTCGACTACGACCACTCGCTGCTGTGGGTCGTCGTCGCGCTGCTCGGTCTCGGCATCGTGATGGTGTATTCGGCGTCGATCGCGATGCCCGATTCGCCGAAGTACGCGTCGTATCGCGATTGGGCGTTCCTCGTGCGCCAGATCATCTTCGTCCTGATGGGCAGCGCGATCGGCGTCGTCACGTTCCGCATTCCGATTTCGACGTGGGACAAATACGCGCCGAAGCTGTTCCTGATCACGCTCGCCACGCTGGTGATCGTGCTGATTCCGCACATCGGCAAGGGCGTGAACGGCGCGCGCCGCTGGATTCCGCTCGGCATCACGAACATGCAGCCGTCGGAAATCATGAAGCTCGCGGTGACGATTTACGCGGCGAACTACACGGTGCGCAAGCAGGAATACATGCACAGCTTCGCGAAGGGCTTCCTGCCGATGGCGGTCGCGGTCGGCCTCGTCGGCATGCTGCTGCTGCTCGAACCGGACATGGGCGCGTTCATGGTGATCGCGGCGATCGCGATGGGCGTGCTGTTCCTTGGCGGCGTGAACGGCAAGCTGTTCGGCGGGCTGGTGGCCACCGCGGTCGGCACGTTCACGTTGCTGGTATGGGCGTCGCCGTGGCGTCGCGAGCGGATCTTCGCGTACCTCGATCCGTGGGACGACCGCTACGCGCAGGGCAAGGCGTATCAGTTGACGCACTCGCTGATCGCGTTCGGGCGCGGCGAGTGGTTCGGCGTCGGGCTCGGCGGCAGCGTCGAAAAGCTCAACTATCTGCCAGAAGCGCATACCGACTTCATTCTCGCGGTGATCGGCGAGGAACTCGGCTTCGTCGGCGTGCTGGTCGTGATCCTGATGTTCTACTGGATCGTGCGCCGCTCGTTCGAAATCGGCCGTCAGGCGCTCGCGCTCGATCGCACGTTCGCTGGTCTCGTCGCGAAGGGCGTCGGCATCTGGTTCGGCGCGCAGACGTTCATCAATATGGGCGTGAATCTCGGCCTGCTGCCGACGAAGGGTCTGACGTTGCCGCTCGTCAGCTATGGCGGCTCGGGGATTTTGCTGAATTGCGTGGCGATCGCTGTGTTGATGCGGGTCGATTACGAGAATCGGGTGTTGATGCGCGGAGGGAAAGTATGACCCTCACGCAGCAACGCACGCTGATGGTGATGGCCGGCGGCACCGGGGGACACGTGTTCCCGGGGCTCGCGGTCGCGCACCTGATGCAGGCGTGGGGATGGAAAGTCGTGTGGCTCGGCAATCCCGCGGGAATGGAAGCGACGCTGGTGCCGAAGCATGGCATTCCGATGGAATACGTGCGCTTTGGCGGTGTTCGCGGCAAGGGCCTGAAAACCAAGCTGATGCTGCCGGTGAATCTGCTGCGCGCGTGTACGCAAAGCTTGAGCGTGCTGCGTCGCGTGAAGCCTGATGTCGTACTCGGCATGGGCGGCTACATCACATTCCCGGCTGGCGTGATGACCGCGCTGAGCGGCCGCCCGCTGGTGCTGCATGAACAGAATTCGATTGCGGGACTCGCGAACAAGGTGCTCGCGAAACTCGCGAAGCGCGTGCTCGTCGCGTTCCCGAATGCGCTGCCGCACGGCGAGTGGACCGGCAATCCGATTCGTGAGGAACTTGCGCGCGCGAACGCACCCAAAGCACGCTACGCGCAACGCAGCGGTCCGCTGAACGTACTGGTAGTAGGTGGCAGTCTCGGCGCCGCGGCGTTGAACGAAGTGGTGCCGCGCGCGATTGCGCTGCTCGCACCAGGCGAGCGTCCGCGCATCGTGCATCAGGCGGGCGCGAAGCATATCGACGCGCTGCGCGAGAACTACGCGGCCGCGGGCCTGCAAGCCGATAACGGCGAGCATCCCGAGGTCTCGCTGGTGCCGTTCATCGACGATATGACGAGCGCGTACGAAGCCGCCGATCTGGTGATCTGCCGCTCGGGCGCGATGACGGTGTCGGAGATTTCGGCGGTCGGCGTCGCCGCGCTGTTCGTGCCGTTCCCGTACGCGGTCGACGATCACCAGACCACCAATGCAGCGTTTCTCGCCGGCAACGGCGCGGCGCTGGTCGTGCAACAACGCGATCTGTCGGCGGAAAAACTCGCCGACTGGTTGCGCAGCCAGACGCGCGAAAGTCTCGCGGAAATGGCGGAGCGTTCGCGCTCGCTCGCGAAACCGGATGCCACGGAACAGGTCGCGCGCATTTGCGCGACCGTGGCAGGTGAAGGTTCGATGACGGCGGGTGCGAGCCCAGAAGGAAAGCAATGAAACACATCGTCAAACATATTCATTTTGTCGGCATCGGCGGTGTCGGCATGAGCGGTATCGCCGAGGTGCTGGTCAACCTCGGCTATCAGGTAAGCGGCTCGGACCTGTCGGGCAACGCGGTGACCGAACGTCTCGCTGCGCTCGGCGCGCGCATTTCGATCGGGCATGCGGCTGAGAACATCGACGGTGCGAATGCAGTGGTCGTGTCGACCGCGGTGCGCAGCGACAACCCGGAAGTGCTGGCCGCGCGTCATCGGCGCATTCCGATCGTGCCGCGCGCGGTGATGCTCGCGGAACTGATGCGTCTGAAGCAGGGCATCGCGATTGCCGGCACGCACGGCAAGACCACGACCACATCGCTGGTCGCGAGCGTGCTCGCTGCGGGCGGGCTCGATCCGACCTTCGTGATCGGCGGCCGGTTGATCAGCGCGGGCGCGAATGCGCGGCTCGGCACCGGCGACTTCATCGTCGCCGAGGCGGACGAATCGGATGCGTCGTTCCTGAACCTGTTCCCGGTGATCGAAGTCATCACGAACATCGACGCCGATCACATGGACACCTACGGCCACGACTTCGCGCGTCTGAAGCAGGCGTTCATTGAATTCACGCACCGTCTGCCGTTCTATGGGATAGCGGTGCTGTGCGTCGACGATCCGAACGTGAAGGAGATCCTGCCGTTCGTGTCGAAGCCGATCATCCGTTACGGCCTTGCAGCGGATGCGCAGGTGCGCGCGGTCAACGTCGAAGCGCGCGAAGGCCGTATGCATTTCACCGCGCTGCGCGAAGACGCGGCGCCGCTCGACATCATGTTGAATCTGCCGGGCGAGCACAACGTGCAGAACGCGCTCGCGGCGATTGCGATTGCGACTGAACTTGAAGTGAAAGATGCCGATATCCAGCGAGCGCTCGCGGATTTCAACGGCGTCGGACGCCGTTTCCAACGCTATGGTGAAGTGCCGGTCATCGCCGACGGCCAGGCCGCGGGCGCCTACACGCTGGTGGACGACTACGGTCACCACCCGGTCGAAATGGCCGCCACGGTGGCGGCGGCGCGCGGTGCGTTTCCGGGCCGGCGTCTGGTGCTGGCGTTCCAGCCGCACCGCTTCACGCGCACCCGCGATTGCTTCGAGGATTTCGTCAAAGTGCTGTCGACCGTCGACGCGCTCGTGCTGACCGAAGTCTATTCGGCCGGCGAAGCGCCGATCGTCGCGGCGGACGGCCGCGCGTTGGCGCGCGCGCTGCGCGTGGCCGGCAAGGTCGAGCCGGTCTTCGTCGATACGGTGGATGAAGTGCCGGACGCGCTCTCTACGGTGGTGCGCGACGGCGATGTGGTGATTACGATGGGCGCGGGTTCGATCGGCGGTGTGCCGGGTCGCCTCGCTCAGGAAATGAAGGTGTGACATGAGCAGTATCGATCCGAAACAATTCGGCAAGGTAGCGGTGCTGCTCGGCGGAAACTCCGCCGAGCGTGAGGTATCGCTCAATTCCGGGCGGCTGGTGCTGCAAGGTCTGCGCGACGCCGGTGTCGACGCGCATCCGTTCGATCCGGCCGAGCGTCCGCTGTCGGCGCTGAAGGACGAAGGTTTCGTGCGCGCGTTCAATGCGCTGCACGGTGGCTATGGCGAAAACGGCCAGATTCAGGGCGCGCTCGATTTCTACGGCATCAAGTACACCGGCAGCGGCGTGCTCGGCTCGGCGCTCGGCCTCGACAAGTTCCGCACCAAGCTGGTGTGGCAGCAGCTCGGCATTCCGACGCCGGCATTCGAAGCGGTGCTGCGCGGCGACGACTACGAAGCGCGCGCGAAAGAGATCGTCGCGAAGCTCGGCTTGCCGCTGTTCGTGAAGCCGGCGAGCGAAGGTTCGAGCGTCGCCGTGATCAAGGTGAAGAGCGCGGATGCGCTGCCGGCCGCGCTGATCGAAGCCGTGAAACACGACCGCATCGTCGTGGTCGAAAAGAGCATCGAGGGCGGCGGCGAGTACACCGCGTGCATCGCCGGCAATCTGGATCTGCCGGTGATCCGCATCGTGCCGGCCGGCGAGTTCTACGACTATCACGCGAAGTACATCGCGAACGACACGCAGTATCTGATTCCGTGCGGTCTCGGCGAAGCGGAAGAAACGCGCCTGAAGCAGCTCGCGCGCCGCGCGTTCGACGTGCTCGGCTGCACCGACTGGGGCCGCGCGGACTTCATGCTCGACGCCGCCGGCAATCCGTATTTTCTGGAAGTGAACACCGCGCCTGGTATGACCGATCACTCGCTGCCGCCGAAAGCGGCGCGCGCGGTCGGCATCAGCTATCAGGAACTCGTGGTCGGCGTGTTGGCGCTGACGCTGCAGGACTAACCGGGATCACCCGAAAGCAACACCATGTGGAACAACGTTCGCCAGCTCAACCTCGCCACCAACGCGCTGCACGCGTTGCTGGTGCTCGTGCTGCTGGCGGCGGGCGGTTACTGGCTGATCCAGCGCCCGAATTTCGCGCTGCGCGAAATCCAGATCGACGGCGATACCGAGCACATCAATTCGCCGACGGTGCGCGCGGGCGTCGTCGGCAAGTTGAAGGGCAACTTCTTCACGGTCGATCTCGACGTCGCGCGGCAGGCGTTCGAGCAGATGCCGTGGGTGCGTCACGCGAGCGTGCGGCGGGTCTGGCCGAACGCGCTGGCTGTCACGCTGGAGGAGTACAAACCGCTGGGAACGTGGGGCAGCGATCAGCTGGTGAGCGTCGACGGTGATCTGTTCACCGCGAACCAGGGCGAGCTCGACGAAGACCTGCCCGCGTTCGACGGCCCGGACGGCACCGCGAAGGAAGTGGTCGCGCGTTATCACGATTTCCAGAAGTGGTTCGCGCCGCTGGGCGCGACACCCGAGGAAGTGACGCTGTCGCCGCGTTATGCATGGACGGTCAAGCTGTCGAACGGCACGCAGGTGGAGCTGGGACGTGAGCGCAATCAGGACACGTTGGGCGATCGCAGCAGGCGCCTCGCCGCGGCATGGGGCGCGGTGACGCAACGTTGGGGGAAGGATATCGAGTATGCGGACTTGCGCTATCCGAACGGTTTCGCGATTCGTGCCGCTGGCATGCGCTTCATCAGCGAACCCGACAAGGGCAAGAAGTAAACGGACATCACACGCACTGAGCACGCTATGAGTAAAGACTATAAAGATCTGCTGGTCGCCCTCGACATCGGGACGTCGAAGGTGGTGGCCATCGTCGCCGAGTTGAAAGGCGAGGGCCACTACGAGGTGATCGGTCTCGGCCAGAGCGAGTCGAAGGGGCTCAAGAAAGGCGTGGTGGTGAACATCGAAGCCACCGTGCAGTCGATTCAGCGCGCGCTCGAGGAAGCCGAGCTGATGGCCGACTGCAAGATCACGAACGTGTTCACCGGGATCGCCGGCAGCCATATCCGCAGCTTCAATTCGAGCGGCATGGTCGCGATCAAGGAGAAGGAAGTCACGCAGGCGGACGTCGCGCGCGTGATCGAAACGGCCAAGGCGATCAACATCCCGACCGATCAGCAGGTGCTGCATATCCTGACGCAGGAATTCATCATCGACGGCCAGGAAGACGTGCGCGAGCCGATCGGCATGAGCGGCATCCGCCTCGAAGTGAAGGTGCATATCGTCACCGGTGCCGTGAGCGCGGCGCAGAACATCGTCAAGTGCGTGCGCCGCTGCGGCCTCGAAGTGAACGATCTGATTCTGCAGCCGCTCGCGTCGTCGCTGGCGGTGCTGACGGAAGACGAGAAGGAACTGGGCGTGGTGCTGGTCGATATCGGCGGCGGCACGACCGATATCGCGATCTTCAGCGAAGGCGCGATTCGCCACACGGCGGTGATTCCGATCGCCGGCGACCAGATCACCAGCGACATCGCAATGGCGCTGCGCACGCCGACGCCGGACGCCGAGGACATCAAGGTCGATTACGGCATCGCCAAGCAGGCGCTCGCCGATCCGGACGAAATGATTGAAGTGCCGGGCCTCGGCGAGCGCGGACCGCGCACGCTGTCGCGCCAGGCGCTGGCCGCGGTGATCGAGCCGCGCGTCGAAGAACTCTTTTCGCTCGTGCAGCAGGTGGTGCGCGAGTCGGGCTACGAAGAGCTGCTGAGCTCGGGCGTCGTGCTGACCGGCGGCGCGTCGATGATGATCGGCATGGTCGAGTTGGGCGAAGACATTTTCCTGAAGCCGGTGCGCATCGGCGTGCCGGAGTACGCGGGCGGTCTCGCCGACGTCGTGCGCAATCCGCGCTATTCGACGGCGATGGGCCTGCTCGTCGAAGGCCGCTCGCAGCGCATGCGCGGGCGCAAGGTTGCGGTGCAGTCGGGGTCGATGGGACAGGTGTTCTCGCGGATGAAGGACTGGTTCCTCGGCAACTTCTGACAACAGGTTTCGAGTAATTCGCGCTGGTGCCGGCGGCCGGTGCGCGACAGGAGGTTGCCCGATCTCCTGCCGGATAACGCCGAGTGGCGGTAACTTTTTTATCTTGACGGAGGCAACATGGAATTCCAGATGCTGGAAACCGAAACGAACGGCACCATCATCAAGGTCGTCGGTGTCGGTGGCGCTGGCGGCAATGCCGTTCAGCACATGATCAACAAAGGCGTGCAAGGCGTCGACTTCATCGTGATGAACACGGACGCGCAGGCACTGTCGCGTTCGCGCGCAACCGCGGTGATCCAGCTCGGCAACACGGGTCTGGGCGCGGGTGCCAAGCCGGAAATGGGCCGCGCCGCCGCTGAAGAAGCACGCGAGCGTATCGCCGATGCACTGCGTGGCGCGCACATGGTGTTCATCACCGCGGGTATGGGTGGCGGCACGGGTACGGGCGCCGCACCGGTGGTCGCGCAGATCGCCAAGGAAATGGGCATTCTGACCGTCGGTGTGGTCAGCAAGCCGTTCGAGTTCGAAGGCGGCAAGCGCATGCGCGTCGCTGAAGCCGGTTCGCAACAACTGGAGGATCACGTCGACTCGCTGATCGTCGTTCTGAACGACAAGCTGTTCGAGGTGATGGGCGATGATGCCGAGATGGACAAGTGCTTCCAGTGCGCTGACGACGTTCTGAACAACGCGGTCGCGGGTATTGCGGAAATCATCAACGTCGACGGTCTGGTGAACGTCGACTTCGAAGACGTGAAGACCGTGATGGGCGAGCAGGGCAAGGCGATGATGGGCACGGCGACGGTGGCCGGTGTCGATCGCGCGCGTCTCGCGGCCGAACAGGCGGTGGCGAGCCCGCTGCTCGAAGGCGTCGATCTGTCGGGCGCGCGCGGCGTGCTGGTCAACATCACGTCGAGCCGTTCGCTGCGTCTGTCGGAAACGCGCGAAGTGATGAACACGATCAAGAGCTACGCGGCGGAAGATGCCACGGTGATCTTCGGCGCGGTGTACGACGATGCGATGGGCGACGCGCTGCGCGTGACGGTGGTGGCAACGGGTCTGGGCCGCGCGGCGAAGAAGCAGCAATCGGCACCGATGACGCTGCTGCGCACCGGCACCGACAACCAGCCGGTCGGCGCGATGCAGCACGCTGCGTACGCACCGGCGGCGGGGCACGCCAGCACGGCCGATTACGGCGCGCTGGACACGCCGGCAGTGTGGCGCACGTCGCGCGATACGGCGGCATCGCACGTGCAGGCGCTGCAGGAAAAGGGCGTCGACACGTACGACATTCCGGCGTTCCTGCGCAAGCAGGCGGACTGAGCGGCGCGGAGCGGGCTTTCGTTGCCGCGCTGCGGTTGAGCAGCGGCGCTGGCGGACGAATGCACGAGCGTGGCGTGTGAACGGCGCAGAAGTCGCGTATCGTCTGATTCGCGGCAGGGGCAACTGCCCTCTGCTGATTCGCGAAGCAGACAGGGCGACTGCCGCCGGACGGCAAGGCCAACGATGGCCCAGCCGGAATTCACTGCGACACGAAGACGTGCGAGCGTGCTTCGTATCGATGCAAAGGACTGAGCATGATTAAAGTAGGTGAAAAGCTGCCCGACGCAACGCTCTTCGAATATGTCGAAGACGAGCGGGCGGGCTGCACGATCGGACCGAACAGTTTCGACGTGCGCGAGCAGACGGCGGGTAAGCGCGTGGTGATCTTCGGATTGCCCGGCGCGTTCACGCCGACCTGTTCGGCCAAACATGTACCGGGTTATGTCGAGCATGCCGAGCAGTTGCGCGCTGCGGGTATCGACGAGATCTGGTGCGTGTCCGTCAACGACGCGTTCGTGATGGGCGCGTGGGGACGCGATCTGCATGCCTCGGGCAAGGTGCGCATGATGGCGGACGGTAGTGCGGCTTTCACACGGGCGCTCGGTCTGGAGCAGGATCTGTCGGCGCGCGGCATGGGAATCCGTTCCCAGCGCTACGCGATGGTGATCGACGACGGCGTGGTCAAGACGCTGAACGTCGAGGCTGCCGGCAAATTCGAAGTCAGCGATGCGGCGAGTATTCTCGCGACGTTGAGCTAGTTGCTGGCGTCTTGTCTTCGCCGCAAGCCCGCGTGCTTATGCCGCGTGGCGCTTCGGCAACGGCAGTAAGACGCTTTTGTGACAGGCCGTTACGCGGGCCGATGACCGGAAACGCCTCCGTTCCGGGGCATCGGCCCGTCACGCTTTCCATTGCGGTGCATGAGGGTAACGCTGCGAAACAGATTGATACGTTCCCTGAAAAGACGCTTGTCAGGGGATTGGAGTATACTTCGCGCTATGAAATAAAAACTCCCGATTGGGATTTTCAATCGAACAGAAGACCACCATGTTGAAGCAGCGCACAATCAAATCAATCGTCAAGACCGTCGGCATCGGCCTGCACTCGGGCCGCAAAGTCGACCTGACGCTCCGTCCGGCGGCGCCGGATACTGGCATCGTGTTTTCGCGCGTGGACTTGGCCACGCCGGTGGACATCCCTGCGTCGGCGATGGCGATTGGCGATACGCGTCTGGCTTCCGTGTTGCAGAAAGACGGCGCGCGCGTGTCGACAGTCGAGCATCTGATGTCCGCCTGCGCGGGTCTCGGCATCGACAACCTCTACGTCGACGTCACCGCCGAAGAAATCCCGATCATGGACGGCAGCGCGGGTTCCTTCGTGTTTCTGATCCAGTCGGCGGGCATCGAGGAACAGAACGCGGCCAAGAAGTTCATCAAGGTCACGAAGCCGGTCGAAATCCGCGAGGGCGACAAGTTCGCGCGTCTCGATCCGTACTTCGGCTTCAAGCTGAAGTTCACGATCGACTTCCGTCACCCGGCCGTGGACAAAACCGGTCAGGCGCTCGAAGTGGATTTCGCCAACACGTCGTATGTGCGCGAAATCGCGCGTGCCCGCACGTTCGGCTTCGCGCATGAAGTGGAAATGATGCGTGAGCTAGGTCTCGCTCGCGGCGGCAGCATGGACAACGCGATCGTGCTCGACGAGTACCGCATCCTGAACAACGACGGCCTGCGTTACGACGACGAGTTCGTCAAGCACAAGATGCTCGACGCGATCGGCGACCTGTACGTGGTCGGCCATCCGTTGCTGGCGTCGTACACCGCGTACAAGTCGGGTCACGGCCTGAACAACGCGCTGCTGCGTGAATTGCTGAAGCACGAAGACGCGTACGAAATCGTCACGTTCGACGATACGCAGAAGGCGCCGCGCGGCTTTGCTTACGAAACGCAGACGGCGTTCGCGTGACGCTGGTCTCGCAGGCGGCATGAATATGAAAAACGGCCCACTGGGCCGTTTTTTTTCGTTAGCGCTCAGCGATTACGCCGATGCCGGGCTGCCATGCGCGCGAGCGCTTCCTGCAATGGCGAAGGCGCAAGCGATTCGCTCAACGCCTGCAGCGCGGCGGCGCCCACCGGCGTCATGCGCGCCTGCTTGACGGGGGGCGGCTCCTTGACCGGCTGCGGCCGTACGCGAATTCTCAACGCATGCACCGGCCAGCCGCGCTGTTGCAGATCCGCTAGCAGCCGCGGCTCGAGATGCCGCAGCCGCGCCGCAAGCGCGTTGTGCGCCGCGAAGAGCGCCAGCGTGCCTTCCTTGATGAAGCCGGGTTCGACGCTCGTCGCCAGATAATCGGGCAGCAGATCGCGCAGATCCTTTTCGAGCGCGGCAATCTGCTCGACGCCCGCGCGCAGCGCCGCGAACGCATCCGTGCGGCCGAGCACCTCGGCGACGGGTTGCGGCCGGCGCAGATCGAACTGCTTCGGCGGCCTTGAAAAGGATGGAAAACGGCTCATGTTTGACAATGACGACGTGAGCGCGCCCGATGCGCGCCGACGCGTCGATTGTACCGCGCGGGCAAGCCGCGAAGCCGGCCCCATGCGACTCGCCGGGGAACGCCAGAGCCCGTGTGGATGGGTCTGCAAGGGCCGCCGGCGTCACGCCGCCGACATAAGCGCTGCCGGAGGTGCGTGCTAAAATGCCCGATTCGAATTCACTCTTGGACTAAGCGGCCGAGGACTTTCCAACCCAGGCACGGGTGTGCACGAAGCGCACGCCGCGAGCCAGCCGAAGCCGCAACGCAGACACCGATCCGATGACCACCGGTTTTCTACAGAAGATTTTTGGCAGCCGTAATCAGCGGCTAGTCAAGCAATATCAAAAGACCGTCGCGGCGATCAATGCGCTCGAACCGCAGATCGAGCAATTGACGGATGAGCAACTGCGCGCCAAAACGGGTGAATTCCGCCAGCGCGTCGCGAGCGGCGAGTCGCTCGACAAGATCCTGCCGGAAGCGTTTGCAGTGTGCCGCGAGGCTAGCAAGCGGGTGCTGAAGATGCGCCACTTCGACGTGCAGCTGATCGGCGGCATGGCGCTGCACTACGGCAAGATCGGCGAAATGCGCACCGGCGAGGGCAAGACGCTGGTCGCGACGCTGCCGGTGTACCTGAATGCGCTGTCGGGCCGCGGCGTCCACGTGGTCACGGTCAACGATTACCTCGCGCAGCGCGACGCCGAATGGATGGCGCGCCTCTATAACTTCCTCGGTCTGTCGGTCGGTATCAACCTGTCGCAGATGGATCACGAGTCGAAGCAGCAGGCCTACGCTTCGGACATCACGTATGGCACCAACAACGAATTCGGCTTCGACTATCTGCGTGACAACATGGTCTACGAGACCGACGCGCGGGTGCAGCGTGGGCTCAATTTCGCGGTGGTCGACGAGGTCGACTCGATCCTGATCGACGAAGCGCGTACGCCGCTGATCATCTCCGGCCAGGCCGAAGATCACACCGAACTCTACGTGCGCATGAATGCGCTGCCGCCGCTGCTCGAACGCCAGATCGGCGAAGAGAAAGCGGACGGCACCGGCGTCGAAAAGCCGGGCGATTACACGCTGGATGAAAAAGGCCGTCAGGTGTTCCTGACCGAATCGGGCCACGAAAAGGCCGAGCGTCTGCTCGCCGAGTGGGGCCTGATCGGCGAGGGCGAAAGCCTCTACGCGCCGCAAAACATCACGCTGATGCACCACGTGTACGCGGCACTGCGCGCGCACACGCTGTTCTTCAAGGATCAGCACTACGTCGTGCAGAACGGCGAAGTGATCATCGTCGACGAATTCACCGGTCGTCTGATGGCCGGCCGCCGCTGGTCGGACGGTCTGCACCAGGCTGTCGAAGCGAAGGAACACCAGAAGATCCAGAGCGAGAACCAGACGCTCGCTTCGATCACGTTCCAGAACTACTTCCGCATGTACGCGAAGCTGGCCGGCATGACCGGTACGGCCGACACCGAAGCTTTCGAATTCAACGAGATCTACGGTCTGGAAACGGTCGTGATCCCGACCAACCGGCCGCCGAAGCGCATCGACAAGCAGGATCAGATCTACAAGACCGCGAAGGAACGCTACGACGCGGTGATCCGCGATATCCGCGAGTGTCATGAGCGCGGTCAGCCGGTGCTGGTCGGCACCACGTCGATCGAGAACTCGGAACTGCTGTCGCATCTGCTGAAGCAGGCCGGGCTGCCGCACGAGGTGCTGAACGCGAAGCAGCACGCGCGCGAAGCGGAGATCGTCGCCGAAGCAGGCCGTCCGCAGCGCGTCACGATCGCCACCAACATGGCCGGCCGCGGTACCGACATCGTGCTCGGCGGCAATGCGGAAAAGCAGGCGTCGTTCATCGAACAGGACGAAACGCTGGCCGACGACGAAAAACAGCGCCGTATCCAGAAGCTGCACGACGAATGGCAGGCGCTGCACGATCAGGTGAAGGCCGCCGGCGGTCTGCACATCATCGGTACCGAGCGCCACGAGTCGCGCCGGATCGACAATCAGCTGCGCGGCCGTGCCGGCCGTCAGGGCGACCCGGGTTCGTCGCGCTTCTATCTGTCGCTGGAAGATCCGCTGCTGCGCATTTTCGCCGGCGACCGCGTGCGCGCGATCATGGATCGCCTGAAGATGCCGGAAGGCGAGGCGATCGAAGCCGGCATCGTGTCGCGCTCGATCGAATCGGCGCAGCGCAAGGTTGAGGCGCGCAACTTCGATATTCGTAAGCAATTGCTCGAATACGACGATGTGTCGAACGATCAGCGCAAGGTGATCTACCAGCAGCGCAACGAATTGCTCGAAGCGAACGACATCACCGAGACCATCACCGCGATGCGTCATGGCGTGATCGCCGACATCGTGCATCAGTTCGTGCCGGCTGGCAGCATCGAAGAGCAGTGGGATGTGCCCGAGCTCGAGGAAGTGCTGCGCAACGAATGGCAGCTCGATCTCGCGATTCAGGAAATGATCAACGAGTCGAACTCGATCACGCCGGAAGAGATTCTCGAAGCGGTCGAGGCCGCCGCGGACGAAGCCTACGACGCGAAGGTCGAACTGGTTGGCCGCGAATCGTTCAGCGCGTTCGAGCGCTCGATCATGCTGCAGACGCTCGACCGCGCGTGGCGCGAACACCTGGCGGCGCTCGACCACCTGCGTCAGGGCATCCATCTGCGCGGCTATGCGCAGAAGAACCCGAAGCAGGAGTACAAGCGCGAAGCGTTCGAACTGTTCGCCGCGATGCTCGATGCGGTGAAGCTTGAAGTCACGCGTATCGTGATGAACGTGCAGATCCAGTCGCCGGAGCAACTCGAGGCGGCCGCCGAGCAGATGGAAGAGCAGGGGGGGCATCTCGAAAACGTCGAGTTTCGCCATGCCGAGTTCGCGGAAGCCGGCGCTGCCGCGCCGGTTGCAGCCGAAACGGCCGCCGCCGCGATGATCGGCGACGCGATGAGTCACGGCCACAGCGCGGTGCCGCAAGCCGTGCACGTGAATACCGACAACGTGCCGAAGGTCGGCCGTAACGACCCGTGCCCGTGCGGTAGCGGCAAGAAGTACAAGCAGTGCCACGGCAAGATCGCGTAATGCCGATGCGGCGCGCTCCTGGGCGCGCCGTGTTGTTTTGCGCGCCGCTTGGCCGTTGAATTCGCGGGTGACCCGGCAGCACGCCCGGATCATCAGTTCCGTTTCCCCGATGCCGGCGTCCGCCGGCATTTTCTTCGACAGGTCGCGACCATGGCTGTCAACTTTCCCTCGATCGATCCCGCTCAACTCCATCCCATCGCTGGCGTCAAGCTCGGCTGGGCGGAGGCGAATATCCGCAAGCCGAACCGCAAGGACGTGCTCGTCATTTCCGTCGACGAAGGCGCGACGGTAGGCGGCGTGTTCACGCAGAACCGTTTTTGCGCGGCGCCCGTGACGGTCTGCCGCGAGAACCTGCAGCAGGTGCGCGCGGGCGGCAAGCCGATTCGCGCGCTGGTAATCAACACCGGCAACGCGAACGCGGGCACCGGCGAGCCGGGCCTCGCGGCCACCCGCGAAACCTGTGTCGAACTCGCGCGTCTGGTCGACATCGCGCCTGAGCAGGTGCTGCCGTTCTCGACGGGCGTGATTCTCGAGCCGCTGCCGGTCGATCGTCTGAAGGCCGGTTTGCCCGCGGCACTGGCGAACCGCAAGGAAGCGAACTGGTACGACGCCGCGCACGCGATCATGACCACCGACACGCTGCCGAAAGCCACCTCGCGCCAGGTCACGATCGACGGCCACACGGTCACGCTGACCGGCATCAGCAAGGGTGCCGGCATGATCAAGCCGAACATGGCGACGATGCTCGGCTTTCTCGCGTTCGATGCGAGCGTCGCGCAACCGGTGCTCGACGAGCTGGTCAAGCACGTCGCGGATCGCTCGTTCAACTGCATCACGATCGATGGCGATACGTCGACCAACGATTCGTTCATCCTGATCGCGTCGGGCAAATCGAGCCTGCCGGCGATCACGTCCACCGATTCGCCCGCTTATGCAGCGCTGCGCGACGCGGTGACCGAAGTCGCACAGACGCTCGCGCAACTGATCGTGCGCGACGGTGAAGGCGCGACCAAATTCATGACCGTGCAAGTTGAAGGCGGTTCGAGCGTGGGCGAATGTCGCCAGATCGCGTATGCGATCGGCCACTCGCCGCTCGTGAAGACGGCCTTCTATGCATCGGATCCGAATCTCGGCCGCATTCTGGCGGCCATCGGCTATGCCGGCATCGACGATCTCGACGTCGGCAAGATCGATCTGTACCTGGACGACGTGCTGGTCGCGACGGCTGGCGGCCGCAATCCGGCCTACCGCGAAGAAGACGGTCAGCGCGTAATGAAAAAGAGCGAGATCGGCATTCGTGTCGTGCTCGGCCGCGGCAACGCACAGGCCACGATCTGGACCTGTGACCTGTCGCACGACTACGTGAGCATCAACGCCGATTATCGGTCGTAAATCCGTTTCGTGAACCCGGCCGCGCTGCGTTTGTGGCGCGACCGGATTCGCGGACCGGGCTATTGCAAGCATCCGGTGGCCTCCGGCCACCCATTTCACCGCCATGGACAAACTCGAACAGTTTTTGACCCGGGCCGAAGCCGTGCTCGGCCGCCTGGAAGCCATGCTTCCGCCCGCCGCGCCGGACATCGACTGGTCGGCCGCGGTCGCCTTTCGCTGGCGCAAGCGCCAGGGGCGCGGCTATCTGCAGCCGGTCCCCGCGATTTCGTCGATTACGCTCGACGACCTGCAGAACATCGCTCGCCAGAAAGGGCTGATCGAACAGAACACGCGCCAGTTCGTGCGCAAGCAGCCGGCCAATAACGTGCTGCTGACCGGCGCGCGCGGCACCGGCAAATCGTCGCTGATCAAGGCCTGCCTGAATGCGTACGCGCAAGACGGCCTGCGCCTGATCGAGGTGGACAAGGACGATCTGCACGATCTCGGCGACATCGTCGATCTGATTGCGAAGCGCCCGGAGCGCTTTGTCGTGTTCTGCGACGATCTGTCGTTCGAAGACGGCGAGTCGGGCTACAAGGCGCTGAAGGTCGCGCTCGACGGCTCGATCGCCGCGCAGTCGGACAACGTGCTGATCTACGCAACGTCGAACCGCCGCCATCTGCTGCCCGAGTACATGAGCGACAACGAGACGTACAAGCACACGTCCGACGGTGAGATTCATCCGGGCGAACTGGTCGAGGAAAAGATCTCGCTGTCCGAGCGTTTCGGGCTGTGGGTCAGCTTCTATCCGTTCAAACAGGATGATTATTTGACGATCATCGCCCACTGGCTGCATCACTTCGGCTGCAACGATGCCGAAGTCGAGGCGGCGCGCGGCGATGCGCTCGTGTGGGCACTCGAACGCGGATCGCGCTCGGGGCGGGTCGCGTGGCAATTCGCGCGCGACTGGTCCGGCCGCAAGACTTCCGCATGAGCGACGCGAGCAAAAACGGCGCGGGCCGTCCGGTCACCGAGGTCGCGGTTGGCGTGCTGGTGCAGCCGGACGGGCGTTATCTGCTGGCCCAGCGTCCGACGGGCAAGCCCTATGAGGGCTATTGGGAGTTTCCGGGCGGCAAGCTGGAGCCGGGCGAGTCGGTCGAGGCCGCGCTTGCGCGCGAACTGCACGAGGAACTGGGCATCGAGGTCGAGGCGAGCCATCGTTGGCACACGCTCGAACACGATTACCCGCATGCGTATGTGCGGCTGTACTTCTGCAAGGTGACGCAGTGGACAGGCGAGCCGCACGGGCGCGAGGGTCAGGCTTTCGTGTGGCAGAGCTTGCCGGCCGATGTATCGCCGTTGCTACCGGCAACGATTCCAGTGCTGGAATGGCTGGCGGCTGAGAAGAAGTGATCCGGACGTGTTAGCAGAGGTTATGCGGTAGCAGGCGTTGCGTTAGCAGCGTTCGTTGACCGGCGAGCCTCGATTGACTGGCCTCGTGGCCAAGGGCCTCTACTCGGAGGCCCTTTTCATTTCGGCCGCCCATGGCGGCCCTCCGCACAACGCGCTCCGCTCAATGCGGGTTGTAGTCGCTGCGCGGCGTTTCTTGTTCATCCGATGACGCGCCTTCCTGCTCATTGCCGCCAATCCGGTATTTCTCGGCGGCCCATGCGCCAAGATCGATTTGCTTGCAGCGTTCGGAGCAGAAAGGACGGAAGCGGCTCTCGGAGGTCCAGCGGACATCTTTGCCGCAGGTAGGGCATTTGACGACGGTAGGCATACGGTCGGGCGGTCAATCGCAAACGGAACAAGTAACGAATATAGGGCTATTTCGCGCCGCTTCAAAGGCGCCGTTCCCGACATCCGGTTGCATTGCGAAATGCGGCGATGGTCTGCAGGTTGGCTACAGGCTGCAAAGCGTGAGCTGGAACGGCACATCGACATCGACCGCGCGCGGCCGCAGATCGCCGTCCTGTACCGTGAAGCGCACCCACAGCATGTATTTATTGGCGCTCGCTTCGGGAATCACCCGCAATTCCGGTGCCACACGAACCTGCATCAATTGATATGAGCGGCCGGACAGCATCTGCTGATAGCTGCCTTGCATTGCCATGACCTTCGATGCCTGCCCGGATTCGCGCGCGAGCCGCAGAACGATCGTGGCCGCGTCGCGCAATGGCAGCAGCGGCGTCACCCATTTGGCGATGTCCTGACGACGCTGATCGGGATGAAGCTGTTGCCACGCGTAGTACGACGGCAGATCGAATTTGCAGGTGCCGCCGGGGATGATCGCGCGGCTGCGAATGCTCGCGAGCCATTCGTTGTCTGCAAGATGCTGGCCGGTTTTGCCTTGCATCTGCGCAAGCCCCGCGAGCGTTTGTTCGATTTCGCCGAGCACGGCTTCCAGAGCGTTCTGCTCGATACCGGGATTGCCGCGAAACGGCGCCAGCGTTTGCCGTTGCCGCTCGAGTTCCTTCATCAGATCCGACTTCAGATCCGCGCGGCCCGCGACTTCGGAAATCTCGAACAACGTTGTCAGTGCGACGTGATGTTCCCTGGCGTCTTCCTGAGTCAGAAAGAACGTGAAGCGCTCGAACAGGTCTTCGAGGCGCAGCAGCGTCCGGATTCGCTCATTGAAGGGGTACTCGTAAAGGATCAAGCGGGCTCGCCTCGGGCGTGGTCGGTGACAGGAATGCAAAACATTCTAATGCCGTGGGACTACCCAAGCAATCACGCACTTTTTGGGCACGCTTTCGCAACTTTTTTCGTCAGTTCACGGTGTTCAGAGCGGTTCGGCTTCCGCGTGCCCGCAAAGTTCAATCTGCCGGCGAAGGGGCGCGCGAAGCGGTGTTCACGAGCCGTTCATACGTCGCGTGATGGCTACTGGGACGGCCCTCGCTCTAGCCTGATCCAAGCATCAGACGGTATCGAACATACGATTCACGCGTGTGACCGACATGTGTCGATATGTGTCGACATGTGTCGACATGTCTGACTGTTGCGCGCTTCGCTTCATGCCGGCTGCTGATTATCTATATAAGAGCATGCTCGTTCCACGCGCGACATTGTGCTTTACCCCGTCGCAAGCGACAGATAGGCGCGATGCTGTGCGTCCACTTGCGCTTCGAGTGCTTCGAGCGGCGCATTGTCGTTGTCGATCACGTCGTCGGCTGCCGCGAGGCGTGCTTCGCGCGTCGCCTGGCGCGCGATGATTGCAAGCACTTGCTCGCGGCTGAAGCCGTTGCGGGTCATCACGCGCGCGATCTGCGTGTCGACGCTGCAATCGACCGTGAGCACGCGATTCACGCGGTTCTTCCAACTGCCGGACTCGACCAGCAACGGCACGACGACGATCACGTAAGGCCCGTGCGCTTCGCGCTGTTCGCGCTCGGTTTCCGTGCGAATCAAAGGATGCGTAATGCCTTCGAGACGCTTACGCGCACCCTCGTCGCCGAATACGAGCGTGCGCATGCGTGCACGATCGAGCGAGCCGTCGGCGGCGACGAACTCGCTGCCGAACTCAGCGGCGATTTGCGGCATCGCGATGCCGTGCGGCGCAGTGATGCGATGCGCGATGACGTCGGTGTCGACGAGCGGTACGCCGCGCGCGGCGAACAGATTGGCCACCGTCGATTTGCCACTGCCGATGCCACCAGTCAGTCCCACGACGAACATGCTTCAGCCTCCCAGCGCCAGGTAGAGCGGTGTGCCGGCAAACAGCGTGAGCGCACCGCCCGCGGCGAGAAACGGCCCGAACGGCAGCGGCTCCTCGAAGCGCATGCGGCCGCGCCATGTGGCCGCGAGGCCGATCACCGCGCCGGCGACTGCCGCGATCAGCACGATCTGTGGCAGCGCGGCCCAGCCGAGCCACGCGCCGAGCGCCGCGAGCAGCTTGAAATCGCCGTACCCCATCCCTTCGATGCCACGCACGAGACGAAACACCCAATGCACGGCCCACAGCGCCAGATAACCAAAGATCGCACCGAGCACCGCGTCGTGCAGGTTCGTGAACAGGCCGTTGAAGTTGACGATGAGCCCAGCCCACAGCAGTGGCAGCGTCATCGAATCGGGCAGCAGGTGAGTGTCGATGTCGATCGCGCTCATCGCGAGCAGCGTCGCGCACAGGCCGAATGCGGCGAGTGCCATCAGCGTCGGGCCGAACGCGACGAGCGCGCCTACCGCGAAGGCGGTGCTCGCAATTTCGAGCAGCGGATAGCGCAGGCTCACATGCGTGCCGCAGGCGGAGCAACGTCCGCGCAGCAGAACGTAGCTCAGCACCGGCAGGTTTTCCCAGGCGCTCAGGACGTGGCCGCAACGCGGGCACGCGCTGCGCGGCACGCACAGGTTGTAGCGCGCCGGCAGTCCGTCTTCCGGCAGCGGTGCGTCGGTAGATTCGCTGATTTCCGCTTGCCATGCGCGCTCCAGCATGATCGGCAACCGATGCACGACGACGTTCAGGAAGCTGCCGATCACGAGACCGAATACGACCGCGAAGCCGACCTGCACACCGGTCGGCAGGGCGGCGAATGCGAGGCCGAGGCCGCTTGCGAAGTGGTCCGGCAGAAAGCCCGCGAGCAGGCTGGAGGAAGTTTCTTGCACGAGCTGGACAGGAGCTTGCATGGAGTTGGAATGGATTTGGCTGCGATGCTACACCACGTTGCCGAGTTGAATGATGGGAAGATACATCGCGATCACGAGGCCGCCGACCAGCGTGCCGAGCACGACGATCACGAGCGGCTCGCACAGGCTCGACAGCGTGCCGATCTGCTCGTCGACCTGGCGATCCGCGAGCGATGCGACGTCGAGCAGCATGCTGTCGAGCGCGCCGGATTCCTCCGCGACCGCGACCGGCTGCACGACCTCGGACGGAAAGCAGCGCGCCGCGCGCATTGCTGCGGCGAGCCGTTCGCCGCCTCGCAGCCTGACCGCGATGCCGGCGGTCGCTCGATCGAAGAAAGCATTGCCGGTCGCGTGCGTGAGCGAGTCGAACGCGTCGGCGAGCGGGGTGCCGGCCGATAGCAGGGTGCCGAGCGCGCGGCTCCAGCGGGCCGCGCAGAGTGTGAGCAGTAGTGGACCGGCCACCGGCAGCTTGAGCGATAGACGCGCGAGGCGCACGCGCGCCGCGTCCGAGCGCCGCAGAACAAACGTCAGCGCCGAGGTCATGGCGAATATCAGCACGACTAGCGGCCCGCTCCAGCGTGCCGCGCCGGCCGATAACGCCAGCACGAACTGCGTAGGCGCGGGGAGCTTCGCGCCGAAGCCTTCGAAGATCTGCTTGAAGGTTGGCACGACCCACACCAGCAAGGCGGCGGTGATCGCGATTGCCAGCAGCAGGATGGCGACCGGATAGGTCAGTGCTGCGCGGACTTTTGCGCGTTGCGCGGCGGTGCGCTCGCGGTCTTCGGCGAGACGGGCAAGCACCGTGGCCAGCGCGCCTGCCGCTTCGCCGACCTCGACGAGCTGGCAGTACAGCGCATTGAACTGCGCCGGGTGCTGTTGCAATGCCGCCGAAAAACGCAGGCCGGCGGTGATGTCGCGCGCAACCGCGCCGACGATGCGCGGCATGCCTTGCGTGGTCCCGAGCCGGGCGCTTGCGCGAGCAGTTCGAGCGCGGGCGCGAGCGGCAAGCCGGCGCGCAGCAGACTCGCGAGTTGCCGCGTGAACAGCGTGACGTCCGCGGCGCGGGTTCGCGCGCGTGGTGCCGGTCCTTGCATCGCGAGTTCGACGATGAACAGGTTTTCGCGTTTGAGTATCGTGCGGGCGGTACTGGCGTCCGGGGCGATCAAGGTGCCGCTCTGGCGCGTGCCGTCGGCGTCGATACCGCGCCATCGGAAGCGCATGTCCGACGCAACGGCCTGTGGGAGCGTGGCGGTGCTCATGCGACTTCCGTAGCGGCGAGCGCTTCGGCGAGACTGGTGGTGCCGTCGCGTACGCGGGCCAGCGCGGCGTCGCGCAACGTTGCCACCTGCTCGATCTGCGCGAGCCGGGCCACCTCGTGGACGCCCGCGCTGGCGACGATCAACTCACGCGTTGCGTCGGACACGGGCATCACCTGATGGATACCGACGCGTCCCCGATAGCCGATGTCGTGACAGGCCGGGCAGCCGACAGCTGCATAGGGTTGCCAGCCATCGAGCTGATGCTCAGCAAACCCCGCGGCCTTGAGTGCCGTCGCCGAGTGCGGTGCGGGCACTCGACACGCGACGCACAGCCGCCGCACGAGCCGCTGCGCCGTCACCATGCGCAGCGCAGCCGCGAGGTTATACGGTTCGACGCCGATATCGATGAGCCGCGCAATCGCCGCGGGCGCGTCGTTCGTATGCAGCGTGGACAACACAAGGTGACCGGTTTGCGCGGCTTTCACGGCAACATCCGCGGTTTCGTTGTCGCGAATTTCGCCGACCATGATGACGTCCGGGTCCTGACGCAGAAACGCGCGCAGTGCGACCGCGAACGTGAGTCCCGCTTTCTCGCGCACGCTGACCTGATTGATGCCGGCAAGCTGGATCTCCGCCGGATCTTCCACTGAACAGAGATTGCGCGCTTCATCATTCAGCAGGTTCAGGAAGCAGTACAGCGACAACGTCTTGCCGCTGCCGGTCGGGCCAGTGACGAGCACGAGGCCGTGCGGTGCTCGGATCGCGGCATCGACGGCGTCGCGCTGTTGCGAATCGAGGCCCAGCGAGTCGAGCGAAAGATCCGTTGGCAGCGCGTCGAGCCGGCGCAACACGAGCTTTTCACCGAACAGCGTGGGCAGTGAATTGACGCGATAGTCTTCGAGCTTGCCTGGCGACGTCGCGATGCGTAGCCGGCCGTCCTGCGGTACGCGCCGCTCGGCGATGTCCATGCGCGCGAGCACCTTCACACGTGTGACGAACGCGTCGCGCAGATGCGCGGGCGGCCGCGGCATCTCATGCAGCACGCCGTCGATCCGCAGGCGCGTGCGCCAGCCGTGCTCCGCCGGCTCGATGTGAATATCCGACGCGTTACGCCGAGTCGCTTCCTGCAACGTGTCGGTCAACAGACGCACGGCGGGGGCGTTGTCGGTATCGGTGTGGGTAGCTGAACTGCTTTCGTCGTCGAGGGACAGCGGGCGCGGTGCCGCCGCGCGGGAGGAAAAAGATGCCTGCATGAGAGACCGGTGATGAGCCGCCTGTAGAACGTGACGGCTTCATCTTCCGGCAGTGCGCGCGTCGGCGCCATTCAGCCATTCGGCTAATGGCGCAAGCAGTGGCGATGTGTGATGCTAAACGCGAGTCAGTGAACGACACACAGGCACTCACAGCGCCTGTGAACGACATGGATCTTAGCCCGGTCGTGCCTTGGCGCCTTTCGTGCGCGACGGCGGTCTGAACAGCTTGACGGTGCGGATCGCCTGATCGTCGCTGCGCATCACTTCGAGCTTCGTGTCGCCGATTCGCACGCATACGTCGCCGTCGGGGATGTCTTCGAGGATTTCGAGAATCAGGCCGTTGAGTGTCTTCGGACCATCGGTGGGCAGCGCGAGCTGCAGCCAGCGGTTGAGTTCGCGTAGCGGCATGCTGCCCGCGACGATGCATTCGCCCGCGTCGTTCCAGCCGCCGCGCGAGCTGGCGCTGCGCGGGATCGACGTCGTGAATTCGCCGATCAGCTCCTCGATGATGTCCTCTGGCGTAACGAGGCCCTGCAGCTCGCCATACTCGTTGACGACGAGCGCGGTGCGCTGTCGGCTTTCCTGGAAGTATTGCAGCTGCTGGAAGACCGGCGTCCCGGTCGGCACGAAATACGGGTCGGTGAGCAGTTCGCGCAGTGTGTCGCGCCCGAGCTCCTGATTGTGCAGGGCCGAGAGCGTCTTGCGCACGTGCAGCACACCGAGCACGCGGTCGATGTCGCCCTGATAGACGATCAGTTTGTTGTGGTAGCAGGTTTCGAGTTGATGAAGGATCTGCTCGAATGGCGCGTCGAAGTCGAGCGCTTCGATGCGGCGGCGCGGGATCATCACGTCGTCGACGGAGATGTTTTCGAGATCGAACAGGTTCAGCAGGATGCTGCGATGCTTGGTCGGCATGAAGCTGCCTGATTCGAGCACGATGGTGCGCAATTCCTCGGTGGACAGCCGCTGTTCGCGCGCCCCCTTCGTGTTGATGTGCAGTACGCGCAGGATGCCGTTGGCGAACAGATTGACGAACCAGATGAGCGGCTTCGCCGCGCGCATCAGCGGGCCGATCAGCAGGCTCGCGGGCAGTGCGATCTTTTCGGGAAACGTCGCGCCGACGATCTTCGGCGTGATTTCCGCGAACACGATGATCAGGAACGCGACGATGCCGGTCGCGATCGAGAGCACGAGATTGTTACGGCCGAACGTGTGCAGCGCGATCGAGGTAGTCAGGACGGGGATGATCGTGTTGAACAGGTTGTTGCCGATCAGAATGACGCTCAGTAGCTGATCGGTGTGTGCGAGCAGCCCTTGGGTGGTCTTCGCGCCGAGAGCATTCCGGCTGGCGAGATATTTCAGCCGATGGCGGTTCAGCGCCATCATCGCTGTCTCGGAAATGGAAAAGAAGGCGGAGCAGATGAGCAGCAGAAAGACGGCGCCAATCTGCGCCCATAAGGGAAGTTGTTCCACGCGTCGTGAAAATTGAGGGAAAGGGATGGAGAGAATATAGCAGAGGGGGTAGCGCGTACCGCCGCGCGCGTCGCGGCGTCGGCGAAACGAGACCGGATTGCTGGTCACGTGGGCAATGAAAAGCCATCGCACAAACAAAAAAACCGCCGAGCATTGCTGCGGCGGTTTCTCGAACCCTGAACTAACAGGAAGAATCTGGTCGGGGTGAGAGGATTCGAACCTCCGGCCTCTACGTCCCGAACGTAGCGCTCTACCAGGCTAAGCTACACCCCGATTTGGTACTGCTGACTCGATTCAGACTAATCCGGCATTTCAGTCTCGTTCAAGACTGTCTTGCCGTCGAGTAAGAACATAATTCTAGCAGGCTCTCTTTAAAAATGGAATGGGGGAACGAGGAAATAGCCGCTGCGGCCGCCTGAGCTTCCTGTTTCGCGCATTCAAGCGTGTGATCGAGTGCGCCGGAGCGTGTAATCGCGTCGAAAATCGTATCGAAACGGTCGGTGCCGCCGTGCTCGATTGCTTCGCGCGCAAGCGCGGACTGTTCCGGGGTGCCGCGCTCGATCAGATAGATGAGCGGCAGCGTCGGCTTGCCTTCGCGCAGATCGTCACCGGCGTTCTTGCCCATCGATTCGGCCGTGCCTGTGTAATCGAGCCAGTCATCCATGATCTGGAACGCGGTGCCGATGCGGCGGCCATACTCCGCCGCAGCGGCTTCGGTTTTGGCGTCCGCGCCGGCCAGCACCGCGCCGAGCTGGGCAGCCGCTTCGAACAGCTTGGCCGTCTTGTAGCGGATCACCTGCATGTAACGGGCTTCGTCGACGTCGGCGTCGTGCATGTTCAGCAATTGCAGCACTTCGCCTTCGGAGATGATGTTGGTCGCCTCCGAAAGAATTTCCATCACGCGCATCTTGCCTACGCCGACCATCATCTGGAACGAGCGCGAGTAAAGGAAATCGCCGACCAGCACGCTCGCGGCGTTGCCGAAGAGTGCATTGGCGGTTTGCCGACCGCGTCGTAGATCGGATTCGTCGACGACGTCGTCATGCAGCAATGTTGCGGTGTGGATGAATTCGACGACCGCGGCCAGTTCGTGCCGGTGGCCCGTCGTGTCGCCCAGAGCCCCCGCCACCAACAGCAGCAACGCCGGACGCAGCCGTTTGCCGCCGGCACTGATGATGTACTCGGAGATCTGGTTTATCAGCATCACGTCGGACGCAAGACGTTGCCGGATGACGCGATTGACCTGCTGCATGTCTTCGACGATCGGAGCAAGCAGGCTGGCGACGTTGGGGGAGGAAGTGGCGGTCGACGACATGATGGCTGAATTGGGTAATGCCGCGAATTATAAGGCGATCATGGCGTTTCCGGGTCGTCGCTGCCGCGCGGGGGCGTTCTGAGCGACCGCGCCGCCGCGGGCCGAGACGGGGCGAGGAGCAGCGCTCGGCGTGTGCGGTGGCGCGAGAGCGCGCGAAAAAGGCCACGAAGCAGGGCGAAAAACGGATCGGTAAGCGGATTTTGACCGAGCAGCTAACTCTATGTATAATCAACAGTTTCCGCGCGCGGTGCGTGGGAAAAATGAATACAGAGTGAGGTTCTCAATGTACGCGGTCATAAAAACCGGTGGCAAGCAGTACAAGGTTGCCGTCGGCGAAAAACTTAAAGTAGAACAGATACCGGCAGACATTGACGCAGAAATCACGCTCGACCAGGTTCTCGCAGTGGGCGAAGGCGAATCGATTAAGTTCGGTACGCCGCTGGTCAGTGGGGCTTCCGTCAAGGCTACCGTCGTGTCGCAAGGTCGTCACGCTAAAGTGACCATCTTCAAGATGCGTCGCCGGAAGCACTACCAGAAGCATGGCGGCCACCGCCAGAACTATACCGAACTGCGCATCGACGCGATCAACGCGTAAGCGCACCGGTTAAGGAGCAAATCAAATGGCACACAAAAAGGCAGGCGGATCGTCCCGGAACGGCCGCGACTCCGAATCGAAGCGCCTCGGCGTGAAGGTTTACGGCGGCCAGGCTATCAATGCTGGTGGCATCATCGTGCGTCAGCGCGGCACGCGTATGCACGCTGGTGAGAACGTCGGCATGGGCAAGGATCACACCCTGTTCGCGCTGAAGGACGGCCACGTCCAGTTCTCGACCAAGGGCGCAGCGAAGAAGCACACCGTTTCCGTCGTCCCGGCAGCCTGAGTTAAATCAGGCACGGGCTTCAGGACCGGAACAAGGCCCCGCGAAGTTTGCGGGGCCTTTTTTATTCTGGCGCGCGCTTTGACGCGCTATGACCGCGACGCCAGGCATGGCGTTGGCCGGCGCCTACGCTGCGTGGTCGATTGATCAACGCGCGACGCGCGCGGCAAAATAGCAGAATCCAATTGGCAGCATTCCTGCATCACATCGGCAACACAATCAGGCAGCACATACGGGACGGAGTTACGCATGAAGTTCATTGACGAAGCGAGGATTGAAGTCATCGCCGGCGACGGAGGGGATGGCAGCGCGTCGATGCGCCGCGAGAAATTCGTTCCGTTCGGCGGTCCCGACGGTGGCGACGGCGGCCGTGGCGGCAGCGTGATCGCGGTTGCGGATCGGAATATCAATACGCTGATCGACTACCGGTACGCGAAAAAGCACTTGGCTCGCAACGGCGAAAACGGTCGCGGCTCGGACTGCTATGGCAAGGGCGGCGACGATATCACGCTGCGCATGCCGGTCGGCACCACCATCACCGATATGGATACCGGTGAGCTGATCGCCGATCTGACCGAGCACAATCAGAGTGTGCAGATCGCCCAGGGCGGCGCGGGCGGCCTCGGCAATCTGCATTTCAAATCCAGTACGAACCGCGCGCCGCGTCAGAAGACCGATGGCAAGCCCGGTGAGCGCCGTATGGTGCGTCTCGAACTCAAGGTGCTGGCCGATGTCGGTCTGCTCGGCATGCCAAATGCCGGCAAGTCGACATTCATTTCGTCGGTGTCGAACGCAAAGCCGAAAATCGCCGATTACCCGTTCACGACGCTCGCGCCGAATCTCGGCGTGGTGCGGGTCGGGCCGAGCCGCAGCTTTGTGATCGCCGACATTCCGGGCCTGATCGAAGGCGCGGCGGAAGGCGCAGGCCTCGGTCATCAGTTCTTGCGACATCTGCAGCGCACCGGCCTGCTGCTGCACATCGTCGACGTCGCGCCGTTCGACGAGTCGATTGATCCGGTTGCGGAAGCGAAAGCGATCGTCAACGAACTGCGCAAGTACGACGAGCTGCTGTACCAGAAGCCGCGCTGGCTCGTGCTGAACAAGCTCGACATGGTGCCGGAAGACGACCGCGAAACACGCGTGGCGGCTTTCCTCGAAGGCTTCGGTTGGGACGGTCCGGTGTTCGAAATCTCGGCGCTCACGGGCCAGGGTTGTGAAAATCTCTGCTACGCGGTGTTCGACTACCTTGCCGAGCATTCCGACGCGCAGCGCGCGGCCGAAGCCGAAGATCTCGCCGCCGACGTGCGTTTCCGCGAAGGGCAAGCGGTGTCGGCCGCGGGCGGCGGCTCGAACAACGAGCCCGAGCCGCAGCAGTAAAAATTCGAGCGCCGGTGCCAGCGGCGGGCTGCCGGCATGCATCACGCGTCATCTTGGGAGACAACGCACAATGCGTTCCGTCATCGCAGATTCACGGCGATTGGTAGTGAAAGTCGGCTCGAGCCTCGTTACAAACGACGGGCGCGGCCTCGATCATGCAGCGATCGGCCGCTGGGCCGCGCAGATTGCCGCGCTGCGCGCGCAGGGCAAGGAGGTCGTGCTGGTGAGCTCGGGGGCGATCGCCGAGGGCATGCAGCGTCTCGGCTGGACAAAGCGTCCCCGTGAAATCGACGAGCTGCAGGCGGCCGCGGCCGTCGGTCAGATGGGGCTCGCGCAGGTATACGAAAGCCGCTTCGCCGAACATTCGATCCAGACCGCGCAGATCCTGCTCACGCACGCCGATCTCGCCGATCGCGAGCGCTATCTGAATGCGCGCTCCACGCTGCTCACGCTACTGCGCCTCGGAGTCGTGCCGATCATCAACGAAAACGACACCGTCGTGACCGACGAAATCAAGTTCGGCGATAACGACACGCTCGGCGCGCTGGTTGCGAATCTGATCGAAGGCGACGCGCTCGTCATTCTTACGGACCAACAAGGCCTGTTTACCGCCGATCCGCGCAAGGATCCCTCGGCGACGCTCGTCCAGCAGGCCGACGCCGGCGCGCCGGAACTCGAGGCGATGGCGGGGGGCGCTGGTTCGAGCCTGGGCCGCGGCGGCATGCTCACCAAGATTCTCGCCGCCAAACGCGCGGCTCATAGCGGCGCCAACACGGTGATCGCGAGCGGGCGCGAGGCGGATGTACTGATGCGGCTCGCGGCGGGCGAGGGGATCGGCACGCAGTTGATCGCTCGCACCGCGCGCATGGCGGCGCGCAAGCAATGGATGGCTGATCACTTGCAGGTGCGCGGTCATGTCGTAATAGACGATGGCGCGGTCGAGAAGTTGACCGCCGGTGGTAAGAGCCTGTTGCCTATCGGCATCGTCGGCGTGCAGGGCGCGTTTGCGCGCGGCGAGGTGATCGCTTGCCTGAGCGCGTCGGGACGCGAGGTCGCGCGCGGTTTGACGAATTACAGCAGTGCGGAAACCAAACTGATCCAGCGGCGCGCGAGCGGCGAAATCGAATCGGTGCTCGGCTATATGCTTGAGCCAGAGTTGATCCATAGGGACAACCTCGTGCTGATTTGAGATTTCGGGCAGCACGGGTGGATCGACCGTGAAAAGCCGATAAAAAAGCCGTTCCAGCGCAGGCCGGAACGGCTTTTTTCTCTTCGGAGTTGCGTACGTTGATCCGCACGCTTCCCCGCAAGTACCGCCTTCAGTGAATTTGCGACGTCCGTGTCCGCTTGTAGCGGATATTTTCGACAATCTCTTTCGCGCTGCCGGTCGGCATCTTGTTCGCGCACATATAGTCCTGATACAGCGCCGACTGGTATGCGTTCAGTGCACCGTCTTCGATACGCGAGAACTCAGTGGCGACCGTTGTATCCCAGCCGTCGTGATCCGCGTTCAGGCCGGCGTACTGGCGCCATTCATAGGTATCGCAGCGGATCCCCTGGTAATTGACGTTGCGCGCGCCGCTCGGGCTCACGACAACTACCGTGTAGCGCACCACGCCGTCGGTGCCGACGCTCACCGAGTTCTTGTCGATCGCAAACTGCAGCGGCGTGTTGCCGGAGACTTCGAACGGCAGCAGATTCGCTTCCGTCGGCAGTGGCGGCAGCGAGTCCACTTTGTTCTCAACCCAATTGGACTTGCGGTCCAGCAGGTACGTGAACGCGCTGTCGTCTTTATTGGTCGGTTTGCCGGCGCTCGAGCAGCCTGCCAGCAGGGCGCCAGTGGCGACGCACGCCACGGCGAGTACAAATGCTTTCAATATGATTCCCTCGAAACGGCGGCGCGGCCCGAAAGCCGCGCCAGAGAGAGGCAGCATGGGCAGCCGCCTGGAATGGTTAATCGCGCATGCCCGGGCGAACTAGCGGGATAGCGGCCTCGTCGGCCGTTTCACGCTCTCGCACGGGTCTTGCCGGCCCCCGCGCGCCGGAACCGCAATCCGGCACGACCAGCACATGTGTCGATGTCTCGACGGTAACCGAACTCACGGTAGCGACCATGGTTACTGTGGAATCCGGCGGGTTCTGCATTGACGGTGCTACCCGCGGATAACGCGACCCATGGTGCCCGCCAGGTTTTTCCGCACGCGGCGCAGGCCGGCGCATGAAACGGGATAGCTCCGTCAGCGCCAACTGATACACATCCCGCTTGAACTCGATCACACAGTCGAGCGGCACCCAATATTCGTTCCAGCGCCACGCATCGAACTCAGGGTGGTCGGTGGCGCGCAAACAGATGTCGCAATCGCGTCCTACCATCCGAAGCAAGAACCAGATTTGTTTCTGGCCGCGGTAATGACCGCGTACTTCGCGCTTGATGAACTTGTCAGGCACCTCATAACGCAACCAGTCGCGCGTACGACCGATCACCTTGACGTGCTCAGGAAGCAGCCCGGTTTCTTCGTGTAACTCCCGATACATCGCTTGCACGGGGGTCTCACCATATTTGATGCCCCCTTGCGGAAACTGCCAGGAATGTTCACGGAGCCGTTTGCCCCAAAACACCTCGTTGTGCGCGTTCAAGAGGATGATGCCGACGTTCGGGCGAAAGCCTTCACGATCCAGCATACAACCACCTTCGAATCCTTTAAAATTGCTTTGATTATAAACAGATAACGGACCCGACGCACCGAATCGAGGAAGATTGGAACGATTCGCCGCAACCGGCCGGGTTTGCGGTAGCCTGTCGGTTTTCCGTGCCTTATCCCTTGCGCGAAGGCTTTGCGCGGTGGTTTCGGCGCCGCTCGGGAGCAGCGTGCCGCCACAGTCGGCTGAAGCGCGCTGGCCCGGCGTCGGATCTGTATCGAGTTCCCCAAAACGTTTTCACCTTTTCGGGCGGTCCCACCGGAGCCGCCGCTTTTGGACAATCTGAATGAAAGCCTCCCGTTTCTTTATCGGCACCCTGAAAGAAGCGCCCGCCGACGCCGAAATCATCAGCCACAAGCTCATGGTGCGCGCGGGCATGATCCGTCGCGTCGCCGGCGGTATCTATAACTATCTGCCGATCGGGCTGCGTTCGATCCGTAAAGTGGAAGCGATCGTGCGCGAGGAAATGAACCGGGCGGGCGCCATCGAACTGCTGATGCCGGCCGTGCAGCCGGCCGAGCTGTGGCAGGAATCGGGCCGCTGGGAAAAGTACGGTCCCGAGCTGCTGCGCTTCAAGGACCGCAAGCAGGCCGACTTCGTGATGGGCCCGACGCATGAGGAAGTCGTCACTGACATCGCGCGCAATCAGATCAAAAGCTACCGTCAGTTGCCGGTGAACTTCTACCAGGTGCAGACCAAGTTCCGCGACGAAATCCGTCCGCGTTTCGGCGTGATGCGCGGCCGCGAATTCATCATGAAAGACGCGTATTCGTTCGACAAGGACATCGAGGGTCTGCGCGAGTCGTATCGCAAGATGTACGACGCGTACGTGCGCATCTTCACGCGTCTCGGTCTGGACTTCCGCGCGGTCGCGGCCGATAACGGCTCGATCGGCGGCAGCGGCTCGCATGAGTTCCACGTGATCGCCGAGACCGGCGAAGACGATATCGCTTATTGCCCGACCTCGGATTTCGCCGCGAACGTCGAAGCCGCCGAAGCGCTGCCGCTGATCGCGCAACGCGCGGCGCCGGCAGAAGAGATGAAAAAGACCGCGACGCCCGGCAAGGCGAAGTGCGAGGCGGTTGCCGAACTGCTGAACATTCCGCTCGAGCGCACGATCAAGTCGGTCGTGCTCGCCACCGAGAACGAAGGCGCGCCGGCGACCATCTGGTTGCTGATGCTGCGCGGTGATCACGATCTGAACGAGATCAAGGCGGCCAAGCTTGCCGGCCTCGGTAATTTCCGCATGGCGACCGAAGCCGAGATCATCGAGACCTTCGGCACGCCGCCCGGCTACCTGGGTCCGATCAACACGAAGAAGTCGGTCAACGTGATCGCGGACAGCACGGTCGCGAACATGAGCGACTTCGTGGTCGGCGCGAACGAGGTCGACTATCACATCACCGGCGTGAACTGGGGCCGTGATCTGCCGGAGCCGGTCGTTGCCGACATCCGCAACGTGCGGAAGGGCGATCCGTCGCCGGACGGCAAGGGCGTGATCGACATCTGCCGCGGCATCGAAGTGGGCCACGTGTTCCAGCTCGGCACCAAATACTCCGAGGCGATGAACGCAACCTGCCTCGACGAGACCGGCAAGCCGCGGCCGATGGAAATGGGCTGCTACGGCATCGGCGTCACGCGTATTCTCGGCGCCGCGATCGAACAGAACTTCGACGACAAGGGCATCATCTGGCCGGAGTCGATCGCGCCGTTCGAAGTCGTGCTGTGCCCGATGGGCTATGACCGCAGCGACGCGGTGCGCGAGCAGGCCGACAAGCTGTACGCGGAACTCGTCGCGGCCGGCATCGACGTGATCCTCGACGATCGAGGCGAGCGCCCGGGCGTGATGTTCGCCGACTGGGAGCTGATCGGCGTGCCGCATCGTCTGGTGATCGGCGAGCGCGGTCTGAAGGACGGCAAGCTCGAGTATCAGGGCCGGCGCGATTCTGAAGCGACACTGCTGCCGGTCGAGGAAGCCGCCACAACCGTGATCGGCAAAGTGCGCGCGGCGCTCGCGGGCTAAACGGAGCGGGCAGTGGAGTACACCTTCCTGTCCGCGACCGTGCTGCTGGTTCTGATTACCGATCCGCTAGGCAACATCCCACTTTTCATCAGCTGTCTGCGCGGCGTGGCGCCCGAGCGTCGCACGGTCGTCATCCTGCGCGAAGTTGCTATTGCGTTTGCGATCCTGCTGGTGTTCATGGTGCTCGGTCAGGGCTTTCTGCGCATGATGAGCCTGTCGGACCAGTCGCTGCGGATCGGCGGCGGGATCGTGCTGTTCCTGATCGCGCTGCGTATGGTGTTCCCGCATCCGGACGGTCCGTTCGGCGGCGACGCGCGTGGCGGCGAACCGCTGATCGTGCCGCTCGCGATTCCCGCGCTCGCGGGTCCGTCGGCGCTCGCGACGGTAATGCTGCTGACCTCGCAGGCGCCCGGCAAGACGTTCGAGTGGATCGGCGCGCTGACCGTCACGATGATCGTCTGTGCAATCGTGCTGATGCTGGCCGAGCGTATTCAGGCGTGGCTCGGCGAGCGCACGATGGCGGCTTTCGAGCGGCTGATGGGCCTCGTACTCGTGGCGATATCAGTGGAGATGATGCTCGGCGGTATCCGTTCTTTCGTACATCAGCTGTGATGCGGCAAGCGGTAGGCACATAAGCAAGCATGCCGCCGACGCAGCCATAAAAAAAGCGGCCACGCAGGCCGCTTTTTTTACGCCGGTAAAGAGGCGGGCAAAAGCCGGATCAATATCAAAACCAGCGTGCCGCGCGGTACGGGCATGGAGGGCCGCCTACGCTACGCAAAGCACTCACACCCACCTGCACGCTGATTGCGCGTTCGCTCAAGCCCCGTCGGTCAGCGCACGAATGGTCGGCAGGTTACGCCAATATCCCTTCGCATCCATCCCGCAGCCGAACACATAACGATCCGGCACTTCGAAGCCGCAGTAATCGGGACGCAGCGGCTTGGCCTTCGGAATGGTCTTCTCGCACAGCACTGCGGACAGGAAACGCTTCGCCCCCATCGCGAGGATGCGGTCGCGGATCGCGGCCATCGTTTCGCCTTCGTCGAGGATGTCGTCGAGCACGAGCACGACACGATCCTTGACCGACTCGGCCGGCGCGACACGCCACTGCATCTCATTGCTGCCTTGCGTGCTGTTGCGATAACGCGTCAGGTGGATGTAGTCGAATTCGAGCGGGAAATCGAGGTGCGGCAGCAGCATGCCGGTGAACACCGCGGCGCCGCCCATCACCGACAGCACGAGCGGGAAGTCCTCGCTCATCTCGTCGCGGATGGCGCCCGCCATGCGGGCGATCGACGCAGTGACGTCCGGAGCCGAAACGATCTCTTCGGAATGTTGAAAAATATGGAGGGCTTCTTCGCGGTTCATGACGTCTGACGGGCGATAACTGTATACATAGTGTGAATGGGCGCGCCCCGAAGGACGTTCCTGCGGCGGACGGCGGCACGCGGTACAGAATAAACCCGCGCGAGTCCGAAGTCAGCCGCGCCGTCCCATCAAGCTTAGCGCATGCCGGGCATCATGCCCTTCATACCGCGCATCATCTTCTGCAGGTTGCCGCCCTTGAGCTTTTTCATCATCGTGCGCATCTGCTCGTACTGGTTCAGCATCCGGTTGACCTCCTGCACCTGCACGCCCGCGCCCGCGGCGATGCGGCGCTTGCGAGTCGCCTTGATCAGTTCGGGCTTGGCGCGCTCGGTCGGGGTCATCGAATTGATGATGCCTTCCATGCGGCGCATCTGCTTTTCCGCCTGGCTCATGTCGGCGCCGGCCGCGGCCTGCTGGAACTGCGCGGGCAGTTTGTCCATCAGCGACGACAGGCCGCCCATGCCTTTCATTTGCGTGAGCTGCGCGCGGAAATCGTTCAGATCGAAGTCGCCGCCCTTCTTGACCTTGTCGGCGAGCTTCTGCGCGGCTTGCACGTCGACGCCGCGTTGCGCTTCCTCGACGAGCGCGAGGATGTCGCCCATGCCGAGAATCCGGCTCGCCATCCGGTCCGGGTGGAACACTTCGAGACCGTCGAGCTTTTCGGCGACACCGACGAACTTGACCGGCTTGCCCGTCACGTGACGCACCGACAGCGCCGCGCCACCGCGCGAGTCGCCGTCGAGCTTGGTGAGCACGACGCCGGTGAGCGGCAGCGCATCGCTGAACGCCTTCGCTGTGTTGACCGCGTCCTGACCGAGCATCGCATCGACGACGAACAGCGTTTCGGCCGGCTTCAGTTCGGCGTGCAGCGCGGCGATTTCCTGCATCATCGCTTCGTCGATACCGAGACGGCCGGCCGTGTCGACCAGCAGCACGTCGTGGTAGTGGCGCTTGGCCCAATCGACCGCGGCGCGCGCGATGTCGACCGGCTTCTGGTTCGGCTCGGACGGGAAGAAGTCGGCGCCGACCTGCTCGGTCACCGTTTTCAACTGCGCGATAGCGGCGGGACGATAGACGTCGCACGAAACCGTCAGCACCTTCTTCTTGTACTTCTCGCGCAGCAGCTTCGCGAGCTTGCCGACCGTGGTCGTCTTACCGGCGCCCTGCAAACCCGCCATCAGGATGATCGCGGGCGGCGTGACCGCGAGATTGAGCTCGGATGCCTTGCCTTCGTAATCGCCGCCGATCACCGCGGTCAGCTCGCGCTGCACCACGCCGACGAGCGCCTGACCCGGCGACAGGCTGCTGATCACTTCCTCGCCGAGCGCCTTCTCCTTGACCTTCGCGATGAACTCGCGCACGACGGGCAGCGCCACGTCGGCCTCGAGCAGTGCGAGACGCACTTCGCGCAGCATTTCCTGGGTGTTGGCCTCGGTGAGCCGGGCTTCGCCGCGCAGCGTCTTGACGACGCGCGCCATCCGTTGAGTCAGATTGTCGAGCATGGGGAGCGATGAGCGGTGCGGCCCCGGGCAGCGCGCGAAGTACCGAAGTACAAGACGTCGCGGAGTAGGGGCCTAGTGTAAACTTCGAATATGGATATTGTACTGTATGCCCTCACCGCGCTTCTCTACGGCGGCCTTGCCGTGGCCGGGTGGCGCTCGCACCGGCACGCGGCCGTGCGTCCGCTGCTCGAGAGCGTGCCGCCTCTGCCCGCCGGCGGTGCACCGGGCGCCGGCGTTTCGGCGGCCTCCGGCATGAGCGCGCCGGGGCGCGCGCTGCTGTTCGTCGCGCTGCTCGCGCACGGCGTGCTGCTGCACACCACGATCTTCCCTCAGAACGCGATGGTGTTCGGCTTCGCGTTCGCACTGTCGGCGATGTTCTGGCTCGGCGCCGGCATCTACTGGATAGAGAGCTTCTTCTTCCCGCTCGATGGCTTGCGGCTGCTCGTGCTGCCGCTCGCATGCGTCGCTTCGCTGCTGCCGCTCGCGTTCAACGGCGTGCGCGTGCTGCCGTACGCGGCCGCGCCGATGTTCAAGCTGCACTTTCTGATCGCCAACATCGCGTACGGTCTGTTCGCGATCGCGGCGTTGCACGCGGTGCTGATGCTGGCGGTCGAGCGGCGTTTGCATTCGATGCGCGGCGGCCTCGCGCAGCGTCATGCGGCAGCAGCCGGCAACGGCTGGTGGTCGAGCTGGCTCGACACGCTGCCGCCGCTGCTCACGCTCGAAAAGCTGTTGTTCCGCCTGATCGGCGCCGGCTTCGTGCTGCTCACGCTGACGCTCGTCTCCGGCATTCTGTTTAGCGAGCAACTGATCGACCGTGCATTGCGGCTCGATCACAAGACCGTGTTCGCGATTCTTTCGTGGGTGATGTTCGGCGCGCTGCTGACCGCGCGCAAGGTATCCGGCTGGCGCGGCCGTGCGGCATTGCGCTGGGTGCTGGCCTCGTTCGTCGCGCTGTTGCTCGCGTACGTCGGCAGCCGTTTCGTTTTCGAGGTGCTGTTGCACCGGCCTGTAGTGTGAGCGTGTCTCCATGCGACAAATCTTTTTGCTGATCTTGCTGTTCATCGTCGGCCAATGGCTCGTGAAGGCGCTGCGCCGTCACGACGCGCAAACCGCGCAGCGCACCGGCTCCGGTGCGCAGGACGGCCGTGGTGCGAATGGTGCCGCGAACGGCGGTGCCCGTGGGGCGAGCGGCGCCAGTGCGCCGCCGCAGCTCGCCGAGCCGATGATCCGCTGCGTCGAGTGCGGCGTGCATGCGCCGAAGAGCGATTCGGTCAGTGTGGCAGGCCAGGTGTTCTGCTGCGCCGCGCACGCGCAGCGCCACGGCGCGCGTCCGTCGGGACGTGACGCCCGATGAGCGAAGCGTTCACCGTCGATCCCGACGGTTGGGTTCCCGCCGCGCGCAAGCTCCCGTCTCCGAACTTCGAGGCACGGCCGCAAGGCGCGGTGCCGACGCTGATCGTCGTCCACAACATCAGCCTGCCGCCGAACCAGTTCGGCGGCACCGCGATTGCCGAGCTGTTCCAGAACACGCTCGACTGCGACGCCCATCCCTACTACGACACCCATCTGCGCGGCGTGCGCGTGTCCGCGCATTTCGTGATTCTGCGCGACGGTGCGCTCGAACAGTTCGTGTCGTGCAACGAGCGCGCGTGGCATGCGGGGCCGTCGAATTTTTTCGGCCGCGAGCGCTGCAATGATTTCTCGATCGGGATCGAGCTCGAGGGCAGCGACACCACTGCCTTCGAGGCGGCGCAATACCGCACGCTCGCCGCGCTCGTCAGCGCGCTGAACTCGCACTATCCGATCGATGCGCTCGCCGGCCATTCCGACATCGCGCCGCTTCGCAAGACCGATCCCGGTCCACATTTCGAGTGGTCACGGCTGCAACGCGAGACCTCGCTCGACGCTCGGTATTTCCCCTATCTCAAGTTTTCCGATACCCGCTAATCGCCGTTCGTCTGAATTCGTGTGAAGTGCGCGGAACGAGGCGTGGCCTGCTTCCGCGGGGAGAGCGCATGCGCGCCGCGCGAGCCAAAAGTCAATACGTCAGCAGCAAATAAAACGATTTGACCTGTCTCGAATCTCCACTATACTTGGTGCCACAAACACGGTTTTGCACTACATCTTGTGTCATCTGTGCATAACCATGTGAATAACTGAGTGTATAAGTCCGCGGCGCCCCGCTCCCCGAGTACGGCGCCGCAAGCATTCCAGGCCAGCTAAAAAAATTCCTGGGGCACGGCCGGTAGGGGATCTCCGGCGGCATCCAGCAGCATTCGGGAAAGGACCAGCCAGTGATCGCGACATACCCGATGAAGACCGACATCAAATCGAATCAGGCTTCCTCGTACTCGCATCCCGCCAACCGGCTCAGCGGGCTTTCCCGCACCTCATCGCTCGCGCTCGCGGAGGCGCGGCGTTCGATTTAATCCGCGGCACTCGCCGCCATTTCCAAGACCAGGAGCTTTGCACATGCAAACCACCGACAACGTGACGACCCGTTACGAGGGCTCACCGACTGGCCATGCGTTCGGCCAGACTCAGGGCACGCAGGCGCTCGCCCCGCAAGCGAGCTACGCCGACTACAAGGTGATCCGCCGCAACGGCAGCGTAGTGTCGTTCGAGCCGTCGAAAATCGCGATCGCCGTGACGAAGGCGTTCCTCGCCGTCAACGGCGGGCAGGGCGCGGCGTCGGCGCGAGTGCGCGAACTGGTCGAGCAACTCACGCAGAGCGTGGTGCGCGCGCTGCTGCGCAGCCGCCCGAACGGCGGCACGTTCCATATCGAAGACATCCAGGATCAGGTCGAGCTCGCGCTGATGCGTGGCGGCGAACACAACGTCGCGCGTGCGTACGTGCTGTACCGCGAGAAGCGCAACCAGGCGCGCGCGCATGATGACCACACCGAGGCCGCCAGCACGCCGGGTCTGAACGTGACCGACAACGGCGTGACGCGCCCGCTCGACATGGCGGCGCTGCGCGGCATCATCGAGTCCGCGTGCGCGAACCTGGGCGACGCGGTGAGCGCCGAGCCGATCGTCGCGGAAACGGTGAAGAACCTGTACGACGGTGTGCCGATGAGCCAGGTCTACGACTCGGCCATCCTCGCAGCCCGCACGATGATCGAAAAGGATCCGGCGTACAGCCAGGCCACCGCGCGCATCCTGCTGCACACGATCCGCCGCGAGATCCTCGAAGAGGAAGTCACGCAAGCCGAAATGGGCGAGCGCTACGCCGAGTACTTCCCGCAGTTCATCAAGCGCGGCGTGCAAGCCGAGCTGCTCGACGACAAGCTGCTGCAGTTCGACCTGAAGCGCCTCGGCGCCGCGCTCGACGCGAACCGCGACCTGCAGTTCGGCTACCTCGGCCTGCAGACGCTGTATGACCGCTACTTCCTGCATCACGACAACGTGCGTATCGAAATGCCGCAGGCATTCTTTATGCGTGTCGCGATGGGCCTGTCGCTGGGCGAGATCGACCGCGAAGCGCGCGCGATCGAGTTCTACAACGTGCTGTCGAGCTTCGACTTCATGAGCTCGACGCCGACGCTGTTCAACTCGGGCACGCGCCGCTCGCAGCTGTCGTCGTGCTACCTGACCACGGTCGATGACGACCTCGACGGCATCTACGAAGCGCTGAAGGAAAACGCGCTGCTGTCGAAGTTCGCCGGCGGTCTCGGCAACGACTGGACGCGCGTGCGCGCGCTCGGCTCGCACATCAAGGGCACCAACGGCAAGTCGCAGGGCGTGGTGCCGTTCCTGAAGGTCGTCAACGACACGGCGGTCGCCGTGAACCAGGGCGGCAAGCGCAAGGGCGCGGTGTGCGCGTACCTCGAATCGTGGCACCTCGACATCGAGGAGTTCCTGGAGCTGCGCAAGAACACCGGCGACGACCGCCGCCGCACGCACGACATGAACACCGCGAACTGGATTCCCGACCTGTTCATGAAGCGCGTGATGGAAGGCGGCGACTGGACGCTGTTCTCGCCGTCCACCTGCCCGGACCTGCACGACAAGTTCGGCGCCGCGTTCGAAACGGCTTACACGGCTTACGAAGACAAGGTCGCGCGCGGCGAGATCAAGCTGTTCAAGAAGATCCCGGCGGCGCAACTGTGGCGCAAGATGCTCGGCATGCTGTTCGAAACCGGCCATCCGTGGATCACGTTCAAGGATCCGTGCAATGTGCGCTCGCCGCAACAGCACGTCGGCGTCGTCCACTCGTCGAACCTGTGCACGGAAATCACGCTGAACACCAGCGACACCGAAATCGCCGTGTGTAACCTCGGCTCGGTGAACCTCGTCGCGCACCTGAAGGAACAGGCCGACGGCACGCTCGCGCTCGACCACGACAAGCTGAAGCGCACGGTCAGCGTCGCGATGCGCATGCTCGACAACGTGATCGACATCAATTACTACGCGGTCGCCAAGGCGCGTAACTCGAACCTGAAGCACCGCCCGGTCGGCATGGGCATCATGGGCTTCCAGGACTGCCTGCACATGCTGCGCACATCGTACGCGTCGGCCGAAGCGGTCGAGTTCGCCGACCGTTCGATGGAAGCGGTCTGCTACTACGCGTACTACGCGTCGACCGAACTCGCCGAGGAGCGCGGCCGCTACTCGAGCTACCGCGGCTCGCTGTGGGATCGCGGCATCCTCCCGCAGGATTCGGTGGCGCTGCTCGCCGAAGCACGCGGCGGTTATGTCGAAGTGGATTCGAGCGAGTCGATGGACTGGCCCGCGCTGCGTTCGCGCATCGCGACCTACGGCATGCGCAACTCGAACTGTATTGCGATCGCTCCGACCGCGACGATCTCGAACATCATCGGCGTGTCGGCGTGTATCGAGCCGACCTATCAGAACCTGTATGTGAAGTCGAACCTGTCGGGCGAGTTCACGGTGGTCAACGACTACCTGGTGCGCGACCTGAAGGCACGCGGCCTGTGGGACGAAGTGATGGTCGCCGACCTGAAGTACTTCGACGGCACGCTGTCGCGCATCGACCGCATCCCGGCCGACCTGCGCGCGATCTACGCGACCGCGTTCGAAGTCGATCCGGTGTGGCTCGTCGAGGCGGCCTCGCGTCGTCAGAAGTGGATCGACCAGGCGCAGTCGCTGAACATCTACATGGCGGGCGCGTCGGGCAAGAAGCTCGACGAGATCTACAAGCTCGCATGGCTGCGCGGCCTGAAGACTACCTACTACCTGCGCACGATGGCGGCGACGCACGTCGAGAAGTCGACGGTCGCGCACGGCGCGCTGAACGCGGTGAGCTCGGGGTCCGAGGGTTCGGGTAACGCAGGCGGCGCGGCCGGCGGCTTCGGCGTGAGCGGTGCGGCGGGTGGATCGGCGGGTGGCTTCCAGGCTGCCGCGGCTGCTGCTGCCGCATCGACGGCGATTGCAGTCGATGCAGCACCTGAAGCCGACGGTCCGGTGTGCATGATGCGTCCGGGCGACCCTGGCTTCGACGAGTGCGAGGCTTGCCAGTAAGTAGATGGCAAGTGTCGGGAGCGGTGCTTGCTAACAGTGCGGGATGGTAGGTGATGACCCGCATCCAGCGAGCGGCGCGTCCAACACCGATGAAGTAGAGGCAGGCCGATGAGCGGCGAGCGGGATCGAGGTCTCGCTGCTCATCGGTGCAACGAAGCGGTACAGCAGTCAGCAGATCGCGGTTGGCAGGTCGCAATTAGCAGGTCGCAATTTGCAGGACGCAGTCGGCGGCAGTCGGCAACATCAGGTGAAGCGCGCAGCGCGCACGGCATCGCACCTGAAGGGCACGTCGATCGACCCGTAGCGCAACGGCTAGAGATGGATCGAGCGATGCCAGCGCGACAGGCGAACTGCAGATGAGCAGCAGAAGAGCGGCAGGTTGCGCGACGAAGTGAGCAGCATCGGCGGCCACATGCATCGCACGACACCGCATCGAACTTCAGTCGCTCACGGCGACCCGCGCCAGCATCAGAACAGCCAGCGCGTCTCGCCGCCAGGCGTCGCGATGAGCAACACGCGGCACGAGTGGAAGCGCCAGCAAGTACGACAGCCAGGCATCGAACGCACTGCGCAACACAGATAGATAGAGCAGCGAAACGTCACGACGCAACGTTGCTCTTCGACTTCGCGAAGCACCTCGGCAACGCATCTTCAACACGCATTCGACACGCTTCACTCGACGCATCACACACAGTCCGTCGAACAAAGTGTTGTATGAACGTAGCAACGCGAATCGAAAACAGGATTTTTCGCGAGCGAACTCTTTTATCGCTCGTGAAAAGATGGTACAAACCGTTCTAAATTGATGGTGACATTTATGCTCAACTGGGATGACGAGATCACTGCCGTAACTCCCTCGAGCGCGACGCAACCGAACGTGTTGCGCAACGCTGCGGGGTCGGCTGTGGATTCGCAAATCGGAACGCGTTCCGCTCCCCATGCTCTCTCGGCGCAAGAAGTCTTCGCGAACGACATCGCTGTCGCTCCCGCTGCTCATGTTGCCAACCCGGTTGCCAACGCGGCTACTTCCGAAGCGCGCGTCAATGTCGCCGACAAGCGCATCATCAACGGCCAGACTGACGTCAATCAGCTGGTGCCGTTCAAGTACAAGTGGGCCTGGGAAAAGTATCTGGCCGGTTGCGCCAACCACTGGATGCCGCAGGAAGTGAACATGTCGCGCGACATCGCCCTGTGGAAAGACCCGAACGGGCTGACCGAGGACGAGCGCCGCATCGTCAAGCGCAACCTGGGCTTCTTCGTGACGGCGGATTCCCTGGCCGCCAACAACATCGTGCTGGGTACCTATCGCCACATCACGGCGCCCGAATGCCGCCAGTTCCTGCTGCGCCAGGCATTCGAAGAGGCGATCCACACGCACGCTTATCAGTACATCGTCGAGTCGCTCGGTCTCGACGAGGGCGAAATCTTCAACGCGTATCACGAGGTTACGTCGATCCGCGCGAAAGACGAATTCCTGATTCCGTACATCCACGTGCTGACCGACCCGGCCTTCAAGACCGGTACGCTCGAAGCAGACCAGACGCTGCTGCGCTCGCTGATCGTGTTCGCCTGTGTGATGGAAGGCCTGTTCTTCTACGTCGGCTTCACGCAAATCCTGGCGCTCGGCCGTCAGAACAAGATGACCGGCGCCGCGGAGCAGTATCAGTACATCCTGCGCGACGAGTCGATGCACTGCAATTTCGGCATCGACCTGATCAACCAGATCAAACTCGAAAACCCGCATCTGTGGACCGCTGAGTTCCGCGCGGAAATCCGCGAGATCTTCCAGCAGGCCGTCGAGCTCGAATATCGCTACGCTGAAGATACGATGCCGCGCGGGGTGCTCGGCCTCAACGCGTCGATGTTCAAGAGCTATCTGCGCTTCATCTGCAACCGCCGTTGCCAGCAGATCGGTCTCGATCCGCTGTACCCGAACGAGGAAAACCCGTTCCCGTGGATGAGCGAGATGATCGACCTGAAGAAGGAGCGCAACTTCTTCGAGACGCGAGTGATCGAATATCAGACTGGCGGCGCGCTGTCCTGGGAGTAAACCGGGATTCGTGTCGCGGATGGTTTCATTGATGGGGATGCCGCCGGCAGAGGCCGCGGCAGCCTGGGTTAGGAGCAGAACGGCCTGATGCAAAGCGTGCCCGGTGCCTTGACGGCCCACAAACATGACAGGCACTTTGCGAACCCTTCAGTGGGATGGGCAAACTTCCCCCCGGAAAAAGCCGCTGGCGTAGTCGCCGGCGGCCCGATCAAGCAATTGCCGGCGTCGATAGTCGACGCCGACCAGATCTGGCGCGCGGTGCCTCGTGGCACGGCGCGCCTTACCGCATTCATTAGCGTAAGCGCGTTGCACCTGCGTACGCCGATGAATAGCCCGCTTCGTAGCGCGCGCCATGAAAAGCGTCCCGCGGGAAGCGGGTTTTGACGAAGGGTGTGTAGTTTGAACTGACCTCATCAAAAACCTGAAGGAGAAAATGATGGCAACTGCAAAGAAAGCCGCGGCTAAAAAGCCCGCAGCAAAGAAGACCGCAGCGAAGAAAGCTGCTCCGGCCAAGAAAGCCGCTCCGGCCAAGAAGGTCGCTGCCAAGAAAGTCGCAGTGAAGAAGGTTGCGGCCAAGAAAGTAGCAGCGAAGAAGGTTGCTGCGAAGAAGGCAGCTCCGGCGAAGAAAGCGGCAGTGAAGAAGGTCGCGGCTAAGAAAGTAGCGGCGAAAAAGGCAGCACCGGCGAAGAAAGCGGCAGTGAAGAAGGTCGCGGCCAAGAAGGTTGCTGCGAAGAAGGCACCGGCGAAGAAGGCCGCAGCTAAGAAGGCAGCACCGGCGAAGAAGGCCGCTGCTAAAAAGACCGCTGCCAAGAAAGCCGCGCCTGCGAAAAAGGCTGCTGCCAAGAAAGCTGCACCTGCCAAGAAGGCTGCCGCGAAGAAGGCCGCTGCGCCTGCGAAGAAGGCTGCCCCTGCGAAGAAGGCTGTCGCCAAGAAGGCTGCCCCTGCTCCCGCTGCGCCTGCTGTCTCGAGCGCACCGGCGGCGACGGTGAAGACCGCGCTGAACCCGGCAGCGGCATGGCCGTTCCCGACGGGCAGCCGTCCGTAAGCAGTAAAAGTACTTCGGCACATCGACAGATGTGTCTGATGACCGGGTCGTGCTCGAGTTGTGAGCGAGCCGCCCGGTCAATGTCCCGTTACCGGTTTTCCGGTAGCGGGATTTTTTTTGCCCGGCTTTTTGCCTGGCCTCGTCGCGATGAGGCGAGCGTGAAGTGACAGTGAAGCGAGTCCGGTGGCGGTTCCCGATCGACGAAGCGTGCGCGCGAATAGCACGCAAGCATCATCCGGCGCGCGGACAAAAAAACACGCATGGACCCGTGAGGGCGCATGCGTGTGAGGTCGTCGTCGCGGCGCGGAAAAGAACGACGCGCGGCCGCGCGAGAGGGGAAATCCGTGAGTGTCGGTAGGTGCCTGCGAGTGCCCGTTAATGAGTCACGCGCGTGACGCCGCCGCTCGACAGCAGCCGGACGCGATCGCCGGCGCGGAACACCTCGCCAGTGGAAGTCTGGGTGATCGCACGCATGTCGCCGTTGTCGAGCCGCACGGTGATCTCGAGGCCGTCGCGCATCGCGACGCGGTTCTCGACCGCGTTGCCGGCGACTGCGCCGCCGATGCCGCCGACGATCCCGGTGGCGACCGAACCGCGGCCGCCGCCGATCGAGCTGCCGGCGAGCGCGCCGAGCGCCGCGCCGCCGAGTGCGCCGACGCCGCTCGGCTGGCCGTTGTTCGAGCTGATCCGCACTGCGCGTACGCTATCGACCGTGCCCATGCGAACCGTCTGTTCACGTTGCGCTTGTGACGCGGTGAAGACGTCGGGAGAACTGCTGTTGACCGCACACCCCGACATGGCCAGCGAACCGGCGATCAAGGTGGCGACGATCAGGCGACTCGTTGTTCTCATTCCAAACCTCCCATAGCTCGCGATATCACGGCAGGTCGTATCCGAAGGCCTGCTTGAACCGCTCGTTGATCTCCGCCCGGCTGGGCGAGTAGTTTTGCGGGCCTTGCTGCTCGATTTTCAATGCACCCATCAGACTGGCGAGGCGGCCGGTAGTCGCCCAGCCCAGTCCATTCTCGATACCGTACAGCAAGCCGCCGCGAAATGCATCGCCGCAACCGGTGGGGTCGAGTACCTGCTTCGCCTTGACCGCGGGAATCTCTTCGATGCCGCCGCCGTGATGGATCTGCGCACCGTTTTCACCGAGCGTGATGATCAGTGCGTCGACCTTGGCGGCGATCTCTTCGGTCGACCAGCCGGTCTTGTTGCTCACCAGCCTGGCTTCGTAGTCGTTGACCGCAACATAAGTAGCAAGTTCAATGATGCGCCGGAGTGTCTCGCCGTCGAACAGCGGCAAGCCCTGGCCCGGATCGAAGATGAACGGCACGCCCGCGGCCGCCAGTTGCTCGGCGTGCTGCACCATGCCGTCGTAGCCGTCCGGCGCGACGATGCCGAGCGTGATGCCCGCCACTTCGTCGGCGCGATTCTTATGCGATTGCATCATCGCGCCCGGATGGAACGCGGTGATCTGGTTGTTCTCGAGGTCGGTCGTGATCATCGCCTGCGCCGAGTAGGTGTCGGGTACGACGAGCACGTTCTCGGTCGACAGGCCGAGCTGCGCGAGCCGATCCATATAGAGCTGCGCGTCGACTGCGCCGATCGCGCCCATGATACGTGCGTCGCCGCCCAGCAGATTCAGCGCGTAGGCGATGTTGCCCGCGCAGCCGCCGAACTCGCGGCGCATGGTCGGCACCAGAAAGCTCACGTTCAGGATGTGGACCTGCTCCGGCAGGATGTGCTCCCGAAAGCGGCCTTCGAAGGTCATGATGTTGTCGTAGGCGAGCGAGCCGCAGATGAGCGTAGCCAAGGCGAGCGTTCCTGTAAAAAAGCGATGGAAAAATGGCGCGACGATGCGACGGCGCCGCGCGTGAAAGCGCGGCGCCAGGGGCTCGTGCGCGTGAGGCTTACTTCAGCGCGGCGAGCGCTGCGTCGTAGTTCGGTTCGTTCTTGATTTCACCGACCAGCTCGGCGTGCACGACCTTGTCGTTCTCGTCGATCACGACGACCGCGCGCGCGGTCAGGCCGGTCAGCGGACCGCTCGTCACGTCGACGCCGTATGCCTGCGCGAACTCATGGCCGCGGAAGGTCGACGCCGTCACGACGTTTTCGATACCTTCGGTCGTGCAGAAGCGCGACGCGGCGAACGGCAGATCGCCCGACACGACGATCACGGCCGTGTTGGTGAGCTTCGCAGCGGCTTCGTTGAACTTGCGCGTCGAGGTCGCGCAGGTCGGCGTGTCGAGGCTCGGCACGATGTTGAGTACCTTGCGCTTGCCGGCGAAGTCGGCGAGCGACAGCGGCTTCAGGTCCTTGCCGACCAGCGAGAACTCGGCGGCCTTCTGGCCCACCGACGGGAACGTGCCGCCTACTTCGATCGGGTTGCCACCCAGCGTGACTTGACTCATGTTGTGCTCCGAAATTGCGTCAGTAAATGACAGTGAAACGGACATTGAAGCGCCCGCTCGGAGGCGGGCGCGTGAGGGCGCGTTACGGATAAAAAATCTGTACGCGGAAATTCGACGCGATCGCGTTGCCGGTGTCGAGGTGCACGATCATCGTCTGCGTCGCGTGAGCGGGCAGACCGGCCGCGATCACGGTGCCGGGTGGCACGTAATCCTGCGGCCACAACACGCGCCGCACCGCGACGTTGTTCTGATCGTCGAGCAGCGTGAGTTCGATCGCCGGATAAGCGAGCGCGATGTTCAGGCGATTGTGCAGCGGCATCTTCAGCTCGAGCTTGTGCGGGCCGTCGACCTGCCGCAGATCGGACGGCTCGACGAGCAACCCGTCGATGTCGTGCGGCGGCGTCAGCTGGCAGCCCAGATACCCGCACACCTTCGCATAGAGCACCTGCGAGCGCGGCATCGCGACCTGCACGGCTTCGCGCTGCCACCACGCGAGCTGCGCGAGCAATGCGATCACGAGCAGTACCGCGAGCACCACGCCGGCCGCGAGCAAGCCGACCCGGCGGCCTTCGGCGGGACGCGGCTCGCGCATGATCGGGAACGGATCGGCGCCGTCGTTGACGGGCTTGACCGAGAACGGTTCGCCGGGCGCCGCCGCGGGTCCGAAGCCGCCGGGCGGGCGTGGGCCCGCAGGGCCGCCTGGGCCGCCCAGGCCACCGCCGGTATCCGGGCTGGCAGCCGCGGCGCCTGCGCTTGCTGCTGCGGTGTAGCGAGTCGAACCGGCGCTGCCTGTGCCGAAGCGCGGCTCGTTATCGGGGATTCCATACAATTTCGCGCGCTCGCCGAGCACGGGTTCATCCAGCGTCGATGAAGCCGTGCGTTCGGCCTTGTGCCATACGCGCGGTGCTTCGTCGGCGGCGGGCGCTGGCGTGACAGGCGCTGCCGTCGCCGCTGTCACAGGCGATGCGGCAAATCGGTTCGCGGACGATGCCCCCGGTGCTACCGCAGCGGCGGGCGGTTCGTCAGCCGGCTCATCGGCGGGATAGGCGAATGGTTCGAGCGGCGCGTCGGTCAGCGTCGGTTCGTGATCGGCGGGCAGGGGGGCGGTGAAGCCGCCGGCGGGCAATTCAGGCTCGGTCGCCGTGCGCGGGGTGGGCGCGGCAGACGCTGCGCTGTCGTTGCCACCGAGCGGAAGCGGCGCAAGCGGCATGTGGACCGCGTTGTCGTGCAGACGCTCGTCGAGCATGCTGGCCGGTTCGCGGCGAGGGGTATCAACTGAAGCCTGGTCGGCGCTGTAGGCCGCCGCGCCAGCGCCAGGTTCCGCGGCCGGCGTCCACGGATCCCACGCGTCGCCGCTGAAATCAGGACTCTTCTGCCGCACACCCGACAGCGCTTCGATCGCCGCCGCGGCGGCCACCGGTTTGGCCTTCGAGAAATCGCCGCCGTCGGTGACGTCGAACAGGCTGCTCGACGCGTCGAAGACTTCCTGGCAATGCCCGCAACGCACGAGACCGCGGCGCTGTGCAAGCTGCGCCGGTTGCAGGCTGAAGACAGTTTCGCAGAAGGGACAACGCGTCGCCAGGAGCATATTGAGCCGTTAAGCCGGGGGCGGTTGGTTGACGATACGCCTTATTCTAATGGCTTTCGCGGCGCGTTCCCGTCAGGCACACCCAACCTTCGTGTTCGCGCCATACGCCGATGTCGATCCAGCGCGCGTACACCTGCGCGACTTCGTCGGCCTGGCGCGCGAGAATGCCCGACAGCGCGATGCGTCCGCCCGGCTTGACCTTCGACACGAGCATCGACGCCATCAGCTTCAGCGGATTGGACAGGATATTGGCGACCACCACGTCGAATTCGCCGGCCGGACATTCGTCGGGCAGGCCGTAGGTCACATCGGCGCGATTGCGCTCGCTGTTGTGACGCGCCGATTCGACCGCTTGCGGATCGATATCGATGCCGATCACCGGGTTCGCGCCGCACTTCTTCGCGAGAATCGCGAGAATGCCGGAGCCGCAGCCATAGTCGAGCACCGACTGGCCGGCTTGTACCGATTGCTCGATCCACTCCATGCACAGGCGCGTGGTCGGATGGCTGCCGGTGCCGAATGCGAGGCCCGGGTCCAGTTCGAGCACCAATGCGTCGGGGTCCGGCGCGTCGTGCCACGACGGCACGACCCAGATGCGCTCGCCGATCTGGATCGGATCGAATTGCGACTGCGTGAGCCGCACCCAGTCCTGCTCTTCGACTTCGCGCACGGTAAAGGCCGGCGCCGCGTCGAGTCCCACCTCGTTCGCCGCCGCGGTCAGCAGCAGCGCCGGGTCGTGCTCAGGCGCGAGCAGCGCGATCACACGCGAACGTTGCCATGCGGTGCGATCCGGCGTGAGACCGGGTTCGCCGAACAGCGGCTGCTCATCGGGCGTGTCGGCGTCGGCGTCTTCAACCGACACGGACAGCGCGCCCAGTTCGAGCAGTGCGTCGGAAAATTCCTCCGCGTGCTCGCGCGCCAGTTCGGCGACCAGTTCCCGGTAGCTCATGACTTACGCTTCTTCCGCGACCTGCTGACGCGCGGCCAGCCGGTTTTCGAGGTAGTGAATGCTGGTGCCGCCTTCGACGAACTTCGCGTCGAGCATCAGTTCGCGGTGCAGCGGGATGTTGGTCTGGATGCCTTCGACCACCATTTCCGACAGCGCGATGCGCATGCGCTTGATCGCCTGTTCGCGCGTCGCGCCGTAAGCGATCAGCTTGCCGATCATCGAATCGTAGTTCGGCGGCACGAAATAGCCGTTGTACGCATGCGAGTCGACGCGGATGCCGGGGCCGCCCGGCATGTGCCACGACGTCAGGCGTCCCGGCGAAGGCGTGAACTTGAACGGATCTTCGGCGTTGATCCGGCATTCGATCGCATGGCCGCGGAACTGGATGTCGCGCTGACGGAACGCGAGCTTTTCGCCGGCCGCGATACGGATCTGCTCCTGCACGATGTCGACACCCGTGATCAACTCGGTGACCGGATGCTCGACCTGCACGCGCGTGTTCATCTCGATGAAGTAGAACTCGCCGTTTTCATACAGGAACTCGAACGTGCCCGCGCCGAGATAGCCCATCTTCTTGCACGCATCCGCGCAACGATCGCCGATCCGGTCGATCAGACGGCGCGCGATACCCGGCGCCGGCGCTTCCTCGATCACCTTCTGGTGGCGGCGCTGCATCGAGCAGTCGCGCTCGCCGAGCCACACCGCGTTCCTGAACGAGTCGGCCAGCACCTGGATTTCGATGTGGCGCGGGTTCTCGAGGAACTTCTCCATATAGACCTGCGGGTTGCCGAACGCACGGCCGGCTTCTTCGCGGGTCATGTTGACCGCGTTCACGAGCGCCGCTTCCGTATGGACCACGCGCATGCCGCGGCCGCCGCCACCGCCGGCCGCCTTGATGATGACCGGGTAACCGACCTGGCGGGCAATCTTCACGATCTCTTTCGGATCGTCCGGCAACGCGCCTTCCGAACCCGGCACGCAGGGCACGCCGGTCTTGATCATGGTCTGCTTGGCCGTGACCTTGTCGCCCATCATGCGGATGGTTTCCGGACGCGGGCCGATGAAGGTGAAGCCGGACTGCTCGACGCGCTCGGCGAAGTCGGCGTTCTCCGACAGGAAGCCGTAGCCGGGGTGTATCGCTTCGGCGTCGGTGACTTCCGCCGCGCTGATCAGCGCCGGCATATTCAGATAGCTCAGATTCGACGGTGCCGGGCCGATGCAAACCGCCTCGTCGGCGAGCTTCACATATTTGGCTTCCTTGTCGGCTTCTGAATAGACGACGACCGTCTTGACGCCGAGTTCGCGGCAGGCTCGCTGGATACGAAGCGCGATCTCGCCACGATTGGCAATGAGGATTTTTTCAAACATAGCAGGTTTTCGACTCATCAATGGGCGCCGGGTCGGTCACGACGCGGCTGCCGCAGAGGATCGGTCGCGCGCCTCGGGATCAACGGCGCGCGGGCGGCGAACTCTGGTTGCCGCGTTAGCCGACCACGAACAGCGGTTGGCCGTACTCGACCGCCTGACCGTTTTCGACGAGGATTTCCTTGACCACGCCGGACTTGTCCGACTCGATCTCGTTCAACAGCTTCATCGCTTCGATGATGCAGATGGTCTGGCCTTCCTTGACCGTGTCGCCGACCTGCACGAACGGATCGGCGCCAGGTGACGGCGCGCGGTAGAACGTGCCGACCATCGGCGAAGTCACGACATGACCCTGCGGCGCGGCGGCAGCGGGCGCCGCCGGTGCGCTCACCGCGGCCGGGGCTTCGCCGGCGAAGGCCGGGGCTGCCTGCGGGTACGGCGGAGCGGCGTAGGTGGCGGACGGTTGCACGTAAACCGGCGGCGCATTCTTGACGATGCGGACCTTGCCTTCGCCCTCGGTCACTTCGAGTTCGGAAATACCGGACTCCGAGACGAGGTCGATCAGAGTTTTGAGTTTACGTAGATCCATCAGGTTGCCCCTTTCAATGCGTAGTGTGCCGGCGTGTGCAGTCGCGCAGTAGCCGGCTCAAATTGGACGTGTTTGGATTCAGCCGCGTGACGAGCCGGCCGCGAGCCGGTCGAGCGCGAATTCGAGTGCGTACACATACCCCTTCCAGCCGAGGCCGCAAATCACGCCCTCAGCCTGGTCGGAGAAATACGAGTGATGCCGGAACGATTCGCGGCGATGCACGTTCGACAGATGAATCTCGACGAACGGGATGCCGATCCCCGCCAGTGCGTCGCGAATGGCCACGCTCGTGTGCGTGTACGCGGCGGGATTGATCAGAATGAAATCGGTCTTTTCGGTGCGGGCGGCCTGGATGCGGTCGACCAGCGCGCCTTCGTGATTGCTCTGGAACGACGCGAACTCGACGCCTGCGCTGGCGGCGCGCTCGGCGAGCGCCTCATCGATCTGCGGCAGGGTCACGCGACCGTAGACCTCGGGTTCCCGGGTGCCGAGAAGGTTGAGGTTGGGCCCGTGCAGTACCAGCAGTCGCGTCATGGTCGCTTCTTTTTCCGTGGAATTGCGCGCACTTTAGCGCTGATTAGAGAAACTTGTCTAGTTTCGCGCGCGTACGCGGCACCCGCCGGCGTGATCCGACGAGGTGCCGGGAACTGATCTTCACTCAAATTCGCGGAATTCCCGCGCATTTCTACTCGTTCTGCGCGGAATCTGACGTCAAAGGAAGCGGCAACGGAAAATGCCGAATTTATAGCGCGTCGAGGGTCTGTTTGAGCGCCGTGGGGTCGATCTGGCCCAATTTTGTCGAGCGAATGTTGCCTTTTGCGTCGATCACGACGGTAAACGGCAGGCCGCCCGCATTGTTGCCGAACGCCCGGGCGAGATCGGCGCCGCCGAAGCCGGTCACGTAGATCGGATACGCCACCTTGACCTTCTGCAGGAACGTCTGGATGTTCTTTTCCGAATCGACGCCGAGGCCGACGAACTGGATACCTTTCTTCGCATACTCGCGTTGAATCTGCGACAGCGCCGGCATTTCCTCGACGCACGGCCCGCACCATGAGGCCCAGAAATTCACGACGACCGGATGGCCCTTGAGGATGCTGAGCGACTGCGGCTTGCCGTCGACCGTGGTGACCGGCGCCGCCCACAGTTGCTGCACCGCGCCCTGATGCGTATCGGGTTGCGCCGCGTACGCGACGTCGGAATCGCGATTGACCCAGTGATTGGCCATCAGCCCGCCGCCTGCGGCGGCCAGTGCGACGACCGCGCCCGCCAGAATCCGTCTCGTGTTCATTGTGGTCTGTTCAGTTCGTTCAATTGGTGACCGGAGTGACTTCGCCGCCGTCGAGCAGCGCCTGCACCGCCTGCAGATTCGCCCGCGCGGTCCGGCCGCGTGCGTCGGCGCGCACGGCGCCGCGCAGATCGTCGGTTTCGTACAGCGCGACGTGGATGCCGGCCGGCTCCGAATCGCGCGGTTCGTCGGCCGGGCGCCACAGGAAGCTGAGCGTCTCGACGTAGCCGCGCCCCGCGAAGTGGCGCGTCTCCGACACGTCGTACTGGATGTTCGCGTTCAGCATATAGATGGCGACTTCCTTCGGGTTGTCGCAAAACACCTGCAGATGCACGTCCGAGTGTTCGCCGGCCGTGCCGCCGAGCACCGCGCCGGTCAGATACGGATTGAACGGCGCGAGCCGCTCCATCCAGTCGACCGCGATGCGGCGCAGCCGCCGCAGCAGCGCCGGCTGGCTGTCGCCCTGAAAGAGCGACTGATATTCGCGGATTTCTTCTTCGATCTGGTCGTTGTCGGGCAGCCATTCGCCGGCAACACGCGTCTCTCCGACAACCTGCCGGGCCGCTTTGCGCTTCGCCGTCGCGTAGTCCAGACCGTCTTCGGCGATCATGCGCGCAGCCGCGATGGCGATTTCCTCGCGTACGCGCTGCGGATCGAAATGTGATTTGCGAACCATCCGACCATGATACTAGATCGAGGTTGCCGACGCCGTTTGGCGGCCGGACGGGGCTGTGCCGCAAGGGCGCCGCGCGCGTCGTCGGTTACAATAGGCGTCCTTTTGCAGACGCGCAGACGCTCGTTCCAGCGTCCTGCGGCACTCCCATCCCTCGCAAAAACGCCCGCGCGGCACCACAGGCTTATGCACATCCACATCCTCGGCATCTGCGGCACCTTCATGGGCGGGCTCGCGGTGCTCGCGCGCGGCGCGGGCCATACCGTGACCGGCTGCGACGCCGGCGTCTATCCGCCGATGAGCACGCAGCTCGAGGCGCAAGGCATCGGGCTGATCGAGGGCTACGACGCGGATCAACTGAACGGCCTGAACGCGGACCTGTTCGTGATCGGCAACGTGGTCTCGCGCGGCAACCCGCTGATGGAGGCGATTCTCGACCGCGGCCTGCCGTATGTGTCCGGCCCGCAATGGCTCGGCGAGCACGTGCTGAACGGCAAATGGGTGCTGGCGGTGGCCGGCACGCACGGCAAGACCACCACCAGCTCGATGCTGACCTGGCTGCTCGAGGACGCCGGCCTCAATCCCGGTTTTCTGATCGGCGGCGTGCCGCTGAATTTCGGCGTGTCCGCGCGGCTCACGGATTCGAGCTTCTTCGTGATCGAAGCCGACGAATACGACACTGCGTTCTTCGACAAACGCTCGAAGTTCGTCCATTACCGACCGAAAACCGCGGTGCTGAACAATCTCGAATTCGATCACGCCGACATCTTCCCCGATCTCGCCGCGATCGAAACCCAGTTCCATCATCTGATCCGCACGGTGCCGGGCATTGGCCGCGTCGTCACGAACGGCCGTGAGAATGCGCTCGAGCGCGTGCTCACGCGCGGCTGCTGGAGCGAAGTCGAGCGTTTCGGCGTGCAGGGCGGCTGGGAAGTGCAAGCGGCTGAAGAAGGCGTGCCGGTCGACGAACGCTTCGCCGTGTATCACAACGGCGAGCGTGTTGGCCTGGTCGACTGGCAGGTGCAGGGCGAGCATAACCGCATGAACGCGCTTGCCGCGATCGCGGCCGCGCGCCACGTCGGCGTGCCGCCCGCGCAGGCGGCGAAGTCGCTGGCGGGTTTTCGTAACGTGAAGCGCCGCATGGAAGTGCGCGGCAGCGTCGACGGCGTGACCGTGTACGACGACTTCGCGCATCACCCCACGGCGATCGAAACCACGGTGGCGGGTCTGCGCGCGCGGGTCGGCCGCGACAACACGCGGATTCTCGCGGTGCTCGAACCGCGCTCGAACACGATGAAGCTCGGCGTGATGAAAGCGCAGTTGCCGGCAAGCCTCGCTGATGCCGATCTGGTGTTCGGCTACGGTGCGCCGAGCGGCCGCGACGCGCTCGGCTGGAATCTCGGCGAGGCGCTCGCGCCGCTCGGCGGCAAGGCGCAGGCGTTTGATCAGCTCGACGCGCTCGTCAAGGCGGTGGTGCACGCGGCACGCCCCGGCGACCAGGTTCTGGTGATGAGCAACGGCGGCTTCGGCGGCGTGCATCAGAAGCTGCTCGACGCACTGTCCGCGCGAGGCGCATCGTGATTCTCTATCTGCACGGTTTCCGTTCGTCGCCGAATTCGTTCAAGGCGCGCCTGCTCGCGGCGCGTCTCGCCGAACTCGGGCGCAGCGACGAATGGTGCTGTCCGATGCTGCCGGTTTCGCCGTTCGAGACTATCGCGCTCGCGGAGTCACTGGTGGCCGAGGCGCGCGCGAACGGCGGTGTGCAGCAGGTTACGGTGATCGGCAGTTCGCTCGGCGGCTATTTCGCCACGCATCTGGCCGAAAAGCACGGCTGGCCGGCCGTGCTGCTGAACCCGGCGGTCGTGCCGCAGCGCGACCTGAGCGCCTATCTCGGCGAGCAGCCGTTGTGGCATGGCGGCGGCAGCATCGTCGTCGAACCGCATCATCTGGATGAGCTGCGCGCGCTGGGCGTCGCGTCGATCACGCGGCCCGAACGCTATTATTTGATGGCCGCGACCGGCGACGAAGTGCTCGACTATCGCGAAATGCTCGCGCACTATCCGGGCGCGCGCACGACGCTGATCGAAGGCAGCGACCATGCGATCAGCGAGTTCGCGCAGTACCTCGACGAGGTGCTGGCTTTTTGCGACGCCGACCACGTCGAACCGCCGGCACCGCGCGAGGCGGCCTGAGCCGGGCTGAACCCAGCCGGGGCGGCTTGAGGCGCGCGGCTTGCACATACACGACGCGGCGACGACTCTATATAGAGGCGTCGCCGTCAGTCACAGGACTCAATCCGCCGGCACGCACGATGCGCGCCGCGGATTCATTATTACGAACACGTTGCCGTGCCGCGCACGCCGTGATCGATCGCTGGACAGGATCGGGCGCGCCGGTGGATGCAAGTCAGAACGAGAGTATTGAGTGAACGTTTTCTTCGAGGAATCGGGCAGTTTCAAGGCTGGCAGCGTGCTGTCGCGCCAGGGCGACGCTTTTCAGGTCGAGTTGCCGGGCGGCCGGCGCGCCAAGGTGCGCGGCAAGGACGTGCTGATCGAATTCGAGAAGCCGGGCGCGGCCGAATTGATGCAGCAGGCCGACGCGCTCGCGCAGGAGATCGATCTGGACTTCCTGTGGGAATGCGCGCCTGAAGACGAATTCCCGTTCGCGACGCTGGGCGCCGAGTACTTCGGCGACAGCTTCGGCGCGGTCGAGCGCGCGGCGCTGGTGCTGCGCATGCATGGCTCGCCGGTGTACTTCCGCCGCAAGGGTCGCGGCATGTATCAGCGCGCGCCGGAAGAGCAACTGAAGATGGCGCTCGCCGGTCTCGAGCGCAAGCGTCAGCAGGCGCTCGTGCAGGCGGAGTACGAAGACGCGCTGAAGGAAGGCCGTCTGCCGGACGCGTTCACCGGCGCGAAGGCGCTGGCGCTGCTCACGAAGCCCGACAAGAACACGATCGAATACAAGGCGCTCGAGGGCGCCGCCGCCGCGCGCGGCATTTCGCAGGCGCGGCTGATGCTCGAATGCGGCGCGATCGCGTCGCCGCGCGCGCTGCACGAGGCGAAATTCCTGTCCGAATTCTTCCCGCACGGCACCGGCTTTCCGCCGGTCGCCGCCGCGAACGTGCCGGACGATCTGCCGCAAGTCGATGTCCAGGCATTTTCGATCGACGACATCACCACCACCGAAATCGACGACGCGTTCTCGGTCGAGCATCTGGCCGACGGCCGCGTGCGCATCGGCGTGCACATCGCCGCGCCGGCGCTCGGTATCCAGCGTGGCGATGAAGTCGACGCGATCGCGCGCGCGCGTTTGTCCACGGTCTATATGCCCGGCGACAAGATCACGATGCTGCCCGACAGCGTCGTCGAAACTTTTACGCTCGCCGAGGGCGGCTATCGCCCGGCGCTGTCGCTGTATGTGATCGTCAATCGGGAAACCCAGGAAATCGTCGCGAGCGAAACGCGCGCCGAACGCGTGTTCGTGAAGAGCAATCTGCGTCACAACACGCTCGATGAGGTCGTCACCGAAGCGTCGCTCGCCGACGGCAGCGGCGAATATCCGCATAAGGACGACATCGCGGTGCTGTGGCCGTTTGCGCAGGCGCTGTTCGAAAAGCGTCAGACCGCGCGTGCCGGCTACGGTCTGCGCCGCGAAGTGCAGCGCAACACCGACTTCAATTTCTACGTGGACGGCGAGCACATCACGATCACGCCGCGTCGGCGCGGCTCGCCGCTCGACACGATCGTCGCCGAACTGGCGATTCTCGCGAACTCGTCGTGGGGCGCGTTTCTGCACGATCACGGCGTGCCCGGCATCTACCGCACGCAGCGCGCATTCGGCACGCCGAGCGGCCCGAAGCGCACCCGCATGCAGACCAACGCGGCGCCGCACGAAGGTCTCGGCGTCACGCAGTACGCGTGGAGCACGTCGCCGCTGCGCCGCTACGTCGACCTCGTGAACCAGTGGCAGCTGATCGCGTGCGTGCAGCACGGCGTGACCGCGAAGCTCGCCGCGCCGTTCAAGCCGAAAGACGCCGACCTGTTCGCGGTCGTGCAGGGCTTCGACGATACCTACTCCGCGTATGCCGACTATCAGCGCCGCATGGAGTACTTCTGGTGCCTGCGCTGGCTCAAGCAGGAGAACCGCAAGCAGGTGGTCGCGTCGGTCGTGAAGGACGATCTGGTGCGTCTCGAAGAGATCCCGCTGCTGCTGCACGTGCCGGCCCTCGGCGTGCATGCGCGCGGCACGCGCTTGCAGATGGAAGTGATGTCGATCGACGAACTGACGATCGAAGCGTCGGTGCGTCTGCTGCACGTGCTCGACGCGCCGGCCGTGACGAGCGGCGCTGAAGCCGAAGAAGCGGATGACGGCGAAGACGAAGAACTGCTCGACGCCGCCGACGACAGCGCCGAAGGCGAAGCGGAGGCGCAGGCCGAAGCGCAGACTGGCGACGACCCTGCCGGCAGTTCGACTGAAGACACCAACGGCGAGACAGGCAACACAAGCGGCAACCCCCAGCCCGACGCCGCAAGCACGTCCGACGACGAACAACACGTGACGGAGCCGGGACGATGAGCGGAAACGAAGCACGCGAGCGCTACGCGGTCATCGGCAATCCGGTTGGCCACAGCAAGTCGCCGTTCATTCACAGCCGCTTCGCCGCGCAAACCGGCGAGCCGGTCGACTACGGTCATCTGCTGGCGCCGGTCGATGCATTCGTGCCGCACGTGCGCGCGTTCATCGAAGCAGGCGGCCGTGGTCTGAACGTGACCGTGCCGTTCAAGCTCGACGCGCATGCGTTCGCGACCACGCTGTCGCCGCGCGCGGCGGCGGCCGGCGCGGTGAATACGCTGCGGGTCGATGCCGACGGTATCTACGGCGACAACACCGACGGCTTCGGCCTCGTGCGCGACATCGAGGTGAATCTCGGCGTGCCGCTGAAGGGTGCGCGCATCCTGCTTCTCGGCGCGGGCGGCGCCGCGCGCGGCGTGGTGCTGCCGATGCTCGATCGCGCGCCGCATTCGCTGACCATCGTCAATCGCACGGCCGAGAAGGCCGATGCGCTGGTCGACCAGTTCGCGCAGGCCGCGCGCGACGCGCAGTGCCGTCTCACCGGCGGCAGCGCGCGCGCGATCGAGGCGGCCCAGTACGACGTGATCGTCAACGCGACCGCCGGCAGCCTCGACGCGGCGCTGCCGGAGTGCGACGAGCGCGCGTTCGGCAACGGCACGCTCGCGTACGACATGATGTACGGCGCGCATCCGACGGTCTTCATGGAGCACGCGGCGAAGCTCGGCGCGCGCGGCGCCGACGGTCTCGGCATGCTGGTCGAACAGGCTGCGGAATCGTTCTACGTGTGGCGCGGCGTGCGCCCAGACGGCGCGCCGGTGCTCGCCGAATTGCGCGCGCTGCTGAGCGCGCCGTCGCCCGCGTAACGCCGGCGTTTCGTTTGATCCGATCACCTTGCGGCACTTACCCATCCGAGGACTGGACGCACGATGACAGCGACGCGGCGCGCAGGCAGCTCGCGCGGCCAGGCCGGCCCGCTGCGCTGGCTCGTCTATCTGATCGCGGTGGTGGCGATCGCGTGGCTCGCAACGCAGGCGTTCTACTTCGCGCAGATCGCGATCTGGAACGTCGTCAATCCGGGCTCGACCGCGTTCATGCGCTCGGACGCGTGGCGTCTGTCGCAGGATCGGCCGGATCTGTCGGTGCAGCGCACGTGGGTGCCGTACGAGCAGATTTCGCGCAACCTGAAGCGCGCGATCATCGCGTCCGAGGACGCGAACTTCGTCAACAACAACGGCTACGAAACCGACGCGATCCTGCAGGCGTGGGAGCGCAACAAGGCGAAGGGCAAGATCGTGCGCGGCGGCTCGACGATTACCCAGCAGCTCGCGCGCAATCTGTTTCTGTCGCGCGAGAAGAGTTATATCCGCAAAGGCCAGGAGCTGATCATCACGTGGATGCTCGAAACGCTGATGGACAAGCAGCGGATCTTCGAGATTTATCTGAATTCGGTCGAGTGGGGCAACGGTGTGTACGGCGCCGAGGCGGCCGCGCAGTATTACTACAAGACCTCGGCCGCCAAACTCACCGCCGCGCAGTCGGCGCGTCTCGCGGTGATGTTGCCGCGGCCGAAATACTTCGATGAACACCGCAATTCCGCGTATCTGACGCAGCGGTCGCGCGTGATCGCGCGGCGCATGGGCGCGGCCGAACTGCCGGACTGAACACGGGTGTGTTGTTGACGCGGCCCAACCCCAAGCTCTTGTACCTCACCCATTGAAGCCCGCCACGAGCGGGCTTTTTTGCGTCCTATCCACGCCCTATTGGCGTCCAAATCGACGCCCTATCAAGCCACGCCCCGTATCACTAAACCCTTGATCGGTAACTAAAATCCTACTATATGGACTCAACATTCACATATTGGTGATTCTCAAAAGTCGCCCTACAATCCAACCCAACACGCACCGCGAGTCAGGGCGCCGAGGCCCTCGAACGACGCGGATAGCGACAGAAAAAAACCGGAGACGAGGCGAACCATGTCAGGCAGCCAACGACAGCGGCCGCGCAAACTCGGCATCGCATGCGTGCCCGCCGCACGCATTTCCAAGCTTGTTTCCGGCCCCGCGCGCTACGCGCAAAAACCATTCGAAAGCGAATCGCCATGAACAAAGCGATGCCGACTCACGAGCTCAGCACGGCCGATGCCGCCGAGTTGCCGAATACCGCGACCAACACCGCATCCGACATCGCTGCCGGCACGAGGCCGCGCGATGCAGCCCCCGTCACGCATGCCGCCGCCAGCACTGCCGCCACCGCGCGGGCATCGCGCCCGATCTCACGCGCCGCGACCGTCGACGGGCTCGGTCTGCCCGTCACGCTGCTGGAGATCACGCCGCAACAGGCCGGCACGCAGACGCTGCTGCGCGGTCTGGCGATTCTCGAAGCCGCGGCCGCCGGCGTGCGCGATCTGCGCAGCTTCGGCGCCGCGCTCGGCACCACGCGCAGCACCACGCACCGGCTCGTCAGCAGCCTCGTGCAGGCGCGCTATCTGCGCCAGGTGCAGGGCGGCTATCTGCTCGGGCCGAAGCTGATCGAACTCGGCACGATCGCGCTCGAACAGATGCCGCTGACTGCGGTTGCACGCCCGCATCTCGAATCGCTTGCCGAGCAGACGCTCGACACGATCCACCTCGGCGTGCGCGACGGCGACGACGTGCTGTACATCGACAAGATCCCCGGCACGCGCGGCCTCGAAATGCGCTCGCGGGTCGGCCACCGGATGCCACTCGCATCGACCGGGATCGGCAAGGCGATGATGCTCGACCTCGCGCCGGATGCATGGCAGTCGCTGTTCGACGCCTCGCGCCGCGCGCTGGCCGGCGTGAGTTTCAAACCGGACAACCGACCTGACGCGCCGACCTTCATGCAGCGCATGACGAACTACGCGGCCGGCGGCTACACGTTCGATCTCGAAGAGAACGAGGCGGCGATCCGCTGCGTCGCGGCGCCGGTGCGCGATGCGTCCGGCGCGATCGTCGCGGCGTTGTCGGTCGCGAGCACGATTCCGTATATGCCGCTCGAACGCATGGACGAGCTGATTCCGGTCGTGCAGCGCGAGGCGCGCGCGATCTCGGAAGAACTCGGCTGGCGCGCTCCGCAGCCCGCCACGCGCAGGATCAAGCGATGAAACAGGCGGGCACCGCCACGCGGGCGGACCACCAGCAGGACAGCGCTACCGACGCGGGTCTGAAGGCCGGCGCGGCCGCCTCCGTCGACTCGTCGAGGGCCGCGCTGATTGCGCTCGACTGGGGCACGACGTCGCTGCGCGCCTATCTGTTCGACGCAAACGGCCGTGTGCTGGCGACGCGCGCATCGACGGCCGGCATCATGAATCTGCCACGCGACGCGGCCGACGGCGGCTTCGACGCCGCATTCGACGATGCGTGCGGCGTATGGCTCGACCAGGCGCGCGAGGTGCCGGTGATCGCGGCGGGGATGGTCGGCAGCGCGCAGGGCTGGCTCGAGGCGCCGTATGTCGACACACCCGCGAACGCCGATGCACTGGTGGCCGGCCTCGTCCGCGTGAAGGCGGCGAACGGCGCGACGCTGCATATCGTGCCTGGCGTGCTGCAACGGGGCGAATTACCGAACGTGATGCGCGGCGAGGAGACGCAGATTGTCGGCGCGCTCAGCGAACATGCATCCGATGCAAACAGTGCGAGTGCCGCGAACGGCGCGGGCGGTACAAGCGCCGCAAGCAAGCCGGCCGCCCCCAACACCCGCTCGCTGATCGGTCTGCCCGGCACGCACGCGAAATGGGCGGTCGTCGACGCCGGGCGTATCGAGCGTTTTCATACGTTTATGACCGGCGAGGTATTCGCCGCGCTGCGCGAACACACGATCCTCGGCCGCACGATGGTCACGCCCGATCGGCCGGATACCGCGGCCTTTCTGCGCGGCGTGAACATCGCGCGCGAGAAAGGTCAGGCGGGCATGCTCGCGACTGTATTCAGCACGCGCACGCTCGGCCTCACCGGTGAGCTGTCGAGCGAAGCTCAGCCCGATTACCTGTCGGGCCTGCTGATCGGACACGAACTGGCCGGTCTCGACGCGCTGCTCGCGCAGCAGCAAAGCTCGCTCGCACGGCAAAGCCTGCGGCTGATCGGCAACGACGCGCTGTGCGAACGCTATCGCGCGGCGCTCGCGCAATTCGGCTGCACCCAGGTGGAGCTGGTCAAGCACGCAACCGAACGCGGCCTGTGGCGCGTCGCCGTCGAAGCGGGGCTAGTCGAGCCGTCCGCTCACGCGGCGCGCGCGGGCTGACCGGTTAAAGGACGGCCGCGCCGCCCACGATGCTCAGGAAACAAGGAACCGACATGCAACCCCACATCAATCTGCCCGCTCCGTATATGCCGCACGCGGGTTTGATCACCGCGTTCGAAGCCTGTCCGCTGATCGCGATTCTGCGCGGCGTGACGCCCGCCGATGCGGCCGACCACGGTCAGGCGTTGTACGAAGCCGGCTTTCGCATCGTCGAAGTGCCGCTGAATTCGCCGCAGCCGTTCGACAGCATCACCGCGATCCGCAAGGCGCTGCCGGCGGATGCGATCGTCGGCGCGGGCACGGTGCTGCATCCGTCGTTCGTCGACGACGTGAAGTCGGCGGGCGGCGAACTGATCGTGATGCCGCATAGCGACCCGGACGTCGTGATCGCCGCGAAAGCGCGGGGCCTTGCCTGTTCGCCCGGCGTTGCGACGCCGAACGAGGCGTTCATCGCGCTGAAGAACGGCGCGGACGTGCTGAAGATGTTCCCCGCCGAGCAGCTCGGCTGCCAGGTCGTCAAGGCATGGCGCGCGGTGATCGCCGCGCAGGTGCCGCTGGTGCCGGTCGGCGGTATCACGCCGGACAACATGGGGCCGTTCCTCAGCGTCGGCGCGAACGGCTTCGGGCTCGGCTCGGCGCTGTACAAGCCGGGGCAGAGCGCGGCGGTGACCGCGTCGCATGCGAAGGCGTTCGTCAACGGTTTGCGGATCGCCCGCGCGGGCGCGAAGAAATGAACCGGCTTGCCGGCAAGGCCGCGTTGATCACCGGCGCCGGACGCGGCATCGGCGCGGCGATCGCGCTCGCGTTCGCACGCGAAGGTGCGGCGGTGGTGCTGGCGGAACTGGACATCGAGACGGCGCGGCGCACGGCCGCGCAGATCGAAGCGCAAACCGGCGCGCGGGTGCTCGCGATCGAAACCGACGTGACCCAGGCGGCGTCGGTGCAGCATGCGGTGAGCGAAGGCGAACGCGCCTTCGGCGCGCTCGACGTGCTGGTCAACAACGCCGGCATCAACGTGTTTTGCGATCCACTGACGATGACCGACGCCGACTGGCGGCGCTGCTTCGCGGTCGATCTGGACGGCGTGTGGAACGGTTGCCGCGCGGTGCTGCCGGGGATGGTCGAGCGCGGTGCGGGCAGCATCGTGAACATCGCGTCGACGCACGCATTCAAGATCATCCCGGGCTGCTTTCCGTACCCGGTCGCGAAGCACGGCGTGATTGGTCTGACGCGCGCGCTCGGCATCGAATACGCGCCGCGCAACGTGCGCGTCAACGCGATCGCGCCGGGCTATATCGAAACCCAGTTGACGCACGACTGGTGGAACGAACAGGCCGATCCAGCCGCCGCGAAACAGGCGACGCTCGATCTGCAGCCGATGAAGCGCATCGGCCGCCCGGAAGAAGTGGCGATGACCGCGCTGTTCCTCGCATCGGACGAGGCGCCGTTCATCAACGCGAGCTGTATCACCGTCGATGGCGGACGCTCGGCGCTGTATCACGACTGAATGTCGCGACCGAAACTCGCGACTAAGCGGCAACCCAGGGGCGCACGCCGGCTTGCCCGGCGGGCGTGAGCAGCACACCGGACGACGCGCTGGCCGCGTGTGTCAGACCGGTACAAGAAGACGCGGCCGATACCTTCTCGTTATCAATTAGTCAGGAGACACGCATCATGAAACGCAGAATTTTCCTCACGCTGGCAGCGGCCGCGGCGGGTGTTCTCTTTAACGCACCTGTTGTGCAGGCCGCCGATTCGGTCAAGATCGGCTTCCTCGTGAAGCAGCCGGAAGAACCGTGGTTCCAGGACGAATGGAAGTTCGCCGAGATCGCCGCCAAGGAGAAGGGCTTCACGCTCGTGAAGATCGGCGCGCCGTCGGGCGAGAAGGTGATGAGCGCGATCGATAACCTCGCCGCGCAGAAGGCGCAGGGCTTCGTGATCTGCACGCCCGACGTCAAGCTCGGGCCGGGCATCGTCGCGAAGGCGAAGGCCGATGGCCTGAAGATGATGACGGTGGACGACCGCCTCGTCGACGGCGCCGGCAAGCCGATCGCGTCGGTGCCGCATATGGGCATCTCGGCGTACAACATCGGCAAGCAGGTCGGCGACGGCATCGCCGCCGAAATCAAGAAGCGCGGCTGGGACATGAAGGACGTCGGCGCGATCGACGTGACCTACGAGCAACTGCCGACCGCGCATGACCGCACCAGCGGCGCGACCGACGCGCTGGTCGCCGCGGGCTTCCCGAAAGCGAACGTGATCGCCGCGCCGCAAGCGAAGACCGACACGGAAAACGCGTTCAACGCCGCCAACATCGCGCTGACGAAGAACCCGCAGTTCAAGCACTGGGTCGCCTATGCGCTGAACGACGAAGGCGTGCTCGGCGCTGTGCGCGCGGCGGAAGGCCGTGGCTTCAAGGCCGACAACATGATCGGCATCGGTATCGGCGGTTCGGACTCGGCACTGAATGAGTTCAAGAAGCCGCAGCCGACCGGCTTCTTCGGCACCGTGATCATCAGCCCGAAGCGCCACGGCGAGGAAACCTCGACGCTGATGTACGACTGGATCACGCAAGGCAAGGAGCCGCCGATGCTGACGCTGACGACCGGCATGCTGGCCACGCGCGACAACGTCGGCGAAGTGCGCGAGAAGATGGGTCTGGCGTCGAAGTAAGCGTGAAACCCGCGGTGACATGAAGTGCACCGCGGGCGAATGAAGATCTGCGGTAGACAGACGGGCCGTGCGCCGCGCGCGCGGCCCACATGAAGGAGGCGAAGTGTCAGCGACGCTACGTTTTGACAATATCGGCAAAGTCTTTCCAGGCGTGCGTGCGCTCGACGGTGTGTCCTTCGACGTCAACGCCGGCCAGGTCCATGGCCTGATGGGCGAAAACGGCGCGGGCAAATCGACGCTGCTGAAAATTCTCGGCGGCGAGTATCAGCCCGATTCCGGCCGCATGATGATCGACGGCAACGAGGTGCGCTTTCCGAGCGCGGCCGCGTCGATCGGCGCCGGTATCGCGGTGATTCACCAGGAACTGCAGTACGTGCCGGACCTGACGGTCGCGGAAAACCTGCTGCTCGGCCAGTTGCCCAATGCACTCGGCTGGGTCAACAAACGCGAGGCGAAGCGCTTCGTGCGCGAGCGGCTGGAAGCGATGGGTGTCGCGCTCGACCCGAACGCGAAGCTCAGGAAACTCTCCATCGCGCAGCGTCAGATGGTCGAAATCTGCAAGGCGCTGATGCGCAACGCGCGCGTGATCGCGCTCGACGAGCCGACCAGTTCACTGTCGCATCGCGAGACCGAGGTGCTGTTCAAGCTGGTGCGCGATCTGCGCGCCGACAACCGCGCGATGATCTATATCTCGCACCGGATGGACGAGATCTACGAGTTGTGCGACGCGTGCACGATTTTCCGCGACGGCCGCAAGGTCGCCTCGCATGCGACGCTCGCAGGCGTGTCGCGCGACACGATCGTCAGCGAGATGGTCGGGCGCGAGATTTCAGATATTTACAGCTACTCGGCGCGCCCGCTCGGCGAGGTGCGCTTCGCGGCGAAGGCAATCGAGGGCCATCCGCTCGCGCAGCCGGCGAGCTTCGAGGTGCGGCGCGGCGAGATCGTCGGCTTCTTTGGTCTGGTCGGCGCGGGGCGTAGCGAGCTGATGCACCTCGTGTATGGCGCCGAGCACCGCAAGGGCGGCGAGCTGATGCTCGACGGCAAGCCGATCAAGGTGCGCAGCGCCGGCGAGGCGATCAGACACGGCATCGTGCTGTGCCCGGAAGACCGCAAGGAAGAGGGCATCGTCGCGATGGCGAGCGTCGCGGAGAACATCAATATCAGTTGCCGCCGCCATTATCTGCGCGCGGGCGTGTTCCTCGATCGCAAGAAGGAAGCGCAGACGGCCGACCGTTTTATCAAGCTGCTGAAGATCAAGACGCCGCATCGGCGGCAGAAGATTCGCTTCCTGTCGGGCGGTAATCAGCAGAAGGCGATTCTGTCGCGCTGGCTCGCCGAGCCGGATCTGAAGGTCGTGATTCTCGACGAGCCGACGCGCGGTATCGACGTCGGCGCGAAGCACGAGATCTATAACGTGATCTATCAGCTTGCCGAACGCGGCTGCGCGATCGTGATGATTTCGTCCGAATTGCCCGAGGTGCTCGGCGTGTCCGATCGGATCGTCGTGATGCGCCAGGGCCGTATTTCTGGCGAGCTTGCGCGCAAGGACGCGACCGAGCAGTCGGTGTTGAGTCTCGCGCTGCCGCAAAGCTCGACCGCGCTGCCTGACGACCCAAACCCGGACACAAACCCGAACGCTGCCAACGACAGCACGCCGCACGCGGCCTGAACCTTATCTGGACGTGAGTCCGTAACCCGTGGGGAACGGGAGGAGTATTGAAATGCAAGCCAGAGAAAACCTCGCGCAGCAGGCCGCCAAGAGCGCGGCCGACGCGCTGATTCCGCAGAGCAGCGACAAGGCGAAATGGTGGCAGCAGATCACCGAGTACAGCCTGATCGTGATCTTCATCGTGATGTTCGTCACGATGTCGCTGACCGTCGATCACTTCTTCTCGATCGAGAACATGCTCGGTCTCGCGCTGTCGATCTCGCAGATCGGCATGGTCGCGTGCACGATGATGTTCTGTCTCGCGTCGCGCGACTTCGATCTTTCTGTCGGCTCGACGGTTGCGTTCGCGGGCGTGTTGTGCGCGATGGTGCTCAATGCGACCGGCAACACTTTCATCGCGATCGTCGCGGCGGTCGTCGCGGGCGGGGTGATCGGCTTCGTCAACGGCGCGGTGATCGCTTATCTGCGGATCAACGCGCTGATCACGACGCTCGCGACGATGGAAATCGTCCGCGGTCTCGGCTTTATCGTGTCGCACGGGCAGGCGGTCGGCGTGTCGTCGGATACGTTCATCGCGTTGGGCGGCTTGACGATGTTCGGCGTGTCGCTGCCGATCTGGGTCACGCTGGTCTGCTTCATCGTGTTCGGCGTGATGCTGAACCAGACCGTGTACGGCCGTAACACGCTCGCGATCGGCGGCAATCCGGAAGCGTCGCGGCTCGCCGGTATCAATGTGGAGCGCACGCGCGTCTACATCTTCCTGATTCAGGGCGCGGTCACCGCGCTGGCCGGCGTGATTCTCGCGTCGCGCATCACGTCGGGTCAGCCGAACGCCGCCGAAGGCTTCGAACTGAACGTGATCTCCGCGTGCGTGCTCGGCGGCGTGTCGCTGCTGGGCGGCCGCGCGACGATCTCCGGCGTCGTGATCGGCGTGCTGATCATGGGCACCGTCGAGAACGTGATGAACCTGCTGAATATCGACGCGTTCTATCAGTACCTCGTGCGCGGCGCGATCCTGCTCGCCGCCGTGCTGCTCGACCAGTTGAAGAACCGCGGCGCGCGCGACTGATTCGCGCTATTGCGCGCACCGCTGCGTCTTTCTCACCCCAACACGCTGATAAAGGAATCGAACGATGTCGTCTCCGGCCAATGCAAACGCCCGCCTCGCGGATACCGCCTACGCGCGCTATCCGAGTCTCGTCGACCGCACGGTGCTGATCACGGGCGGCGCGACCGGCATCGGCGCATCGTTCGTCGAGCACTTCGCCGCGCAGGGCGCACGCGTCGCGTTCTTCGATATCGACGCGAACGCCGGCGAAGCGCTCGCCGACCAGCTCGGCGATTCGAAGCACAAACCGCTGTTTCTGAGCTGCGATCTGACCGATATCGACGCGCTGCAAAAAGCGATCGCCGATGTGAAAGCGGCGCTGGGTCCGATCCAGGTGCTCGTCAACAACGCGGCGAACGACAAGCGCCATTCGATCGGCGACGTCACGCGCGAATCGTTCGACGCGGGCATCGCGGTCAATATCCGTCACCAGTTCTTCGCGGCGCAGGCGGTGATCGAAGACATGAAGGCCGCCAACAGCGGCTCGATCATCAACCTGGGCTCGGTTAGCTGGATGCTGAAGAACGGCGGCTATCCGGTGTACGTGATGTCGAAGTCGGCGGTGCAGGGTTTGACGCGCGGTCTCGCGCGCGACCTCGGCCACTTCAATATCCGCGTCAATACGCTGGTGCCGGGCTGGGTGATGACGGAGAAGCAGAAGCGCCTATGGCTCGACGACACCGGCCGCCGGCAGATCAAGGAAGGCCAGTGCATCGACGCTGAGCTGATGCCGTCCGACCTCGCGCGCATGGCGCTGTTCCTTGCCGCCGATGACAGCCGCATGATCACCGCGCAGGACGTGATCGTCGACGGAGGCTGGGCGTGACTGCCGGCGCGCGCAACCAGCAGGCCGCGCTGCTGCTCGACACCAAGTGCGAGCTCGGCGAAGGCGCGACCTGGTGCGCGCGCAGCGGCCGTTTCTACTGGACGGATATCGAAGGCGCGCGGCTGTGGCGCTACGATCCGGCCGATGGCCGCAGCGATTCTTTCAGCATGCCCGAGCGGCTCGCGACGTTTGCGCTGTGCGCGAATCCGCGCTATCTGTTGGTCGGACTCGCGTCGCAGCTGGCGTTTTTCGATCTGGAAACCGGCGGTACACAACGGATCGTCGATATTGAACCCGGTATCAATACGCGGGTTAACGACGGGCGCTGCGATCGCGAAGGGCGTTTCGTGTTCGGCACCAAGGACGAAAGCGGGCGCTTGCAGCCGGTTGCCGGTTTCTATCGGCTGAATCGCGATCTGTCGCTTGAACGGCTGCCGCTGCCCGCGCCGGCGATTTCGAACAGCATCGCGTTCAGCCCCGACGGCGCGACGATGTACTACTGTGACTCGCCGACGCGTGAAATCCGCGCGTGCGACTACCGCGCGGATGGCGGCATCGCGAACGATCGCGTGTTCACGCGTCTGACCGATGCGACCGGCATCCCCGACGGCTCGACCGTCGATAGCGACGGCGGTCTGTGGAATGCGCAATGGGGCGGCGCGCGGGTGGTGCGCTACGGCCCGGATGGTGTTGAAACCGAACGCGTCGACGTGCCGACCGCACAGCCGAGCTGCGTCGCGCTAGGTGGTCCGGCGCTCGGACGGGCCGACGGCGATGTGCAGCTCGATACGCTGTACATCACGAGCGCGTACGCGGAACTCGATGCGGCGGCGCGCGCGGCCGATACGCTCGCGGGCGGCGTGTTCGTCGCGACGCTCGCACGGCGCGGTGTGCCGGAACCGGTGTTTCAGGGCGCGCCCGTATAGCGCGCCATGACCCAGCAGCCCCTGCCGCGTGCCGGGGCTGCGATCATGAAGGTGACGTAGAAGCAGAAGTCGATGGCGCAGTTCCGAAGCAATGCGTTGGCAGTGAATCGGCAACAAATCGGCAGCATGCAGTTCGGACCCGAGGCGACCTGTCAGAAAAAATCGCCCACCACCCCCGTCAGCCCTGACGGCAATGTCCCAAGCCTCTCGATGGAGCCAGATATGACTGTTGCGAATCTCGTTTCAGCCTCATCCCCCACCTCGCAGAGCCGGCGCTCGCGACTTGCCGCGGCGGCCAACCCGGTGCTGGCGGGCCCGAGCACGTCGGCGGTCGCGCTTGGCGAAGGCAGCGCCGGCGATGTCGCGTGCATCACGCTCGCCAATGCGCAGTTGCGCCTCGATGTCGCGCCGACGCTCGGCGGCGGCGTGACCCGCTTCGACTGGCGCGACGACGGCGCGCTCACGCCGATCTTCCGGCGCTGCCGCCACGTCGGCCCGGACACGCAGCCGAACCAGCTCGCCTGCTATCCGCTGTTGCCGTATTCGAACCGGATCGGCGGCGGTCATTTCAGCGTCGCGGGGCGGCGCGTCGACGTGCCGCGTAATCGCGCGGACGAGCCGTTGCCGATTCACGGCGATGGCTGGATCGCCGCATGGCAGGTGGTCGAGGCGAGCCATGAGCACGTGCGTCTGACGCTCGATCGCCGCAATGGCAAACCGTACGCGTTCCGCGCGGCGCAGACCTATACGCTCGATGGCCCGACGCTCGTCGTCACGCTCGAAATCGAAAACACGGGGCGCGAGACGCTGCCGTTCGGGCTCGGTGTGCATCCGTTCTTCGTGCGCGACGCGGACACCGAGTTGTCGGCGGCGGCCGGCGGCCTGTGGCTGTCAGGCGACGACTGGCTGCCGGTGCGCCACGTGCCGGCGCCGCCCGCGTGGCAGTTCGGCGTCGCGTATCCGCTGCCGGAGGCGATCGTCAATCACGCGTTCACCGGCTGGAGCGGCCAGGCGGCGGTGGTGTGGCCGAAGCGCCGGCTGTCGCTGAATATCGCCGCCGATACCGACTATTACGTGCTGTATACGCCGCCCGGCGAAGACTTCTTCTGCTTCGAGCCGGTCGATCATCCGATCAACGCGATGAACCTCGCGGGCGGCGCGAGTGAAAACGGCATGACGCTGCTCAAGCGCGGCGAGCGTCTGACGCGGATGTTCCGCTTCACCGTCGAGCGCACGGGCTTGCGGTCGATGCCGGGCACGCGGGGCGGGCGGCGTAAGCAGTAGCGGTGTCGTGACGGGCGAAAGGGCGATCGCGCTGGCGGAGCGTGGCGGGTTGTGGCGGCTTGTGGCGGGTGATCGATGCGTAGGCGCTTGCGGCTTTGCGACCCGACGCATCGGTTCGCCGTTACCGCGGCACTGATCACCACGCGCGCGACGCGATTGTCACCGTTACGCTTTCACTCCCTTTCCTGGTGCAAACGAGCGTCATCTACTGGCAGGTAAAATACGCGCCACTTCCGACTACCGGCTCGCCGCGAGACATACCATGTCCAATTTCATCCAGACACTCAACGACGCCTGGCAGCGCACCAACTCGCTGCTGTGCGTTGGCCTCGATCCCGAGCCCAGCAAATTTCCCAGCGCGCTCGCGGGCCGCTCCGACGCTATTTTCGAGTTCTGCCGCACGATCGTCGATGCGACCGCGCGCTACGCGTCGGCATTCAAGCCGCAGATCGCCTACTTCGCCGCGCATCGCGCGGAAGACCAGCTCGAGCAGTTGATCGCTCACATCCACGCCAACCATCCGGGTCTGCCGGTGATTCTCGACGCGAAGCGCGGCGATATCGGCAGCACCGCCGAGCAGTACGCGCGCGAGGCGTTCGAGCGCTATCAGGCGGACGCGGTGACGGTCAATCCGTACATGGGTTTCGATTCGATCGAACCGTATCTCGAGCATCAAGGCAAGGGCGTGATCGTGCTGTGCCGGACGTCGAACGTCGGCGGCTCCGATCTGCAGTTTCTCGAAACCGGCGGCCGGCCGCTCTATCAGGTCGTCGCGCAACTGGCGGCGCAGAAGTGGAACGCGAGCGGCCAGCTTGCGCTGGTGGTCGGCGCGACTTTTCCGAAGGAAATCGAAATGGTGCGCGGGATCGTCGGCGATATGCCGCTGCTGATTCCGGGCATCGGCGCGCAAGGCGGCGACGTCGAGGCCACCGTGACCGCCGGCCGGACCGCGAACGGCACCGGCATGCTGATCAACTCGTCGCGCGCGATCATCTACGCGGGCAAGGGCGAGGATTTCGGCGAGGCGGCCGCGCAGGCCGCGAAGGAAACGCGCGACCGGATCAACGCGTTCCGCTAAACCACCGGCCCCAGCCGCTCGATCAACGCCGCATGCGCCGGATGCCGCGCCTTCAGCGCGTCGGCATCCGCGAGTTCGAATTCGCTGAACTCGAATCCCGGCGCCACCGTGCAGCCGACCAGCGCGAACGATGCCGGGTCGGCGCACTCCGCCGCGAACCACGAGCCCGCCGGCACGACGGCCTGATACACGGTACCGGGATGCGTGAGCGGATTGCCGAGCCGATGCGTGACGAGCGCGTCGGTTACACCAGTCACTCCGCCGTTTTCATCGAGCACATGGACGTGCAGCGGCTCGCCCGCATAGAAATGCCATACCTCGTCGGAGCGGATCCGATGCCACGCCGAATGCGCGCCGTCGCATAGCAGGTAATAAATCGCGGTCGACGCCGCGCGCGTGGCCGCCGTCTCGCCGTCGCGCAGCACGCGCGCGGCCGAACGATACGTTTCCGAGAAATAACCGCCTTCAGGATGCGGCTTCAGGTCGAAGCGGCGGATCAGTTCGTCCGCGACCGAGCGCGAGTCCGGCATGTGTTCGCCTTCGAAGAGTGACAGCAGATGAGGGATCCGACGCGGCTCAATGCTCGCGTTCGTCGAGCAGCGCGAGCACGCCGCGCAATGCGTGAGCGGCGGCCTGCACGCGAATCTGCTCGCGATCGCCCTTGAAAATCTTCGTTTCCACCGCCGTATGCAGCCGGTTGCTCCAGCCGAACGAGACCATGCCGACCGGCTTGGTTTCGGTGCCCCCGCCAGGTCCGGCGACCCCGGTGATCGATAGCGATACCTGCGCGCGGCTATTGCGCAGCGCGCCTTCGGCCATCGCGCGCGCGACCGGTTCGCTGACCGCGCCGTGCTTGTCGATCAGATCGGCCGGCACGCCGATCATTTCGCTTTTCGCCTGGTTCGAATACGTGACGAAACCGCGCTCGAACCAGCCGCTGCTGCCGGAAATGTCGGTGATCGCGGTCGCGACCATGCCCCCCGTGCAGGATTCGGCGGTGACGAGCATCAGGCGCTCGTCGCGCAGACGGTTGCTCACGCGGATCGCAAGCTGATGAACGACGGAATCGGTAGGCATGGCGTCAATCCGTAAAACGGGCCGGCCGCGAGGCACGGCAAACAGCGATGGCCTGGCGGCGGCGCGGCGAAACTACACCGACATGCGCCAGAGCGCGATCACGAGCAATGTAAAGAATGCGGCGATCAGGTCATCGAACATGATGCCGAAGCCACCTTTCAGACGGCGGTCGAAATAGCCGATCGGCGGCGGCTTGACCATGTCGAAGAAGCGAAACGTGACGAACGCCCATAGCTGGCCGGTGAGCGTGGCCGGCGTGACCATCAGCAGCACGAGCCAGAACGCGACGATTTCGTCCCACACGATCGCCGACGGATCCTCGATGCCGAGCCGTCTGGCGCTAAAGCCGCACAGCGCGATGCCGCCGAGGAAGCCGGCCGCGATCAGCGCGCCCCATTCGATCACAGTCAGATAACGGTTCAAAACCACGAACGACGCCCACGCGAACAGCGTGCCGACCGTCCCGGGCATCAGCGGCGACAGGCCGCTGCCGAAACCGAGCGCGAAGATATGTGATGGATGCGACAGCATGAAGCGCGCGCTCGCGCGGCGCGGCTGTCGCGGCGTGGGCGGCTGGCCGCCCAGAAAATCGTCGGCGGGGCCGAGCGAAGGGTCATTCTGCATGAAAGTGGTCGAAACCTTGCAACGTCAGAGTGAGCGGCGCGCCGGCGGCATTGCGCCAGGCGATGGCGGGACGATCGGTGCTCGCCGCGAGTGCGCTTATTGTACCGATGCGTGTGACCGGCACGGCGGCGTTGTGCGCCGCGGCTTGCACCGCTTCGCGCGCGGCGGTGGGCGCGGTGAAGCACAACTCGTAGTCGTCGCCGCCCGCGAGCGTGCAGCGCTGCTGGATCGCGGGCGCGAGGCGGCGCAGCGCGTCGGAGCGCGGTATCGCGTCCACGTCGACGCTCGCATTCACCGACGAGCGTTCGAGGATATGCAGCAGGTCGCCGGCGAGTCCGTCCGACAGATCGAGCGCGGCATGCGCGATGCCGCGCAGCGCGAGGCCCAGCGCGATGCGCGGTTCCGGACGCTCGAGCGCGGCGCGGAACGTGGCGGCGTCCGCGGCGTCGGCGGTCCACTCGCCGCGCTGCACGCCGAGCCCGGCGCGCGCATCGCCGAGCGTGCCGGACACCCAGATGTCGTCACCGGGCTGCGCGGCATCGCGACGCAGCGCCTGACGCGGCGGCACGCTACCGAAAACCGTAATGCACAGATTGAGCGGGCCGCTCGTCGTATCGCCGCCGATCAACTCGCAATCGTGGCGCTCGGCCAGTGCGAAGAGGCCGTCGCTGAACGCGGAGAGCCACGCTTCGTCGGCTTTCGGCAGTGAAAACGCCAGCGTGAATGCCTGCGGGCGCGCGCCCATCGCGGCGAGATCCGACAGGTTGACCGCGAGTGCCTTATGGCCGAGCGCGTGCGGGTCGACGTCGGCGAAAAAGTGGCGGCCTTCGACCAGCATGTCCGTCGAAACGGCCAGCATTTCGCCGGCGCGCGGTGTGAGCAGCGCGCAATCGTCGCCGATGCCGAGCGTGTCGCCCGGCGTAGTAGACGGCCGTGCCGATGCGGCGCGGCGGGCGAAGAAACGGTCGATCAGCGAAAACTCGGAAAGCATGATGGCCAATGGTGGGCGGTGAAAGGTGGGAGAGCGCAAACCAGGCCACATCGGCGTTTCACGCTGTTTCTGTCGCGACTGTTGTACCGGTATTGAAGGAATCGCGTAGGCAATTGGGGCTACAATGCCGTCGAACGTCTATTCTAATCTGCACTTCCAAGCCCGCCTTATGTCGACTCCCGTTAATACCAAACTCCGCGAAGCCGCCCTCGATTACCACGAGTTCCCGACTCCCGGCAAAATCGCGATCGCCCCGACCAAGCAGATGATCAACCAGCGCGACCTCGCTCTGGCGTATTCGCCGGGCGTTGCATTCGCGTGCGAGGAGATCGTCGAGAACCCGCTGAACGCCGCGCGCTTCACCGCGCGCAGCAATCTGGTCGGCGTCGTCACGAACGGCACCGCGGTGCTCGGTCTCGGCAACATCGGGCCGCTCGCGTCGAAGCCGGTCATGGAAGGCAAGGCCGTGCTGTTCAAGAAGTTCGCCGGCATCGACGTGTTCGATATCGAAATCAACGAAACCGATCCGCATAAGCTCGTCGATGTGATCGCCGCGCTTGAGCCGACTTTCGGCGGTATCAACCTGGAAGACATCAAGGCGCCGGACTGCTTCATTGTCGAGCGCGAATGCCGCAAGCGCATGAAGATTCCGGTCTTCCACGACGACCAGCACGGCACCGCGATCGTCGTCGCGGCTGCGGTGACCAATGGTCTGAAGGTGGTCGGCAAGGACATCAAGGAGGTCAAGCTGGTGTCCTCCGGCGCGGGCGCCGCGGCGCTCGCCTGTCTCGACCTGCTGGTCGACATCGGCCTGCCGCTCGAAAACATCACCGTGACCGACCTCGCGGGCGTGGTCTACAAGGGCCGCACCGAACTGATGGATCCGGACAAGGAGCGTTTCGCGCGCGAAACCGACGCTCGCTCGCTTGCCGAGGTGATCAGCGGCGCGGACGTGTTCCTCGGCCTGTCGGCCGGCGGCGTGCTGAAGCAGGACATGGTCAAGCAGATGGCCGACAAGCCGCTGATTCTGGCGCTCGCGAACCCGACGCCGGAAATCCTGCCGGAACTCGCGCTCGAAGTGCGCCCGGATGCCGTGCTGTGCACGGGCCGCACCGACTATCCGAACCAGGTGAACAACGTGCTGGTGTTCCCGTTCCTGTTCCGCGGCGCGCTCGACGCCGGCGCGACGACGGTGACGCGTGAAATGGAGATCGCCGCGGTCAACGCGATCGCCGAACTGGCGCGCCAGGAGCAGAGCGACATCGTCGCGACCGCCTACGGCATCCAGGATCTGTCGTTCGGGCCGGAGTACCTGATTCCGAAGCCTTTCGATCCGCGTCTGATCGTCAAGGTCGCGCCGGCGGTGGCGAAGGCCGCGATGGATTCGGGCGTCGCCCAGCGTCCGATCGAGGACATGGACGCGTACGAGCAGCATCTGCAGCAGTTCGTCTACCACAGCGGCACGACGATGAAGCCGATCTTCCAGCTCGCGCGCAGCGTCGAGCCGGAGAAGAAGCGCATCGTGTTCGCGGAAGGCGAAGAAGAACGCGTACTGCGTGCAATGCAAATCATCGTCGACGAAAAACTTGCCAAGCCGATCCTGATCGGCCGCCCGGCGGTGATCGAACAGCGTATTGCGCGCTATGGTCTGCGACTGGTTGCGGGCCAGGACTACACGGTGGTGAACACCGATCATGACGAACGTTACCGCGACTTCTGGAAGGAATACGCGAAGATGATGTCTCGCAAGGGCATCACCGAGCAGATGGCGAAGCTCGAAATGCGCCGCCGCACCACGCTGATCGGTTCGATGATGGTCAAGAAGGGCGAAGCGGATGGGATGATTTGCGGCACGGTCAGCACGACGCACCGTCACCTGCACTTCATCGACCAGGTGATCGGCAAGAAGGAAGGCGCGAACGTGTACGCGGCGATGAACGCGCTGGTGCTGCCGAACCGGCAGATTTTCCTCGTCGATACGCACGTGAACGTCGATCCGACGCCGGAGCAACTGGCCGAGATCACGATCATGGCGGCCGAAGAGGTGCGTCGCTTCGGTATCGAGCCGAAGATCGCGCTGGTGTCGCATTCGAACTTCGGTTCGAGCAACGCGGCGACCGCGCAGAAGATGCGCGACACGCTCGAGTTGCTGCGCGAACGCGCGCCGGATCTGCAAGTTGACGGCGAGATGCACGGCGATGTCGCGCTCGACGCGAACCTGCGCCGCGAAGTGCTGCCCGATTCGACGCTCGAAGGCGATGCGAACCTGCTGGTGCTGCCGAACATCGACGCGGCCAACATTTCGTACAACCTGCTGAAGACGGCGGCCGGCAACAACATCGCAATCGGACCGATCCTGCTCGGCGCGGCTCAGCCGGTGCACGTGCTGACGCCGTCGGCAACGGTTCGCCGTATCGTCAACATGGCCGCGCTGCTGGTGGCCGACGTCAGCGCAACCCGCTAAGCGTCGAGATAGGTCCGGGCCAACGGTGCATCGCACCGGCGGCTCGCGCCCTGGATAGAAGAAAAAAATGGCGTGCCCGCAATGGGCACGCCTCAGGGCAAGCCGGGGATAGCCGGCCCCGAAAAATGGCAATGGCACAGCCTTGCGGCTGCGGCAGTTCCAAGGCTCTCAACCGCACGAGAAAAGGGTAGCTGGCAAGCCGAAACCACCTGCGTCCCACTTTGTTTCGCACGGTTGAGCTAAGTTTAGCTTGCGCAGGCTCAATATTTTGTCAAATGTCGTAAAGGCGCCAGCCACCGGCTTCTCCGGCCATCTGGCGGCGTTCGCCGTCCCGTCGAACGTTGATTCCAAAGGCTAATAGCGATACCCTTACGACTTTCATGGTCGTCGAACTCGTGATCTGACAGCGGGAAACCTGATACATGGCACGCAACTGGCTGCGTATAAAAGGCGTGCTGATCGGTGCTGCCGCGCTTTGCGCGTTGTCCGGTTCCGCGCCATCCGCATGGGCGCGAGGCGATACGGCGTCAGCGCAGGCGAATGCGCAGTTGGGCACCGTCGCACTCGCGCAATTACCGCGCGAGGCGGTCAATACGTTGAACCTGATAGCCGCCGGCGGGCCTTATCCGTATCAGAAGGACGGCGTCGTATTCGGCAACTACGAGCGGGTGCTACCTGCCCATCGGCGCGGTTATTACCACGAATACACCGTTCCCACGCCTCACGCGCGTAATCGCGGGGCGCGCCGCATCGTCTGCGGAGGTCCGCCACAGCGAACCGACAATTGTTACTACTCGGACGACCACTACACCAGTTTTAATCGTATTGTTGAATGACATCGGGATGAACGGCATGAGCGACAACATCTACGCGCACGATTCCGGAGTCGCGACGGATCTTTTCGCGGCCGGCGACGGCAATTTGTTCCAACGCGTCATGAAGATGCGCGCCGGCGAGCAGGGTCGCGACACTCACAGCGAGGCTGGCACGGTGGTTTCATCGAACGAGGAGCCCATGAGCCTTTTCAGGAGCGTGCGACCGAACATCGTGCAATCCATCCGCGCGTTCCGCGTACAGGATCTCGCCGACGAGGCCAACCAGCTCGGCCAGCACTTTCTGTATGCCTATTGCGCGAACGCGGCGTCCAAGCAGGAAGTGCTCGAGACGATCGCAACGTCCTTTCTGTTTCCGAAGCATTTCGGCAAGAACTACGACGCGCTCTACGACTGTCTGACCGACCTCGTGCATAAGGCGGGCGCGCAGCCGGGTTTCGTAATCGTGCTCGAACAGTTGCCGGTCGCGCAGAAGTTCGACAAGGAAGGGCGCGAGACGCTGCTCGACGTGTTCCGTGAAGCAGCCGAGTTCTGGGCCGAGCGCAAGGTGGCATTCCGGGTGTTTTACTCGTTTGCCTGATTTTTTGCCTGCGCAGGCACTGGCGTCATGATTTGACGCCAAACTTCGCGGTAAAGACGGCAAAAGCCCGCCAATTGGCGGGCTTTTGCTTTTATGTTTGCTATGTTCTTGCCACCCTTACGAGGCGGCATCTCTCAAAACTTCGCGCAACTAGCTGCGAAACCCCCCGCCTACCAGCCGCCCCAGCGTGCCGCGAGCGCCGCAAGTACCGCGATCCCCGCTGTTTCGGTGCGCAAAATCCGCGGCCCGACGCCTACCGCGGTAAATCCGCGCTCGACAGCCGCAGCTTCCTCGTCGGCGGAAAGACCACCTTCGGGGCCGATCAACACCGTTACTCCGCCTTGCGGCGGCGCGTCAGGCAACGCTGAAAAGCCGATGCTCGCGCGCGGCGACAGCAGCAGGCGCAATTCCCCCGGCGCTGACTCGCGCGGCAGCGCATCGAGCCAGGCGCCGATCTCCTGCACCGGCATCACCTCCGGCAGACGATTGCGCCCGCATTGTTCGCACGACGCCCGCACGACGCCTTGCCAGTGCTGCTGCCGCCGTTGCGCGCGCTCGCCCGCGAGCCGCACGACGCTGCGGGCGGTGGAAAGCGGCACGAAGCCCGACGCGCCGAGTTCGACCGCCTTCTCGATCAGCCAGTCCATCTTGTCGCCGCCCGCGATGCCTTGCGCGAGCGTGAGCCGGTACGGCGGTTCGACTTCGATCGCGCGGAATTCGCGAATCTTCACGCGGGCCGAGCGACGTTCCACCTCGACGAGTTCGGCGCTGTATTCGCCGCCCTCGCCGTTGAACAGAGTGATTGAATCGCCGGGCTGCAGACGCAGCACGAGCACATGACGCACGACGTCATCGGGCAGAGCTACGACATCATCGGGATAAAGCGGTGTGGCGACGAAAAAACGGGGCATCGACGAAATACTCATTGACTCAGGAAAGGTGGCGCGCGAGCGCCCAGCGGTAGCCGTCGATATCTTCGACCTGCGCGAAGCGGTCGCCCCAGAACTGGTCCTGCGGCTCGCTCAACGATTTCGCGCCGGCCGCGAGCGCCCGCGCATAAACGGCGTCGACATCCTCGACATAGACATAGAACGATTGCGGCGCGATCGTGCCGGCGCTTTTCGGCGTTTTCGCGGTCGAGCCGAACGCGCCTTCGGGCGCGAACATCACGATCAACTGATCCTGATAGGTCATCTCGACGTGCATCACGGCGCCGTCATCCTGCACGCTGTCGCGCACTTCGAAACCGAACGCCGCCGAAAAGAACGCCATCGACGCACGCGCGTCGCGCACCGTCAGGTAAGGGGTCAGCCAGGGCACACCGGCGGGGCGGGAGGCGGTCATGGAGTTCTCCGGATCTCGAGGGTTGGCGGGATGCATGCCGCGAATCGCGACTGGCGGCCGGCTATCGGGTTCGACAAGCCGTGCCGGATCGCGCGCCGGCGAACACACGCAAAAAACGCTGGCATCGATCGAACCGATTCGTACAAGGTGTCCACGCGTCAACTGGATGGCTTCGACAATGGGCTCAGTTTATCGCGCAGCGCCCGCGATGCCGAGAACAGTGCCGCGTGCTGCGCCGGATCGTAATGCCGTAGCGAGTCGATCCCTCGCGCGGCGAGACGTTCGGCGAGCGTGTCCGCGGTCAGCGCGGTGGCGTCGAGCGTGTCGCTTGCGACGGCCATCATCCATAGCGAACCGTAGAGCGGGACGAAGGCGCTCATCGTGCGCACGTGCGTGAACGCGGCGCGCAGATCGGCGAGCAGCGCGCTCACGCGCGGCGCGTGAAAATACGGCGAGCCGAGATGCAGCGACAGCGCGGCGTCGGCGCGCAGCAGCCGTTTGAGCCGCGCGTAGAAGGCGGGAGTGTACAGGCCGGCGGCGGGTGAATCCGGCGGCGTCAGGTCGAACACGACCAGGTCGAACTGCGCGGCGGGTGTCGCCGCTGCGGCCGCGTCGACGTAATGCGCCGCGTCGCCGATCACGAGTTCGACGCGCGGATCGTCGAACGCACCACCGTGCACGTCCGGCAGATGCTGGCGCGTGAGGCGCACGACTTCAGCATCCAGTTCCGCCACGACGATCTGCTCGATACCCGGATGCTTCAGCAATTGTCTGGCGGCGCCGCCATCGCCGCCGCCGAGCACGAGCGCCGCACGCGGCGCCGGATGGACGAGCGCGGCCGGGTGCACCATACATTCGTGGTAAATGAATTCGTCGCCGGCGGAGGTCATCGGCCGGCCGTCGAGTGTGAACAGCCGGCCGAGTTGCGGCGTATCCCAGATCTCGATCGTCTGATACGGCGATTCGACACGCTCGATCAGGCGCGCGTCGGCGAAGCCATAGACGGCATCGGGACTGGGCTGGAACAACAGCGAAGCATTCACGGCGGACGGGCTCGGCGAGAGCTTGGCGGGGCAGGTGAGCGAATTGTAAGGGCGCTCGCGCGCCCGCGCCCGGCTACGCGCGGGTGCGTGCGAGTGCGTGCGAGTGCGTGCGAGTGCGTGCGAGTGCGTGCGTTGAACCACACGGCCAGACGGCTTGGCGGCCGGGCGCGGGTTAACCTTCTGTTAGAATGTGACGCTTTCAGCCTTGTCCGTTTGCTCTGCCCGTTTCGCGTCTTCTGGCGCCGCATCGTGCGCCGTAGCGAACTCGTCGCCGAGCTTCCGGGCCTCTCGCGCCCCGCTTTCTGACTTCGTCTCCGGACTCGACAATGACGACCCCGTCTCCCGCACCCACCTCCCTGATGGCTAACGCGATCCGCGCGTTGGCGATGGACGCCGTTCAAAAGGCGAACTCCGGCCACCCTGGCATGCCGATGGGCATGGCCGAAATCGGCGTCGCGCTGTGGTCGCGTCATCTGCGCCATAACCCGAAGAATCCGCACTGGGCCGATCGCGACCGCTTCGTGCTGTCGAATGGTCACGGCTCGATGCTGCTGTACTCGCTGCTGCATCTGACCGGCTACGATCTGCCGATGGAAGAGCTGAAGAACTTCCGCCAGATGCATTCGAAGACGCCGGGTCACCCTGAATACGGCATCACGCCGGGTGTCGAGACCACCACCGGCCCGCTCGGTCAGGGTCTTGCGAACGCGGTCGGTATGGCGCTCGCCGAGTCGCTGCTCGCCACCGAATTCAACAAGCCGGACGCGAAGATCGTCGATCACCACACGTACGTGTTCGTCGGCGACGGCTGCCTGATGGAAGGCATCTCGCACGAAGCGTGCTCGCTCGCGGGCGTGCTGAAGCTGAACAAGCTGATCGCGTTCTATGACGACAACGGCATCTCGATCGACGGCGAAGTGGTGCACTGGTTCCACGACGACACGCCGAAGCGCTTCGAAGCGTACGGCTGGAACGTAATTCCTGGCGTGGTCGGCCATGACGTCGACGCAGTCGACGCGGCGATCAAACAGGCCAAGCAATCGGACAAGCCGACGCTGATCTGCTGCAAGACCGTGATCGGCGAAGGCGCGCCGACCAAGGCCGGCAGCCACGATTCGCACGGCGCACCGCTCGGCGACAAGGAAATCGCGGCGACCCGCGAGGCGATCGGCTGGAAGTGGGAGCCGTTCGTGATTCCGCAGGAAGTTTACGCAGCATGGGACGCAAAGGAAGCGGGCGCGCGCTTCGAATCCGACTGGGACAAGGCGTTCGCGGCCTACGCGGCGAAGTATCCGCAGGAAGCGGCCGAGTTCAAGCGCCGCAGCGACAAGCAACTGCCGGCCGACTGGAAAGAGAAGGCGAAGGCGATCATCGCCGGCGCGAACGAGCGCGCTGAAACCGTCGCGACGCGTAAGGCTTCGCAGCAGGCAATCGAAGGCTTGTCGGCTGTGCTGCCCGAACTGCTCGGCGGCTCCGCCGACCTGACTGGTTCGAACCTGACCAACTGGAAGGCCGCCAAGCCGGTGCGCGTGAATGCCGAAGGCCGTGCCGCCGGCAACTACGTGAACTACGGCGTGCGCGAATTCGGCATGAGCGCCGCGATCAACGGCCTTGCGCTGCATGGCGGTTTCAAGGCATTCGGCGGCACCTTCCTGACGTTCTCCGACTACAGCCGCAATGCGCTGCGCGTCGCCGCGCTGATGAAGTCGCAGTCGATCTTCGTGTTCACGCACGATTCGATCGGCCTCGGCGAAGACGGCCCGACCCACCAGTCGATCGAACACGTCGCGAGCCTGCGTCTGATCCCGAATCTGCAAACGTGGCGTCCGGCCGACACCGTCGAAACCGCGGTGGCCTGGACCCATGCGATCGAGCATGAAGGTCCGTCGTGCCTGATCTTCAGCCGTCAGAACCTGCAGTTCAACGAGCGCACCGACGCGCAGATCGCCAACATCGAGAAGGGCGGCTACGTGCTGCGCGATTGGGATGAAGAAATCGTCGCGCGCAAGATCATCCTGATCGCCACCGGCTCGGAAGTCGAACTGGCGATGAAGGCCGTCGAGCCGCTCGCGCGCGAAGGCATCGCCGCGCGTGTCGTGTCGATTCCGTCGACGACCGTGTTCGACAAGCAGGACGCCGACTACCGCGAGCGCGTGCTACCGCACGGCGTGCGCCGCGTCGCGATCGAAGCGGGCGTGTCGGATTTCTGGCGCAAGTACGTGGGTCTCGAAGGCGGCGTGGTCGGCATTGACACGTTCGGCGAATCGGCCCCGGCAGGCGTGCTGTTCAAGCATTTCGGCTTCACCGTCGAGCACGTGGTGGAAACGGTCAAGGCCGCGCTCGGCTGATCTGGTGCAGGCGTTGCCGTCCGCGCCCGTCATGTGGCGGCGCGTTGCGGCAACCCCGCCGGTCAGGCGAACAGAAACGTATTTTTTTAGTCATCAGGAGATACATCATGACGATTCGCGTCGCAATCAACGGCTACGGCCGGATCGGCCGCAACACCCTGCGCGCCTTCTATGAAAACGGCAAGAAGCACGATATCGAAATCGTCGCCATCAACGACCTCGGCGATGCGAAGACCAACGCCCACCTGACGCAATACGACACCGCGCACGGCAAGTTCCCGGGCGACGTGTCGGTGGACGGCGACTACCTCGTCGTGAACGGCGACAAGATCCGCGTTTTGGCAAATCGCAACCCGGCCGAACTGCCGTGGGGCGAGCTGAACGTCGACGTCGTGCTGGAATGCACGGGCTTTTTCACGACCAAGGAAAAGGCCAGCGCGCACATCAAGGGCGGCGCGAAGAAGGTCATCATCTCGGCGCCGGGCGGTAAGGACGTCGATGCGACGATCGTCTACGGCGTGAACCACAATGTGCTGAAGGCATCGGACACGGTGATCTCGAACGCATCGTGCACGACCAACTGCCTCGCGCCGCTGGTCAAGCCGCTGAACGACAAGATCGGCCTCGTGAACGGCCTGATGACGACGATCCACGCGTACACGAACGATCAGGTGCTGACCGACGTCTATCACGAAGACCTGCGCCGCGCGCGCTCGGCCACGCACAGCCAGATCCCGACCAAGACTGGCGCTGCTTCGGCGGTCGGCCTTGTGTTGCCGGAACTGAACGGCAAGCTGGACGGTTACGCGATCCGCGTCCCGACGATCAACGTGTCCGTCGTCGATCTGTCGTTCATCGCCGCGCGCGACACGACGGTCGAAGAAGTCAACGCGATCATGAAGGAAGCGTCGGAAGGTTCGCTGAAGGGCATCCTCGGCTACAACGACGCGCCGCTGGTGTCGATCGACTTCAACCACAACCCGGCTTCGTCGACGTTCGACGCAACGCTGACCAAGGTGTCGGGCCGTCTCGTCAAGGTGTCGAGCTGGTACGACAACGAGTGGGGCTTCTCGAACCGCATGCTGGATACGGCTGTGGCGCTCGCGAACGCGAAGTAACTCGCACAAGACAGGCATCACGCTGCATGAAAAAGCCGCTCTTCGGAGCGGCTTTTTTTCGTCCACGGTTTTAGCTGGCTACGCCTACGGCGTCGGGAAATACACGCCGGCGCGCTGCGCGGCATTCGCAATGTGCGTCTCGATCGCCTTGCCCGCGGCGAGCGAGTCGCGGGCCTTCAGCGCATCCAGAATCGCGCGATGCTCGGTGTACGTGGACAACACCCGCTCGCGCCGATAGAACGGCATCCGCTGGCTCTCCTTCATGATTTCCGCGCTGCTGCGCAGGATCGATTCGATTGCTGCATTGCCGGCGATGCTGACGATCCGCATGTGGAATTCGTAGTCGAAGCGCGCGGCTTCATCGAGTTCGTCGCAGGCGAGCGCGGTTTGCATCGCGGTGACGTTTTCCTCGAGCCAGTGGAGGTCGCTATCGCTGACCGCGAGCACCGCCATCCGCGCGACGAAGCCTTCGAGCGCATAGCGCATCTGATAGGTGTCGGGCAGCGACGACTGCTCGGCGAAACGCCATGTCTGCGCGTTTTTCGCCTCAGCGCTTTCGACATACACGCCTTTGCCGGGACGGATCACGAGCAGGCCGAGCGCTTCGAGCGTCGACAGCGCTTCGCGCAACGAGGCGCGGCTGATCGACAGTTCATCGGAAAGCTGGCGTTGCGCCGGCAGCAGACTGCCCACCGGATAGACGCCCGCTTCGATCCGCTCGCGAATGGTCGCGATCGCGGCGTCGGTGACGGTATGCGGCACGTTTTTCATGACGGCTCACTCGCTGGCGTGGTCTGACCAGCATTGTAGTACGCGATTCAGACGGGCGCGCCGCGCGATGGCGAGGCACTGGAATCCGACCCGAAATCGCCGAAAAAACAACGGGTAAACACTGTTCGACGAATCCTTGACGTGAGTATATCGGCTTCCTACTATTCGCCATAACAGTACTGGTCCGACCAGTCTGAACAGAATCAACCCAGAGACATCTTCTTCAGGAGGAAGCCGTGTTGAAGTTCTTCAATTCGCTATTTGGGCGGGTCGTCATCGCGCTCGTGGTGGGCATCGTGCTCGGTGCCGTTTTTCCGCATTTCGCGCAGTCGTTGCGTCCGCTCGGCGACGGTTTTCTGAAGCTCATCAAGATGGTGATCGGGCCGATCGTGTTCTGCGTCGTCGTGAGCGGTATGGCGCACGCGGGCGACCTGCGCAAAGTCGGGCGCGTTGGCGTGAAGGCGGTGGTCTACTTCGAGGCGATGACGACGATCGCGCTGGTGATCGGCGCGGTGCTAGCCTATGCGACGCGTCCCGGCGCCGGCATGAACATCAACCTCAATTCGCTCGACGCGGCCTCGCTCGCGAGCTACACCGAGCACGCGAAGAGCCTGAAGGACACCGCGGGCTTTCTGCTGAAGATCATCCCCGAGACCGCGATCAACGCGTTCGCGACTGGCGACATCCTGCAGATTCTCGTGTTTTCGGTGCTGTTCGGCTCCGCGTTGTCGCTGCTCGGCAAACGCGCGCAGCGGGTCAGCGGGTTGATCGACGAGTTGTCGCAGGTGTTCTTCCGCGTGATGAGCTTCATCATCAAGCTCGCGCCGCTCGGCGTGCTCGGCGCGATCGCATTCACGACCGGCACCTACGGCGTCGAGTCGCTGAAGCAACTCGGCATGCTCGTACTGGTGTTCTACCTGAGCTGCATCGTGTTCGTCGCCGTCGTGCTCGGCGCGGTGATGCGGCTCGCGGGCTTCAGCATCTTCAAGCTGATTCGCTATCTGCGCGAGGAACTGTCGATCGTGCTCGGCACAGCATCGTCCGATGCCGTGTTGCCGCAGATCATGCGCAAGCTCGAATGGATGGGCGTCAAGGATTCGACGGTCGGCCTCGTGATTCCGACAGGCTATTCGTTCAATCTCGATGGCTTCTCGATCTATCTGACCCTCGCGGTGATCTTTATCGCGCAGGCGACCAACACGCCGCTGTCGATGCACGACCTGATCGTCGTCGTGCTGGTGTCGCTGGTGACGTCGAAGGGCGCGCACGGTATTCCGGGCTCGGCGATCGTGATTCTGGCGGCAACCCTGTCCGCGATTCCGGCCATTCCCGTGCTCGGCCTCGTGCTGATTCTGCCGGTCGACTGGTTCGTCGGCATCGCCCGCGCGCTGACCAACCTGATCGGCAACTGCGTGGCGACGGTGGTCGTTGCAGTGTGGGAGAACGATATCGACAGAGCGCGCGCGCATCGGGTGCTGAACCGCGACGCCGCGCTGCGCTACGTGCCCGCCGTCGACGACACGCTCGCCGAGCCGGTCGGCGGTGAACACGCGCCGGCGGTCTGACCAGCGAGCGCGTATCGCTATCGCGTTGCAATGAGATTTCGCGCGCCATCGCCGCGCGCACTCCCCGCGCCGGCGGATGCCTCGACTCCGCCGGCCGTTTTCTGAATAACCTTTCGCTACCCGACCAACATCATGGCCAATCCGATCCTCGACCCGAACGCTCCCGCCTTCACGCGCCGCTACATGAACCTCGCCGATCCGCGTCTCGGCGCGCAGGCGCTGTTCGCCAGCGACGAATTCTTCGCACCGAAAGAGCGCATGCTCGAACCGCAGCCGGCGGTGTTCATCCCCGGCAAATACGACGACCACGGCAAGTGGATGGACGGCTGGGAAACGCGCCGCAAGCGCACGACCGGCCACGATTACTGCGTGATCCGGCTCGCGCGGCCGGGCGTCGTGCACGGCGTCGATCTCGATACCAGCCATTTCACCGGCAACTTTCCGCCGGCCGCGTCGATCGACGGCTGCTATGTCGAGGGTAGCGCTGACGGCGAAGCGCCGCCCGATCACGCCGACTGGCAGACGCTCGTGCCGGCCACCACGCTGCAGGGCAACCAGCACCACTATGTGGAAGTGAACGATGCGCGTCCGTTCACGCATCTGCGCGTGAACCTGTATCCGGACGGCGGGCTCGCGCGTCTGCGTGTATACGGTCAGCCGCAGCGCGACTGGAGCCGCGTCGAGCGCGGCACGCTGCTCGATCTCGCGGCGATCGAAAACGGCGCGTACCTGGTCGCCGCGAACAATCAGCATTTCGGCCCTGCGACGCAGATGCTGATGCCGGGCCGCGGCGTCAACATGGGCGACGGCTGGGAAACGCGCCGCCGCCGTGAGCCGGGCAACGATTGGGCGATCGTCGCGCTGGCGCGTCCCGGCGTGATCCGCAAGGTCGAAGTGGACACCGCGCACTTCAAGGGTAATTTCCCCGACCGCTGCTCGCTGCAGGCGGCTTCGGTAACGGGCGGCACCGACGACTCGCTCGTCACGCAGGCGATGTTCTGGCCGATGCTGCTCGACGAACAGAAGCTGCAGATGGATCACGTGCACACGTTCACCGATGGGCTCGCGGCGCTCGGGCCGGTCACGCACGTGCGCTTCAATATCTTTCCCGACGGTGGCGTGTCGCGTCTGCGCCTGTGGGGCGAGATCGCGTAACGCGGCGAACTGGGAGCAATGCGTATGAAGACCTTGCAGATCGAGCGCCTGACGCGCGCGGCGTTCGCGCCGTTCGGCGACGTGATCGAACTCGACGGCGCGCGCCATTTTCCGATCAACGGCGGCACGACCGAGCGTTATCACGACCTCGCCCGCGTCGACGTCATGGAGCAGGGCGGGCGGCCGCTGATCAACCTGTTTCGCGCGCAGCCGCGCGCACTGCCGGTCGACATCACGATGATGGAGCGGCACCCGCTCGGCAGTCAGGCGTTCGTTCCGTTGCAGGCGGGGCGCTATCTGGTGGTGGTCGCCCCGGCGGGGGAATTCGATCCCGCGTGCATGCGCGCGTTCTGGACCGATGCGTGGCAGGGCGTCAATTACGCGAAAGGGGTCTGGCACCATCCGCTGCTCGCGCTCGATCGGGTCAGCGATTTCGTCGTGATCGATCGCGGCGGTGAGCAGCCTAATTGCGATGAGTTGCAACTCGCCGAGCCGTGGCGGCTTGCATTCGAGACGAGCGTCGAGGCGTTGGCCTGACGGCCCTTGTGCTGGCAGTACCGCAAAGAAAAAGACCCGGCCGATTTCCATCGGCCGGGTCTTTTTTTGATGTGCCGGACCGCCTACTCCCGCGCGGCCGGCGGCGCATCAGTGCTTGCGATGCGGGCAGTTCTCCTTCGTACACACTCCATACAGTGCGAGCGCGTGTTCCTGCAGCTTGAAGCCGCGTTCCTTGGCGATGGACTGCTGGCGGCTTTCGATTTCGGAATCGAAAAATTCTTCGACGAGGCCGCAATCGAGGCACACGAGGTGGTCGTGGTGCGACCCTTCGTTCAGTTCGAACACCGCCTTGCCCGACTCGAAATTGCTGCGCGAAAGCAGGCCGGCCTGCTCGAACTGCGTCAGCACCCGATAGACGGTGGCGAGACCGATATCGAGTTCCTCATGCAGCAGGTTGCGGTACACGTCTTCGGCGGTCAGGTGGCGCACCGGGCTGTGCTGGAAAATCTCAAGGATTTTGAGGCGCGGAAGGGTCGCCTTGAGCCCGATATTCTTGAGATCGGTTGGATTGGTCATGACAAGGGATCCCTAGAGTACAATGCTGGGCTCTCATAGTAATGTGTTTTTGCCGTTCTGGTCATCTTCGATGGAATGAAGCGCGGCTCGTCAGCGGGCCCGCACGGTGAGTGAAATGATTTCTAAATCTGAATTGATTTACCGGGGGAGCCGCATGCGGGGTACCTTGATCGCTGTTGCGACTGTCGCGGTTCTTGCCGGATGTTCCACCTACGACAGCCTGACCCAGCGCATCGCTCAGAGCATTACGCCGTATCGCATTACGGTTGTGCAAGGTAATTTCGTGTCGCAGGAAATGGCTGACCAGATGAAGGTCGGCATGTCGCGCGCGCAGGTGCGCCAGTTGCTCGGCACGCCGTTGCTGACCGACATGTTCCACGCCGATCGCTGGGATTACGTGTTCTACTTCAAGCGCGGCTCGACGGCGATCGTCCAGCAGCGCGACTTCGTCGTGTTCTTCTCGGGTGACCTCGTGACCCACTGGACCGGCGGCGAAGATCTCCCGACCAATCTCGAATTGCTGGCCGAAATCGACGGCGACCGGCGCGGCCGCCGGCCGAACGCGGCGCCGGTGCGCGCGACGAGCGCAGCCGAAGCGGCGAACGCGGTGGCCGCGAGCGACGCCGCCGCGGCAGCGGCACCCGCTACGGTCGACACCACGCGCTCGCCGTCGGTCGACGGCGCGGTAGAGGCGGCTCAACCGTCGATGGACGCCAACGCGGAAGCCGCACAGGCCGCCAATCGCGCGACCAGCGCGGCGTCGCCGTCGGGCGGCGCGCCGTCCGTGCGCTCCGGCGTGCCGACCGTGAACGCTGGCGGCATCCCGACGCAAGGGCCGACGGCAGGTGGTCAGCCGCAGTTCCAGTTCCATCGTCCGCCGCCGCCAGTGCCGGCTAATCAGAGCAACCCGGTCGGGCCGACCGGCTCGCAGAGTAGCGGTAGCCCGAACACACAGTCTGGCGGCTCCGCGGCTCCGTCGGGAACGAGCAACTAATCCCGTCTGCCGGCGTTGCGCGACGCTTGCTTGAATGGCTGCTCGTCTCGTGGCGTTATGTCCCGGGGCGAGTTGCTCTAGTGAATTGCGCGGGCGGTCGACTGGTCAAGGTTGGCTGAGAAAGTTGCCTGAACGGTTTGCCCGAGCGTGCGACCGTACGTAGGCGGCCTAGGCAGCGCTAGGCGGGTGTCATGGTTCACGGCCCGCTGTTTGATTTGCCGTCCCGGCGTACTTTGGCCTGCGTCGCCCGCAGCCGCTGGTGCCTGTATTAGCCGGCCGTGCTCGCCGAACCGCGCATGCCGATGCCTATCAAGTGCCTTTCCGGCGCGTTCGCCGACGCATTGGCTGGGCGCATTTACCGGGACATCCCCGGTCGTATCTTTCGAATTCTCATCGTCATGAAAATTGCCATTGCTGGCGCATCGGGCCGTATGGGCCGCATGCTCATCGAAACCGTCCTCAACGATGCCGGCGCCACGCTGTCCGGCGCGCTGGATCGCGCGGACGCAGCGCAGATCGGCCAGGACGCCGGTGCGTTTCTCGGCAAGCAGACCGGTGTGCTGCTCACCGACGACATCGAGCGCGTCTTCGCCGACTCCGACTACCTGATCGACTTCACTCGCCCCAACGCGACGCTCGCGTACCTTGAAGCGGCGCAGCGCCATAACGTGAAAATGGTGATCGGCACGACCGGCTTCGACAACGAGCAGAAAGCACAGCTGCGCGCGGCGGGCGAGAAGATCGGCGTCGTGTTCGCATCGAACATGAGCGTCGGCGTGAACGTGACGCTGAAGCTGCTCGAATACGCGGCGCGGCACTTCGCAACCGGCTACGACATCGAGATCATCGAGGCGCATCATCGTCACAAGGTCGACGCGCCGTCCGGCACCGCGCTGACGATGGGCGAAGTGATCGCCAACGCGCTCGGCCGCAATCTCGACGATTGCGCGGTCTACGGTCGCGAAGGCGTGACCGGCGAGCGCGATCCGTCCACGATCGGTTTTTCGGCGATTCGCGGCGGCGATATCGTCGGCGATCATACGGTGCTGTTCGCAGGCATCGGCGAGCGCATCGAAATCACACACAAATCGGGCAGCCGTCTGTCGTATGCTCAAGGCGCGCTTCGTGCTGTACGCTTTCTCGAAGGGCACGCAACCGGCTTCTTCGATATGCAGGACGTGCTCGGCCTGCGTTGAGCGTGGCCTGTCGTTGCGCAACAGGCGGGGCGGCGTCCGGCGCGCCCTTCTGAAGTCACTTTCCTACGGCGAGGTCAGATGGCAGGCAGCAGCGGCATCATCCATTACCTGCAAACGAGCGATGCGATCACGCATGGTGTCGCGTATGTGCTGCTGGCCATGTCGATTGCGAGCTGGTGTTTTCTGATCGTCAAGAGCTGGATTCTCACGCGCGCGAAGCGTCAGGCCCCCCGGGCGATCACGCAGTTCTGGCAGGCACCGACGCTTTCCGAAGGCGTCGCGGTGTTGCGGCGCGCTGACCGCGAGCGCGTATTCACGCCGCTTGCCGAAGCGGCGCTGCATGCCGCCGAGGTCGATATTCCGGGCGCGCTGCTCGCCCGCGTCGATCGTAGCGAACGGGTGCTGCGGGCGTTGCGCCAGGCGCTCAACGCATCGCAGCGGCGGCTCGAATTCGGCCAGGTGCTGCTCGCATCGGTCGGCAGCACCGCGCCGTTCGTTGGTCTGCTCGGCACCGTGTGGGGTATCTATCACGCACTCGGCAGCATCGCGGCGAGCGGCCAGGCGCAGATCGAGAACGTTGCCGGGCCGGTCGGCGAAGCGCTGATCATGACCGCGTTCGGCCTCGTGGTCGCGATTCCGGCGGTGCTCGCGTACAACGTGCTGGGGCGGCTCGTACGGCAATTGTCGGAGGAACTCGACGGCTTCGCGCACGATCTTCACGCCTACGTGTGCGGACCGGTCGAGCAGACTCACGCGCCGGCGCGCGCTCAGCCGGCTTCGGCCCACGAGACTCAGCGCTGACACGCCGCGCGTGCGGGCCCGCTAGTCGCCCACGAAGAACGCCAGCGCAGGCCCCGCGCAACTCAGACGCAAGGAGAAAGCGACATGGCATTCGGCGGACTCGAGAAAAAACAGACGGCCGCGCCGATGGCCGAGATCAACATGACACCGTTGATCGACGTGATGCTGGTTCTTCTGGTCATCTTCATCATCACCGCGCCGTTGTTCTCGCACGCGATCCGGCTCGATCTGCCGAAGGTCGCGGCGGCGCCCGCGCGTCAGACCCCGCAAACCATTGCTCTATCGATCGACGCGACTGGCCGGCTCTACTGGAACAGCCAGCCGATCACGCTCGCGCAGATGCGCGAGCGTTTCACCGCGGCCGGCAAGCAGGCGGACCAGCCGGAGATCCAGCTGCGCGCCGAGCGCTCGACACGCTACGAAGTGATCGCGCAGGTGATGGGCGCCGCGCAGCAGGCGGGGCTCGAACGGCTCGGCTTCGTCACCGATCCGCCTCCTCCGGGCGCGCAGCACTGACGGGGCGCCCGCCCCTGAACGTCCACGAACACCCGTGAACGCCCCTGAACGCCGCCGCCACGCCGCGCGGCGCGCCGGTCCGCGAACGGTATAATCAGCCCTTTCCCCGCCAGAGGGGAAACGACGCAATCACATCCTGCAGAGCACCCGGCCGGTGCGAAAGCACCGAACCTAGCGATCCCATCACACCATGCACGAAAAATACGTTCCCTCCGACGTCGAAGCCGCCGCGCAAGGACAATGGCGCGCCATCGACGCCTACAAGACGACGGAAGCCACCGACAAGCCCAAGTTCTACTGCGTTTCGATGCTGCCGTATCCGTCGGGCAAGCTGCACATGGGGCACGTACGCAACTACACGATCAACGACGTGATGTACCGCTATCTGCGGATGAACGGCTACAACGTGCTGATGCCGATGGGCTGGGACGCGTTCGGCATGCCGGCGGAAAACGCCGCGATGGCCAACAACGTGCCGCCCGCGCAGTGGACCTACGACAACATCGCTTATATGAAGAAGCAGATGCAGTCGATGGGCCTCGCGATCGACTGGTCGCGCGAAGTCGCGACCTGCAGCCCCGACTACTACAAGTGGAATCAGTGGCTGTTCCTGAAGATGCTCGAAAAGGGCATCGCGTACAAGAAAACCGGCACCGTGAACTGGGACCCGGTCGACCAGACCGTGCTCGCGAACGAGCAGGTGATCGACGGGCGCGGCTGGCGCTCGGGCGCGCTGGTCGAAAAGCGCGAAATCCCGATGTACTACATGCGCATCACGCAGTACGCGGACGAACTGCTGAACGATCTCGACGGCCTCGGCTGGCCCGAGCGCGTGAAGATCATGCAGCAGAACTGGATCGGCAAGAGCTTCGGCGTGAACTTCGGCTTCCCGTACGAAATCGACGGCGAGCATAAGCTGCTGCGCGTGTTCACGACGCGCGCCGACACGATCATGGGCGTCACGTTCTGCGCGGTCGCCGCCGAGCATCCGCTCGCCACGCGTCTCGCGCAGGACAAGCCGGAACTGCAAACCTTCATCGAAGAATGCAAGCGCGGCGGCGTTGCCGAAGCCGACGTCGCGACGATGGAAAAGAAGGGCATGGCCACCGGCTTCTACGTTACGCATCCGCTGACGCAGGAAAAGGTCGAAGTGTGGATCGGCAACTACGTGCTGATGAGCTACGGCGAAGGCGCGGTGATGGGCGTGCCGGCGCACGACGAGCGCGATTTCGCGTTCGTGAAGAAGTACGGCATCCCGGTCAAGCAGGTGGTGGCGGTCGAAGGCAAGGAGTTCTCGACTGAAGCGTGGCAAGAGTGGTACGGCGAGAAGACCGGCACGCTGATCAACAGCGGCAAGTACGAAGGTCTCGCGTATGACGCGGCGGTCGATCGCATCGCAGCCGACCTGAAAGAACTCAGCCTCGGCGACAAGCAGATCACTTGGCGTCTGCGCGACTGGGGCGTATCGCGCCAGCGCTACTGGGGCACGCCGATTCCGATCATCCACTGCCCGACCTGCGGCGACGTGCCGGTGCCGGAGAAGGATCTGCCGGTGGTGCTGCCGGAAGACCTCGTGCCGGACGGCACGGGCAATCCGCTCGCGAAGTCCGAGGCGTTCGTGAACTGCACGTGCCCGACCTGCGGCGGCGCGGCCAAGCGCGAAACCGACACGATGGACACCTTCGTCGATTCGTCGTGGTACTTCTACCGCTACGCGTCGCCGGACGCGAAGACGATGGTCGACGAGCGCACCGATTACTGGGCGCCGATGGATCAGTACATCGGCGGCATCGAGCACGCGATCCTGCACCTGCTGTACTCGCGTTTCTGGGCGAAGGTGATGCGCGACCTCGGCCTCGTCAAGTTCGGCGAGCCGGCCAAGAACCTGCTGACCCAGGGCATGGTGCTCAACGAAACGTATTTCCGCGAAAACGAAGCGGGCAAGAAGACCTGGTACAACCCGGCCGACGTCACGGTATCGTTCGACGACAAGGGTCGCCCGGTCGGCGCGGTGCTGAACGCGGACGGTCAGCCGGTCGTGCTCGGCGGCGTTGAAAAGATGTCGAAGTCGAAGAACAACGGCGTCGACCCGCAGATGCTGATCGACCAGCATGGCGCGGATACCGCGCGTCTGTTCGTGATGTTCGCCGCGCCGCCCGAGCAGCAGCTCGAGTGGTCGGGCTCGGGTGTGGAAGGCGCGAGCCGCTTCCTGCGCCGCGTGTGGAACTTCGGTCACGCGAACGAAACCGCGCTGCGCTCGGGTGGCCAGTTCGACGCTGCCCAGATGGCCGAAGTCGACAAGGCGCTGCGCCGTGAAATCTATAGCGTGCTGAAGCAGGCCGATTTCGACTATCAGCGTCTGCAGTACAACACCGTGGTGTCGGCCGCGATGAAGATGCTCAACGCGCTCGACGGCGCGAAGGGCGCCCAGCCGGCCGTGCTGCGCGAAACCTATGGCGTGATGCTGCGCGTGCTGTATCCGGTCGTGCCGCATCTGACGTTCCAGCTGTGGCAGGAACTCGGCTACGCGGACGAATTCGGTCCGCTGCTCGACGCATCGTGGCCGAAGGTCGACGAGAAGGCGCTCGAACAGGCCGAGATCGAACTCGTGCTGCAGGTGAACGGCAAGGTGCGCGGTGCGCTGACGGTCGCGAAGGACGCCTCGCGCGAAGCCATCGAGCAGATCGCGGCCGCGCACGAAATGGTTGCGAAGTTCAGCGAAGGCAAGGCGCCGAAGAAGATCATCGTGGTGCCGGGCCGTCTCGTGAACGTGGTCGTTTGACGACCCACGCCATCATCCGGCAGGGGGGAGCGCCGTCCGCGTGGCGGCGTTTCACGGCACCGCGAATCCACTGCGAACCAGGAGCGAATGTGACTCGCAGATCGTTTTTGACGCTCGCTTGCAGCGTAATGATGTTGTCGGCCTGCGGCTTCAAGTTGCGCGGCCAGCAGGACTACGCGTTCAAGCGTCTCTACGTGGTCGGCGGCTCGGCCGCGGCTAGCGCGCGGCTCACGCGCATCGTGCAGGGCGGCAGCGATACGGTGGTCGTCAGCTCGATCGCCAATGCCGACGCGATCCTGCAGATCACGCAGAACCGCAACATCAGCACGCTGACACTGAACTCGCTGGGCGTGGTCGCCGAGTACCAGCTGAATCTGCAGATGACCTACCAGCTGACCGGCAAGGACGGCACGATGCTGATCCCGCCGAGCGTGATCGCGCTGAATCGCGCGATGACCTATAGCGACCAGTTCTCGCAGGCGAAGGCGGCCGAGTCCGACATCCTGTTCGCCGACATGGAGAACGACGCGATCGATCAGTTGATCCGCCGTCTGGGCGTGGTGCGCTCGCTGCATCCGGCGCCGGGCGAGGCCGTGCCGGCGGTGGCGCCGCGCGCGCCGCTGCCGCCGCCGCCGCTGTGAGCGGTGGCCTGTTCATCGCCGCTATTCGTGATCGCCGTTCCTGATGTGCCGCAATTCATCCATCCCGCCAACCGTTAGCCATGCAACTGCGACCTGACGCGCTTGAAGCGCATCTCGCCAAGGGCCTCGCCGGACTGTACGTCGTGCACGGCGACGAGCACCTGCTCGCGCAGGAAGCGAGCGACCGCATCCGCGCGGCCGCGCGCGCGGCGGGCTTCACCGACCGCTCGGTGTTTACGGTTGAGCGCGGCTTCGACTGGAGTTCGCTGCTGGGCGCGAGCCAGTCGATGTCGCTGTTCGGCGATCGCCAGCTCGTTGAGTTGCGCATTCCATCGGGCAAACCGGGCAAAGAAGGCGCGGATGCGCTGAAGGCGCTCGCGGCCGCCGTCAACGACGACGTGCTGACAATGATCACGCTGCCGCGCCTCGACGCCGCCACGCAGAAGTCCGCGTGGTTCAGCGCGCTCGCCGACGCGGGCGTCGCGCTGAAGATCGATCCGGTCGAGCGCGCGCAATTGCCGAACTGGGTCGGCCAACGGCTCGCAGCCCAAGGCCAGCGTGTCGCGGCCGGCGAGGAAGGGCGGCGCGCGCTCGCGTTCATCGCCGAGCGTGTCGAAGGCAATCTGCTTGCCGCGCATCAGGAAATCCAGAAGCTCGGGCTGCTGTATCCGTCCGGCTCGTTGAGCTTCGATCAGGTTCAGGACGCGGTGCTCAACGTCGCGCGCTACGACGTGTTCAAGCTCAACGAGGCGATGCTCGCGGGCGACGTCGGCCGGCTGGCGCGCATGCTCGACGGGCTGCGCGGCGAAGGCGAAGCCTCCGTGCTGGTGTTGTGGGCGGTGGTCGAGGAAGTGCGCACGCTGCTGCGGATCAAGCGCGGCGTCGCGGCCGGCAAACCGCTCGCGATGCTCACGCGCGAGAACCGCGTGTGGGGCCCGCGTGAGCGGCTGATCGGACCGGCGTTGTCGCGCGTCAGCGAGGCAGCGCTGGAGAAGGCGCTGGCGCTGGCCGCGCGCCTCGATCGTCAGGTGAAGGGTTTGTCGGGCGGTACGCCGGGCAATCATCGCAACGATCCGCCGCCCGATCCGTGGGATGGGCTCTTCGAGCTCGCGATGACGGTGGCCGCGCCCAAACCATCGGCAGCGGCGCCCGTGCCGCCATCACGACCTCGGACTCCGACTGCCACGCCAGCGCGTAGGTAGGTCAGTCTGAAGCGCGAAGCGAAGCAGGGCGGCGAGCGTCGTCGCGCGTGCCGGTGACAGTTTCGCGCACGCTCGCGTTGTCTGGCCGACCGCCTGTTCGTACGCCGCGCTTGCTCCGACCGCCGACCACCGGGCGAATCCGCGACACGGCGGCGCACTCACCGGCTACGCATAAGCAAAGCCCCTGCACCCGACTTACAATCGCTTGACCTTTCGCTAATCCCCCGACTTTCCGCACGCCGTAGTGCGGGGCATCACGAGAATGACCATGGATATCGACCAGTACATGACCGACCTCGGCCGCCGCGCCCGCCAGGCTTCGCGTGCGATGGCGCGCGCGTCGACCGCCGCGAAGAATGCCGCGCTGGCGGCTGTCGCCGAGGCTATCGAGCGCGATGCCGGGCTGCTGAAAGCGGCTAACGCGCGCGATCTCGAGCGCGCCCGCGATAAGGGCCACGACGCCGCTTTCATCGACCGTCTGACGCTGTCGGACAAGGCACTGAAGACGATGGTCGAAGGTCTGCGCCAGGTCGCGGCGCTGGCCGATCCGATCGGTGAGATCAGCAACCTCAAGTACCGGCCGAGCGGCATCCAGGTCGGCCAGATGCGCGTGCCGCTCGGCGTGATCGGCATCATCTACGAATCGCGCCCGAACGTGACGATCGACGCGGCCGCGCTGTGCCTGAAGTCCGGTAACGCGACGATCCTGCGCGGCGGCTCCGAGGCGCTCGAATGCAATACCGCGCTCGCGAAGCTGATCGGCGAAGGGCTCGAGAAGGCTGGCTTGCCGCAGGACGCGGTGCAGGTGGTCGCGACCGCCGACCGCGCGGCGGTCGGCAAGCTGATCACGATGACCGAATACGTCGACGTGATCGTGCCGCGCGGCGGCAAGAGCCTGATCGAGCGCCTGATCAACGAAGCGCGCGTGCCGATGATCAAGCACTTGGACGGCATCTGCCACGTCTATGTCGACGATCGGGCGGATCTGGCGAAGGCGCTCAACGTCTGCGACAACGCGAAGACGCACCGCTACGGCACCTGCAACACGATGGAAACGCTGCTGGTCGCGCGCGGCATCGCCGCCGACGTGCTGCCGCCGCTTGGGCATTTGTATCGGGCCAAGGACGTCGAGCTGCGCGTCGACACGGCGGCGCGCGCGGTGCTCGCCGATGCGGGCGTCGGCCCGCTCGTCGACGCGACCGAAGAAGACTGGCGCACCGAATATCTGGCGCCGGTGCTGGCGATCAAGGTGGTCGACAATCTGGACGCGGCGATCGACCACATCAATACCTACAGCTCGCAGCACACCGATGCGATCGTCACCGAAGACCACGATCGCGCGATGCGCTTCCTGCGCGAAGTCGATTCGGCGAGCGTGATGGTCAATGCATCGACGCGTTTCGCGGACGGCTTCGAGTTCGGCCTTGGTGCCGAGATCGGCATTTCGAACGACAAGCTGCACGCGCGCGGCCCGGTCGGCCTCGACGGGCTGACGTCGCTGAAGTACGTCGTGCTCGGTCACGGCGAAGGCCGACAGTGATCGTCGCGCCGCGCGCCACAACAACAAGGAACCACCGATGCTCTGGGTAAAGACGTTTCACATCGTATTGATTGCCTCCTGGTTTGCCGGCCTGTTCTATTTGCCGCGCATCTTCGTCAATCTGGCGATGGAAACGGAGCCCGCGGCGACCGCGCGTTTGCTGATCATGGCGCGTAAGCTGTTTCGCTTCATGAGCTTCATCGCGGTGCCGGCGATTGCCTGCGGCTTGTGGCTATGGCTCGTGATCGGCATCGGCAGCGGGGAGGGGTGGATTCACGCGAAGGTCGGCGTGGTCGTGCTGCTGGTGATCTATCACATTTACTGCGGCGTGCTGCTGCGGCGTTTCGAGCGCGGCGAGAATCGCCGCTCGGACAAGTGGTATCGGATGTTCAACGAGCTGCCGGTGCTCGGCATGCTGGCGGCGGTCGCGCTGGTGGTGATCAAGCCGTTCTGAGCGGCTGACGGCGGTTAATGCCGCCGTGCTCGGAAAAGCGAAAGGGCGGTGTGCCGGACAACCGGTACACCGCCCTTGTTGTATCTGGCGCGCGCAATACGTATGGGTATCGCGCTTCGATTTGCCTTCGTGCGTCGTTTGACGCCGCGCTTCCGTCACCCCTGCGAATCCACCCGCCGCCGGTGAATCACCTCCTTCGTCTGCGCAAGCTTTTCCACCAGTTCCGGCCCACGGCTCAGCGCGACGCCGACCGCGAGAATGTCGCCGATCGCCAGATGCGATACGCGCGAGGTCATCGGCGAAAAAATGTCGGTGTCTTCGTCGACGTTCGCAAATAGACCTACCGTTGCAAGCCGCGCGAGCGGCGAATTTCCGTGCGTGATCGCGATCACTTTCGCGCCCGCATGGAGCGCAGCCTTCGCGGCATCGATGATGTCGCGTGTGCGGCCGGTGTTCGAGATCGCGACGACCACGTCGCCCGCGCCCAGCAGCGCCGCCGACATCAGGAACGTATGCGGGTCCGAATACGCGACGCTCGGCATGCCGAGACGAAAGAACTTGTGCTGCACGTCGAGCGCGGCGATGCCCGAGCCGCCCGCGCCGTAAAACTCGATGCGCCGCGCCTTCGCGAGGATATCGATTGCCGCGGCGACGCTGTCCGACGACAGATTGTTGCGCACCTGGATCAGCGCGCCGATGGTGCGGTCGAGCACCTTCGCGGCGACGCCGGGCGTCGGCTCGTCGGGCCGCACGTCGCGGTAGACCGCGGGCACCTCGGCGGCGATTCCCTGCGCAAGCCGGATCTTGAATTCGCGAAAACCCGAGAAACCGAGCGCGTGGCAGAAGCGCGCGATCGTCGGCTGGCTGACGCCGGCGCGCGCGGCGACCTCGGTCATCGACAGATCGAGCACCTCGCGCGGCGCCTCGATCACGTAATCGGCCAGCTTGCGCTCGGACGGGCGCAACTGGTCGCGCATCTCTTCCACCTGGGACAGCATCATCGGAAAACTCGCACTATGCTGAAGAACGTGTGGACTATATCCGATTGCCTGGCGACGCACCAAATCTTGTACAAAAACTACATATCGACGTCTAGGTGTAATCCCTGAGTTTTGATCGCTGAGTGCTGAAGCATAACCCGTAAGGCGAAGCGGCATATCGCAAGATATCGCGGTGCAACAGAAATCGTCATTGTGATGATGTAGTTTTTCTACTAAGATGGCGTCGTTCGATAGCAGAACCCCTGACAATCCGCGACCACCCCGCGATACCGCCTGGCCTCATGCGTGTGTCAGCCGCCAGCGACGAAGGAGCTCCGATGGTTTCCCCGCATTCGCAATTGTTGAAGGTCACGCGCCGCGTGATCGAGCGCAGCAAGCCCACCCGTGACGCGTATCTGGCCCGCATCCATCACGCGCAAGGGCGCTTCCCGGCGCGCGGCGCGCTGTCGTGCGCGAACCTGGCCCACGGCTTCGCGGGTCTGGAGGGCAATGACAAGCTCGCGATCAAGCAGATCCGCCAGCCGAACATCGGCATCGTGTCCTCGTACAACGAGATGCTGTCGGCCCATGCGCCGTACATCAGCTATCCGGACATCATCAAGCAGGCCGCGCGTGAAAACGGCGGCGTCGCGCAATTCGCGGGCGGCGTGCCGGCGATGTGCGACGGCATCACGCAGGGCAACGCCGGCATGGAGCTGTCGCTGTTCTCGCGCGAAGTGATCGCGATGAGCACGGCGGTCGCGCTGACGCACAACATGTTCGACGCGGCGCTGTGCCTTGGCATCTGCGACAAGATCGTGCCGGGTCTCTTGATCGGCGCACTGCAATTCGGCCATCTGCCGACCATTTTCGTGCCGGCCGGTCCGATGGCGAGCGGCCTGTCCAACGACGACAAAGCGAAGACGCGCCAGCTGTTCGCGACCGGCCAATGCGGCCGCGACGCGCTGCTCGAAGCGGAAGCCGCCGCATATCACAGCCACGGCACCTGCACGTTCTACGGCACCGCGAACAGCAACCAGATGCTGATGGAAGTGATGGGCCTGCATCTGCCGGGCTCGGCCTTCGTGCATCCGCACACGCCGCTGCGCGACGCGCTGACCGCGCAAGCCGCGCGCCGCGTGCTAGATCTGACGGTCGAACGCGGCAACTACATGCCGATCGGCCACGTGATCGACGAGAAGGCGATCGTCAACGGCATCGTCGCGTTGCTGGCAACCGGCGGCTCGACCAATCACACGCTGCACCTCGTCGCGATCGCGCGCGCGGCCGGCATCGTGATCGACTGGGACGACTTCGACGCGCTGTCGCAGGCGGTGCCGCTGCTCGCGAAGATCTATCCGAACGGCAAGGCCGACGTGAACCACTTCCATGCGGCGGGCGGCGTCGCGTTCCTCGTGCGCAATCTGCTCGAAGGCGGTCTGCTGCACGACGACGTGAACACCGTCGCGGGCCGCGGCCTGAAGCACTACACCGAGGAACCGAAGCTGATCGACGGCAAGTTGCAATGGGTCGCGGGCGCCGACGCGAGCGCCGACACCGCAGTGCTGCGCGGCATCGGCGAACCGTTCCAGCCGGACGGCGGGCTGCGGTTGATGCAGGGCAAGCTCGGCCGCGGCGTGATCAAGATTTCGGCGGTCGCCGCGCAGCATCGCAAGGTCAAGGCACCCGCGATCGTGTTCGATTCGCAGGAAGCGGTGCAGGAGGCTTTCGACAAAGGCGAGCTGAAGCGCGACTTCATCGCGGTCGTGCGCTTCCAGGGCGCGCGTGCAAACGGCATGCCCGAGCTACATCGTTTGACGCCGCTGCTCGGCGTGTTGCAGGATCAGGGTTTCCACGTCGCGCTGGTGACGGACGGCCGTATGTCGGGCGCGTCCGGCAAGGTGCCGGCGGTGATTCATCTGTCGCCGGAAGCGTTGCTGCAAGGCCCGATCGGCAAGGTCCACACGGGCGACATGCTGGTGATCGACGCCGAAGCTGGCGTGCTCGATATCGACATCGACGAGGCCGAGTGGGCGGCGCGCCAGTGCGACGCGCCGAAGCATCAGGCGGACAACGAAGTCGGCTTCGGCCGCGAGCTGTTCGGCGTATTCCGCGCGGCGGCGGCACCGGCGGAGCAGGGCGCGTCGGTGTTCGGCCGGATGGTCGGCGAGGGCGGCGCGCATGATGGTCAACACGGCCATGGCGGCCATCACAAACACGGCGAGCAGCACGGCCACGATCACCAGCACGGCGATCAACACACGAGCACCGCGCAAGCTGGCGCGGCGCTGCAGAAACAAGGAGTCTGACCATGACGGCGAAAACAGTAAGCGATATCGTGCGCCTCGGCCCGGTGATTCCGGTCCTCGCATTCGACACGGTCGAGCAGGGTGAGCACGTGTCGCGCGCGTTGCACGCGGGCGGCGTGAAGGTGCTGGAAATCACGCTGCGCACGCCGGCGGGCATCGGCGCGATCGAGCGCGCGAGCGAACTCGCCGACGACATCGTGGTCGGCGTCGGCACGATCACGAAGCCCGAGCACTGCCTGCAGGCGAAGAAAGCGGGCGCGCAGTTCGGCGTGTCGCCGGGCCTCACCAAAGAGATGCACCAGGCTGCTCAGGATGCGGGCCTGCCGCTGCTGCCGGGCGTGATGACACCGTCCGACATCATCCAGGCGCTCGAACTCGGCTACGAGATCGTGAAGTTTTTCCCGGCGCAGCAAGCAGGCGGCGTGCCGATGCTGCAGGCGTTCAACGGCCCATTCCCGACGCTGAAGTTCTGCCCGACCGGCGGCATCACGCCGGAAACGGCGCCGCATTTCCTGTCGCTGCCGAACGTGGTTTGCGTTGGCGGTTCGTGGCTCACGCCGAAGGCGGCACTGGCCGCGCAAAACTGGGACGAAGTCACGCGCCTCGCGCGCGCGGCGAGCCAGTTGGCTGCGCCGGCTCATTAACAACGATATCGGGCGCCCGTTACCGTAAGCGGCCGATACTGCGAGTCTCGTCGATACAGCCGTCCGCGGCTGTCGCGCCGAGGCTCTTTTTTTGCTGGATATGCGTGCTGGTTTCGGCGCGCGTTGGGTAAACAAACAGTAAAATTCAGCGACCGCGCGGCCAGCCGGGGTTTCAGGCATCGCACAGGTTGCCCTGAGACGAAATAGCGGCCGTGGTCCGCACTCACAATCAATAACTCAAAAGGAGGAGCTTCATGGAAGCCCACGGCAGCATGCTGCTGATTTACGCGCTGATCGCAATCGCATTGCTGATCCTGATGATCACGCGCTTCAAGGTTTATCCGTTCCTCGTCCTGATCATCGTGTCGCTGCTGCTCGGCCTCGTTGCCGGCATGCCGATGCAAACGATCGTCAAGTCGTTCGAAACCGGTAACGGCAACACACTCGGCCATATTGCGATCGTGGTCGGTCTCGGCACGATGCTCGGCAAGATGATGGCCGAATCGGGCGGTGCCGAGCGCGTCGCCACCACACTGATCAACTGGTTCGGCGAGAAGCACATTCACTGGGCCATGATGGTCGTCGCGATCATCGTCGGCTTGCCGGTGTTCTTCGAAGTCGGCTTCGTGCTGCTGATTCCGATCGCGTTCAACGTCGCCAAGCGCACCAACAAATCGCTGTTGCTGGTCGGCCTGCCGATGGTCGCGGGTCTGTCCGTCGTGCACGGGCTGATTCCGCCGCACCCGGCCGCGCTGCTCGCGGTGCAGGCATATCACGCGGATATCGGCAAGACGATCGCCTATGGTCTGATCGTCGGCATCCCGTGCGCGATCGTCGCCGGCCCGCTGTTCGCGCTGCTGGTGAGCCGCCATATCCAGTTGCCGAAGGAAAATGCGCTGGCCGCGCAGTTTCTCGGGAGCGATGCAAACAACGGTAACGGCGCGAAGGCTGCTACGCCGAAGCGCGAGCTGCCGAGCTTCGGCATCACGCTGGTCACGATCCTGTTGCCGGTGGTACTGATGCTGGTCGGCAGCTGGGCCGACCTGGTGTTCGAGCCGAAGACGCTGCCGAACGATCTGCTGCGCTTTTTCGGCAACACCGACGTCGCGCTGCTGACGGCCGTGCTGGTCAGCTTCTGGACCTTCGGCGCGAGCCGCGGCTTCAACCGTGAGCAGATCCAGAAGTTCTGCGGCGAATGTCTGGCGCCGATCGCGGGGATTACACTGATCGTCGGTGCGGGCGGCGGGTTTGGCCGCGTGCTGATGGATAGCGGCATTTCGAAGGAAATCACCAATGTGGCGACCGCGCTGCATATGTCGCCGCTGCTGTTCGGCTGGCTCGTTGCGGCGATGATCCGTCTCGCGACCGGTTCGGCGACCGTTGCGATGACGACCGCCTGCGGCATCGTCGCGCCGATCGCGTTGGCTGGCGGCGTGCAGGTCAAGCCGGAACTGATGGTGCTCGCAACCGGCTCGGGCTCGCTGATCTTCTCGCACGTGAACGACGGCGGCTTCTGGCTGATCAAGGAGTATTTCGGCATGACGGTGGGGCAGACCTTCAAGACCTGGTCGCTCCTCGAAACTATCATTTCGTTGCTGGGGCTGGCCCTGACCTTCGCGCTCGCGGCGGTCCTGTAAGGAGTTTCAGATGATTCTGATCGCGATGGGCGTGTCGGGCGCCGGCAAGACGAAGATTGGCGAAATGCTGGCCGAGCGCCTGCATTGCAGCTTCACCGACGGCGACGCGTTTCACAGCGCCGCCAACAAGGAGAAGATGCATCACGGCATCCCGCTCACCGACGAAGACCGCTGGCCGTGGCTGAAAACGATCCGCGCGGCGATCGAAGAAAAGCAGAAGGCGGGCGAGACGGCGGTATTCACGTGCTCGTCGCTGAAGCGCTCGTATCGCGACATCCTGCGCGCCGGCGATCAGGACGTCTGTTTCGTTTATCTGAAGGGCTCGCGCGAGGTGCTCTCCGAGCGTCTCGGGCATCGCACCGGGCATTTCTTCGATCCGTCGCTGCTGCAAAGCCAGCTCGATACGCTGGAAGAACCGGGTGACGACGAGGCGATCACGGTCAGTATCGATCTGACGCCGGAAGAGATCGTCGATGACGTGCTCAAGCAGATCGAGCAGCGTTGACGGACTGAAGAACTAGCAAGCCTGCGTTATGGACGCAAAAAAGCCGCTCCTTGGAGCGGCTTTTTTTTCGCCTCGCCGGCACAACCACGCTGCGAGGCTCGCCTGCATCGATCAAGAACGCGGCTTAGCCGATCCGCTTCGCCAGCTCGACGGCCTTGCCGATGTACGACGCGGGCGTCATCGCGAGCAGACGATCTTTCGCATCCTGCGGAATCGCCAGACCGCTGACGAAGCTCTGCAGCGCTTCACGCGTGATGCCCTTGCCGCGCGTCAGTTCCTTCAACTGCTCGTACGGATTCTCGATGCCGTAGCGGCGCATTACCGTCTGCACCGGCTCGGCGAGCACTTCCCAGCAGTTGTCGAGGTCGTCGTTCAGACGCTGCGCGTTCACTTCGAGCTTGTCGAGACCGCGGATCAGCGAGTCGTAGGCGAGCAGCGAGTAACCGAACGCGACGCCGATATTGCGCAGTACCGTCGAGTCGGTCAGATCGCGCTGCCAGCGCGACACCGGCAGCTTGTCGGCGAGATGGCGCAGCGTCGCGTTCGCGAGACCGAGATTGCCTTCCGAGTTTTCGAAGTCGATCGGGTTGACCTTGTGCGGCATCGTCGACGAGCCGATTTCGCCGGCCTTCGTGCGCTGCTTGAAGTAACCGATCGAGATGTAGCCCCACACGTCGCGGTCCAGATCCAGCAGGATCGTGTTCGCGCGCGACACCGCGTCGAACAGTTCGGCCATGTAGTCGTGCGGTTCGATCTGGATCGTGTACGGATTGAACGTGAGCTTCAGACGGTTTTCGACGACGTCCTTCGAGAACGCTTCCCAGTCGAATTCCGGATACGCGGACAGGTGCGCGTTGAAGTTGCCGACCGCGCCGTTCATTTTGCCGAGCAGTTCCACCTTCGCGATACGCTCGATCGCGCGCGCGAGACGCGCGGCGACGTTGGCGATTTCCTTGCCGAGCGTGGTCGGGCTGGCCGGCTGGCCGTGCGTGCGCGACAGCATCGGCTGCGCGGCCTGCGCGTGCGCGAGCGCGACGAGGCGCTGATGCACCGAACGCAGCGCCGGCAGGATCACGTGTTCACGCGCGCCGGCGAGCATCAGGCCGTGCGACGTGTTGTTGATGTCTTCCGACGTGCAGGCGAAGTGGATGAACTCGCTCGCGCGTTCCAGTTCTTCCTGACCCTTGACCGATTCCTTCAGCCAGTACTCGACCGCTTTCACGTCGTGGTTCGTCACGCGCTCGATTTCCTTGATGCGCGCGGCGTCGTGCGCGGTGAAGCGCTCGGCCAGTTGCAGCAGGAATTGCTCGGAGGCTTCGGAGAAGCGCGGCACTTCGGCGAAGCCGACGCGCGACAGCGCGATCAGCCAGTGGATTTCAACCGTCACGCGATTGCGCATGAAAGCGGCTTCCGAAAGCCAGTCGCGCAGGGCTTCGGTTTTCGATGCATAGCGGCCGTCGAGCGGGGAGAGCGCGTTCAGCGCGAACAGGGTATCGGGGCGGGTGTCGGACATGATGGGACTGGGTGGAAGCGTTGAGCGCCCAAAAGAGCGCTGCGGGAACGGAGGGAACCGCGTATTTTACCACCGTGCGTGAAGCGCCCCGCTGTGCCTCGCGCCGTACCCCGCGCCGCTAGAATGCAGACTTCTTCCCTCCCGCCGGCAAGCGCAATCGCATGGAACTGAAATGGCTCGAAGACTTCATTTCGCTCGCGGAAACGCGTAGTTTCAGCCGCTCGGCCGAATTGCGGCACGTCACGCAGCCGGCTTTTTCGCGCCGCATCCAGGCGCTGGAAGCGTGGCTCGGCACCGAACTGATCGACCGTTCGGTTTACCCGACGCGGCTCACCGCCGCGGGCCAGGTGTTCACCGAGCAGGCGCTCGCGATGCTGTCGCAATTCCACGAGGCCCGCGTGCTGCTGCGCGGCCACACCGCGGCGCCGCAGGCGACGATCGAATTCGCGGTGCCGCATACGTTGTCGCTGACCTATTTCCCGCGCTGGCTGCAGCGCATCGAAGCGCGGACCGGTGCAATCCACACCCGGCTGCGCGCGCTGAACGTGCACGACGCGGCGCTCGCGCTGGTGGAAGGCGGCTGCGATCTGATGATGGGCTATCACCATCCAAGCCATCCGGTCGCGCTCGACCCCGGCCGCTACGACATGCTGACGCTCGGCCACGAGCCGATCAGCCCGTTTTCGGCGCCGGGCCGCGCGGGGCGTCCGCGTCACACGTTGCCGGGCACCCCCGACGCCCCCGCGCCGTATCTGTCGTACACGCCGAACGCGTATCTTGGGCGCATGACCGAGGTGATTCTCGCGAACGCGCCGGAGCGCCTCTATCTCGACCGGCTGTATGAAACCGACATGGCCGAAGGTCTGAAGGCGATGACGCTCGCCGGCCACGGCATCGCTTTCCTGCCGCATAGCGCGGTGGAGGATGCGGTCGCCGAGGGCCGGCTCATCCGTCTCGATCGCGCGATGCGCGGCACCCCGGAAGGGCAGCTCACCTTGAGCATGGAAATCCGTCTGTACCGCGACAAGCTCGCGGCGAAAAGCGACGACTCGCGTCAACTGCTCGTGCGGCAGTTATGGGATGTGGTCTCGGAGGAATTGCGGCGCGGCACGGCATAAAAGGAAGCCGCCAGCCTGCGTGCCGACGACACGAATTTGCGGCTTTCCCAACGTTATGCAAGAAAAGCATAACGGGATAAGGAAACGGCATTGGATTTCAAAACGGCGTTTTTCCACAATGCACGCATTCGTCCAACGCCGGAGCGTTCATGTCATCCCAGCAAGAAGCCGCACAAATCGCCACCACGCTGCAGTCCGTTCCCTCCTATCTCAATAGCGAAAACCTTGGCCCCTGGGGCAACTACCTGCGCCAGGTCGACCGCGTCGCGCCGTATCTCGGCTCGCTGTCCCGCTGGCTCGAAACCCTGAAGCGCCCGAAGCGCATCCTGATCGTCGACGTACCCATCGAACTTGATAACGGTACCGTCGCGCACTTCGAAGGCTATCGCGTGCAGCACAACGTTTCGCGCGGTCCGGGCAAGGGCGGCGTGCGCTATCACCAGGATGTGACGCTGTCGGAAGTGATGGCGCTGTCCGCGTGGATGTCGGTGAAAAACGCGGCGGTCAACGTGCCGTACGGCGGCGCGAAGGGCGGTATCCGCGTCGATCCGCGCACGCTGTCGCGCGGTGAGCTCGAGCGCATGACGCGCCGCTACACCAGCGAAATCGGCATCATCATCGGACCGAACACCGACATTCCCGCGCCGGACGTGAACACGAACGACCAGATCATGGCGTGGATGATGGACACGTACTCGATGAACCAGGGCCAAACGGCGACCGGCGTCGTGACCGGCAAGCCGATTACGCTCGGCGGCTCGCTCGGCCGCCGCGAAGCAACCGGCCGCGGCGTGTTCGTGGTCGGTAGCGAAGCGGCGCGCCGCATCGGCTTCGACATCGAAGGCGCGCGTATCGCGGTGCAGGGCTTCGGCAACGTCGGCGGGATCGCCGCGCGTCTGTTCCAGGAAGCGGGCTCGAAGGTCGTCGCGGTGCAGGATCACACGGGCTCGATCTACAAATCCACCGGTATCGATGCGGCCGCGCTGCTCGACTACGTGGCGAAGCACGGCGGCGTCGGCGGTTTCCCGGAAGCCGATGCGATCACGGGCGAAGAGTTCTGGACGGTCGAATCGGACATCCTGATTCCGGCGGCGCTCGAAAACCAGATCACCGAAAAGAACGCCGGCAAGATCAAAACGAAGATCATCGTGGAAGGCGCGAACGGCCCGACCACGACGGCGGCCGACGACATCCTGCACGATCGTGGCATTCTCGTGATTCCGGACGTGGTTGCGAATGCGGGCGGTGTGACAGTGTCATATTTCGAATGGGTGCAGGACTTCTCGAGCTTCTTCTGGACCGAGGACGAAATCAACGAGCGTCTCGAGCGCGTGATGCGCGAAGCATTTGCGGCGGTATGGCAGGTGTCGAGCGAGCAGAAGGTGTCGGTGCGGACCGCGGCGTTTATCGTCGCGTGTAAGCGGATTCTGCAGGCGCGCGAAATGCGCGGCCTGTACCCCTGATTCGCGCCGATCGGCCACGGCTGATGCGGTTTTGACACGGCTTCAGGTCGTCTGAAAAGGCGGGCGGCATCGCGAGCGATGCCGCCCGCCTTCGCATGTCCGCGAAAGGCCCGCGCGCTGGTGCCGCGAAGCCTTCGCGGCGTGCGCGCAACAACATGGTTAATAGCGATACTTTCAGAAAAATTACTTTGCTAAACTGGCGCCGGTTCTTGCCAAGGAGATCAAGATGAAGGTTAAAAAAGCTGCGCTGCTGCTCGCGACTCTCGGACTGTTTACGGTCGGCGCGCATGCGCAAGACTCGGGCACGCTGAAAAAGATCAAGGACACCGGCGTGATTGCGCTGGGCCACCGCGAATCGTCGATTCCGTTCTCGTATTACGACGACAAGCAGAACGTGATCGGCTACTCGCAGGAATTCGCGATGAAGGTGGTCGATGCGGTCAAGCAGAAACTGAACATGCCGAACCTGAAGGTGAAGATGGTTCCGGTCACGTCGCAAAACCGCATTCCGCTCGTGCAGAACGGCACGGTCGACATCGAATGCGGCTCCACCACCAATAACCTCGAACGCCAGCAGCAGGCCGCCTTCACGAACACGATCTTCGTGATCGGTACGCGCCTGATGACCAAGAAGGATTCCGGCATCAAGGATTTCCCGGATCTGAAGGGCAAGACGGTCGTCACGACCGCCGGCACTACGTCCGAGCGCCTGCTTCGCAAGATGAACCAGGACAAGAACATGGGCATGAACATCATCAGCGCGAAGGACCACGGCGAATCGTTCCTGACGCTGTCGACGGGCCGCGCGGCCGCGTTCATGATGGACGACGCGCTGCTCGCGGGCGAACGTGCGAAGTCGAACAATCCGAACGATTTCGTGATCGTCGGCACGCCGCAATCGCGTGAAGCGTATGGCTGCATGCTGCGCAAGAACGATCCGGAGTTCAAGAAGGTCGCCGACGACGCGATCGCGAAGGTGCAGACTTCCGGCGAAGGCGACACGATCTACAAGCGCTGGTTCGAATCGCCGATTCCGCCGAAGGGCCTGAACCTGAACTTCCCGATGAGCGACGACATGAAGGCCCTGTTCAAGAACCCGAATGACAAGGCAATCGACTAAACCTGATAGCAGCCTTTCGACACTTTCGAAACGCTGAACGAAACGGAAGGGGCCACGTGCTTCTTCCGTTTCTTTTTGCTGGAGTCTTGGTCATGTCATATCACTGGAACTGGGGCATTCTGCTGAGTCCCGTCTCCACGGGCGAGCCGACCACCTATCTTGGCTGGCTGCTGTCGGGGCTGTGGGTGACGGTCACCGTGTCGCTGTCGGCGTGGGTGATCGCGCTGATCGTCGGCTCGCTGTTCGGCGTGCTGCGCACGGTGCCGAACAAGTGGGCGTCGGGCATCGGCACCGTCTACGTCGCGATCTTCCGCAATATTCCGCTGATCGTGCAATTCTTCGTCTGGTATCTGGTGGTGCCGGAGCTGCTGCCCGCTTCGATCGGCAACTGGTTCAAGCAGCTGCCGCCGGGTGCGCAGTTCTTCTCGTCGTCGATCATCTGTCTCGGGCTCTTCACCGCCGCGCGCGTCTGCGAGCAGGTGCGCTCGGGCATCAACGCGCTGCCGCGCGGCCAGCGAGCCGCGGGTCTCGCGGTGGGCTTCACGCAATGGCAGACCTATCGCTACGTGCTGCTGCCGGTCGCCTACCGGATCATCGTGCCGCCGCTCACCTCCGAGTTCCTGAATATCTTCAAGAACTCCGCGGTCGCCTCGACGATCGGTCTGCTCGACCTGTCCGCTCAGGCGCGTCAGCTGGTCGACTACACGTCGCAGACGTATGAGTCGTTCATCGCGGTCACGATCGCGTACATGATGATCAACCTGATCGTGATGCAACTGATGCGTTGGGTCGAATCGCGAACCCGGCTGCCCGGCTATATCGGAGGCAAGTGATGCATCATTTCGACTGGAGCGGTATTCCGGCCGCGCTGCCTACGCTGTGGACCGGCGCCATCATCACGTTCAAGATCACGCTGATCGCGATCGTGTTCGGCATCGTCTGGGGCACCATACTCGCGTTGCTCCGGCTGTCGTCGATCAAGCCTCTCGAGTGGTTCGCGAAGTTGTACGTGACGATCTTCCGTTCGATCCCGCTCGTGATGGTGCTGCTGTGGTTCTTCCTGATCGTGCCGCAAGTGCTGCAAAACGTGCTCGGTCTGTCGGCGGATATCGACATCCGGCTGGCGTCGGCGATGGTTGCGTTCTCGCTGTTCGAGGCCGCGTACTATTCGGAGATCATCCGCGCCGGCATTCAGGCGGTGCCGCGCGGCCAGGTCAACGCGGCGTTCGCGCTCGGCATGACCTATTCCCAGGCAATGCGCCTGATCGTGCTGCCGCAGGCGTTCCGCGCGATGGTGCCGCTGCTGCTCACGCAGGGTATCGTGCTGTTTCAGGACACCTCGCTCGTCTATGTGATCAGTCTTGCCGACTTCTTCCGCACCGCCACGAATATTGGCGATCGTGACGGCACGAATGTCGAGATGGTACTGTTCGCGGGCGCGGTGTATTTCGTGATCTGCGTGATCGCGTCGAGCCTCGTCAAAGGTCTTCAGAAAAAGGTCGCAAGATGATCTCTATCAAGAATGTTTCGAAGTGGTACGGCCAGTTCCAGGTACTGACCGACTGCACGACGGAAGTCAAAAAGGGCGAAGTGGTGGTGGTGTGCGGGCCGTCGGGTTCGGGCAAATCCACACTGATCAAGACCGTCAACGGGCTCGAGCCGTTCCAGAAGGGCGAGATCGTGATCAACGGCGAATCGCTGACGGACAAGAAAACCAATCTGTCGAAGCTGCGCTCGAAGGTCGGCATGGTGTTCCAGCACTTCGAGCTGTTCCCGCATCTGTCGATCGTGCAGAACCTGACGCTCGCGCAGATCAAGGTGCTCGGCCGCTCGAACGACGAGGCGACCGCGAAGGGGCTGAAGCTGCTCGATCGCGTGGGCCTGCGCGCACATGCGGACAAGTATCCGGGGCAGTTGTCGGGCGGTCAGCAGCAGCGCGTGGCGATTGCGCGCGCGCTGTCGATGGACCCGATCGCGATGCTGTTCGACGAGCCGACTTCCGCGCTCGATCCGGAGATGATCAACGAAGTGCTCGACGTGATGGTCGAACTGGCGCAGGAAGGCATGACGATGATGTGCGTCACGCACGAAATGGGCTTTGCGAAGAAGGTCGCGCACCGCGTGATCTTCATGGACAAGGGCTTGATCGTGGAAGACGACCGCAAGGAAGACTTCTTCGCGAATCCGAAGTCGGATCGCGCGAAGGACTTTCTGGCGAAGATCCTGCACTGAGGTACTGATGGTTCGCGGGCCTGGCTTGTCGCCTGGCTCGCACGTTGGACGCAAAAAAGCCGCTCTTTTGGAGCGGCTTTTTCGTTGGTGGCGCCTGTTTTTCGACGGGCGACAGGTATTGCTGTGGCGCTTGCCCGCTTACGACTCGAAGGCGGCTGCGTCGTCGGCGGCTTCGAGGTCGGCTTCGCTATCGGCCGGGATCATGGCCGCGTGGGTGCCGACTCGCTGCGCGCCGCCCGATGCGGCGATCGTCGTGGCCGACGCCGATGCATCGAGCGCCGGATTGCGCAACTTCTCGAGCACCGACGCCGGCACCGGTACGTTGGCGCGGCCGATCACCTCGCCATGCTGGAACATCAGCAGGTCGCCCGGTGCGAACGCGGTCCACACTTCGTTGTCGGTCAGCGGCTTGGTCGCGATCACCGCGACGCGGTCTTCCGGCGTCGTGTACTTGGCGAAATCGATCGATACATCCGCGTCGACCAGATGCGCGGTCGAAAACGGCCAGCGCCTCACCAGGTAGTGCAGATGCGTCGAGCAATGCGCGAACAGCGCCTGGCCATTCGACATCAGGAAGTTGAACACGCCGTACTGCGTGATGTCGCGTGTCAGCGATTCGAGCGCGGTGAACAGCTCTTCGAGAGGTGGCTGCTGTGCGCCGGGAAATGCCTTGCGCAAGCCTTCCAATAGCGCGCAGAACGCGAGTTCGCTGTCGGTCGTGCCGACCGCCTGATAGACGCCGGTCAATTCAGGCGCATACGCTTGCAGGTCGCCGTTGTGCGCGAAGATCCAGTGACGCCCCCACAATTCGCGCATGAACGGGTGGCAGTTTTCGAGCAGGATATGTCCCTGCGTCGCCTTGCGGATATGCGCGATCGTGTTCTTCGATTTGATCGGGTAGCGCTTGACCATCTCCGCGATCGGCGAGGTGGCCGACGATTGATGATCGATAAAGAGACGGCAGGCTTTGTCTTCGAAGAAAGCGATACCCCAGCCGTCGGCGTGGTGATCGGTGACGCCGCCGCGCGCCGCAAAGCCGGTGAATGAGAACGTGACGTCCGTCGGCGCGGCGCAGTTCATTCCGAGAAGTTGGCACATGTTGCTGGTGAGCCTGTGAACGGAACGAGCCGTTACAATGATGATTTTCCAAGCATATCACCGAGCCGAAGCCGCCAAATAGCAAAATTGACGTGTGTTTAAGCCGCAACAGCGCGGTTTGACCGGGTCGATTGGCTGTGCGCGCAAAGTCTCGTTCCCCTTGCCATGACCGCTAACATTTCCCCCGATTCCATCACGCTCGTCCGTCCGGACGACTGGCATCTGCACGTGCGCGACGGCGCGATGCTGGCGGCCGTGCTGCCCGATACCGCTCGCCAGTTCGGCCGCGCGATCATCATGCCGAACCTGAAGCCGCCGGTCACGACGACCGCGATGGCGCAGGCGTATCGCGAGCGCATCGTCGCCGCGATTCCGGAAGGCTCGAAGTTCGAACCGCTGATGACGCTGTATTTGACCGACAACACGCCGCCAGACGAAATCCGCCGAGCGCGCGAAAGCGGCTTCGTGCATGCGGTGAAGCTGTACCCGGCGGGCGCGACGACGAACTCGGACGCGGGCGTCACCAATCCGATGAAGTGCGCGAAGACCTTCGAAGCGATGCAGGAAGCCGGCATGCCGCTGCTCGTGCACGGCGAGGTCACCGATTCGGACATCGATCTGTTCGATCGCGAGAAGGTCTTCATCGACCGCGTGATGACGCCGCTGCGCCGCGAGTTTCCGGCGCTGAAGGTAGTGTTCGAGCACATCACGACGAAAGACGCGGTCGACTACATCCGCGATGCGGGCGCCGCGCCGGAGCTGCTTGGCGCGACGATCACCGCGCACCATCTGCTGTACAACCGCAACGCGATCTTCCAGGGCGGCATTCGCCCGCATTACTACTGCCTGCCGGTGTTGAAGCGCGAGACGCATCGCGTCGCGCTGGTCGAGGCGGCGACCTCGGGCAATCCGCGTTTCTTCCTCGGCACCGACAGCGCGCCGCATGCCAAGGGACTGAAGGAGCACGCGTGCGGCTGCGCCGGCTGCTATACGGCGCTGCACGCGCTCGAACTCTATACCGAAGCGTTCGACAAAGCCGGTGCGCTTGACAAGCTCGAAGGCTTCGCGAGCTTCTACGGCGCGGACTTCTACGGTTTGCCGCGCAATACGGAGAAGGTCACGCTGCGCCGCGAGCAATGGACTCTGCCGGCGGAACTGCCGGCGGGCGATACGCCGGTCGTGCCGCTGCGTGGCGGTGAGTCGATCGGCTGGCGGATGGTGTGAGGTCGCGGTAAATGCGAGAGCGTGGGGCTGATCGGGGAACTGTCGATGACGCCGCGCGCGATGTGATGCGCGAGGCGGCGTCCGGTGCCGGGCTTGAACTGGCACCGGCGCATGAGGTCACACCCGCAACATTGCGCGAAGCTGCACGCAAAGCAATGCCCAAGACCGAACCCCGTTCGACTTGTGGGCCAACACCGCATGCCACGCGCGAAGAAGTAGTGCAGGCATCGCCGCAATCTGCCTTCGAAGCGATCGACTGGTCGCAGCCCTGGTTCGCGCAACTCACGCCACGCGGTCCGCGTTGGCAGCACGCGGCGCTGGCTGGCTACGCCGAACTGCTCGCCGCAATGAACGCCGATGCCGCACGGATGCGGCAAACCACCGGCCGCGGCGAACCTCTCGCCTTCATCGCACAGGACGATCTGCCGCCGGGCGCTGCGTATGAGGCGCATATCGCGTCGACCGGCTGCGTGCCGACACGCCATAATCTCCACGACTTCTTCAACGGATCGATGTGGTTCGCGTTTCCGCGCATCAAGGCAGCGCTGAATGCGCGACAGTCGGCGGCGCTCGATGTGCTCGGCGTCGGTCCGACGCGCGGCGGCGTGCGCGACATGCTGACCCTCTTCGACGAAAACGCGCTGCTGTTCGCGTGCGCCGATCCGGCATTGAGCGCCGCGCTGCGCGGTTTCGACTGGCGCACGCTGTTCGTCACGCGGCGCGACGCATGGACGCGCAGTTGCGAAGTGCGCTGCTTTGGGCACGCTTTGCTGGAAAAATTGATCGCGCCGTTCAAAGGTTGTACCGGGCATGCATGGATCGTCGATGTGCCCGTCGCGTACTTCGAATGGGACTCCGCCGCGCGCGATGCCTGGCTCGACGAAGCGGTAAGCACGGCGTTGCTGGAAACCTCCGCGCTGACCAGCCGGATGTTTGCGCCGCTGCCCGTGCTCGGCATTCCCGGCTGGTGGTCCGGCAACGAATCACCGGCGTTTTACGACGACGCCACCGTGTTTCGCGCGGGGCGGCGCGAACGTTGAATATCCTGTTGGCTTTTTCTCTCCCTTAAGCCTGAAGCCGGCCGGCCGTGCCGCCGTTCGGTGTTAAAATCCGCGCCAGCAAAGCAGGTCAGGCAGTCGCGGCCTCGGCGGTTTCGGCCAACGAGGGCGAGGAAAGTCCGGACTCCACAGGGCAGGGTGATGGCTAACGGCCATCCGTGGTGACACGCGGAACAGGGCAACAGAAAGCAAACCGCCGATGGCCCGGCGCAAGCCGGGATCAGGTAAGGGTGAAACGGTGCGGTAAGAGCGCACCGCGGCTGTCGCAAGGCAGACCGGCACGGTAACCTCCACCCGGAGCAATTCCAAGTAGGCAGGCGCGCATCTTCGAGATGCAGGACGGGGCCCCCGTCTCGTCTGCGGGTAGGGAGCTTGAGCGCGTCAGTAATGGCGCGCCTAGAGGAATGGCTGCCACGCGCGCCGCGTCTTCGGACGCGGCGCGTGCACAGAATCCGGCTTATCGACTCGCTTTGCCGCTGAATAGAAAAAAGCCGGCGTCCATCGGGACGCCGGCTTTTTTATTTGGGAGGTTCGTCGCGGGCCAGGTTATTGTCCCTGCCGCCGCCGCGCTCAGGTAGCGACGATGTCGAACGAGTGCGTGAGTTCCGCGGTCTTCGCGATCATGATCGACGCGGAGCAGTATTTATCGTGCGACAGATTGATCGCGCGCTCGACGGTGGCCGGATTCAGATTCTTGCCGGTCACGGTGAAGTGAAAGTGGATCTTCGTGAACACCTTCGGATCTTCGCTTGCTCGTTCGGCTTTCAGCGTTACCGAACAGCCGGCGATTTCCTGACGGCTTTTCTTCAGGATCATCACCACGTCGTAGGCGGTGCAGCCGCCGGTGCCGAGCAACACCATTTCCATCGGACGCGGTGCCAGGTTGCGGCCGCCGCCTTCAGGCGCGCCGTCCATTGCAACCAGATGGCCGCTGCCCGTCTCGGCCGCGAATGCCATCCCGTCCTGCCCCATCCAGCTTACTTTGCATTCCATGCTGTCGCTCCACCGCGCATAGCTATTCGAGTCGGCATTGTAGCCCGGGGTTTGACGATCCGTGCGAGACCGGCTCCGTCGCGAAACTATGCACAATGACTGAGTTTGTGCTGCGGCGCGTCATCGATAGGTAATTCGGGATGCCCCTAACGATTTAGGGGTTTTACTCTAGAGGATGTCTGATGTGCATGTGATCGCCGAAAACCTTGATGATTGATCTAGAAGGCATTTTCGTGATTTCAGCGCATGCAACTAATTTGTCACATTATGAAAACTCATTTCGCAATGTAAATATTCTTGCATCGCACAAGGGTGACTTATATAATCGATTTCATTGTTGCAGCAGTTGGGCAACTTCCGCTGTCTCCTCCACCTCCTCCTTTGGTGGATTAAACCCGAACCGCTTGTTCGGGTTTTTTTTCGTCCGCGTTTTGCGTTTGCGTGTCGCTGCATTTCGCCCCATTGCGGCGAACCCATCGCACGTTTTGACTCCCCGACACGATTTCCTTTATAATTCAGGGCTTTTCCGCATCCGCGCCCGCGGAGGAAGAACCAGGGAGAGCCTGCACGCGCCTCGATGCGCACACTACAAGCAGGAAAAAACACATTGGGCGCAGCAATTTTTTTGGATCGATCATGAAGACGTTTTCCGCAAAAGCCCATGAGGTGACGCGCGAATGGTACGTGATTGACGCGACGGATAAGGTTCTCGGGCGTGTCGCCAGCGAAGTGGCACACCGTCTTCGCGGCAAGCACAAGCCTGAATTCACTCCCCACGTCGACACCGGTGATTTCATCATCGTTATCAACGCCGGCAAGCTGAAGGTCACGGGCAACAAGGTTACCGACAAGAAGTACTACCGTCACTCGGGCTACCCGGGCGGTATCTATGAAACGACGTTCGGCAAGATGCAGGAACGCTTCCCGGGCCGCGCGCTCGAGAAGGCGGTCAAAGGCATGCTGCCGAAGGGCCCGCTCGGCTACGCGATGATCAAGAAGCTGAAGGTCTACGCAGACGCAACGCATCCGCATTCGGCGCAACAGCCGAAGGCGCTCGAGATCTAAGGGGAGCCCACATGATCGGTAACTGGAATTACGGCACGGGCCGCCGCAAGAGCGCCGTCGCACGTGTGTTCATCAAGGCAGGCAAGGGCGACATCGTTGTGAACGGCAAGCCCATCGCCGACTACTTCTCGCGCGAAACGTCGCTGATGATCGTGCGCCAGCCGCTGGAACTCACGAACCACGGCACCACGTTCGACATCAAGGTCAACGTGACCGGTGGCGGTGAAACGGGTCAAGCCGGTGCGGTTCGCCACGGCATCACCCGTGCGCTGATGGACTACGACGCAACGCTGAAGCCGCAACTGTCGCACGCTGGCTTCGTGACGCGTGACGCTCGTGAAGTCGAACGTAAGAAGGTCGGCTTCCACAAGGCACGTCGCAGGAAGCAATTCTCGAAGCGTTAATCGTTTCGAGCGCGAACCGGCTTTCCAGCCGGTTTGCAGCGAAAGCCGCCAACGCTTGTGCGAAGGCGGCTTTTTTTATGGTTTATCCGAGTTCGCTAGCGAGCGCTGCGACGAGACGGCGGCAAATCGATGCCCAGCTGTTTCGACGGAAGAACCCATTGATTTTGTGGGCTTCAGCACGATATCCCGATCAGCCCTACAATAGCGGCTAAAGCTTTTTGGAGAGTTCGAATGAACGCAGTCACCGATACCCCCGTGACCGAGATGCCGGCCCCCTTCGTTTTCACCGACGCAGCGGCTGACAAGGTCAAGCAACTGATCGAAGAAGAAGGCAATCCGGAGCTCAAGCTGCGCGTATTCGTGCAGGGCGGCGGCTGCTCGGGCTTTCAGTATGGTTTCACCTTCGACGAAACGACCAACGAAGACGACACCGTGATGAACAAGAGCGGCGTCCAGCTGCTGATCGACTCGATGAGCTACCAGTACCTGGTTGGCGCTGAGATCGACTACAAGGACGACATCAACGGCGCGCAGTTCGTCATCAAGAATCCGAACGCGACGACAACCTGCGGTTGCGGCTCGTCGTTCTCGGTCTAAGCGCAACGGCTGGTCGAATCAATAAAAAACGGGGCTTCGGCCCTGTTTTTTATTGCCCGCTCGCCGCCCGGGATTGCGCGCGGCGACGCAACACCCTTGGCAGCCTACCGCGGATAGATCGCCCCCAATACGCGCTCCGCTGACGCGCCGGTCACGCTCGGCAGATTGCCCGGCAGCCGCGCGATGCAGCGCATCGCGAGCCACGCGAACGCGAGTGGTTCGACTTGGCTTGGCGGCACGCCGAGGGCATCGGTCGTCATCACGGGCACACCGCTCACGCCGCTGTCTTCAAGCGCCTGCTGCAACGCCTTCATGATTTCCGGATTGCGCGCGCCGCCGCCGCAGACGTACACCGCGCGCGCGTCGGACGCATGCCGCTCGATTTCGCGTGCGACCGTTACCGCGGTGAGCGCAACGAGTGTCGCTTGCACGTCGGCGGCAGCGACGCCGGCGAACGGCCCAAGCTTCGCGTCGAGCCAGTCGGTGTTGAACAGATCGCGGCCCGTGCTTTTCGGCGGCTGCTCCGAGAAGAACGGCTCGTCGAGCAACGCGTTCAGCAACTCGCGATTCACGCTGCCGCTCGCCGCGAAATGGCCGTTTTCGTCGAACGGCTTGCCGAGATGACGCTCGGCCCACGCATCGAGTAACGCGTTCGCCGGCCCGCAGTCGAAGCCGCGCACGCCGCCAGTCGCGTTCAGGATCGTGATATTGCTGATGCCGCCGAGATTGCAGACCACACGCGTTTCGTTCTTCGCGCCGAATATCGTCGCGTGGAACGCGGGCACGAGCGGGGCACCCTGGCCGCCGGCGGCGACATCACGGCTGCGAAAATCGGCGACCACGTCGATATGCGTCATTTCCGCAAGCAGCGCCGGATTGTTGATCTGCCGCGTGTAGCCCTTTTCCGGCCGATGTCGCACGGTCTGCCCATGCACGCCGATCGCACGGACGTCCTCGGCCGCCACGCGGCTATCCCGCAGCAGATCGTGGCAGCACACGGTATAGCGCGTCGCGAGCGCGTTGGCGGCCAGCGCCTCGCGCTCGATCTCGTTGTCGCCCGGTTGCTGGAGCGCGAAGAGCGCCTCCCGGACACCGGCCGAAAAGCCGACGAACGCCTCGGCCAGCACTTCCGGTGGCTTCCCTTCAGCGAACCGGACGGCCACGCCGTCCACGCCATCCATGCTGGTGCCCGACATCAACCCGAAATAAATGCCGTCTGCGGGGTCTTGCATCACGTCGCTGCTCCTGTCGATGTTCATTGCGATTCGTTGTAGCAGATTATCGATGCAAGCGTCGCTGAAGATAAGCTGATCGCCACCGCCGCCCGTACCGGACGCATGAAAATCCCACGCCGTCAGCCGGCCCGAGTCGCGTCAGTGGGCGCGGCCGCGCGCATCTATGGGACAATCCTGTTTTTTCGCGACTTCACGTTTCCAGCATGAGCACCGAGTCCACCAAGCCCACCCCCGCGTTTCCGATCACCGACGAAGTCCGTCATGCCCTCGCTGTCACCAAACGCGGTGTCGACGAACTGCTGATCGAAGACGAATTTGCGCAAAAGCTCGCGAGGAGCGCGGCTACGTCCAAGCCGCTGCGCATCAAGCTTGGGCTCGATCCGACCGCGCCCGATATCCACATCGGCCACACGGTCGTGCTCAACAAGATGCGCCAGTTGCAGGACCTCGGCCACACGGTGATTTTTCTGATCGGCGATTTCACATCGCTGATCGGCGACCCTTCCGGCCGTAACGCGACCCGCCCGCCGCTCACGCGCGAGCAGATCGAATCGAACGCGAAGACCTATTTCGAACAGGCCGCGCTCGTGCTCGATCGCGACAAGACCGAGATACGCTACAACAGCGAATGGTCGATGCCGCTCGGCGCAGACGGCATGATCAAGCTCGCGTCGCGCTACACGGTCGCGCGGATTCTCGAACGCGAGGACTTCACGAAGCGCTTCCAGGGCGGCGTGCCGATTTCGATCCACGAATTCCTGTATCCGCTGATGCAAGGCTATGACTCGGTCGCGCTGAACGCGGACCTCGAGCTCGGTGGCACGGATCAGAAGTTCAACCTGCTGGTCGGCCGCGAGCTGCAGAAGCAATACGGCCAGGAACAGCAGTGCATCCTGACGATGCCGCTGCTCGAAGGGCTCGACGGCGTCGAGAAGATGTCGAAGTCGAAGAACAACTACATCGGGATCAGCGAAAAGCCGACCGACATGTTCGGCAAGCTGATGAGCATTTCCGACACGCTGATGTGGCGTTACTTCGAGCTGCTGTCGTTCCGTCCGATGGACGAGATCGCCGGCTTCAAAAAGCAAATCGAGGCGGGCCGCAATCCGCGCGATTTCAAGGTGATGCTGGGTCAGGAAATCGTCGCGCGCTTCCACTCGCAGGCGGACGCCGAGCGCGCGCTCGAGGACTTCAATCATCGCGCGAAGGGCGGTGTGCCCGACGATATCCCGACGGTGACGCTCGCCGGCGCGCCGCTCGCGATCGGCCAGTTGCTGAAGCAGGCGAACCTCGTGCCGTCGACGAGCGAAGCGCTGCGCAATATCGAGCAGGGTGGCGTGAAGATCGATGGCACGACGGTGTCCGACAAGGGCCTGAAGGTCGAAGCAGGCGAGTACGTCGTGCAGGTCGGCAAGCGCCGCTTTGCGCGCGTGACGCTGACGGCTTGAGCATCGCGTGACGATGACGAACGCGATCACCCTTGAGCGCGCGGCACTTCCGGAGTCGAGTCGATGATCGCGCTGATCCAGCGTGTGCGGCGCGCCGAAGTGCGTGTCGTGGACGGTGAAAATGAGCGCGTGACCGGCGCGATCGACTCGGGCCTGCTTGCGCTCGTCTGCGCGGAGCGCGGCGATACCGAGGCCGCTGCCGACCGCCTGCTCGCGAAGGTGCTCGGCTATCGCGTATTCAGCGACGCGGCCGGCAAGATGAACCTGTCGGTGCAGAATCTCGACGGCGCCGGGCGCGCGGGCGGCTTGCTGCTCGTGTCGCAATTCACGCTCGCGGCCGATACCAACAGCGGCCTGCGCCCGAGCTTCACGCCCGCCGCGCCGCCCGACGAGGGCAAGCGCCTGTTCGACTACTTCGTCGCGGCCGCGCGCGCGAAGCATCCGATCGTCGAGACAGGCGAGTTCGGCGCGGACATGCAGGTGTCGCTCGTCAACGACGGGCCCGTCACGTTCTGGTTGCGGACCAACGCCTGAGCTTCCCCAGCTTTTCAGGCCATACCATACGCGGCGCCCCGACACCTTTGGCACGCCGCCGGCTAGGCGTGCATCCGAGCTGCCGCAGCATCGACCTCCCGAGGCGCGCCGCGTGCGCCGACCCGCGCGTCGCTTTTTGCGACAATAGCGGCTCGGCATAACCGGCGAACGGCGCTCTCTTCTTCCCATGATCACGCAGATTCTGTTTATCCGGCACGGCGAAACCGACTGGAACCGCATCAAGCGCATTCAAGGCCACATCGACATCCCGCTGGCAACCACGGGCTTCGACCAGGCGCAACGTCTCGCGCGACGCATCGCGGACGAGGCGAAGCAGGGTGCGCGGCTCGATGCGATCTATTCGAGCGACCTGCAGCGCGCACAGCAGACCGCACAGCCGATGAGCGACGCGCTCGGCCTGCCGCTACAGTTGCGCGAGAACTTGCGCGAGCGCTCGTACGGCGCCTTTCAAGGTCACGATAGCGACGAGATCGCACTGCGTTTTCCCGACGAATACGCGCAATGGCAGACGCGCGATCCGGGCTTCACGCCGCCTGAAGGCGAATCGCAGCGCGTGTTCTACCACCGCATCGTCCATGCAATCGAGCCGCTGATCGCCGCGCATCCGGGCGGGCGGATCGCCTGTGTCACGCACGGCGGTGTGCTCGATTGCGTGCGCCGCTTCGCGTGCGGCCTGTCGCTCGATGCACCGCGGGACTATCCGTTGCTGAACGCGAGCGTGAACGTTGTCGATTTCGATGACGGCCACGCGACGATCGTGTCGTGGGCGGATGTCGCGCATCTCGATGCGGGTGGTGCCGACGATGATGGGTTCAGGACCGCGCTGGACCCGAGGCGGTGAATCGGGGGAACACTGTGGGGGCGGGAAGCGAAAGGAGTGAAGCTGTCCGTTTAAGCACGTACAGTGTCGGCGCCGTGCGCTTGAGGTGCGCATGAGCCTCGCGGCTCCCAGAACAGCGCCGTCATCGATACGGTTCGATCTATTGCGGCAAGCACCGCTGCGTGCTCGTTTCTACTTCAATCCGGCTCACGCTCATTCTCACGCTCACGCATCGCCGCCGCCCGGCGCCGTGCCCGTTTCGACACTCCATTGACCAGCGCCCAGCGAATCACCGGCGCGACGAGCCGCACGCCGGGTCGCGCGAACGTCTTGCGCAGCGCCGCGTAACGGTTCAGGCCGAGCATCGTCTGCGCCCAGCCGGGTAACAGATCGACACCCGCGTTGAGCATCAGCGTGCCGGCAGGCCGCATCGCGAGGCTCGGTGCCGGCGCGTTCATCAAAATCCTGACGACTTCACGGGTGCGTTCGCTCGCCACCAGCGCGGGCCGCATCGCAAGCAGATACGCGTCGATCTCGGCGCGCGAGCGTGGAATATCGGTGGCGCCGAGCATTTCGGCGATGCGCGCGGTTTCCGCGAAATATTGATCCTGCGCCGCGACGGACAGCAGCGGATTCACGTAGCGCAGATGCGCGGTCATGAAGCTCGACACCTCCGCGACGTGCACCCAGGTCAGCAGCGCGGGCTCGCTCGCGCGATACGGCTGGCCGTCCGGTGCAATGCCGGTCACGCCGCGATGAATGGACTTCACGCGCTCGATCAGCGCGAGCGCGTCGTCGCGGCTGCCGTACGTGGTGCCGGAGATAAACGTCGCGGTGCGCCGCAGGCGTCCGAGAATATCGCTGCGAAACGTCGAGTGGTCCCACACGCCGGCGAGCGCCAGCGGATGCAACGCCTGCAGCAGCAGCGCGCTGATGCCGCCTGTCATCATCGACGTGAAGTCGGCATGGACTTTCCAGCAGATGGAGTCGGGCCCGAACAGGCCGGGGTCGCCGGGCGGCGACGAGTAGTCGAGGACGGGACCGCTGCCGGTCGTCAGATGGGTAACGCCGGCCGCGAGTTTCGCGCGCAGCCGCTGCGTGAGCGCTTGCACGAAGTTCCCGGTCGGCCGGGTCTGCTCGGACATCCTGGGCCGCCTCGCTTGCGCGCTCAGTTCGACGAATCCCACAAGCCCGGCAGCGCGCTCGACGAATCCGGCGCGGCCAGACCGAAGTGCCGGTAGGTCAGCAGCGTGGCGATGCGCCCGCGCGGCGTGCGCTGCAGGAAGCCCTGCTGGATCAGATACGGTTCGAGCACGTCCTCGATCGTGTCGCGCTCCTCGCCGATTGCCGCGGCGAGATTGTCGACGCCGACCGGGCCGCCGTCGAACTTGTGCAGGATTGCTTCGAGCAGCTTGCGGTCCATCAGGTCGAAACCGACCGCGTCGACGTCGAGCATCTTCAGTGCCGCGTCGGCGACCTGCGCGGTGATGTTGCCATCGGCCTTGACTTCGGCGAAGTCGCGCACGCGGCGCAGCAGCCGGTTGGCGATACGCGGCGTGCCGCGCGCGCGCCGGGCGATTTCGAACGCGCCGTCCGGATGGATTTGCGCATTGAGCAGCGACGCCGAACGCGTGACGATGCGCGCGAGTTCCTCGGCGTTATAGAACTCCAGCCGCGCGACGATACCGAAGCGGTCGCGCAGCGGGTTGGTCAGCATGCCCGCGCGGGTGGTCGCGCCGACCAGCGTGAACGGTTGCAGGTCGAGCTTCACGCTGCGCGCGGCCGGCCCTTCGCCGATCATGATGTCGATCTGATAATCCTCGAGCGCCGGGTACAGGATTTCCTCGACGACCGGCGAGAGCCGGTGGATTTCGTCGATGAACAGCACGTCGTTGGCTTCGAGATTGGTCAGCAGCGCGGCGAGGTCGCCGGCGCGTTCGAGCACCGGCCCGGAGGTTTGCCGCAGATTGACGCCCATCTCGCGCGCGATGATGTGCGCGAGCGTGGTTTTGCCGAGCCCTGGCGGGCCGAACAGCAGCACGTGGTCGAGCGATTCGGAACGCCGCTTGGCAGCCTCGATGAAGATCTCGAACTGGCCGCGCACCTTTTCCTGCCCGACATATTCGTCGAGCTGACGCGGGCGCAACGCGCGCTCGAACGCTTCTTCGTTCGGCGACGCGGGCGTGGCCGCGATGATGCGCTCGGCGGCGAGTTTGTCGGTTTCGATCATGCGGCCATTGTACCGCGCGCGGGTGGGGCGTCAGGCCTTCGACAGCGCCTTCAGCGCGAGCTTGATGCCCTCGGACACACCGGTGCCGGCCGGCACGTTCTTGATCGCGGCGAGCGCTTCTTTCTCCGAGTAGCCGAGCGCGAGCAGCGCGTTGAGGATGTCCGATGCGTGATCGGATGGTGACGCCGCACCGGCCATTGCGCCGAGGTCGGCACCGAGCTTGCCCTTCAGTTCGAGCAGCAGCCGCTCGGCGGTTTTCTTGCCGATGCCCGGCACGCGCGTGAGGCGCGCCGCATCCTGCAGCGTGACGGTCTGCGCGAGTTCGGCCACGCTCATGCCCGACAGCACCGCGAGCGCCATGCGCGCGCCGATGCCGGAAATCTTCAGCAGTTCGCGGAAGGTCGCGCGCTCCTGCGCGGTGCCGAAGCCGTACAGCAGATGCGCGTCCTCGCGCACGATCATCTGCGTGAGCAAAACGATGCGCTCGCCGGTCGACGGCAGGTTGTAGAACGTGCTCATCGGCACGTCCACTTCATAGCCGACGCCGTTGCAGTCGACGAGCAGATGCGGCGGGGTTTTTTCCAGCAGAACGCCGGCGATGCGACCGATCATGGCGGATTCAGTTTTTAGAGTCGGGTGGGAAAGGGCGAGTGTAGCGCAGCGAATCGGCGGCGCGTAGGCGGTTGTCGAGCGGAGCGCTTTGCTTCCCCCTTCGCTATCCGACGAGGCGCCCGCGCCGAACGCGCAGTCCCTTCTTCGCCAGCGCGGGCGCGATGCCGCCGAGCGTGCTCAGGGTCGTGCCGCCGTGCGCGTGACAGATCGCCATGCCGAGCGCGTCGGCGGCGTCGGTGCCCGGCACGCCCGACAGGCACAGCAGCCGCACGACCATCTGCTGCATCTGCTCCTTGGTCGCGCGGCCGTAACCGACGACCGCCTGCTTCAGTTGCAGCGCAGTGTATTCCGCGACCGGCACGCCGCCCGCGACCAGCCCGCAGATCGCCGCGCCACGCGCCTGGCCGAGCAGCAGCGTCGACTGCGGATTGACGTTGACGAACACTTTTTCGATCGCCGCCTGATCCGGCGAATGTTCGCGGATCAACGTCGAGATGCCTTCGAAGATGGTGCCGAGCCGCGAGGGCAGATCGGCGTCGGCGGTGCGGATCACGCCGCTCGCGACGTAGCTGAGCGCGTGGCCGTGTTGTTCGATCACGCCGAAGCCGGTTACGCGCAGGCCCGGGTCGATGCCGAGAATTCTCATGAGGTGCCGCGAAAGCGATAAAAACCAGGTGCCTGCGATACTACAACGAACGCATCGCGCGGCGGTCCGCGGATGTCCTGTCCGGCGGAATAAAAACTGCTGGTTCTTCGTCGCAAGGAGGCGGGGCGCAGATGCAGCGTTACGGCAATCTCAGTGGCGACTCGGGCGTCGACGCTTATGAGATCGGCGACGATTTCATCGCGGTGCGGTTTCGATCGGGGGTCGTGTATTGGTACACAGAGCGAAGCGTCGGCGCGGCGCATCTTGATGAACTGAAGCGTCTCGCGCGGCGGGGAAGGGGGTTGGCCACGTACATCAGCCAACATCCGGACGTAGGTGATGGTTACGAGAGAAAAGAGCCGGACGATTGAGCGACCACACACCGGCGCAAACGCTCGCCATCAAAACAAACGGCCCGGTGGAAAATTCCACCGGGCCGTTGTTCGTCAGTCATGCCGGCAAGCGTCGCTTCTCGTGCTTACGTTCGGTTCTTCAGTTCATCGCGAACGCAGCAGCCGTTACCGGCCAAGCCTGCATCGATCAATGACGGAAGTGACGTACACCCGTCAGCACCATCGCGATGTTGTGTTCGTCCGCTGCGCTGACCACTTCGTCATCGCGCATCGAGCCGCCCGGCTGGATCACGCAGGTCGCGCCCGCGGCCACCACGACGTCCAGACCGTCGCGGAACGGGAAGAACGCATCCGATGCGACCGCCGAGCCGCTCAGCGTCAGACCGGCGTTCTGCGCCTTGATGCTGGCGATCCGCGCCGAGTCCACGCGGCTCATCTGGCCCGCACCGACGCCGAGCGTCATGCCGTTCGCGCAGAACACAATCGCGTTCGACTTCACGTACTTCGCGACGCGCCATGCGAACAGCAGGTCGTCCATTTCCTTCGGCGTCGGATGACGCTTCGTCACGACGCGCAGCTCGCGCGGCTGCACGTTCTTCGAGTCGAGCGACTGCACCAGCAGACCGCCGCCGACGCGCTTCAGATCGAACGTGTTATGCCCATCGCCCAGCGCGATTTCGAGCAGACGCACGTTCTGCTTGGCCGCGAACACCTGGCGCGCTTCGGCGCTGAACGACGGCGCGATCAGCACTTCGACGAACTGCTTCGCGACCGCTTGCGCAGCCGCTTCGTCGACTTCACGGTTGAACGCGATGATGCCGCCGAATGCCGAGGTCGGATCGGTCTGGAATGCCTTCGAGTACGCCTCGAGTGCATTCGCGCCAATCGCGACGCCGCACGGATTCGCGTGCTTGACGATCACGCAGGCCGGCACGTCGAAGGTCTTTACGCATTCCCACGCCGCGTCGGAGTCGGCGATGTTGTTGTAGGACAGTTCCTTGCCCTGCAACTGGTTGTAGTTCGCGAGCGCGCCGGCCGGCACCGTCAGGTCGCGGTAGAACGCCGCGCTCTGATGTGGGTTCTCGCCGTAGCGCAGATCCTGCACCTTCTCGTACGCCATATTGAAGGTCGCCGGATACGCATTGCGCGACGAATGCCGCAGTTCGTCGGTCAGGCTCGTCAGATAGTTCGTGATCGCGCCGTCGTACTGCGCGGTGTGCGCGTACACCTTGGTCGCGAGGCGGAAATTCGTTTTGTACGACACCGTGTTGCCGTTCGCGCGCATTTCGTCGAGCACGACCGCGTAGTCGGCCGGGTCGACCACCACCGTCACGTCACGGTGATTCTTCGCGGCCGAGCGCAGCATCGTCGGGCCGCCGATGTCGATGTTCTCGATCGCGTCTTCGAGCGAGCACTCTTCCTTCGACACCGTCTGCACGAACGGGTACAGGTTCACGACCAGCAGGTCGATGGTCGGGATGCCGTGCTTGTCGAGCGCGGCCATGTGTTCGGGCAGATCGCGGCGCGCGAGGATGCCGCCGTGCACCTTCGGATGCAACGTTTTCACGCGCCCGTCGAGCATTTCCGGGAAGCCCGTGTAGTCGGCGACTTCGGTGACGGACAGGCCCGCGTCCGCGAGCAGTTTCGCGGTGCCGCCGGTCGACAGGATCTGGATGCCGAGGTCCGACAGCGACTTGGCGAAGTCGACGATGCCTGACTTGTCGGAAACGGAGATGAGCGCTTGCTTGATCATGATGAAGACGAAAAGCCGAAGGGGAAACGTGGCAGGGCGCGAGAAACTACAACCCGCTACAGCAAACCGTGTTGTTGCAGCTTCTTGCGCAGCGTATTGCGGTTGATGCCGAGATACTCGGCGGCCAGCGACTGATTACCGCCGGCCTGCTCGAGCACCACTTCGAGCAAGGGTTTTTCCACGCATGAAATGACCATGTCGTAGACGTCGTGCGGATTGGAGCCGTCGAGATCCTGGAAATACACGTCCAGGCTGTCGCGGACAGATTGTTCGATATTGTTCTTGCTCATGCTGCTAGTCGGTCGGTGTGGTCCTCGCCCTGGCTGTCGGCTGATTCGTCGACATAGACGAGGCGGTCTGAGATCGCCTTCTGTGCGTCAAAAAATTCGTTGACGGCGAGGAGTTGTTCGCGCGTGGTGTCCAGCGTATTCATGCGATGCCGGAACAGGTTGGCGCCGGAAAGGCCGCGAGTGTACCAGCCGATGTGCTTGCGCGCAGTGCGCACGCCGGTAAATTCCCCGTAGAACGCGTAGTGATCTTCGAGATGCTCGTTCATCACCTGCTGGATTTCGTCGATACGCGGCGGCGGCAGCAGTTCGCCGGTTCGCATGAAGTGTTCGATTTCGCGGAACAGCCATGGCCGGCCCTGCGCGGCGCGGCCGATCATGATCGCGTCGGCGCCGGTGGCGGCGAGCACCTCGCGCGCTTTTTGCGGCGATGTGATGTCGCCGTTCGCGACGACCGGAATGCCGGCCGCCGCTTTCACCGCGGCGATCGTGTCGTACTCGGCGTCGCCGTGATAGAGGTCGGCGCGCGTGCGGCCGTGCACGGTCAGCATCGAGATACCGGCCGCTTCGGCCAGGCGCGCAACGTTCAATGCGTTCTTGTTCTCGCGATTCCAGCCGGTGCGGATTTTCAGCGTGACGGGCACCGCATCGGGGCCGACGCCGACCGCGTTCACCACCGCTTCGACGATACGCTGCACGAGCGGTTCGTTCTGCAGCAGCGCCGAGCCGGCCGCGACGTTGCAGACCTTCTTGGCCGGGCAGCCCATGTTGATGTCGATGATCTGCGCGCCGTTGGCGACGTTGTAGCGCGCGGCTTCGGCCATCATCGCCGGATCGGCGCCGGCGATCTGCACTGCGATCGGCTCGACCTCGCCCTCGTGGTTCGCGCGGCGCATGGTCTTTTCGCTTTTCCACAGCTGCGCATTCGACGCGACCATCTCCGACACCGCGTAGCCCGCGCCGAGCCGTTTGCACAGCTGGCGAAACGGCCGGTCGGTCACGCCGGCCATCGGGGCGACGAACAGGTTGTTACGCAGATTGTGAGAGCCGAGAGTGGGCATGACGTGAGCGTGCGCCGGCGGCTGTGCGATTTAACAATCGATGCCGCTGCGAAATGCGAGGGAAAACTGCCATTTTAGCGTTAACAGATAAGCGGAACTCGCCATCTGTATCTCGTAACTCGTTAAATCTTCTATGAAAGTGGCGTCTTTCATAGAACCGGGCGACGACGGGCGCGGCTGTTATGCGCGGCTGCGGCGTGGCTGCGAACGGGCCACTGCGGCATCGAGTTGAGCGGGATGGCGCGCTCGGGCAGCGCGATTGCTGCCCGAGTGTCGTGTATGTGTTGCGCGTTTCTTATGACGCCGGTCGCCGCAACAAAGTCGCCGCGGCGCAAGCGCGCTGCCCGCCTAGCGGCGTTGGCCGAACATCATTTGCCGCGCGAGCGCGGTCTTCACCGGCGGCACGAATTCGAGCGCGGTGAGCGCGAGGCCACGCAGCACCGCGAGCGGCGGGAAGTCGACGGTGAACAGACGCGCGAGCGTGTCGGTCGAGCCGATCGTCAGGCGCCGGTCGAGCGCGCGGCGTTGCGTGAACGTCGCGAGCGCGAGCGGCGTCGGGCCTTCGGCCGACAGCGCATCGGCGAGCGCGTGCGCGTCGCGCAACCCGAGGTTCAGGCCTTGACCCGCCACCGGATGCAGCGTCTGCGCCGCATTGCCGATTGCGACGACGTGGCCGTTCACCAGCGTGTCGGCCGCGTTGAGCCCGAGCGGGAACGACGCGCGTCCGACGATTTTTATAAAGCGTCCCATCCGGTCGCCGAACGCCGCATCGAGTTCGCGCAGGAACGCTTCGTCGGGGAGCTGCGCGCGGCGTGCGGCTTCCTCGGGCGCGCAGCACCAGACGAGCGCGTAGTCGGCGCCGCGCACGCCGCCCATCGGCAGCAACGCGATCGGGCCTTGCGACGTGAAGCGCTCCCACGCGACGTGCGGGCGCGGCGCGGACACGGTGACCGTGCCGACCAGCGCGGTTTGCCCGTAGTCGCGCGAGCCGGCGCCGCTGCCGCCTTTGCCCGGTCCGCCGGTTGCCTTGGCAGCAGTGTTGAGTGTGGAGGTTGCCACGCCGGTTGCAGTTTCGACGGCGCCATCGGCCTCGCCGGCCGTGTCGTCCGCCTCGTCGCCCGCATGCTTGCCGATACGGCCGCCGCGCTTCTGATCACCAAACACGCCGCCCTCGGCATTCACCAGAATCCGCGTGCGCAGCTGCCGCGCGACACCGGCGGTCTCGATCGGCAGCGTGGCGCCGTCGAGCTCCTGGGTCGGCGCGCCAGCCGACGTCGAGCGGAACCAGTGGACCGGCGTCGCGCGCACCGCGTCGGCCAGACCATGCACGATCGAGCCGTAGCGCAGCACGTAGCCGAGCGCGGGCAAGCCGTGCTCGCGATGATCGATCAGCGTGCGGCCGAAGTGACCGCGCTGCGACACGTGGATGCGTTCGATCGCGGTTGCGTCGGCGGGCCAGCGCAGCGGTTCGAGGATCATCCGGCTGCCGTGCGACACCGCGATCGCGCGTGGATCGGCGATCGAGTCTTCCGGTTCGCGCGCGTCGACGAGCGCGATTTTCAGCTCGCGCGTCACGCTGCGGCGCGCGAGCCAGCCGGCGAGCGCGAGGCCGACCGGCCCGGCGCCGACGATCGTCACGTCGAAATCGAAGGCCTGCTGGTGAGAGGCGGGCTTCAGGATCACCACCGATGGAGAGGCTTCGTTCATCGCGCGTCAGATCCCCGCTGCATGTGCCGTTGCTTGCGCCGTGCGCGCCTGCTGCATCAGCGCTTCGATCTCGGCCGCGGCCACCGGCACGTCGCGCGTGATCAGCTCGCAGCCGTTCGGTGTCACGATCGCGTCGTCTTCGATACGGATGCCGATGTTCCAGTAGCGCTCGGGCACGCCTTCAGTCGGGCGGATGTACAGGCCCGGCTCGATCGTCAGCGTCATCGACGGATGCAGCGTTCGCCACGGCAGCGCGCCCGTCTCGTCGCGCGGCGCGCCGCGCTCGCGGTAATCGCCGCAGTCGTGCACGTCCATGCCGAGCCAGTGGCCGGTGCGATGCATATAGAACGGCGCATACGCGCGCTCGGCGAGCACGTCGTCGACCGACGCGAATTTGTCGCGCGCGACGATGCCGGTGTCGAGCAGCCCCTGCGACAGCACGCGCAGCGCCGCCTGGTGCGGATCGTCGAAGCTCGCGCCGGCGCGTGTCGCATCGATCGCGGCCTGCTGCGCAGCCAGCACGATGTCGTACAGCTCGTGCTGCGCGGGCGTGAAGCGGCCGCTCGCCGGGAACGTGCGCGTGATGTCGGATGCATAGCCGTCGAGTTCGCAGGCTGCGTCGATCAGGATCAGATCGCCGTCCCGCGCGATCGCGTTGCCGGCCGGGTAGTGCAGCACGCAGGCGTTCGCGCCCGCCGCGACGATCGACGTATAGGCCGGCGCCTGCGCGCCGAACTTGCGGAACGTGTACAGCAGTTCGGCCTCGAGTTCGTATTCGCGGATACCGGGCCGGCACGCGGCCATCGCGCGGCGATGCGCGGCCGCGGAAATCCGGCCGGCGCGGCGCATGATCGCCAGTTCGTGGTCGTCCTTGAAGAGCCGCATCTCGTCGAGCAGCGGCAGCAGATCGCGCGCGACGACAGGCGCCGCGACACCGCCGCGGCCTAGCGCGCGCACTGAGTCGAGCCAGCCGCGCACCTGCTCGTCGAGTTTCGCCGACGTGCCGAGCGCGTAGTGCAGCGCCGGCTGATCGGCGAGCAGCCGCCGCAATTGCGTATTGACGTCGTCGAACGGGAACGCGGCGTCGAAACCGAACGCGTCGCGCGCGCCTTCGGGTCCGAAGCGGAAGCCCTCCCACGTCTCGCGCTCGATGTTTTTCTCGCGGCAGAACAGGATCGATGCCGGCGCGCCGGGCGGCGGGTTCGCGATCAGCACGAGCAGCGCCTCGGGCTCGGTGAAGCCGGTCAGATAGTAGAAGTAGCTGTCGTGACGATACGGGTAGTCGGCGTCGCGGTTGCGCAGCGCTTCCGGCGCGGTCGGCACGATGGCGACGCCGCCGCCCGCGGCGCGCAGCGCGGCGAGGACGCGCTCGCGGCGCGCGCGGTAGACGTCGATGGCGATGGTGGGTTCGGTCGGCTGGTTCATCGTGCGATTGTAGCGCTCCGTTCTGGCGCTTACCCGCGCGCCGGTCGTGGTCGGCCAGCCCGGCGCCCGCTTGCGGCGTGACGCGGGCCTTGGGGGCAGGCGTTCGATACACCGACTTATTTTGTGCGGATACTGACGGTCGGGCGGCCGCGAGCATGTTGCAATCCGCCCACAGCGAGGCCACGCGCAGCTTGCGAAGATGCCGCGTAGCACTCGTGAAAGCTTTAGACCACTTATACTTTCGCCGGATTCAGAAAAAGGCAGATGGTCATGATGAAACTCATCGGTTCAGTCGCCAGCCCGTTCGTGCGTAAAGCGCGGATCGTGCTCGCCGACAAGAAGATCGACTACGAACTGGTGCCCGAGAACGTCTGGGCGCCGGATACCCGGATTCACACCTTCAATCCGCTCGGCAAGGTGCCGTGCCTCGTGATGGAAGACGGCGAAGCCGTGTTCGATTCGCGGGTGATCTGCGAATACGTGGATACGCTGTCGCCGGTCGGCAAGCTGATTCCGCCGTCCGGGCGTGAACGCGTCGAAGTGCGCTGCTGGGAAGCTCTCGCCGATGGGGTGCTCGACGCGGCCGTGCTGATCCGTCTCGAAGGCACGCAGCGCGCGCCCGAGCAACGGGTCGACGCGTGGGTCGCGCGGCAGCAGCGCAAGATCGACGAAGGTCTGGTCGCGATGTCGCAGGGCCTCGGCAGCAAGCCGTGGTGCGCGAGCAATCACTACACGCTTGCGGATATCGCGGTGGGTTGCGCGCTCGGCTATCTCGACTTCCGCATGCCCGAGCTGAACTGGCGCGAAGCGCATCCGACTCTGGACAAGCATTTCCAGAAGCTCGCGCTGCGCCAGTCGTTCATCGATACGGTGCCGGCGAACTGACGGACCTAGGTGAATCCCGAGTTCGGGCGCGTGACTGATGGCCTGAACCGGAACGCTTGCCTGTGAAGAAAAAAATGCGCCTGAATCTGTCAGGCGCATTTTTTTATGCGTGTTGCGTTTCCGTGTTGGGGGGGGCGTGCGGCGCCGTTTGTGCGTTGCCTGCCCGGCTGTTGTCCGGCTGTCGCCCCGCCCGTCGCCGCTTACTTCGCGCCGTTACGCCGCCGCACGATTGCCGGTCCGAATGCAAAACCGAACGCCAGCAGCAGCACCGACACCGCCAGCACCGTGTTGTTGCCGCTCGTCACGTAAGGCGTATTGCCCGATGTGCCTTGCACGGTCACGTCGAGCGAGCCGATCGTGAACGGCGTGAGACGGCCGATCACGCGTCCGTTCGCATCGATCGCGGCGGTCATGCCCGTGTTGGTCGCGCGCAGCATCGGCCGGCCGGTTTCGAGCGAGCGCATGCGCGCGATCTGCAGATGCTGGTCGAGCGCGATCGTGTCGCCGAACCACGCGAGGTTGGTCGAGTTGACCAGCACGCCCGCCGGGGTTGCGTTCTCGCGCAGCGTGCGCGCGATTTCCTCGCCGAAGATGTCCTCGTAGCAGATGTTCAACGCGACCGGCTGGTTATGCACGATGAACGGTTTCTGCACCGGCGCGCCGCGGAAGAAGTCGCCGAGCGGGATGTTCATCAGATTGACGAACCAGCGGAAGCCCCACGGCACGAATTCGCCGAAGGGTACGAGGTGATGCTTGTCATAGCGGTACATCACATGCGAGCCGGGCGTGACGCCGAACAGGCTGTTCGTGTAGTCGACCACCTGGCCATCCGGCGTGATCGTGCCGCCGATCGCGCCGAACAGGATCGCGCTGCCGGTCGAATCCGCGAACTGGCGGATCGCCGCGGCGAACGGTAGCGGCAACTGCTGCGCGAGCACCGGAATCGCCGTTTCCGGTGTGACGATCAGATCGGCCGGCTTCGCGGTGATCATCTGCTGATACTCGTCGACCGCCGCGCGCAGGCCAGCTTCCTCGAACTTCATCTCCTGCTTGACGTTGCCTTGCAGCAGACGCACCTTCAGCGGCGCGTTGGCCGGCGTGGTCCACTGGATCAGCGGCAGCAGCAGGCCGATGACGATCAGCGCCAGCGCGACGCCGGCCGGCAGCGCGATGCGCGCGATGTGGCGCGGCGCGGCCTCGCCGCCGCGCGGGTCATGCGCGGGCTGAGCAGGCGGCGCGACAGGGGCGGCGCGCGCCTGAGTCAGCGGCAGCAGCGCCTGCACGATCAGCGCGGCCGCGAGCGCAAGCACCCAGCCGACGCCATACACACCGACCACCGGCGCAAACCCGGCAAACGGGCCATCGACCTGCGCATAGCCGGAGGCCAGCCACGGAAAGCCGGTAAACACGGTGCCGCGCAGCCATTCGCCGATCGCCCACGCGCTCGCGAACGCCAGCGCGCCATGCCAGGTCGGCGAGAACGGCCGACGGTCATCAGCCGCGCCGTTGCGCGCGTGGCCCGCGCAGAACGACCACACCCCGGCCGCAAGCGCCGGGTAGACAGCCAGATACAGCGAAAACAGCGCCAGCGCGGCGCCGGCGAGCGGCGCCGGCATCCCGCCGTAGAAGTGCATGCTGACGTACAGCCACCACACGCCGGTGACGAAATTGCCGAAGCCGAACGCACCGCCCGTCAGCGCCGCGCTTTTCCAGCCGGTGCTGCGCGTGAGCCACGCGAAAAAGAACACGAAGATCGCGAGTTGCAGCCAGCCGCCGTGCGGCGTCGGCGCGAACGACAGCGTATTGAGCGCGCCGACGGCCAGCGCGACGAGGTAGTGCCACAGCGGCAGCGCGCGGCTGCGGGTGTTGTCGGCGAGGGCGGCGGCGCTGATGTCGCGCCGCGGACGGGAAGTGATCGGGTCGGCCATTGTTGCGCGGTCGGCGTCGGAAGTTGAAAAAAGCGAGCGGAAAGCCGGCGAATCAGCGAAAGCCGGCGGCTCAGGTTTGCACGTGTTGCGCCTCGCGCTCGCGCTGGCCCGCGAGCGGGTCGCGGCGCACCAGCAGCATATGGATCTGGCGCGCGTCGCCGCGCAGGATTTCGAAGATCAGATCGTCGATACGCACCTTTTCGCCGCGATGCGGCACCCGGCCGAAGTGATGCGTGACCATCCCTCCGATCGTGTCGACCTCGTCGTCCGAATAATCGGTGCCGAAGGTTTCGTTGAACTGCTCGATCTCGGTCAGCGCGCGCACCCGGAAGCGCCCGTCCGGCGACGCGATGATGTTGCCGCTTTCCTCGTCGAAATCGTATTCGTCCTCGATGTCGCCGACGATCTGCTCCAGTACGTCTTCGATCGTGATCAGGCCCGCGACGCCGCCGTATTCGTCGACCACCACCGCGAGGTGGTTGCGGTTCACGCGGAAGTCGTGCAGCAGCACGTTCAGGCGCTTCGACTCGGGGATGAACACGGCCGGGCGCAGCATGCCGCGCACGTCGAATTCCTCTTCCGCGTAGTAGCGCAGCAGATCTTTGGCGAGCAGCACGCCGATGATGTTGTCGCGATTGCCCTCGTAGACCGGATAGCGCGAGTGCGCTTTTTCCAGCACGTACGGGATGAATTCGGCGGGATTGTCCGCGATGTTGATCGCGTCCATTTGCGCGCGCGGCACCATGATGTCGCGTGCGCTCAATTCCGAGACCTGGAACACGCCTTCGATCATCGACAGCGAGTCGGCGTCGATCAGGTTGCGCTCATGCGCGTCCTGCAGAATTTCCAGAAGTTCGGCGCGCGAGTCGGGCTCGGGCGAGATGAAGTCGGTCAGGCGCTCGAGCAGCGAGCGCTTTTCCTGCGGTTTGTCGAGTTGGCGTCCGGTATGGCGTCGACTGGGATACGTGTCGTTCATGGTAGTGCGCCCGGCGAGACTGGGCGCGCTGTTACAGAGCATTAAGGATACACCAGGCGCATGGCGAAACCGTGTCCCGCCGGGCCTGGGGATGAGTGAAGCGTTGGATGAAGCGGCCGCGCCGCGATGGCGCGTAGGGCCATCCTAACCGATTACCCATGGAAAAGCGCCTGTGGGCAAAAAAGTCGCGGGGCGGGATGGGGCGGGGTGCAACGGCGCGTCATGGCGGGGTGCGGCTGAGCGGCGAAGTGCGCGCTGACACGAGGTGACGCGAGGTTGCGCTAGGTGGCGTGGTTTGGCGCGAGACGGTGCCGGGATTTAACCGCGTGCCGTGCCGCTCGTCGGCGCAGCCGCGTCCGGGTTCGCGTCGCGCGCCGACGCGTCGCAGCGCGCGAGCAGCGCTTCGAGCGCGCGATCCGGCATCCCGCTTTCGCGCAGCGCGTGCACGGTACGGCTGACATAGTCGAGCGTCGTGCCATAGCGGCCGCTCGCGCAGCCAAGCACCGCCCGGATGATGTCGTCGCGCAGCTTGCCGGTGTAGCTCGGCACGTCGCGACGCATCACGAACGCGAGCGCGTCGACGCGCCGGCCGTCCGCTAGCACGCACGGCAGCCACGCAGGGCGGTACGAGCCCATCGGCATTTCGCGGCGCCACAGTGCTTCGAGATGAGGCATCGCGCCCTCGGCGGCGAGCCGGAACGCCATGCCGGTGCACGAACCGCCGCGATCGAGCGCGAGCACGAGGCCCGGCTGCTCGGGCGTGCCGCGATTCACGCGCGACCACAGATACAGCCCGCGGTGATAGTCGTGCACCTTCGAGCGCGCCGCCTCGACAGTCGGCAGCCCGGGGTTCCAGATCAGCGAGCCATAGCCGAACAGCCACAGGTCGCTCGCGCGGTCCCAGTCGCGCAACGTGCAGTCGAGTGATGCGCGCAGTTCGTCGTCCGTCAGCAGCTGTGAGTCGCCGAGCGCCGGCGGATAGTCCGGGCAGCGCGTGAAGGAATCGGCTTCGGGGGACGGGGTGCTCACGGTAGGTTCGATCGTGGTTGGCGGACGGGAGCGAGGAGACGCGGGCTGAAAGCGGCAAGCCTATTGATAGGGATCCGGAAATCCGAGCTTACCGAGGATATCGGTTTCGATCGCTTCCATTTCCTCGGCTTCCTCTTCGATCTCGTGATCGTAGCCCTGTGCGTGCAGCGTGCCGTGCACGAGCAGATGCGCGTAGTGCGCGGCGAGCGGCTTGCCCTGTTCGGCGGCTTCCTTTTCGACCACCGGGCAGCACAGGATCAGGTCGCCCGTCACCGGATCGTCTTCCGATTCGGCGTACGCGAAGGTCAACACATTGGTCGCGTAGTCCTTGCCGCGATAGGTGCGGTTCAGCGTGCGGCCTTCTTCGGCATCGACGAAGCGCACCGTCAGTTCGCCGTCCGCGAACAGCGCCGCCTTGATCCAGCCGGCCACGGTCGCGCGCGGCAGCAGCGCCTTGTGCTCCGGCCACGCTTTGGCGGCCGGGAATTGCAGGTTCAACGTCAGTTTCGGGGCGCGGCTCATGCGGTGTCGGGGTTCGGCGTTGCTGGCGTGTGTGGTTGGCGTGCGTTGTCGGTGGCGCCTCAGCGCGGGTCGACCGGCGCCGGCGCCTTCTGCGAATGCGCATCGTACGCCTCGACGATGCGCGCGACCAGCGGATGGCGCACCACGTCCGCGCTCGTGAAGCGCGTGAGCGCGATGCCGCGCACGTTCGCGAGCACCTGCTGCGCTTCGATCAAGCCGCTCTTGTGGCCGCGCGGCAGGTCGATCTGCGTCGTGTCGCCGGTGACGACCGCCTTCGAGCCGAAGCCGATCCGCGTGAGGAACATCTTCATCTGCTCGGGCGTCGTGTTCTGCGCCTCGTCGAGGATGATGAACGCATGATTCAGCGTGCGGCCGCGCATGTACGCGAGCGGCGCGATTTCGATCATCTGCCGCTCGAACATTTTCGCGGTCTTGTCGAAACCGAGCAGGTCGTACAGCGCGTCGTACAGCGGGCGCAGATACGGGTCGACCTTCTGCGCGAGATCGCCGGGCAGGAAGCCGAGCCGTTCGCCGGCTTCGACCGCCGGGCGCGTCAGCACGATGCGCTTGACCTGATCGCGTTCGAGCGCATCGACCGCGCACGCTACCGCGAGGTAGGTCTTGCCGGTGCCGGCCGGGCCGACGCCGAACGTGACGTCGTGGGAGACGATCTGCTTCAGGTATTCGCGCTGCGCCGGCGTGCGGCCGCGCAGGTCCGCGCGGCGCGTGTACAGCTTCGGGCCGTATTGCTCGAAGTCGTCTTCGCTCGCATTGAGGTCGGCGGGCTGGTCGAACGGATGATCGGGGTTGCCGGCGAAGCGCGGGTCGGCGGCGTCGTCAGCCTCGCCATTGCCGTTACCGTTGCCGTTCGGGCGATGGCGCGCCGGGTGGCGCACTTCGACGAGCGCGAGCTGGATGTCGTCGACCGACAGCGGCTCGCGCGCATTGTTGTAGAAGTTTTCGAGCGCGGTCAGCGCGAGTTTCGCGCCGCGCCCGCGGATCGTGATGCGGTGGCCGCGGCGCTGCAGGGTCACGTCGAGCGCCTGCTCGATCTGCCGCAGATTTTCGTCGAGCGGTCCGCAGAGGTTGGCGAGCCGCGCGTTGTCTTCGCGCGGTGCGGTGAATTCCAGATGCGGCTGAGTGGTCTTCAAGGCGGTGAGTCGATCCTGTCGGTTGCGGTACGCGGGTTCTTGCCTGTTTCGCTTTGCGAATTTGCCGTGAGTTCGTTCAGTGCGTCGCCGTGGAGCTGTCGTCGTGAACCATCACGAGTTCGCCGCGCAGCGAGTGCGGATATGCGTGCACGATCTTCACGTCGACCATCTGGCCGATCAGCCGCGAGTGCGATGCGACCGGCGCCGGGAAATTGACGACGCGGTTGTTCTCGGTGCGGCCCGCCAGTTCGTTCGGGTCCTTGCGCGCCGGGCGCTCGACCAGAATCCGTTCGACCTTGCCGACCATCGCATTGCTGATGCGCTGCACGTTCTCTTCGATGGTGGCCTGCAGATGTTGCAGGCGTTTGAGCTTCACTTCACGCGGCGTGTCGTCGTGCAGATTCGCGGCCGGCGTGCCGGGGCGCGGGCTGTAGATGAACGAGAAGCTGGTGTCGTATTTCATCTCGTCGACGAGCGCCATCATCTTGTCGAAATCTTCCTCGGTCTCACCGGGGAAGCCGACGATCATGTCGGTCGACAGCGACAGGTCCGGGCGGATCGCGCGCAGGCGGCGGATCACCGACTTGTATTCGAGCACCGTGTAGCCGCGCTTCATCGCCATCAGGATGCGATCGGAGCCGTGCTGCACCGGCAGATGCAGGTGGCTGACGAGCTTCGGCACCTTCGCGTAGGTGTCGATCAGGCGCTGCGTGAATTCCTTCGGATGCGACGTCGTGTAGCGAATCCGTTCGATGCCCGGAATATCGGCGACGTATTCGATCAGCGTCGCGAAATCGGCGATTTCCGCTGCGCCCGAAGTCAACGCGCCACGGTATGCATTGACGTTCTGGCCGAGCAGCGTGACTTCGCGCACGCCCTGGTCGGCGAGGCCGGCGATTTCGGTCAGCACGTCGTCGAGCGGGCGCGACACTTCCTCGCCGCGCGTGTATGGCACCACGCAGTAGCTGCAGTACTTGCTGCAGCCTTCCATGATCGATACGAATGCGCTCGGACCGTCGACACGCGCCGGCGGCAGGTGATCGAACTTCTCGATTTCGGGGAACGTGATGTCGACCTGCGCGCGGCCGCTTTCGCGGCGCTTGTCGATCATTTGGGGCAGACGATGCAGCGTTTGCGGACCGAACACCAGATCGACATATGGCGCACGCGCGACGATCGAAGCGCCTTCCTGGCTCGCAACGCAGCCGCCCACGCCAATGATCAGATTGGGATTCGCGTCCTTCAGCTCGCGCACGCGGCCGAGGTCGGAGAAGACTTTCTCTTGCGCTTTTTCGCGCACCGAGCAGGTGTTGAACAGGATCACGTCGGCATCTTCCGGCGTGTCGGTCTTGACGAGTCCTTCAGCGGCACCGAGCACGTCGACCATCTTGTCGGAGTCGTACTCGTTCATCTGGCAGCCAAAGGTCTTTACATAAACTTTCTTGGTCATCGAATTTCGCCGGTCGCAGTGGTTAACCTGGGGGCGTGGATAAAGAGGGTGAAGGGGCCGCGGGGCAGGGCAGCGCGGCGCATCTGGCCGACGTGCGAGCGTCTTTGCAGCGTAACTCGAGATTATAGCCCTTCATGGAACGGGGGTTTGGCAGCCGGTCTTGCCGGAGCGGGCGCGCTTCGCAGCGTTGTCTACCGTTTCGCCCGGTGTGCTGTTTGCCATGTCGTTTGCCATGCCGCGCGGCGGATCCGGCGGCAGCCCCAGCAGACTTTCCAGTTCATCCGATACCTGCGCGAAGCGCTCGCTCAGGAAATCCAGTAGCACGCGCACGCGCGGCGCCATGAAGCGGTTGCGGTGATAGAGCGCGTGCAGCGGCGCATCCGGATAACGCCATTCGGGCAACAGGCTTTTTAGTCCGTCTGCGCGCAGATCCGACTCCACGTCCCACATCGATTTGATCGCGATGCCGTAGCCGCGCAGCGCCCATTCGCGCGCGACCGCGCCGTCGTTGGTCTCGCGGGAGGTGTCGAGCGGCACCGTGTAGTGCTGCACCTCGTCGCCGCGCGTGAAGCGCCATTCGTTCGCCGGCCCGGATGCGGTGCCCAGCACGATGCAATCGTGGTTGGCCAGATCCTGCGGGTCTTTCGGCTCGCCCTTGCGCGCGATGTAGTCCGGCGACGCGCATAGCACGCGCCGGTTCGGCGCGAGCCGGCGCGCGACCAGCGAACTGTCCTGCGGTACGCCGAAGCGGATCGCGAGGTCGATGTCTTCCTGCACCAGGTTCGACAGCGAATCCGACAGCGTCAGCGCGAACGTCACTTCCGGGTACAGCAGGTTGAATTCGTCGAGCCAGTGCATCAGCAGATTGCGGCCGAAATCCGACGTGGCGGAAATCCGCACCTTGCCGCGCACGACGCCCTGGCCGGCTTGCAGCGCGGCTTCGGCATCGTCGAGCGATTGCAGCGCCTGGCGGCAGCAATTCAGATACAGACGGCCTTCGTCGGTCAGACGCAACTGGCGCGTGGTGCGCTCGAACAGACGCGCTTTCAGATTGGCCTCCAGTTTCGCGAGCCGCGCGCTCGCCGCGGCGGGCGTCAGGCCCATTTTGCGGCCCGCCGCCGACAGGCTGCCCTGCTGCGCCGCTTCGACGAAGAGGCGGATGTCGCCGAGATTATCCATCACTCGTTTTCAAAGAGAATTTGAAAATGCTTCAAATGCTACGCCAATTATCAAATCGCTACTGCGCGCTGATAATGCGCTCCGTGAAAACCCTTATATCGCGCGCGCACACGCCGCGACGCTTGAACCCCGATTCCATCTCGTTTGCGGAGCAGAACATGCCCATTCCTTTACTCGCGCTGGCCATCAGCGCTTTCGCGATCGGCACGACCGAATTCGTCATCATGGGCCTGCTGCCCGATGTCGCACGCGATCTGTCCGTATCGATTCCGTCGGCCGGCCTGCTCGTCAGCGGCTATGCGCTCGGCGTCGCGGTCGGCGCGCCGCTGCTCGCGGTGATCACCAGCCGGATGTCGCGCAAGTTCGCGCTGCAACTGCTGATGGGCGTGTTCATCGTCGGCAACGTGCTGTGCGCGGTGGCGCCGAGCTATTCGGTGCTGATGGTCGCGCGCGTCGTCACCTCGTTCGCGCACGGTTCGTTCTTCGGCATCGGCGCGGTGGTCGCGGCGTCGCTGGTACCGGCCGAGAAGCGCGCGAGCGCCATCGCGCTGATGTTCACCGGGCTCACGCTCGCGAACGTACTCGGCGTGCCATTCGGCACTTTCGTTGGGCAGGAGTTTGGCTGGCGCGCGGCGTTCTGGATCGTCAGCGGCTTTGGCGTGCTGTCGCTGCTGGGCGTTACCGCGCTGGTGCCGAACCGGCACGACACCGGCCCCGCCGGCCTCGGCCATGAAGTACGCGTGCTGAAGGACCCGCAGGTCTGGACCGCGCTCGCGATGACGGTGCTCGGCTTCGGCGGCGTGTTTGTCGTGTTCACCTATATCGCGCCGGTTCTCGAACAGGTGAGCGGCTTCTCGCCGCGCGGCGTGACGCTGATCCTCGTGCTGTTCGGCGTCGGCCTGACGGTCGGCAACACGCTCGGCGGCAAGCTCGCGGACCGCGCGCTGATGCCGTCGCTGATGGGCATTCTCGCCGCGCTCGCGGTGGTGATGGCGATCTTCACGCGCACCAGTCATTCGCAGGTGGCCGCGGCGATCACGGTCTTCGTGTGGGGCATCGCGGCATTCGCGACGGTGCCGCCGCTGCAGATGCGCGTGGTCGAAAAGGCCGCCGCCGCGCCGAACCTCGCGTCGACGCTGAACATCGGCGCGTTCAACGTCGGCAACGCGGCGGGCGCGTGGCTCGGCGGTCTGGTGATCGGTCACGGTCATGCGCTCGATACGCTGCCGTGGGTCGCGGCGGCGGTCAGCGTCGTGGCACTGCTGCTCACCTGGTTCGCGGCGCGCATGGATGCGCCGGCCACGCCGGTTGCGCAGCGCGCGTAAATGCTTGCCTTCGCGATGCTGATAACAGTGTGAAGATAACTTCGTTTGGCCGCGCGTAAGCCGATGCTATCTTGCCTCCACTTACTGCTTTCGCGCCGGCTGCCGGCGCTCTGGAGGCCAATATGTATTCTCCGCTCGCGCTGGTTCGCGACCCCTCGGCCGATGCCGATCCTGACGCGGTGGCGCGTCCGGCCGAACCCTTCGATGCGCTCGAACAACTGGTCGGTGTGAACCTGGCCCGGCTGCGCGCCGAACGGCAGTTGTCGCTCGACGCGCTGGCTCGCGCGTCCGGCGTATCGCGCGCGATGCTCGCGCAGATCGAATCGGCGCGCAGCGTGCCGTCGATCAAGGTGCTGTGCAAGGTGGCCGCGGCGCTGAAGGTATCGGTGGCGGCGTTTTTGCGGCGTCACGCGACCAACGGTTTCGAGCATTTGCCGGCCGAGCGTTCGGCGCGCGTCGTCAGCGCGAACGGACGCTATTCGGCGCGGCCGCTTTATCCCGACGACGAACCGGCCGCCGCCGAGTTTCACGAGCTGCGGATCGCGCCGCTGCACACCGAGACGGGCATCCGCCGCGCGCCGGGCACGACGGTGAATCTGGTGGTCAGCGACGGCACGCTCGAAGTCAGCGTGCACGATCAGCGTCAGTTGCTCGCCACCGGCGACGCGATCGTGTTCGACGCCGATCAGCCGCATAGTCTGCGCAATCCCGGCGACACCGAAGCGCGAGCGTTTCGCGTGACGCTGCGGGCCGAGACGCCGCCGCGCTGGGAGGTGCCGGCGGCGCCCGGCGCGCGCGACGATGCCGGGAGCGACAGAGCGCCGGCATGACGGCGGCGCGTTTAGCACCGTCGGCAGGGTCGTCAGTAGGGTCTTTATGCGCCGCGCTGCACGCGTGGCGTAGCTGTTGTATGCTTCGCGCGCCGGTCGATTCCGGCAATCAGTGCGTCTTCAGGGCGGGGTGAAATTCCCCACCGGCGGTAGGCCGGCAGCGCGATAGCGCGAAGCCGGCAAGCCCGCGAGCGCCCGCATCGCATCGTCTTCGCAGTCGCGAAGGCCGCGGCGGGGTCAGCAGATCTGGTCAGATTCCAGAGCCGACGGTCATAGTCCGGATGAAAGAAGATGTGCAGATAGTCATCTGCGTTCCGTGAGCTCGCCGGTTGTTCAGGCGATGCCTCAGCGCCGCTTTACGCGGTGCCTTTCGGTCGTTCGAGTCTGTTTGCAATGCCCTGAAACGTTTCTCGCCCCACTTTTGCGATGAGCGTTTCAATCATGTCTATTGCTGCTTTTCCCGCCCCGTCGACGATTGCCGAAGATGCATTCGCCGATCTCCCCTTGCTCGCCACCGAAGCCGTGCCGCCGCGTATCGCCGCCGCCTTGCAAGCCATGCGCGACGGTCGCGCGGTCGTGCTGCAGGACGACCATGATCGCGAGAACGAAGCCGATCTGATCGTGTCGGCCGAGCGTCTGTCGGTCGAAACGATGGCACTGCTGATCCGCGAATGCAGCGGCATCGTGTGCCTGTGCCTGCCCGACGACAAGATCCGCGTGCTCGAATTGCCGCCGATGGCCGTCAACAACGAAAGCCGTCATGGCACCGCGTTCACGGTATCGATCGAAGCGCGTGACGGCGTGACGACCGGCGTATCCGCGCTCGATCGCGTGACGACGATCCGCGCCGCGATCGCCGATACCGCGAAGCCGGCCGACATCGTGCGTCCGGGCCACGTGTTCCCGTTGCGCGCGATGCCCGGCGGCGTGCTGGCGCGGCGCGGCCATACCGAAGGCACGGTCGATCTCGCGATCCTCGCCGGCCTGAAGCCGGCCGGCGTGCTGTGCGAACTGATGAACGCGGACGGCACGATGACGCGCGGCGCGGACGTCGAGCGCTTCGCTGAGCAACACAACCTGCCGATGCTGACGATTGCCGAACTGGTGGAGTTTCGCGAGTCGCTCGCGCGGGTACGAGAAGGCGCGGCGGTCGAGGCTTGAGATGAGTCGCGCGTTGCGCTGACGCCAACGTCAGCGTCAGCGGCAGCGCCACCGTCAACGTGAGGGAAAGTCCGCTACGACTGCACGTCGCCGAACTCTCCTCGCACGCCCGCCTCGACGAGGCCGGGCAATTCGTCCATGTGCTGCATGATGCGCGTCATGCCCATGCCGCGCAGCGCATCCGCGTAGCCGTCCGGGATATGGCTCGCGCCGACGAAGGCGATCGTCTTCATGCCCGCCGCGCGCGCCGCGTTCAATCCCGCGACACTGTCCTCGACGACGAGGCAGCGCGCCGGCTCGACGCCGAGCGTCTGCGCCGCGAACAGGTACACATCGGGATAGGGCTTCGGCCGCGCAACCTGCTGGGCGCTGAAAATCCGCTCGCCGAAAATCTGCTGTAAGCCGGCGCGCCGCACCGATGCGGTGACGCGCGTCATGCGGCTGTTCGAGACGACCGCGGCGGGCAGCGTCACGCGTTGCAGCGCGTCGCGCACGCCGTTGACCGGACTCAGCGACGCGGCGAGTTCGAGCTCGACGTTGTGTTCGATCGTGTCGAAGAAATCGACGGGCAACGTGATGTCGAACTGTTTCTCGATGCTGGCGAGAAAGCGCGAGGTTTGCTGGCCGAACGCGGTTTTGACGATGGCGGTGAAATCGAGGCCGGGGAAGGTGGCCGTCAGCGTTTCCAGCATCACGCGATCGGCGATGACTTCGCTGTCGACGAGCACGCCGTCGCAGTCACAGATGAGGTGGTCGATCATGCCTGAAAAACGATAAGCGGGCTGCGCGCGGGCGCTGTGGTTGCCAGAGCGCGCACCGCGGTGGAAAGCCTCATCATACGTGCTTTGCGGCTGGCTTCCGCTCAGAGCTGGGACAAGTGCAGGTACAGACTGGCCGCCGCGGCGCCGCCGAGCAGCGGACCGCAGACCGGAATCCACGCGTAGCGCCAGTCGCTGTCGCGCTTGCCCGGAATCGGCAGCAGCGCGTGCATCAGCCGCGGCGACAGATCGCGCGCGGGGCTCATCGCGTAGCCGGTGGGCCCGCCGAGCGAGATGCCGATGCCGAGTACGAGCAGCGCGACCGGCAACGCATCGAGCGCGCCGAGGCCCACTTGAGGCGTCGCCAGATACAGCACGCCGAGAATCAGTACGAAGGTTGCGATCGTCTCGGTCAGCAGATTGTGCGGCACGCTGCGAATCGCGGGCGACGTGCAGAACACGCCGAGCTTCACGTCGGCGTCGCTTTCCTTGACGAAATGCTGGCGATAGGCGGCCCACATCAGCAGCGCGCCGGCCATGCCGCCGAGCATTTGCGCGGCCACGTAGCCGGGCACCTTTGACCACGCGAACTTGCCGGCGAGCGCGAGACTGACCGTCACGACCGGATTCAGATGCGCACCGCTATACGACGCGGTCACATACACCGCGATGAACACGGCCATCGCCCAGCCCATGACGATCACGATCAGGTCGGCGCCTTTGCCCTTGGTGCGCGCCAGCAGCACATTGGCAACGGCGCCGTTGCCGAGCAGCACGACGAGCGCCGTGCCGACGAATTCTGCGATGTACGGAGACATAGTCTGTTTTCGAAATAAATGGCGGATGCCGCCGCTCGGGTAAGCGGGGCATCGCGAGGAAGGAAACGGGGGGCGGCGCGCGATGTTGCTGGCGTTGATGGAACGCGGGGAACGCCGCCGCGGGTGCGCTCAGCGCATTCAGTGGGTATCGGCCCAGGCCTTCGCGGCGCGGACCGCGCGCTGCCATCCGTCGAGGCATGTCTTGACTTCGGCGTGCGGCAGCGCGGGCGTGAAGCGGCGCTCGAGCTTCCACTGGCTCTGCAGTTCGTCGATGTCCTTCCAGTAGCCGACCGCGAGACCGGCGAGATAGGCCGCGCCGAGCGCGGTCGTTTCCGCGATCCGCGGCCGCACGGCGTCGACGCCGAGAATGTCCGCCTGGAACTGCATCAGCAGATTGTTCGCGCAGGCGCCGCCATCCACCCGCAGCTCGCCGATGCGAATGCCCGAGTCGGCTTCCATCGCCTTCAGCACGTCCAGCGATTGATACGCGATCGAGTCGAGCGCGGCGCGGGCGATGTGCGCCGCGCTCGTGCCGCGCGTGACGCCGAACAGCGTGCCGCGCGCGTGCGGATTCCAGTGCGGTGCGCCAAGGCCCGCGAAGGCCGGCACCAGATACACGCCATCGCTATGCGGCACGCCGCGCGCGAGCGTTTCGATCTCGGCCGCGTTTCTGATGATGCCGAGCCCGTCGCGCAGCCACTGCACCACCGCACCGCCGATGAAGATGCTGCCTTCGAGCCCGTAGTCGATCCGCTCGCCGATCTGCCAGGCAATCGTCGTGACGAGGTTGTTGTTCGATTCGATCGGCTTGTCGCCGGTGTTCATCACCAGAAAACAGCCGGTGCCGTAGGTGTTTTTGACCATGCCGGATGTCGTGCACATCTGGCCGAACAACGCGGCCTGCTGATCGCCGGCGATGCCCGCGAGCGGAATCTTCGAGGCGAACACCGTGGTCACGGTCGAGCCGTACACGTCGGACGAAGGCCGCACCTGCGGCAGCATGCTGCGCGGAATGTCGAGCGCGGCGAGCAGTTCGTCGTCCCATTCGAGCGTGTGGATGTTGAACAGCATCGTGCGCGACGCGTTGGTCACGTCGGTCACATGCAGGCCGCCCTGGGTGAAATTCCACACGAGCCAGCTGTCGACCGTGCCGAATGCGAGACGACCCTGACGCGCTTTTTCGCGCGCGCCTTCGACGTTGTCGAGAATCCAGCGGATCTTGGTCGCGGAGAAATACGAATCGATCGGCAGGCCGGTTTTCGCGCGCACTTTGGCTTCGAGTCCTTGCGCCTTGAGCTCGTCGCAGAAGTCGGCGGTGCGGCGATCCTGCCAGACGATCGCGTTGTAGATCGGCAGGCCGGTCTCGCGATCCCACACGATCGTGGTTTCGCGTTGATTGGTGATACCGATCGCGGCGATCGACGCGCCGTTCATGCCCGCGCGCGTGACGGCCTCCGCGGCGACGCCGGCCTGGGTGGACCAGATCTCGCGCGGATCGTGCTCGACCCAGCCGGGCTGCGGATAAATCTGCCGGAATTCTTTTTGCGCGGTCGACACGACGTTGCCGAGCCGGTCGAACAGCATCGCGCGCGAGCTGGTGGTGCCCTGGTCGAGCGCGAGGATGTACTGCTTCTGCATTGTCTCTTCTCCGTCTGTTTTATGAATTGCCGCACGGTTTGCCGACGTTGGGGCTGTTGTTCTAGCGGGTTCTCGTGCGGTGTGATCGTGTCCGGCCGGGTGTGCCGCTTTCTTCAGCGGAGCCGGACGCGCGCGGTGCGTGCACGCGGCGCGGTTTTACGTTCCGTCGCCGGATTGCCGTTTCGCTTCGTATGGCTTCCAGTCTAGTTCGCGACTTCGTTACGGGCCTTGTCGCGCGCAGAGGCGTGCGCAATCCATATATCGATGTCGCGCGCGACCTGTTCGAGCGTGCCTGGCTCGACATGCAGCCCGAGTTTCGACCGTCGCCACAGCACGTCCTGCGCGGAGCGCGCCCATTCGGTATTGCACAGATAGCTCAGCTCGGCTTCGTAAAGGCCTGGCGCGAACTCGCGGCCAAGCTCGGCGAGCGAGCGTGCATTGCCGATCACGCGATGCGCGCGCGTGCCGTACGCCCGAGCCAGCCGATGCGCGAGCGCGGCTGGCAGCCACGCATGCTGCCGGTGGAATTCAGCGAGGAAGCGCTCGAAGTTCGCGTGCGCGATATCGCCGCCGGGCAACGGCGCGCCGACAGTCCACACGGGCGCGTTGCGTTGCAGCGCTTCGGCGAGCGTATCGACCGCCTGCTCGGCGAGCTTGCGAAACGTCGTGATCTTGCCGCCGAACACCGACAGCAGCGGCGCTTCGCCGGCCGGCGCGTCGAGTTCGAGCGAGTAGTCGCGCGTGAGCGCCGACGGATTGTCCGCGTTCTCGTCCTCCAGCAGCGGGCGCACGCCGGAGTAGGTCCAGCGCACGTCGGCCGGCGAGATTTTCTGCTTGAAGTAGCGGTTGATCGAATCGCACAGATACTGCGTTTCGCTTGCGTCGATCGCGACCTGCGACGGGTCGCCGCCGTATTCGAGATCGGTCGTGCCGATCAGCGTGTAATCGTGCTCGTACGGGATCGCGAAGATGATCCGCTTGTCCGGGTTCTGAAAGATATATGCGTGGTCGTGCTCGAACAGGCGCCGCGTGACGATGTGGCTGCCCTTGACGAGCCGCACGCTGTGCGACGCCGGCCGGCCGAGCGCGCCCTTCAGCAGTTCGCCGACCCATGGGCCCGCCGCGTTCGCGATGGCCGCGGCACGCACGTCGAGCGTCGAGCCGTCCGCGCGGCGCAATTGCGCACGCCATTCGCCGCTGGCGCGTACCGCGTTGACGAGCTTCGTGCGCGTGAGGATCGTGGCGCCATGCTCTTGCGCGTCGAGCGCGTTCAACACGACGAGGCGCGCGTCGTCGACCCAGCCGTCCGAATAGACGAAGCCACGCTTGATCGAATCGACGAGCGGCGCGCCGGCCGCGTGCTGCCTCATCACGATGCCGCGCGAACCCGGCAGCAGTTCGCGGCGCGCCAGATGGTCGTAGAGGAACAGGCCGGCGCGGATCATCCAGGCGGGACGCAGATCGGGCATGTGCGGCATCACGAAGCGCAGCGGCCGGATGATGTGCGGGGCGGCGCGCAGCAGCGTTTCGCGCTCCCGCAGTGCTTTGCGCACGAGCCCGAACTCGTTGTATTCGAGGTAGCGCAGTCCGCCGTGGATCAGCTTGGTGCTCGCCGACGACGTATGCGCCGCCAGATCGTCCTGCTCGCACAGCAGCACCGACAGGCCGCGGCCGGCGGCGTCGCGAGCGATGCCGGCGCCGTTGATCCCACCGCCGATAACGAGCAAATCGTATTTCGAGCCTTGCATCACCTGCTGGGTCCTCTGCGTCGAATCTGAAAGGGAAAGCGTGCTGGCCACACGGACCGCACCGCATCGAATGACGAGTGTCTTGGTATTGGAACGCCAATCGAACAAAGAATGTTCGTTTTCGAAACTTTAATGAACATATTCGAAAAAGTAAAGTTCACTTGATTCGATGCGGACCTGGCCGGATGGCGAGGGGAGTGGCGCAACGCGCGGGCACGGACGATACTCTCGGCACCAGCCATTTCGAGGTGAAGAATGCGTGGACTTTTGATGATCGCCGCCGCGGCGGTGTTGGCCGGATGCGTGAGCTCGCCGAGCCTGGAGGGGACGATGGGAGCGCCGTCGTTCGACGCGTTGCAGAAGATGTGTTCGCCGCAGACGGTCGACTACGGCCCCGACGCGCAGTCCGTCTATGCGACGTTTTTCGACGCCTACGTGGCCAACCGGCGCGGCCGGCTGTCGAAGGAAGATTTCTGCGCGTTCCAGGCGTCGATCGCGCAACGCCACGCCAGCGAGGCGACCAGCAGCGATCCGAAGGTGCGCAACCAGTGGGTCGAGTTCTTCACGCAGCAGCGTGCTCAGGCGATCAGCTGGCGCTCGGCGGTCGACCCTACTTTGCGTGCTGGTTGAGTGTCGTGCGATGACCCGGCCGTGAGGTGGCGGGATCTGCTCCGGATGGGGCGCGTTGGGTACCGGGTATGCACGCGAGCGGGATATCCGCCGCGCGAACGTGCTGGATAAATCACTTGCGCATGACGAAGGGCCGCGAAAGCGGCCCGCTGCTGCGCGGTTGGAAAACTCGGAAAAGCGTCAGGAAAAACGTTTGATGGCCCGCAACGCGTCGTCGCCGCTTTCCGTCACACGCCATTGTTCATTGCCCGATGCGAGGCGTTCGAGTTGCACCAACTGGCGTTCGAGCAATGCATCGAGTTCTTCGCGGTCCATATCGACCTGATTGGGGGCGTCCTTGACGAGCAACAACGTGGCGAATTCATGCGGACTCAGCATCGTTCTCTCCATGTCAGGCAATCGCGGACAGCCTCGTGGGCAACCGGCCAAGCCGGTTTGGGTCCGCTAACGGATCAGGGCGGGAAGTACGGCTTATACGAAAGATTCACGCAGCCGGCAGTGCGCAAAATGCGCAACGCAACGCCGGGGAACTGGAGTGTAGGCGACCACCAATGAAACGCCAACCCGGACCCCGTAAATTTTCCCTTTGACAATTGAGCACCCGAGCGGCGGTCCGGTGCGGCGGGCAAATCCTTGATTTCACTCGAGGTTTTGCGTGCACCGCAGCATGGCGGAGAACGTCTGGCGCCGTCGGTGAAGATCCCGCGGATATCCGCCGGATCAGGTGGCGATATAGACCTGGCAGTTCGCGGCAGTGAGCGCCTCGGTCATGTCAGCCGGCGGCGCGGCGTCGGTGAAAAGCGCGTCGATCTGTTCCAGATGCCCCTGGCGAACCAGCGCCGGTCGGCCGAATTTGGAGCTATCGGCGGCGAGAAACACGGTGCGCGCGTGCTCGATGATCGCTTCGGCCACGCGTACTTCGCGGGTGTCGAAATCGCGCAGCGTGCCGTCGGGTTCGATGCTCGACGTACCGATGATCGCGAAATCGACCTTGAACTGGCGGATGAAATCGATCGCAAGTTCGCCGACGATCCCCTTGTCCCACGGCCGCACGATGCCGCCCGTCACCAGCACCTCGCAATCCGGGTAGCCGCTCATCATGCTCGCGACGTTCAGATTGTTGGTGATCACGCGCAATCCGCGATGGCGGTTCAGCGCGCGGGCGACTTCCTCGGTCGTCGTGCCGAGATTGATGAAGAGCGATGCCTGATCGGGAATGTGAGTGGCCACTAACGCCGCGATACGCCGCTTCTCGTCATGGAACATTCGCTGGCGCGCGGTATAAGAGACGTTCTCGGAACTGGTCGGGAGGCTCGCGCCGCCGTGATAGCGGCGCAGCAGGTTCATGTCGGAGAGCCAGTTGACGTCGCGGCGGATCGTCTGCGGCGTCACGTCGAAGTGGCTCGCGAGGTCGTCCACGGTCACGAAGCCGTCGCGTTGCACCCACTCCAGCAATTCCTGTTGCCGGGCGTTGAGAGTCAGGCGGGGGTCTCGTGTCATCGGTCTCGTATCGTGGATGTGATGGCGGTGCAGCTCCGCTGCGCGGTCGTCGCGTGGGCAGCGCGCGCAAACCGGGGCGAATCAGCAGGTGCAAACAGAGCGCAAGCCGGGCGCAAATTGAGCGCAAGCCGGATACGATCATGCAAGCGCCGGCTCGGACGGCTGGTGGCTATTGTAAGACCAGCGTGCCTTTTGTCCGCCAACTCGCGCGATCCGCGAGGCAGCCGCCGAAGCTTCGACCACCTATTCAGGCGAATTACGCATTTATTCATTTGATAAATGAATTTGTTTTTTAGCTTGGTTCGCGCTGCAATCCGGGGTTCCGCGCTTTACCTGTTTTACAACTTTTCCCATGATGTCCGGCGACTTTTCCGTGCCGGCCCGCGCTTTCGAGAGTGTTCGACATGACTCGCTTCAACTGGCAAAACCCCTATCCGACACAGCGTCTGCCCGTATTCGCACGCAACATCGTTTCGACGTCGCATCCGCTCGCCGCGCAGGCCGGGCTGCGCATGCTGTGGAAAGGCGGCAATGCCGTCGATGCGGCGATCGCGGCGGCCGCTGCGATCACGGTCGTCGAGCCGGTGTCGTGCGGTCTTGGCGGCGATGCGTTCGCGCTCGTATGGGACGGCAAGAAGCTGCATGGCCTGAACGCGTCGGGCGTGTCGCCGGCCGCGTGGAACGTCGATTACTTCAAGCGCAAATACGGCGAGGAAAACGGCCTCGCTAAACAGCCCAAGCGCGGCTGGGATGCGGTCACGGTGCCGGGCGTGATCGCCGGCTGGGAAGCGCTGCATCAGAAGTTCGGCAAGCTGCCGTTCGCCGACCTGATGGAGCCGGCCATCGAGATCGCCGAGCGCGGTCACGCGGTGGCGAGCATCGTCGCTTACAAGTGGGCGGCCGCGATCCCCGAACTGAAGGATCAGCCGGGCTTCGCGCAGACCTTCATGCCGCACGGCCGCGCGCCGGAAGTAAGCGAACTGGTGCGTTTCCCCGGTCACGCAAAGACGTTGCGCAAGCTCGCCGAGCAAGGCCCGCGCGCCTTTTACGAAGGCGAAATCGCCGAGCGGATCGCCGCGTTCGCGCGTGAAGGCGGCGGCGCGATGACCGCCGACGATCTGCGCAACTATCGCGCGGACTGGGTCGAGCCTATCGGCAAGGACTATCGCGGCTACACCGTGCATGAGATTCCGCCGAACGGCCAGGGCATCGCGGCGCTGGCGGCGCTGGGCATCCTCGAAAAATTCGACGTGCAGTCGTTGAAGGTCGATAGCGTCGAGTCGCAGCATCTGCAGATCGAAGCGATGAAACTCGCGTTTGCCGATCTGTATCGCTACGTCGCGGATCCGCGTTCGATGGAGGTCACGCCCGAGCAGATGCTCGACGACGCGTATCTGACATCGCGCGCGAAGCTGATCGATCCGAAGCGCGCGACGCATTTCGACTTCGGCATGCCGAAGGCGGGCGGCACGATCTACATGTCGGCGGCCGACGAGAACGGCATGATGGTGAGCTTCATCCAGTCGAACTACATGGGCTTCGGCTCGGGCATCGTGGTGCCGGACAGCGGCATCTCGCTGCAGAACCGCGGCTGCGGCTTCTCGATGGATCCGAAGTCGCCGAACGTCGTGGAAGGCGGCAAGCGGCCGTTCCACACGATCATCCCGGCGTTCCTCACGCAGCAGGTGAATGGCCAGCAGGAAGCGGTGATGAGCTTCGGCGTGATGGGCGGCGACATGCAGCCGCAGGGCCATCTGCAAACGGTGGTGCGGATGCTCGATTACGGCCAGCAGCCGCAAGCCGCGTGCGATGCGCCGCGCTGGAAGGTCAATCGCGACTTCACCGTCGATATCGAGTCGACGCTCGATCCGCAGACCACCGAGGGCCTGAAAAAGCTCGGCCACACGATCAAGTCGGTCGACGATCCGTACATGGACTTCGGCTCCGGCCAGTTCATCTGGAAGCTCGATCGCAACGAGCCGGAGCGTGGCTACGTCGCGGCGAGCGACAGCCGCCGCGATGGTCTTGCCGCCGGCTTCTGAGCGGCGGCATCAGGCCCGGATCCACACTCATCATTCCAACGTGATGCGCGGCGCCTCGCACGCCGCGCCAGATCATGCCGGGTCAACGCTGCGTTGAGCCGGCATGGTCCGCAAGCGTCGCCTCGTTCGCATCGCGCGCGGCGCTCCACGAATAACAGCTACCCGTTTCTCGCATTAAGTATTAGAAAGGCAGGAGACCAACATGCAAAATCCCGCGTCGACATCGACGAGTGCTTCCCCTCATATCTCGCCCGCGCCGCTTTCCAAAGCGGTGGTGCGGCGGATTGTTTTTTCGTCGTCGGTCGGTAACGCGCTCGAGTGGTTCGACTTTCTGGTCTACGGCTACTTCGCAACGATCATCGCGAAACAGTTCTTCCCGATGCACGACGAGTGGCTGTCGACGCTGCTCGCCATCGCCACCTTCGGCATCTCGTTCCTGATGCGCCCGCTCGGCGCGATCGTGCTGGGCATCTACGGCGACCGCAAGGGCCGCAAAGCCGCGCTGACGCTCGCGATCGCGCTGATGATGATCGGCACCTTCACGATGGCGGTGATGCCGCCGTTTTCGTCGATCGGCCTCGCGGCGCCGCTGCTGGTGCTGGTTGCACGGCTGATTCAGGGCTTCGCGGTGGGCGGCGAATTTGGCAGCGCGACCGCGTTCATGGTCGAACACAGCGCGTCGCGTCGCGGCTATTACGCGAGCTGGCAGTTTGCGAGCCAGGGTCTCGCGGCGATCACCGCGGCGGCCTTCGGTTCGCTGCTGACCGCCTGGCTGCCCGCCGAGCACCTGAATAGCTGGGGCTGGCGCGTGCCGTTCGTGTTCGGTCTGCTGGTCGGCCCGGTCGGCTATTACATCCGTTCGCATCTGGACGAAACTCCGGAATTCCTCGCGATGCGCGAGGAACGCGCGGCCCGCGAGGCGGCCGGCGAGCACAGGGCCGTGGACGAATCGAAGGATGCGTCGTTCTCGAATCAGTGGGTCAACCTGGTGCTCGCGATCGGTATCGTCGCGCAGTCGACGGTCGGCGTGTACGTGCTGCAGCTCTACATGCCGCTCTACGCGGTCAAGCAGTTGCATATGGCCGCCGCCGCGTCGTTCGGCGTGGTGGTGCTCAACGGCGGCATGCAGTTCATCTTCTCGCCGATCATGGGCGCGCTGTCCGATCGCATCGGCCGTATTCGCATCATGCTGACGACGTCGATCCTGATGGGCGTGCTGATCTATCCGATGTTCGCGTGGCTGCAAACGCATCCGACGATCGGCTGGCTGCTGCTGTTGCAAGGCATCGCCGGCCTGTTCAAGGCGGCCTACTCGGGGCCGATGCCGGCGCTGATGTCGGAAATCTTCCCGACCCAGGTGCGCTCGACCGGTCTTTCGATCGGCTACAGCATCGGCGTGACGCTGTTTGGCGGCTTTGCGCCGACCATCGTCGAAACTTTCATCCATCTGACCGGCGACAAGCTCGCGCCGAGTTATTACGTGCTGCTTGCAGCGGTGTTGTCGGGCATCTCGCTCGTCATCGTTGCGGTGCGCATGCGCCGCGTGCGTATCACGCAAGGCAGTGCGCAGGCCGCCTGAACGCGCGGCGCCCGCCGCGTTTGCGAGTCCGCCGTGGCGGGCTCACAGTGGTCGCCATGCCTGATCCGGAGTACCGCCGTCAGCCTCGACGGGCTTGCCGCCCGGACCGAAAGCCAGCTCATCGAGCTGGCTTTTTTTATACTCGCGCGCCGCTTTAATCCGCCGAAAGATTTTGGCTATCCTCGAACTGGAACTGGGACGGTTCGGCACGGTCTGTGCTGAGTGCTCTGCATGACCGGATAACTCCGGCTAACATGCAGAGTACGAGGTCCCAACTCTAATTCACAGCGTTGTATCCGGCACGGCAAAACACCACGGCGCGGGGGCGGTTGCGAACAGGTTGCGCCAGTCGGTACAGCATTGGAGCAAGACACGATGCACACAGAGCAGAACCATGTCATGCCCTGGCGGATCGAGGATATCGACCTCACCCGCATTGATCGGCAGAAGGCCGCCGCGAACGAAGACCTGCTGCTGTTGCTGTGCGCGGCTTCGTTTATCGAAAGCGGCACCGATCTCTACACCAGCAACCTCAGCACCTTTTTCAACGGCGATCCGGAAGTGTCGGCGTGGCTCAACTGCGAGTGGGAGCCCGAGGAAATGCAGCATGGCCGCGCGCTTAGGACCTATGTCGCTTACGTGTGGCCCGAGTTCGACTGGGACACCGCGTTTCGCAATTTCATGGCCGAGTATTCGCTGACCTGCTCGGTCGAGGACTTCGAGAAGACCCGCGCGCTCGAAATGGTGGCGCGCTGCGTGGTCGAAACTGGCACGGCGACGCTGTATCGCGCGATCGGCGAATGTTCGGACGAACCGGTACTGAAGGAAATCACCGACAACATCCGCACCGACGAAGTCCGTCACTACAAGCACTTTTTCAAGTACTTCAAGAAGTACAACCGGATCGAGGGCAATGGCCGGCTCGCGGTGCTCGGCGCGCTGATGCGTCGCGTGATCGAGATCAAAAACGAGGATTCGGAGATCGCGTTGCGGCATGTGTTTGCGATCCGCTATCCGGAGCGCGTGCATGACTCCGCCTATAACCGCACGCGCGCGGCGCGCATCAATACGCTGGTGCGGCGCAATCTGTCCGCCGACATGTGCGTGAAGATGCTGCTCAAGCCATTGGACATTCCGGCGCGGATTCAGTCGGGCGTGCATTACCCGCTCGCGAAGATCACGCAGCATGTGTTCTTTCGCTGAACCGGCGATCGATTGGCGATGAACTGGTGATAAGACCGCCGCGCGTTTGCATAACGACCGCGCAACGACCACGCAACAACATGACGATAGCCAAGGCCCGCCGATGCGGGCCTTGCTGTTTTCGAGGCATGATTGAGCTTTGCCTACTTCATCAACCGGATCTACCGTATGAGCGATTCCTCCGCCTCCTCGCCCGCCCCAGCGCGTCCACTTGAACAGAACATCTTCGACGAATGGCCGGCCAATGTGCGCGCGCTGTTCGACGGCTCGTCGCTGGCGGACAAACCGGGCTTTACCGCATCGCTGCTCACCGTCGATGCGAACGGCCACGTGCGCACGTCGTTGCTGAGCCTCGGCGAACTCTACGCGCCCGATTCACGCACGCTGTGCATCGCGTTATGGCCGCAGGCGCGCGCGACGCGCGCGATCGCGCAGAATGGCCGCGCGGCGCTGAGCTTCGTGTGCGATGAAGCGTTCTATCAGGTGCAGTTGCGCGTCGTGCCGATGCCGTCAGCGGCCGGCGATGACAGCGGGCTCGTCTATCTGCTCGCTTCGATCGACGCGGGAGAATCGCAGAGCGTGCGCTATGCGCGCCTGACAGGCGGCATCACGTTCGAACTGCAAGGAGAGGGGAGTAAGGTGCTCGAGCGATGGGAACAGCAGCTCGAGCGTCTGAAGCAAGCCGCCGCCGCGCAGAGCCGTTAGTTCTTCGAGCAGGACAGAACCAACGGCCGCGAGGCGGTGACTTCGAAGCGGGCGAAGCCGGGACGGCAGAACGCTTAACGGTTGCGTTCGCCGTTGCGCGACTGCGGTGCGCGCGGCGCGTCGTTGCGAGGCTTCGCGCCGCCACCGAGCAACGCGCCCGGATTGCCGTTGTGCGAGCGATTGCCTTGCGGTTTGCGCGGCGCGTGATGCGCGGGGCCACCTTCATGTGCGGCGGCACGCGGACGGTCGTCGTGACGTTGCGCGTCCCGGCGCGGCTGTCCGCCATTGCCATTGCCATTACCGTTGCCATTACCGGCCGACTTCGCGGCAGCCTGCGGCCGCGGCGCGTGCTGAGCGTTCTGCCCGTTCGACGCACGCTGCCCCGAACGTTGTCCCGAGTTTTGGCCCGCGCCTTGCGACGGCTTGGCCGTGGCGCCACCCGCACCGGCGCCATCGCGTCGTCCGCCGCCTTGCCCTTGCCCCTGCCCCTGACGCGGCGAACGTCCGCCACCACCACCCTGGCTGCGTCGCTGGATCGGTTCCGGCTTCGCGGTTGGATCCGGCTCGAAACCGGCGATCACTTCCTGCGGAACCGGACGCTTGATCAGCTTCTCGATGTCCTTCAGCAACTGCAATTCGTCGACGCACACGAGCGATACCGCTTCGCCCGTCGCCCCCGCGCGCCCCGTGCGGCCGATCCGGTGCACGTAGTCTTCCGGCACGTTCGGCAGATCGAAGTTGACCACGTGCGGCAGTTGATCGATATCGATGCCGCGCGCGGCGATGTCGGTCGCGACCAGCACCTGCAACGTACCGTCCTTGAACTCGGCGAGCGCGCGTGTACGCGCCGACTGGCTCTTGTTGCCGTGAATCGCGAGCGCGCTGATGCCGTCCTTCGCCAATTGTTCGGCGAGACGGTTCGCGCCGTGCTTCGTGCGCGTGAACACGAGCACCTGGAACCAGTTGTGCTGGCGGATCAGATGCGTAAGCAGTTCGCGCTTGCGGTCGCGATCGACCGGGTGAATTTTCTGCGCGACGGTTTCCGCCGTCGTATTACGGCGCGCGACTTCGATCAGCGCCGGCGAGTCGAGCAGGCTGTCGGCGAGCGCCTTGATCTCGTCGGAGAAGGTCGCCGAGAACAGCAGGTTCTGACGCTTCGGCGGCAGCTTCGCGAGCACGCGCTTGATGTCGTGAATGAAGCCCATGTCGAGCATGCGGTCCGCTTCGTCGAGCACGAGGATCTCGAGGTGCGACAGGTCGATGGTCTTCTGCTGCATGTGATCGAGCAGACGGCCCGGCGTCGCGACGACGATATCGACACCGCGCTTCAACGCATCGATCTGCGGGTTGATGCCGACGCCGCCGAACATCACGGTCGACTTCAGCTTCAGATACTTGCCGTACGCGCGCACGCTTTCTTCGACCTGGGCCGCGAGTTCACGCGTCGGCGTGAGGATCAGCGCGCGCACCACGCGCTTGCCACCGGCGGCCGGCGGCATCGCGTTCAGGCGCTGCAGGATCGGCAGCGTGAAGCCGGCGGTCTTGCCGGTGCCGGTTTGCGCGCCGGCGAGCAGATCGCCGCCGTTGAGCACGGCGGGAATCGCCTGCGTCTGGATCGGAGTCGGGGAGGTGTAGCCCAGTTCGTGCACGGCACGGACCAGCGGTTCGGACAAGCCGAGAGAATCAAAAGACATAAAAGCTCTTTGCAATGCAGTTTCGCGAACGGCGCGCGCGGGCATGACAGACCCAAACGCGGCAAAACCGAAGCGGCATCGATACGCTCACATTGCGTATTCGAGGCCGAGGCCCGGTTCCGTTCACGGAGAAATCGGCGGCACGCTCAGACATGTGCCGAATGTTTCAACGCGCTATGCAGACACGTTGACTGGCTTTAAGTTGCACTTCGCCGCCGCGGAATGTCACGCGACATAGCGCGCGACACTGACGAATTGACACAGACTGCCCGCCAGTACGAACAGGTGCCAGATACCATGTCCGTGGCGGATGCGCTCGTCGTTGACGAAGAAGTAGATGCCCGCGCTATAGATGACGCCGCCGGCCACGAGCCAGGCGGTGCCCGCTGCCGGTAACGCATGCAGCAACGGACGGACGGCTACGAGCGCGAGCCATCCCATCAGCACATACAGCACCATCGACACGCTGCGGGTGCGTCGCCCGAGCGTGAGTTCCTGCACGATGCCGAGGGCGGCGAGCCCCCAGCTGACGCCGAACAGCGACCAGCCCCACGGTCCGCGCAATGTGACGAGCGTGAACGGCGTGTAGCTGCCGGCGATCAGCAGATAGATCGCCGAGTGATCGCATTTCTGCAGAATCGCCTTCAGGCGCGGATGGCTGACGCTGTGATAGAGCGTCGAAATCGCGTACAGCACGAACAGCATCGCACCATACACGCTGAAGCTGACCACCTTGTACGCGTCGCCGGCGAGTGCGCCCATCGTGACGAGTGTCGCCAGCCCCACCACCGACAGCACGGCGCCGACGAGATGGGTCATGCTGTTCAAACGCTCACCGACAGGCACGGCTCTTTCCTCCTGCGCGGTCTCACACGGGTGACCGCAAACGTTCACGGGCCCACATGATACCGGTCCTGAAAAAACGAAGGGCGCGGCTGCGATATCCGCAGGCCGCGCCCGGGGTGCATCGAACGCCGCTTAGTCGAGCGGCGCCGAACGCAGGTCGGACACTTGCTGCGGCGACACGGCCGTACCGTGGTTGCCCCACGACATACGGATGTACGTCACGACCGCCGCGACTTCCTGATTCGACAGTGCTTGCGCGAACGGCGGCATGCCGTACGGATGCGGGTTCGCTTCCGTGCTCGGCGGATAACCGCCGTTCAGCACCATACGGATCGGGTTGACCGCCGACGGCATCTGGATCGACTGGTTGTTCGCGAGCGGCGGGAACGCCGGCGGCATGCCGAGACCGTTTTCCGCATGGCACTTCGCACAGTTGTCAGCGTAGATCTTCTGACCTTGCTTCAACAGTTCGCCGCCGAACTTTTCGGACGTCTCGAGCTGCATCGCCTCCGGCGCTTCCTTCTTTTGCGGAATCGTCTTCAGGTACGTCGCCATCGCGTTGATGTCTTCCGGCGACAGATATTGCAGGCTGTTGTGCACCACTTCGGCCATCGGACCGAACACCGCGCCACGGTTCGACACGCCGCTCTTCAGCAGGTCGGCGATGTCCTTCAGGTCCCAGTCGCCGAGGCCGGCTTCCTTGTTCGACGTCAGCGACGGCGCATACCAGTTCTGCAGCGGGATCAGACCGCCCGCGAACGCCGCCGAGCTGACCGGGCCGCCCATTGCGTTGATCGACGTGTGGCACATGCCGCAGTGACCGAGGCCTTCGACCAGATACGCACCGCGGTTCCATTCGACCGACTTGGTCGGATCCGGCTTGAACTCGCCTTCACGGAAGAACAGCGTGCGCCAGCCGATCAGCATGTTGCGCTGGTTGAACGGGAATTTCAGTTCGTGCGGACGGCTCGGTACGTTGACCGGCGTGACCGAGCGCAGGTACGCATAGATTGCGTCCGAGTCGGCGCGCGTGACCTTCGTGTAGCTCGTGAACGGGAAGCCCGGATAAAGCAGGCTGCCGTCTTTCGAGCGGCCGGTGTGCATCGCGCGATAGAAGTCGTCCGAAGTCCACTTGCCGATGCCGTACTGGTCGTCCGGCGTGATGTTCGGCGTGAACATCGTGCCGAATGGCGTGGCCATCGGCAGACCACCGGCGAACGGCTTGCCGCCGCGCACCGTGTGGCAGGCGATACAGTCGCCGGCGCGGGCGAGGTACTCGCCCTTCTTGATCAGGTCGGCCTGGTCGGCGGGCGTGGCTGCCATGGCCGCGCCGTTGTGCAGGTTGTCACCGCCCGACCACAGGACGGGAACGAGTGCGGCGGCCGCGACCACGACGACTGCCGAGAGGGCAAACAATGACTTGCGTTTCATTTGTGAGTTTCTCCCGGCGCCTTATTGCGGTTCGCTGCCGCAGGCAAGCGGAGTCTTCAAGGAGCGGGCCGGAGCCGGCACGGGGTTTTGCGGAGCCTGCTGGGTGGAGAGCCAGGCCGCGACGGCGTTCACGTCTTCGTCGGTGAGGCGCGTGGCGACCGTATGCATGCAGTCGGGATCGATCGCGCGACGCGTGCCTGAGCGCCATGCGCCAAGCTGCGCGCTGATGTAGTCGGCGTGCAGGCCGACCAGACCCGGGATCGCCGGTTCCATACCGGTCAGCGCCTTGCCGTGGCAGGCCGCGCAGGCGGGAACCTGTTTCGCTGCGTCGCCGTGCAGCACGATCTGTTCGCCGCGCGCGAGCGTGGCGGCCGATACCGTCGGCTTGGCCGGCGGCGGATAGGGCGGACGTTGCTGCGAGAAGAACGTGGCGATCTGATGGAGGTAGTCGTCGGAGAGATACGTGACGAGGTAGTTCATGGGCGGGTACTTGCGATGCCCGTCGCGGAAGTTCTGCAACTGATTGAACAGATAGTCCGCCGGCTTGCCCGCGAGGCGCGGGAAGTAATCGTTGTCAGTACCTTGCCCATGCGAGCCGTGGCAGGCCGTGCAACCTTGCACGCGCGCTTCCATCGTGTCGGGGGCCTTCGGTTGAGTCTGCGCTTGCGCTGCGCTGTAGACACCCGCGGAGCCGATCAGCAGAAGGGCAAGCAACGGGCGGAAGAGGCGTCTTGAAGACACGCGTAACTCCATCAGAATCGGGGACCTGACCGAACTTCGAGCGGCTCGGTGTGAAGGACAGCCGTCGCTGCGGCAGTCGTCGCTGCGGCGACGCAGCATTCTATCATCGAAGGGTGATGATGACTATTTGACGCATTCAGGACAGTTCCCGGTGTGACCACCGTGCGACAGTCTGTCGCACGGTGCGGGGAGAGCCGCCGAGCCTTTCGATTCGACAAAGCCGGATTGAACCGATGCGCATGAAGACCATCGAAGCGTACACTTCCGGGCTCGCCGGCCGCCGTGCGACCGACGCGGCTCGCGCGCCCGGCCCTTGCCCGGTTTGTTCCGGTTCGTTCCCATCCGCTCTCGGCCTTACATGAAGCTATTCGATTTTTTCTCTCCGGTGCCGCGTGGGTTGATGTGCGGCGCCGTCGCGCTGGTGGTGTCGTCGAGCGTGTTTGCACATGCGCATCTGATCTCGAGCATGCCGGCCGCGAACGCCGATGCCGTCGCGCCCACCGAACTGACGATCCATTTCACCGAGCCGCTCGAACCGGCTTTCAGCAAGATCGCGCTCGTCGACAAGAGCGGCAAGTCGGCGCTGACGGCGGCGTCCACGGTTGATAGCCAGGACGCCCGTGTGATGCGCGTCGCCCTCCCGCAACTGGACGCCGGCCGCTATGCGGTGCACTGGGTCGCGGTGGCCGCCGACGGTCATCGCACACAAGGCGACTTCGCGTTCAACGTCAAATGAACCTCGACGCACTCTGGATCGGGCAGGTCGCAATGGCCGCGCTCATGAATGTCGCGTTCGGTTTCGCCGTCGGTTCGGCGCTGCTTGCCGCATGGCTCGCGAACGACGCACGGCAAAGCGTGTCGCCCGCGCGGCCCGGATGGATGAGGGCGCACCGCTCGATGCTCGCGGCCACCATCGTGCTGGTGCTCGCGGATCTCGGCTGGTTGTTGTATCAGAGCGCGTCGATGAGCGGCGTCGCGCTGCCCGCGGCGTTTGGTATGGTGCCGACCGTGCTGACGCAAACGCATGTCGGCCACGGCTGGAGCGTTGCGTTCGTTGGCGCGCTGGTGCTGCTCGGCACCGCGCTCAGTCATGGCACTGGCATCGTGCGCAACGCGTTGCTGTGGCTCGCGGTGCTCGCCATTGCGGCCGGCAAGGCGTCGCTCGGACATGCGGCCGATGCCGGCCTCGCGTCCGCGGCGATTGCGATGCAGACGCTGCACGTGCTCGCGACCAGCGTCTGGGGCGGCCTCGCGATGGCCTCGGGGCTCGCGGTGCTGCCGGCGCTCGGTGCATCGACCGCGCGCGGCATGCTGATCCGTACCGCGACCCAGGTGTCGAACGTGTCGATCGTCGCGGTCGCGCTCGTGCTGCTGTCGGGGGTCTTCAATGCGGTGCGCGGCTCGGGCGGCTCGCTCGAAGCGATTCAGGCGAGCACCTGGGGTCATGTGTTGACGCTCAAGCTGGTGCTGGTCGCGCTCGCGCTCGTGCTCGGCGGGTTGAACCGCGTGTCGGCGCTGCCGCGCCTGCGCCGTACCGCCTCGACGATGGATGCGCACACGTTCGTCAACGTGCTGTATCTGGAAGCGCTCGTGATGATCGGCGTGTTCGTCGTCGCGGCCGCCCTGTCGCATAGCGTGCCGGCGTTCGCGGCGCTCGGCTGAACGAGCGGCGTCGACCGGCATCGCCCAGCATCGCATGGCGGCGGGAGGCTGGCTCTGACGCTTGCCCGCTACGCTTCAATCCTGAGACATCAGCGGCACCAGCCCGCCACATAAAAAAGCGCCGCACTGTCAGCAACGTGCGGCGCAATACACACGGTCGCGTGGCTTGGGGCCATCGCATCCGTTACTGCTCTTCGGGCCGCGAGCGCGCGCTCGTGCACCCGTCTCAGCGTCTCAAGAAAAACGGCTCCCGCGTCCCGCTCGAAGCCCGCTCACTCGAAGCCGAGCCGATGACCCAGTATCGGCGCGCAGAACAGCGCGATCGCGCAACCCGCGACCTTGCCTTCGAGTTCCGCGGCCGCCGCGCGCGAGCCGGCCATCTGCGTAAGCAAATCGAAAATCTGCGGCAGGCAATACAGCGCCGCGGCGGCGATAAAGCATTTGCCGACCAGCGAGATATTCCAGCCGCGCTCGTAGGCGAGCATCGCGCCGATCACGCGCAGCACGCCGAACGCGACCAGCGCGCCGACCGCTGCCTGTTCGCGGATCAGATAGTCAGGAAGGAATTCGCCCATGGTGCCCCCGCTGCATGTGTTGTTTGCATGCATTTCAGCAAGGAGTGCGCCATGCGTATGTCCGATACCGAACAAACGGTTCAGGAGGCCGTCGCACAGGGCGGTGCGGGGAGCCGGGTCGAACCGCCGAAGGCATTGAAATGTCTTTGCCAGCCGGATCGGTCCGGGATGTCACGTAACTGCGACGGCCCGCGCGTCACATTGCCGTAACGTGGCGCGGGCGCGTGATTCAACTCATCACCATTCGGCGACGCTGCCATCCGCATGACGCCACACCGGATTGCGCCAGCGATGGCCGACCTTCGCCATCTCCCGCACCTTCTCTTCATTGACTTCGATGCCGAGGCCCGGACCCTGCGGAATCGACACGAAGCCGTCTTCGTATTTGAAGACCTCGGGATTCTTGATGTAGTCGAGCAGGTCGTTGCCCTGGTTGTAGTGGATGCCGAGGCTCTGTTCCTGGATGAACGCGTTGTAGCTGACCGCGTCGATCTGCAGGCAGGTGGCGAGCGCGATCGGGCCGAGCGGGCAATGCAGCGCGAGTGCGACGTCGTAGGCTTCGGCCATCGACGCAATCTTGCGGCACTCGGTGATGCCGCCCGCGTGCGACGCGTCCGGCTGGATGATGTCGACGTAGCCGCCCGACAGGATGTGCTTGAAGTCCCAGCGCGAGTACAGCCGCTCGCCGAGCGCGATCGGCGTGTTGGTCTGGTTGACGATGTCGCGCAGCGCTTCCGCGTTTTCCGACAGCACCGGCTCTTCGATGAACAGCAGCTTGTACGGATCGAGTTCCTTCGCGAGCACCTTGGCCATCGGCTTGTGCACGCGGCCGTGGAAGTCCACGCCGATGCCGATGTTCGGGCCCACGGCCTCACGCACTGCCGCGACGTTGTTGATCACGCCTTGCACCTTGTCGAAGGTGTCGATGATCTGCAGCTCTTCCGAGCCGTTCATCTTCACGGCCTTGAAGCCGCGTTCGACCACCGCGCGCGCGTTGTTGGCGACATCGCTCGGGCGATCGCCGCCGATCCACGAATACACCTTGATCCGGTCGCGCACCTGGCCGCCGAGCAGCGCGTGCACCGGCACGCCATGATGCTTGCCCTTGATGTCCCACAGCGCCTGGTCGACACCGGCGATCGCGCTCATCGTGATCGGGCCGCCGCGATAGAAGCCGGAGCGGTACATCACCTGCCAGTGGTCTTCGATCAGCAGCGGGTCCTTGCCGATCAGATAGTCCGCGAGTTCGTCGACCGCCGCCGCGACCGTATGCGCGCGGCCTTCCACCACCGGTTCGCCCCAGCCGACGATGCCTTCGTCGGTCTCGATCTTCAGGAAGCACCAGCGCGGCGGCACGATGAAGGTTTCGAGTCGGGTGATTTTCATGGCGTGCGTCTCCTTGGGGCCTGGTGCCGGCAAAAAATTTCGGGGATTCACATGCTACCGCAAAAGCCTTTTTTAATACTATTAATAGTATTATTCGCCAAATAGTGGCGAAACCGGGCCTCATCGCTGCCCCGGAATGCCGCTTTACAGAAAGCATCAGCCGCCTGGAGAACACCATTCAGCACGACCTGCACGGGCGCACCGCACAACAGCTCGCGACCGCGATTCTGCGCGGCGACTACCCGCCCGAATCGATCCTGCCGCGCGAAGCCGAATTGATGGAAACGTTCGGCGTGAGCCGCACGGTGCTGCGCGAGGCGCTGCGCACGCTGACGTCGAAAGGGCTGATCGAATCACGGCCACGCGTCGGCACGCGGGTGCGCGCGAAATCCGCGTGGAATCTGCTGGACGCCAATCTGCTCGACTGGTACTCGCGCGTCGCCGAGCCAGTCGCGTTCGCGTTGAAGCTGCAGGAGATGCGCGAAATGATCGAGCCGTACGCGGCCGGTCTCGCGGCCGCGTCGCACACCGGCGATACGTTGCGCGCGCTCGCCGCCGCGCACGCGGCGATGGCGGCGGCGCGCAATGTCGACGAATGGGTGCGCGCCGATCTGCAGTTTCATCTGAGCGTGCTGAGTGCATGCAGCAACGAACTGCTGATCCCGCTCGGCGCGCTGATCGAGCGCACGCTCGAAGCACAGTTGCGGCTCAATGCGAAACGCGCGGATGTGTTCAATGCATCGCTCGCCGAGCATACGGCGGTATTCGACGCGATCAGCACGCGCAATGCCGCCGCGGCTCAAGCAGCGATGGCATCGTTGCTCGGCGTGACGCGCGAGCGGATCGAAGGGTGATGCGTAAGCAGGTGGCTGGCGCCGTTCAATCCATCGCCGCGTGCGCCGCCGATGCATCCGGCGCCTTGTGCGTCGGCCGGATCAACAGCAGCAGCGGAATCACCAGCAGCGTCGCCACGAACATCAGCTTGAAGTCGTTCAGATACGCGACCATCGACGCCTGCTGCGTGATCGACGCGTTCAGCGCCGCGATGTCGTAGTTCGAGCCGCTGTCGAGCATCGGCTGGATCGCCGGATTGAAGGCGGTCACGTTCGCCGCGAGGTCCGCGTGCGAGATCTGCGTGTTGCGCGTCATCAGCGTCTGCACGATCGAAATGCCGATACTGCTGCCGATATTGCGCATCAGGCTGTAGGTCGCGGTGCCGTCCGCGCGCAACTCCGGCGCGAGCGTCGAGAACGTCAGCGCGGACAGCGGCACGAACACGAGACCGAGTCCGAAGCCCTGGACCACGCCGGGCCACACGATATTCGACGGCGACAGCACGATCGTGTAATGCATCATCTGCCACAACGCGAACGCGGAAATCAGAAAGCCGGCGAGCAGCAAAAGCCGCGCGTCGACCCGCCGGAGCAGCCGCCCGGCGATCAGCATCGCGACCATCGTGCCCGCGCCGCTCGGCGCGGTGACGAGCCCCGTAGTCGCGACCGGATAACCCATCAGGTTCTGCAGCATCGGCGGCAACAGCGCGCGCGTCGCATACATGACCGCGCCGATCACGAAGATGAAGAACGTGCCGGTCGCGAAGTTCGGGTCTTTCAGCAACTTGTACTTGAAAAACGAGCGCTCGCCGACGGTTGCCGTATGCACCAGAAAGAACGCGAAGCTGATCGCCGCGACCAGCGCTTCGATCACGATCTCGGTCGACGAAAACCAGTCGAGCTGTTCGCCGCGATCGAGCATCGCCTGCAACGCGCCGATCGCGAGACCGAGCGTGATGAAGCCGAACGCGTCGAACTTCACGTCGTGCTTCGGCTCGCGCGTCGGCAGGAAAGTCGCGACGCCGAACAGCGCGAACGCGCCGATCGGCACGTTGATGAAGAACACCCAGCGCCAGTTGTAGCTATCGGTGAGCCAGCCGCCCAGCGTTGGTCCGAGAATCGGACCGACCATCACGCCCATGCCCCATACGGCCATCGCCTGGCCTTGTTTTTCGCGCGGATTGATGTCGAGCAGGATCGATTGCGACAGCGGCACCAGCGACGCGCCGAAGATGCCCTGCAACAGACGCGACAACACGATTTGCGCGAGCGTTTCGGATAGCCCGCACAGCGCGGACGACACCGTGAAGCCGCCGATCGCGATCAGCAGCAGCCGCTTCACGCTCAGGCGGTCCGACAGCCAGCCGGTCAGCGGCGTGGCGATCGCGGCGGCGACGATGTAGGAGGTCAGCACCCACGTGATTTCGTCCTGCGACGCGGACAGCGTGCCTTGCATATGCGGCAGCGCCACGTTGGCGATCGTGCTGTCGAGCGTCTGGATCAGCGTGGCGAGCATGATCGAGATCGTGATCATCGGCCGGTTGAGCGGCATGGCGGCGCTCGCCGGCGAGGAGGCGGAGGACATGAAGGGTGGGAGTCGTCGATATCGTAAGCATGCTTATTATATCGATCGCGCGCGAATACGCCATCAGGAGTTGTGCTGACGCTAAAGCGCATCGGTTGCCGTGCTGCGGGCAAAAAGGCTTCCGTATAATTCGCGCATGAAAACCCAATTCGAAGAGCGCTTCGGCTTTCTGATTTCCGACGTCGGCCGCCTGACAGGCAAGCGTTTCGACGATCTCGCGAAATCGTCGGTCGACCTGACGCGCGCGCAATGCCGTGTGCTGGCCTATCTCGGCCACTACGGCGACATCAATCAGGCGCGGCTCGCGGATCTGCTCGAGGTCGCGCCGATCTCGGCGGGCCGGCTGCTCGACCGGATGGAGGAGGGCGGCTGGATCGAGCGGGCCGCGAACCCGCAGGACCGCCGCGAGCGCCAGGTGCGCATGACGCCGAAAGCCGAGGGCACGCTCGACAAGGCGCGTAAGGTCGGCGATGAAGTCGCGCTCGAAGCGCTCAATGGTTTCAGCGCCGAAGAAGCGGCGCAGCTGATCGCGTTGTTGCAGCGGGTACGCGGCAATCTGAGCCGGCTCGTGGATCGCTGAAACGCCAACGAGGCCGCGCGAGGTCGACGCTGCTCGTGCGTCGAACCCGCGCCGAGCTTGCGCCGGACCGGCGCATCCAATCAGTACAGAAAAGCGCTATTTCGCTTCCGACGCCGGCGCGCCGCCGCCCGGCGGCACCAGTTCGTAACAGGCCGGCGGCGTAGCCGCTTTCGTCTTTGCATCCGCCGCTTGCGGATCAATGCATTTATACGCGCTCTGATCGCGCTGCACGAAGATCGTATCGGCCGGGCCAGCGTTGCCGCGCGCGCCGTTGACGACGGCGACGATCCGGTAGCCGTCCTGCAGCAGCGTCGCGAGTGTAGTGGGGCTCGCGCGCCATTGGCTGTCGGACGAGGCCGCGGTTTGCGCCTGAACCGGAAGCGTCGCATTGGCGCCGAGCAGCGCGACAGAAACAACGGCGGCGGATGCGGCGGGGCGAAACGTCATCAGTGAGCCTCCTCGAAGTTGCGCTTGACGGCCACCGATCCCAACGCGGAATCGGCGGCGTCTGTCAGGCCGTTAGAGACCAGCCTGCCGATCGAGTTCAGCCACACCACCGGAGGACCCGCACGGTCCGGCGCGCTGGTTTGCCACGCTCGCCGCCGCGCCTACTGCCGGGTCTCGCTCTGATCCTCTGACACGTGCAACGGATGATGGCGCGGCGGCTGCGCCAGCGACGGCGCGCGCAACAGCGGCAAGCGCTTGCGATGCGCCTTGATCCACGGCAGTAGGTCCTCGGCGGGCATCGGTTTCGCGAGCAGATAGCCTTGCCCGATCTGACAGCCATACTGCTGTAGCAAGCGCCAGTCCTCGACGGTTTCGACGCCTTCGGCGACCGTTACGAGGCGCAGCCGGTGCGCCATCGTCAGCGCGGACTCCAGAATCACCCGCAGATTTTCCTGCTCATGCGCGCGATGCACGAACGAGCGGTCCACCTTCAGTTCGGTGAACGGAATGCGCGCCAACTGCTGCATCGACGACAAACCGGTACCGTAGTCGTCGATCGACAGGCCGAAGCCGCGCAGACGAAAGCGCGCGAGCGCGCCGAGCGCGGGACCGTCCGGGCTCACCACCGAGCTCTCGGTGATCTCCAGCACGACCTGCGACGGACTCACGCCGTGCTTTTCGAGCAGCCCCGAAATCGCCTCGACCAGGTGCGGCTCGCTCAGCAGACACGGCGATATGTTGAGCGCGAGGATCAGCCGCAGGCCGCGCGTATTCCAGCTGGCCGCCTGCGCGACCGCCTGATCGATGACCGACAGGCTGAGCGTCAGAATCAGGCCACTGTGTTCGGCGGCCGCGATGAAGCGATCGGCCGGCACCGGCCCGAGCCGCGCGTCGGTCCAGCGCGCCAGCACCTCGACGCCGCGCAGCAGGCCGCGCTGGATATCCACCTTCGGCTGATAGTGCGGCACGACTTCGCCCGCGCTGATCGCCTGCGCGAGCGCGGCGATATCCACATCGGGCAGGTGCGCGGCCGGCGAGCCGCAGTGCAACTGCTCGACGTTGTCGCGGCATTCGAAAGCGCGCGCGAGCGCGTCGCGCGTGAGCGGCTTGCATAGCCCGGCGATTACCGGCAGACCGAGATTGCGCGCCATGCCTTCGACCGCCCGCACCAGCGGGCCGTCGTGACCGGACGACACAATGATCGGAATGCGCAGTCCGCGCTGGCGCAACTGCTGCATCATCTCGACGCCATCCATCACCGGCATTTCGAGGTCGACGATCATCAGGCTGGGCGTGAACCCGGGCACCGCCAGCAGCGCGAGCGCTTCGGCGCCGTCGTACGCACACACGACGTCCTGCACGCCGAGCTCTTTGCACATGAGCGTGACGGCCTCGCATTCGGTTGCGCTGTCGTCAACCAGAAGCACCGATTCGATTGGGCAAGGCATCGGCTTCATTGAGGGCATCCTGCGTTACGGGAGAACGATGAAGAAGGCTTCGGAATGGCGGCTCTCCTTCATGGCTTGCGATACACCGAGGGCGCGACCTGCACCAGATCGTCGTTGACCTGATGCAGGCTCTCCGAATGACCGACGCACAGCATGCCGCCCGGACGCAGTTGCGCGCACACCCGCTCGACCACCTTGCGGCGCGTCTCGATGTCGAAATAAATCATCACGTTGCGAAGAAAGATGCAGTCGAACATGTCGATATCGGGCAAGCGCGCATTCAGGTTGACCTGCGCGAAGCGCACGCGCTCGCGCAGCGAACGCTCGACGAGCAGCGTGCCCGCGTAGTCGCCGATACCCTTGCGGCAGTATTGCCGCAGCAACGCGGGCGGAATCTGGCGCGCGCGTTCCTCGGTGTAGTGTCCGCGGCGCGCGTGCGCAAGTACGCGGGTGCTGATATCGGTGCCGAGCACGTCCCAGCGGTTCGGGCCGAGCGCGTGGTCGAGCACCATCGCGATGCTGTAGGGCTCCTCGCCGGTCGAGCACGCGGCGCTCCACACGTTGAGCGGCTCGCGCCGCTCGCGCCACAGCGCGGCGAAGCGGCGCAGCATCTCGAAGTGCCGGCTTTCGCGAAAGAAGAACGTCTCGTTGGTGGTCAGCAGGTTGATCGCCGTCTGTGCTTCATCGCCCGCCGCGTCGCCTTCGAGCAGCACGAGATACTGGCTGAAGCTGGTGCACCGGAAGTGCTGGAGCCGTCTCGCGAGCCGTCCGCAGACGAGCCCCCGCTTCGCGGCGGAGAGGTGGATCCCCGCCGTTTCGTGGATAAAGCGGCTGACCCTCGCGAATTCCCTGTCGGTGATCGTGGCTATCATCGGAACACGTGGTGCATGAATGGGGAGCGGCGCGCGCGACGACCCGCGCGAGCGCGCCGCGTTGCTAGTCGGGCTCGACCGGCTCGACCTCGGCGGACAGCGCGTCCATCGCGCCGAGCTGCTCGAGGTTCAGCACCTCGTCGAGGTTGAGCAGGATCACGAAGCGGCCTTTGTCGTCGCCGTTGCCGTTGCCCTTTTCCTTATCCTTGTCTCGTTCTGCTTCCTTGCTTCTGCGTTTGCGTGTGTCTTGGCCCATGCCGAGCACGAATTGCGCGGCGAGACGCATCCCGAAGCCCGGCGCCGGTTCGATTGCGCTCGCCGGAATCGTCAGCACCGCGCTCACCGTGTCCACGACCACGCCGATCACATGCGACGGCTCGCCCGCGCAGATTTTCTCGACGATCACGATGCAGGTGCGGCGCCCGACCGGACTCGACGGCTGACCGAAGCGCGCGAGCAGATCCACCACCGGCACGACCGCGCCGCGCAGATTGATCACGCCACGCACGGTGCGCGGCATCATCGGCACGTCGGTCACACCGCCGTATTCGATGATCTCCTTGACCGACAGGATATCGATGCCGAACACCTCGTCGGCGAGCGTGAACGTCAGATACTGCGACGGTTCGTCAAAGCGCGTGTCGTCCATGCGTCTCTTCCTGCGTCTCTTTCCTGCATGCTGTCTCCATGTCCGCGGCCCCTAGTACCTGACGAAGCTCGACTCGTCGAAGGGCTCGGCCGACTCCAGCTCCAGCGCGCTCGACTGCCGTCTGCCGCGCGGCTTGCCACGCTGCCTCGCGGCGGCGGCGCGGCGCCGGCCGTCGCCGGACCACGGCGCGGAGCCGGCCGGCGTCGCCGCCAGCTTGAAAAAGTCGACCGTTTGCTGAAGCTGGCGCGCCTGGCCGCTCATTTCCTCGGCGGTCGCGGCGAGTTCCTCGGAGCTGGCGGCGGTCTGCTGGGTCGCCTCGTTCAGTTGCATGACCGCGCTGGTGATCTGCGACACGCCGGTGGCCTGTTCTTCCGACGCCGACGTGATCTCCTGCACGAGTTCCGACGTCTTGCGGATATTCGGCACCATCGAGTCCAGCAGCAGGCCGGCGCGCTCGGCCAGCTCGACACTGCTGCCCGCGACCTCGCTGATTTCCTGCGCCGCGACCTGGCTGCGCTCGGCGAGCTTGCGCACCTCGGCGGCCACCACCGCGAAGCCCTTGCCGTGCTCGCCGGCGCGCGCGGCTTCGATCGCCGCGTTCAACGCGAGCAGGTTGGTCTGATAGGCGATGTCGTCGATGATGCCGATCTTGCCGGCAATCTGTTTCATCGCCGCGACGGTCGCGCGGACCGCGTCGCCGCCTTCGTTCGCCTCGCTCGCCGCCGTCGTCGCCATACCGTCGGTGACCCGCGCGTTCTCCGTGTTCTGCGCGATCGACGTGGTCATCTCTTCGAGCGACGCGCTGGTTTCCTCGACGCCGGCCGCCTGTTCGCTCGCCGACTGCGATAGCGACTGCGCGGTGTCGTTCAACTGCTCCGACGCGCGCGACAGATTGGCCGCGCCGTCATGCACTTCGCCCACCACCTGCGACAGCCGCGCGACCATTTCCTTGACCGCGAACAGCATGCTCGAACGATCACGCGCGCGGGTCTGCACGTCGACGCGCAGATCGCCGCCCGCCACCTTGCGGACGATTTCGGCCGCATACGACGGGTCGCCGCCGAGCGTGCGCATGATCGCGCCGACGATCACCACGCCCAGCGCGATCAGCAGCGTCAGCAGCGCGGCCGCCGCGATATACATGTGCCGGAGCGTGCGGGTCGCGTCCGCGTCGATGGCGTCGGTCGCGGTCTTGCCGTAGCGCATGTTCATGGCGACCAGTTGTGACAGATCGGTCGCCGCGACGCGGAACTGCGTATCGCTTTCGACCAGCGATTGATGCAGCGCGACGAACAGCGCCGATCGCTCGCCGGGGTCGGCGTGCGTAATTTCGAGCTGCTGGTCGGTCAGCCGCGTTTCCGCGTCCTTCCAGGCTTGCCAGTCCTTCACGAACTGCTGCCACACGACCGTCTCCTCCGGCGTCTGCGGCAACGGCTCATAGCGGTTCCAGCCCTTCTCGACGCGTGCCCACAGTTCCTGTTTGCGATCGAGCTGCGCGCCGATCTTGCCGAATTCGTCCGGAAAACTGGCCAGCGAATCGACCGCGCGATCGGCGGAGCGAATCGCCGTTTGCCCTTCGTGGACGATCATCAGCCCTTCGACCGACGGCAGATGGTCGCGGCCGATCTCGTCGAGATGCGCGGCGACCGTTTTCAGCCCGGCGAGCCCGATGTCCAGCACCATCAGTGTCGCCAGCACGCCCACGCCCAGCAGCAGGGTCGCCTTTGCCTTCAGAGAGAGATTTCCGAGCATGAAATGTCCTTCATTCAGTCAATGTGGGGCGCGTGCTCGTGCGCCGGCTGCCGCGCTGCTTTCCACGAGATCGGCGAGGCGCCCGTGACGTCGGCTCGAACGTTGCCGCCGCAAATGCTGCTGAAGAGCGCGGGGACGTCGATGATCAGCGCGACGTCGCCGCTGCCGAGGATCGTCGAGCCACTGATGCAGCGAACCCGCGAAAAAACCGGGCTCAGCGGTTTGATCACGGTCTGCAATTCGCCGACGAGACCATCGACAACGAGCCCCGCGCGCAGCTCGCCATGCTTGATCACGACCACGCTCTGGCGCCGGGTCGGCGTGGAGTCGAGGGCGAAGAACTCGCGCAGGCGGATTAGCGGCAGCACGTTGCCGCGCAGGTTCGTGTAGTCGCGGCCGGCCTTGTCGTTGAATTCGATGCATTCGTCGACCATCTCGAGCGGGATCACGAACGCGGCGTCGTCGACTTCCACCATGAAGCCGTCGATGATCGCCAGCGTGAGCGGCAGCCGCACGGTCATCCGCGTGCCGATGCCCGGCTTGCTGTCGATCGCGATGCTGCCGCGCAGCGCGGTGATGTTGCGTCTGACGACGTCCATGCCGACGCCGCGCCCGGACAGGCTCGTCACGTGATCGGCGGTGGAAAAGCCCGGCTCGAAGATCAGCTCGAAGACTTCCCGTTCGGGCAGCTTGGCGTCCGCCGAAACGAGGCCGCGCTCGACTGCCTTCGCGAGAATCTTTTTGCGGTTCATGCCGGCGCCGTCGTCGCTCACTTCGATCACGACGCTGCCCGAGTCGTGATACGCGTTGAGCGTGACCGTACCGCGCGAATGCTTGCCCGCGCGCAGCCGTTCGGCCGGCATTTCGATGCCGTGGTCGATCGCGTTGCGCACCATGTGCGTCAGCGGGTCGGCCAGCTTTTCGACCAGCGTCTTGTCGAGTTCGGTATCTTCGCCGTTGACGACCAGCGCGATGTCCTTGCCCATCTCGTGCGACAGATCGTGCACCACGCGCTGAAAGCGGTTGAACGTCGCGCCGATGCGGACCATGCGCAAATGCAGTGCCGCGTCGCGGACTTCGCGGACCAGCGCGGTCAGCGTCGCCGTGCATTCCTCCAGTTCCGCGTTACGACTGCGGCGGGCCGTGAGCGCGGTGCCGGCGGCGGCGATCGTCAGTTCGCCGAGCAGATCGATCAACTGATCGAGCCGCTGCGCGTCGACCCGCAACGACTGGCGCTCCGCCGCTTCCTTCGCGCGCAGCATCTGCGCGGCGGTGGGCGTGAGTGGCGCGGCCATCTGCGTTCTGGGCGCTGTGTGCGGTGGCGACGGCGGCGCGGGTTCCGTTTGCGCGGCGGCCATCGCCAGCGGATGCGCGGCGCTCACCGAGTGCGTGGCGCCCATCACGTCGCGCAGCACCGCATCGAGCTGCGCGGTGTCGAGCGTGCCACAGCGAACCAGCATCTCGCCGGCGCGCACCGGATCGGTGCCGAGTTCGCTGAGCAGTTGCGCGCAATCGCGCGGCGAGCTGTCCGGTGCGAGGATGCGCACCTCGCAGTCGTCGATGACGAACTCGAACGCGCCTTCGATCGTCGCGCGATCCGCGTCGGAGCGAAAGGCGATTTCGAAGCCGAGATAGCAGAGTTCGGGGTCCATGTCGGCGGCTACCGGCATCGCGTCGGACATCGTCACGACCGCGGCGAATTCGCCGAGCGTGCCCAGGTAACGCAGCAAGGACAGCGGGTCGAGGCCGTTGCGCAGCACGCTGGCACCGAAGCGCAGCGAAATATGCCAATGGCCGATGCCGGGCTCGCGCGGCACGTTGCCGGCAGTGTCTTCAGCGGTGTCGCCGGCCGGGTCCGCGGCGGTGCTGTCGACGATAGTGACGGTCGTGACCGTGGCGGCCGCGGGCGCGCCGCGTTGGCCCAGATAGCCGTGCAGTTGCGCCATCAATTGCTGCGCGCGTTGCACGGATTCGGTGTCGTTGCCGTGACGGCCCTGTTCGAGCGCGGTGATCAGCGACGCGATGTGGTCGCCGCAGGCGAGCAGCAACACCATCATGCCGGCGTCGACCGCGACGCGGCCGCCGCGCATCTCGTCGAGCACGCTTTCGAGCAGATGCGTGATCCCGACGATATGGTCGAGCCCAAACAGACCCGCCGAGCCCTTGATCGTATGCGCGGCGCGAAAGATCGCATTGACCGCTTCGCCGTCGCGCGGATTTTCGCCGAGCGACAGCAGCGCGCTTTCCATGTTCTCCAGCAGGTCGCGACTCTCGGCGATAAAGGTGGTGAGCGCGTGGTCCAGATTCATGGTGTGCCCGGCGGCGTTGAGATGAAATCCACGGGTGACGGTTATCCGCGGCTCGAAGGCGCGAGCAGCGGGTCGTTGAAATAGCCGGCCAGATCGAGTAGGTCGAAGACTTCCCGCACGGCGGAGCTGTGGCCGGTCAGCCGCAATTCGCAGCCGGCCTCGCGCGCCGCCGCGCTCGCCATCATCAGCAACTGCACGCCCGCGCTGTCGATTTCGGTGACCGCCGACAGATCGATCACGAGCGTATCGGCGCTGTCGAGCGCCGACAGGAAAATCTGTTTCAGTTCATTCGCGCGATAGATCGTCAATTCGCCTTCGACGGCGACTTGCACGCAGGATTGGGCTGAAGCGGAGGAGGGCATCGTTCGGTTCGCCGGACTCGAGGTTGAACGGAGACAGGATCGCGGCCGCCTGTCAGGGCAGCACCAGCCGGCGCACCACGCCGACCATCTGCTCGGCCTTGAACGGCTTGACGATCCACGCGCCTGCACCGGCCGCGCGCCCCTCGCGCTTTTTGTGCTCCGCCGATTCGGTGGTCAGCATCACCACCGGCGTAAAGCGATAGTTCGGCAGTTGCTTGACGGCTTTCACGAAGTGAATGCCGTCCATATTGGGCATATTCATGTCACTGATCATCAGATGGATCTTTTGCCCCGTCAGTTTTTCCAGCGCATCGCAGCCGTCGCAGGCTTCGATCACTTCATAGCCCGCGTCGCGCAGCGCGATGCCCAGTACCTGTCGCAAGGAGGCTGAGTCATCGACGATCATTACGGTCTTTGGCATGGTGTGTCAGATGTAGGTGATGGCTGCGCCGGTGTGGCTCGCGCTGCGCGAATCCTTCTGTCCGGCGGTTCGCCATCCCCGTCGATGGCGCTCTGCTTCACTTCACTGCATGGCTGGCTTGCCCGCCGCGACCGCAGACCTGCTGGTACGGCGCGGCATCGAGCGCTTTCACGACCATCGACGACTGCTGCTGCGCTTCTGCCCGAACTGCGAGCTGGTTTTCCCTTTCTAGTGCTGCTCTACTTTCCGGCGGTCATGGTTGCGTTCGAGTATTTATATCGGCGTTCTGGCGAATTGCTTTAGGGCATTTGTCAGCGGGAAAATCGCGGCGATTCGTCAGTTATTCACACGGCACGTGCTGTTTTTTCAATAAAACGTTTGCGCGAAATTGATTTATTCGCTTTAACCGGTGATCGAGCGATTCGTTACTTATTCAGCCTCTGCTTCAAGCGGCTCGGATACGCCGATTCCGTTTTCCCCAATGCGATTTCGCCCCGCGGCTTTCGCGGCGTAAAGCGCGGAATCGGCCATTTTCACCAATGCGAAAGCCTTTTCACCATGCGTAGCGCGGCGGGTCGCGACGCCGATGCTGACGGTCACGCGCCGCCATGGCGACTGCTTATGCGCGATGTTCAGGTCGTGAACCGCGCGCCGCAGCGCTTCGGCGACAATTCGCGCGTTGTCGGCGCCCGTACCCGGCAGCAACGCGACGAACTCTTCGCCGCCGTAGCGCGCGATTTCGTCGAGCGGACGGCCGATGCACGCCATCATCGTTTCGGCGACTTCCTTCAGCGTTTCGTCGCCGGCCGAGTGGCCGTAGGTGTCGTTGTATTTCTTGAAGAAGTCGACGTCGACGAACAGCAGCGAAATCGGGCTCGCGTCGCGCATCGATTGCCGCCACAGCCGCCGCAGCACCGCGTCGAATACGCCGCGATTCGAGAGTCCGGTCAATGCGTCGGTCGCCGCCGCGATTCGCAAACGGCCCTCGGCGTGCTGGCGGCGTTTCAACTCGGTGGCAAGCACGCTCGCGCACAGGCCCATCGACAGCGTGAAGACCAGCGTCAGCAGACCGACCCGGATCGCGCGCTGTCGCCAGCCCGCGTAGACGTCGGCGAGCGACGGCGCGACCACCAGCAGCAACGGCGCCTGGGAAAGCCGCTTGAACACGTACAGGCGCCGCGTGCCGGTTGTTTCGTCGAACGCGGCAAAGGCGCCCTCGCTTTTGCCGCGCATGCGCAGAAACAGCGGATCGTGGCTCATGTCCCGGCCGACCGAGCCGGGCGTGTCGGGCTGCTGCGACACCAGCGAGCCGTTGCTGTGGATCACCGCCGCGAAGCCGTCCTTGCCGAGCGCGACGCCGCCCAGCAGGGAGCGGAAATAATCGACGCTGAGCGTGCCGGCCACGATGCCGTCGAATTTGCCGCTCGGCGTGCTCAGGCAACGGCTGAAGCCGACCACATAGGTGTCGTACGTCAAGGGCGATCGATAGGGCGCGCCGATGAACAGATCGTTGCCGCAACTGCCGCCCTGGGCGAGCAGGTAGCGACGGTCGGCGTCGCGGGTCGGGCGCGCGGTCAGCGCGGTCGAGTCCAGCACGACCGTGCCGTTCGCGTCGGTCACGAAGACCGCGCCGAAGTAACTTTCCGGCGTCGCGCCGGCGAACAGCAACTGATTGCGCAGCAGCGGCGGCAACTGCATCACTCCGGGGTCGCCGAGATTCTCGACGACCGCTTGTAGCGAGCGGTCGAACAGATCGACGTTTTCATCGATGTCGTGCGCGATGAAGAACATCAGATTCTGCGCGTCGTTGACGGCGCGCGAGTACGCTTCGCGGCGCATGCCGATCAGATCGCGCGCGCATACGCCCCACATGAAAAGCGTCAGCATCACGCAGGCGACGACGACACCAACCGGAGACAACGCGCGGCTCGCCAGCCTCGCGGGAATATGCGCGGCGCGCGAAAGCCAGTTCATCCGACTTCTTTCCATCGTTACGCTCATTGACCCGGTCCTTCGACCGCGCCGCGAACCATGCCGCGTTCGCGTGCGCTTGCCGAAATCCGGCTCCCTCCCTGGGGTTGGTTTTTATCGGGCGCTACACCTTCTTCGGGTCGCGGCCGCCGTCGCGGCGCGCGGTGCAATCGATACGGGCTGTCCGGGTGATCAGAAGGTTTGCCAGTCGTCGCTGGCCTGTGCGGCAACTGGTGCCGCAACTGGTGCCTGCGCGGCGGGCGCTTCGTTGCGAACGTCGCTGCGCGGCTCGACGCGCGCCTTCACCGCGACGCGTCTGCTGGCCGGCACGGCGGCGCGTTGCATGGCGGCGCGCGCGAGAACCGGTGCGGCGGCATTCGCGTTGCCGAGCCTGAACGTGGCGACCGCGGCCTTCAGTTTCGCGGCCTGGTCGTCGAGCGACTGCGCGGCGGCCGCGGCCTCTTCAACCAGCGCGGCATTCTGCTGCGTGACTTCGTCCATTTGCGTGACGGCCTGGCCGACCTGATCGATGCCCTTGCTCTGCTCGTCGGATGCCGACGCGATCTCGCCCATGATGTCGGTGACGCGCGTGACGGCGACGCTGATCTGCTGCATCGTCGCGCCGGCCTGATCGACGAGGTCCGCGCCGGTGAGCACGCGCGATACCGACGTATCGATCAGCGCCTTGATTTCCTTCGCCGCCGTCGACGAGCGCTGCGCGAGCGCGCGCACTTCGCCCGCCACGACCGCGAAGCCGCGGCCTTGTTCTCCCGCGCGAGCCGCTTCGACCGCTGCGTTCAGCGCGAGGATATTGGTCTGGAACGCGATGCCTTCGATGATGCCGATGATGTCGGCGATCTTCGACGAGCTGTCCTTGATTTCATCCATCGTCGAGACCACGCGCTGCACCACGCCGCTGCCTTCTTCGGCGATGCCCGACGCGTTGGCCGCGAGCGTGCTCGCCTGGCGCGCATTCTCCGCGTTCTGGCGCACGGTGCCGGTCAGTTCCTCCATGCTGGCTGCCGTCTGTTCGAGCGATGCGGCCTGTTCTTCGGTGCGCGACGACAGATCGACGTTGCCCGCCGCGATTTCCTTCGATGCGACGCTCACCGACTCGGTCGATTCGCGCACCGTCGTCAACACGTCGACGACACGGCTCATCAGATCGTTGTACGCGGTGGCCGCCATACCGATTTCGTCCATCGCGTGGACCGGCACGCGATGGCTCAGGTCGAGCGATTCGCTCGCCTGTTGCAGCGTCGCGCGGATGTTATTCAGCGCTCTGAGAATCATGCGGGACAATGCCCAGATCCATCCGGCCACCAACGCGAGACCGACACACATCACGACGATGATGAGGTACATCATGTTTTCGCGGGTCTCGTCCGCGCTTGTGGTGGCGGCGTTAGCGCGTTCGGCGATTTCGGCGATGTTCTGGTCGAGCAGTGCCTGGAACGGCTGGAAGTTCGTGTGATAGATCGCGTTCACGCTATCGTTCGCGGCCTTCGGGTCTTGCGCGGCCGTGCCGATGATTTGCCGCGACTTCTGGTCGTACGCTTTCCAGCTTTCTATCAGCGTCTTGAACTTTTCGCGCCGCTCCGGGGTGGTCAGGATCGGCTCGATGATGCCGGTCCATTTGTCGATGTTCTGCTCGGCGGTGGTGAAGACCTGCTTCGTATCGTCGGTGGTCGGATCGAGCTGGATCGTGGACATCGCGCTTGCCTTGATTTCGGTCATGCCGCGAATCTGCTGTTGCCGTCTCGTCGCGATCGACGACGCGTCGCCGATCGAGTCGAACGCCTTCGTGGTGACCGCGAGCACGCCTCCCATCGCACACACCGTCACCAGCATCAGAATCTGAAATTTACGTTTGATATTCACTTGACCCGACCACCTGAAAAAATACTCGTTCGATCTACGACTCACATCCGTTTGCGCTTGCGCGCCCGACGATTAGCACGTTCGTACGCGGCATCGAAATACGCGATGTGCCGGTATGCACTCGCTCGACTTTCACGCGCGGTTTCGAACGGCCGTATTTAAATGAATATGCAAAAGAACCGGGCAGAGCAAACGTTGAAATAGCGCTTTTCCCCGCTGTTCGGAGCGCGATGGCTTGTTTGCGATGACGACGCGTGCCATTCGTGGCACGACGAAGTGATGCCGGAAGGCATCGGAGTACCCGGTCATTCATGATATCGGCCGACAGTGATGTTCCGACGTGGCGCACGGTGTGCTGAACCTGCCGCGCGATACCTGTCGGAATCGAACCGTCGCGTGCTGCCTGCGGATCGCTGATGCGGTGCTGTGCGTAGTTGTCCGTGTTAACGACAGCGATGCCCAATAGTTGAGGCATGGAGTGATCGCTCCACGCACGACGCGTGAAGTGTGAGGTCTGTGCAAACCTGAAGCAGCACTATTGCAATGACACTGCGCTGATTCAGATTTTCTTCAGACAATTAACTGGCCAATCTCCGGACGAGGGTTTTATTTTTTGGAGTACCCGGAATGGCGAGAGCTGCGAAGTAATCGTTTGCGATAGCAATTGCTGAGTGGAAGTACTCCGGTTGGAATCGCTTCCACGTCGGTGTTTGTTATCGAATGCGATGGAGCGGCCTCGAAGCTTCCATCAGGCCGCTCCCATTCACTCAGAGTCAGGAAACGGAACTGCACTCACTGGCGAGCCAGGCTCGCCATCCGCCGAACGTGGAGATATCCGTTGCGGCTTGTATCGCATACGGTTCGCACAGGAAGCCGGTTATCCACGAGCCGTCCGCGAGTTCGACCTTGCCGAGCACGAGAGGCGAGGGCACGGTCGCGATGAATGAACCGAACTCCGAACTGGGCATCTCCCATACTTCGACCGCGATCCCTACACCATTGTGCGACGGGTCGCTTTCGATGTTGCCGGCTACGCGCCACATGCCTGGACGTCGTGTGCCGTCCGCCGACGCGGGCAGCGCCGCTAACCGGTAATGCGCGGCGGTATGCGTGGCGCGCACCAGATGCGCGCCGCGCGCAACCAGATCGCGATTGAGCGGCAAGCCTTGCATGTGCGCGCCGCAGACCACGATCCGCATCCGGTCGTGGCTTGCGGTGCGCGGCTCGGCAGGCAACGGCGGTTGACCGCCGACGCATGGCACCGCGCTGTTTCGTTGCAGCAGATCGGCGACGCCCAGCAGATACTGGTCGGTCATCGCGCGGCCGAACACGGTGACACCCCAGGGCAGGCCGTTCTTCATGAAACCGGTCGGCGTCGCGACGGCCGCGTAGTCCAGCAGATTCATGAAGTTCGTGTAATAGCCCAGTAAGGAGTTCGGGCCGATCGGATCGCGCTCCAGTTCGTCGAGCGTCACCGCGCGTGGATACGCGGGCGTCAGCACGAAGTCCAGCGATTCGAGCAAAGCATCGCAGCGTGCTTTCAATTCCTGCAGACGATACTGCGCGCGAAATAGCTCGACTGCGGTGGCACCCGGCGCCTTGGCCAGCACATCGCGGATGACCGGCAGTACCGCGTCGGGCTGCGTCGTCATCAATTCGCCGGCCACGCTGTAACGTTCGGCGACCCACGGACCTTGATAGAGCAGTCTGGCCGCTTCGACGAACGGCTCGAAGTCGATTTCGACTGCTTCTCCACCGGCTTCTTCGAGCAACGCACGCGCTTTCGCGAATAAGGCCGGGCTCTCCGTGCAACCCGCGAATTCCAGTTGCGCGGGCACGCCGAAGCGGAACGCGGCGGGCGTGCCGAACGCGCGTGCGCTGTTCCATTGTGGATTCTTGCGGCTGTATGCGTCGCGCGGATCGGCGCGCGCGGTCAATGCCAGCAGCTCGCTGGCTTCCTGCGCGGTCGCGGTGAAAAACGTCACGCAGTCGAGCGTGCGGCACGCGGGCACGACACCCGCGGTGGACAACAAGCCCTTGCTCGGCTTGAGTCCGATCAGATTGTTCAGCGCGGCCGGCACGCGGCCGGAACCGGCCGTGTCGGTACCGAGCGCGAAGCTCGCCACACCGAGTGCGACCGCCAGCGACGAACCGGCGCTCGAGCCGCCCGACGGATAGTCCGGATGCACGCTATTGCGGCATTTGCCGTACGGCGAACGCGTGCCGTTCAGACCGGTCGCGAACTGATCGAGATTGGTCTTGCCGAGCGGTATCGCGCCGAGCGCGATCAACTGCGCGACCAGCGTCGCCGATTCCGTGGGTGTGTAAGCGAACGCGGGACAGGCGGCTGTCGTCGGGATGCCGGCGAGATCGATGTTGTCCTTGATCGCGAACGGAATGCCATACAGCGGCAGCTTGTCGATGTCCTGAGTGTCGAGCCAGTCGAGATACGGCGCGACTTCTTCAACGCTCAGAAGATGGATGAAAAGATTGAACTCGGGGTTCAGCGTGGCGGCTTTATCGAGCAGTTCGGCGACGAGCCCGCGCGGCGTGAGACTCCCCGCGCGGTAGGCGGCGCGAAGTGTCGGAAGACGCAGATCGAATGACGTCATGGTGATCTATCCAGCTATTGATTGAGGTTCTGCTGACGTGCGATGACCGCCACGCGCTGCCCGGCTCGCACCGGCGAACCCGGCGCCACGTGAATTTGCGCGACGGTTCCGGCGCACGGCGCGCACACGGAGATTTCCATCTTCATCGACTCGATGACGAGCAGCACGTCGCCGGCATCGACTGTCTCGCCGGGCTTCACTTTTACTTGCCACAGACTGCCGGCGATTTCGCTGTCTACTGCGACTTCGCCATCTTCCAGCGCCGCGAGCTCCGTATCCTGCGCAAGCGGCGGCTCGAACGTCTGCTCGGATGCGCCGGCTTCACGCCACCGTTCACGCTCCGCCTGGAAGGCCGTGCGCTGGCGCGAACGGAACGCGTCGATGCTAGCCGATTCGTCGGCGAGGAAGGCCTGATAGTCCGGCAACGACAGCTCGGCCTCTTCGATTCGCAGCGGATAGCGGCCCAGCGGAAAGTCGGCGCGGATGCGCAACAGCTCGTCGGCCGATACTTCGTAGAAGCGGATCTGATCGAAGAAGCGCAGCAGATAATGCTGCCCGGCGAAGTCCGCGGTCTTGCGGTAGCGATTCCACATCTGCAACGTGCGGCCGACGAACTGATAGCCGCCGGGTCCTTCCATCCCATACACACACAGATACGCGCCGCCGATACCGACGGAGTTCTCCGCGGTCCACGTGCGCGCCGGGTTGTATTTGGTCGTCACCAGCCGGTGGCGCGGGTCGAGCGGCGTCGCGACCGGCGCGCCGAGATACACGTCGCCGAGTCCCATCACCAGATAGCTCGCATCGAAGACGATCTGCCTGACCGCGTCGAGCGAATCGAGATCGTTGATACGGCGAATGAATTCGAGGTTGCTCGGGCACCACGGTGCGTCCTTGCGCACCGTGGTCATGTATTTCTCGATCGCGAGCTGGCATGCCGGGTCATCCCACGACAGCGGCAGATGAACGATGCGGGACGGCACGCGCAGGTCCTTGTGCAACAGCACCTGGCTCCACGCGCGCGCGACGATGTCGAGCAGATCGGCAAGCGGCAACGCCTCCGGCCGGTAGTGAATCTGCAGCGAGCGAATGCCAGGCGTCAGGTCGATCACGCCGGGCAGCGCCATGGCTTCCAGCGACTGCATCAGCGCATGGCCGCGGAAGCGCGACACGAGGTCGAGTTCGGCCGGTCCGATTTCGAGCAGCAGATGTGTGTCGCCCGACACGCGCGCGACGAGCCGTTCGTGATCCGCTCCGGTATCGAGCACCACCGGCGACGTCAGTGTGCCTGCGGTGTTGAGCGGCGCGCTTTGCTCGATCGTGAGGCTCTCCAGTTCGCGCAGACGTTGGCGCGCGGCCGCGCGCGCTTCATCGACGCCGACCGGCACGAAGCGGATCTTGTCGCCGGCTTTCAGCTGGCCGATCTGCCACAGGTCCGCTTCGATGATCGTCACCGGACACACGAAACCGCCGAGGCTCGGGCCATCGGGGCCGAGAATCACGGGCATGTCGCCGGTGAAATCGACCGCGCCGATCGCGTACGGATTGTCGTGAATGTTCGACGGATGCAGGCCCGCTTCGCCGCCGTCTTCGCGCGCCCATTCGGGCTTCGGTCCGATCAGGCGCACACCGGTGCGGCTCGAATTGAAGTGAATCTCCCATTCGGTGTCGAGCAGCCGTTCGATATAGCGCTGGCTGAAGTATTCGGGCGCGCCGTGCGGGCCGTAAATCACGCGCAGGGTGCGCACGCTATCGAGCGTGGGCGCATGCGCGAGCACCGCGCCGGCCTGCGTATCGTCGAGCGGATAGAGGTGCAGCACGTCGCCCGCGCGGATCGCGCGGCCGCCATGTCCGCCGAACTGACCGAGCGTGAAGGTGCTGCGGCTGCCGAGATAGTCGGCGACATCGAAGCCGCCGCGCACGCATAGATAAGCGCGCGCGCCTCGGCCGCGGATCGTGCCGAGTGTCAGCGTCGAACCGGCGCGCACAGCGATCGTCGTATTCAGCGGCTGCGCGACGTCGTCGAGCAGTACGGGGATTTCCGCGCCGGTTACAGCGATCACCGCATCGGTATTGAAGCGCAGCGTCGGTCCGCTCATCGTCACTTCGAGCGCGGCGGCATCGGCCGCGTTGCCGAGCAGGCGATTGCCGAGCCGCATCGCGCGATCGTCCATCGGTCCCGACGGCGGGATGCCGACCGCCCAATAGCCGAGCCGGCCCGGATAGTCCTGCACCGTGGTTTGCGTGCCGCCGCTGATCACTTCGACGGTCGTCGCCCGGTACTTGAGCCCTTCAAGGCAACGGGTCCACGGCTCTCCCGATGCGAACGGCGCGGCGCTCAGAATCTGGCGCAGATAGTCGCGATTCGTTTCGACGCCGTAGAGGCGTGTGTTTGCCAATGCATGGTCGAGCGCGGTGCGCGCTTCGTCGCGGGTCGGCGACCACGCGATCACTTTGGCGAGCATTGGGTCGAAGTACGGGGGCACTTCGCAACCGGCCTCGATCCACGTATCGATGCGCAGCGCGCTGCCGTCCGCGGGCGGGAACGCGACATCGGTCAGCAGACCGGGGCTCGGTTTGAAATCGCGGCCCGGGTCTTCGGCATAGAGCCGGGCCTGAATCGCGTGCCCGCGCGGCGTCAGATTCGCCGTGAGTTCGTGTAGTGGCGCGAGCGTGCCGGCCGCGAGTTCGATCATCCAGCGCACGAGGTCGACGCCCCACACCTGTTCGGTGACGCCGTGCTCGACCTGCAGACGCGTGTTGACTTCGAGAAAGTAGAACTGTTGCGCGGCGCTGTCGTAGACGAACTCGACGGTGCCGGCGGAGCGATAGTCGACCGCCTTCGCGAGCTTGACCGCGGCCTCGCACAACGCGGCCGACATGCCTTCGGGCAGACAGGGCGCGGGCGTTTCCTCCAGCACTTTCTGATTGCGCCGCTGCACCGAGCAATCGCGCACGCCGAGTGCGATTGCTCCGCCTTTACCGTCGCCGAATACCTGCACTTCCAGATGCCGCGCGCGTTCGATGTACTTCTCCAGAAACACGCCGGCATCGCTGAAGTTGTTCTCGCCGAGCCGTTTGACCGCGTCGAAATGGGCGCCGAGTTCATCGGCATCCCAGCACACCCGCATGCCGATACCGCCGCCGCCCGCGGTGCTTTTCAGCATCACCGGATAGCCGATGGTCTGCGCGGCTGCGAGCGCCGCCGGCAGATCGTCGAGCAGCCCGGTGCCGCGCAGCATCGGCACGCCTTCGTTGGCGGCGATTTCGCGAGCTGTGTGCTTCAGACCGAACGCGCGCAACTGCGCGGGCGTCGGTCCGATGAACGCGATGCCGGCCGCTTCGCAGGCTTCGCCGAACGCCGCGTTTTCCGATAGAAAGCCATAGCCGGGATGGATCGCCTGCACGTTCTCGCGACGCGCGATCTCGAGGATCTTCGCCGTGTCGAGATAGGTCGTCGCGGCCGGACCCTCGCCGAGACCATGCGCGACAGGCGCTTCGCTGACGTGACGGCTCGCGCGGTCGGCTTCCGCATAGATCGCGACGCCGGTGACATCGAGCTCGCGCAACGTTCTCAGAATGCGGCACGCGATAGCGCCGCGATTGGCGATCAGAATCTTCTCGAACATGGAAGGTGTGTTGAATCAGAGGCGGGCCGTCCCGCCGTGGGAGGTGCCGGCCGTGGTCGTCCACGGCCGCGGTCGCGGTTGCAGTTACGGTTGCGTCAGCGCTGGGCTCGGCGCAGTTGTTCGCGCGTCACGGCGACACAGCGCCCGGCGCGAACCAGCATGACGAAAAAGAGCCAGTTGCGGATGCGCGTCAGTTCCATATCAGCAGCTCGGCGGGCGTCGGGTTGTACGCGTTGCACGGATTGTTCAGCTGCGGGCAGTTAGAAATCAGCACGATCACGTCCATCTCGGCGCGCAGCTCGACGTACTTGCCCGGCGCGGAAATGCCGTCTTCGAACGTGAGTCCGCCTTCGGCCGTCACCGGTACGTTCATGAAGAAGTTCACGTTCGCGCCGATGTCCTGTTTCGCCAGACGTCCGTCGTGCGCGCACGCACGCAGGAAGTTGTCGCGGCAGCTATGCATGTAGCGCTTTTCCAGCGCATAGCGCACCGTGTTGCTCTCCTGCGCGCAGGCGCCGCCGAGCGTATCGTGACGGCCGCAGGTGTCGGCGACGATCGTCAGCATCGGATTGCCGAGGTTCGAATACAGCACCGAGCCCGAGCCCAGATAAAGGCTTTGTTGCCGGCGCAACGTGCGCTGCGGATCGAAACGCTCGCGTGGATCGGCGAGACTGTAGAACAGCGTATCGACGGCCTGATTGCCTTCGAGGTCGACGATGCGCAGTGTCTGGCCGGCTTTCACTTCGTGAAGCCATGGCTCGCCCGCGGCGAGTGTTTCGCGATAGGCCGCGTTTTCAGGCTGTTTTTCGCTGACGGTAAGCGTGCTGGTCATGGGTCGGTCTCCGCTCAAAGAAAGAACCGCTCGGTATTGATGAAGCCGCGTGCGTTTTCTTCGCAGGCGGTGCGGCAGATTTCGGCGACCTCGGCTGGCGCGTCGCTCAGTTCGAGCTTCACGGGCTTCGGCGCGTATTCCGGATTGGGGTCGAGCGGATGCTGAATCGCCGTGAGCACGACGAGCGTGTTCATCGGCGCGTACAGGTCGACGTAGTCGCCGGCCTTCGAGTTGCCGGGCACGAACTTCAAGGTCCCGTTGTCGGTGACATCGACACGGCTGAACAGATTCAGCGTCATCAGCAGGTCGGAGATGCAGAGGCCCCACTTGCCCATTTCGACGAGCAGGTTGTCGGTGCCGTTGCGATAGAAGCTGTTGCGCAGTTCCTGATAGCGGCCCGCGCCATAGCGTTCGAGCACTTCACTTGCGTTCGATACGCCGCCGATGCTGTCGTGCCAGCCGCAGGTATCCGCAACGATCGCGGCGAGCACGCGGCCCATGTCGGAGTACAGGCAGTGGCCGACGGTGAGCTTCGCCGTGTGCTGGCACTTCAGCGAATCCGGCAGATTCAGCCGTTCGCTTTTCTCCGCGGCGTTGACCATCATCACGCTGACGTTTGCGCCACCGCGCAGGTCCGTCACGCGCAACGACTGGCCGCGTTTGACGATCAGCGAGGTATGACCGCCGCCGGGAACGAGTTCTTCAAGCAGCAATTTCATCTTCGAATTCCTTCAGTCAGAGATCGCTTCAACACTCGCCGCGCCTTGCACCGCTGCCTGAGCGAGATGAACGGCGGATGCGGATTCGCGGCTGCGGTCGAGCGGAATGTTGTAGGTGATGCGCGCGCCATACGCGCCGGGCGCTTGCGGATCGACGCGCACCTTGTCGAAAACCAGCACGCGGCTGCCCAGCGTGAAGCCCTCTTTCAGGTCATGCGTGACCATGAAAATGGTGAGCTTCGCTTCGCGCCACAGGTCCGATAGCAGCTCGTGCATATCGCGGCGGATACCGGGGTCGAGCGCGCCGAACGGCTCGTCGAGCAGCAGCACGCGCGGCTTCATCATCAGCGCCTGGGCGATCGCCAGACGTTGCTGCATGCCGCCCGACAGTTGCTGTGGAAATTTGTGCAAGGACGCACCCAGACCCACGCGTTCGAGCATCGCGGCGGCTTCGTCGGCAGCCGCGCGGCGCCGCGCGCCGAAGAGCCGGCCCGTGAGCTTCGCTTGCGAAAGCTCGAGCCCCAGCATCACGTTGCGCAGCACGCTCAGGTGATCGAACACCGAGTAGCGCTGAAACACCACGCCGCGATGCGGGTCCGGCTCACCGGGCAACGGCTTGCCGTCGAGCAGGATCTCACCGCGAGTCGGTCGCTCCTGGCCGAGCAGCAGCCGCAGAAACGTCGACTTGCCGCAGCCCGATGCACCGACCATCGAACAGAACTCGCCTTCCTTGACGGTCAGATTCAGGCGTTCGAGCACGACCTGGTCGCCATACTCTTTCCATACGTTGCGCACTTCGATCATCACGCGCCTCCGCAATACCAGGGGAAGGACCACCGCGCGATCCGGCGCAGCAGTTCGTCGGTGAGCCATGCGAGCAGCGTGATCCACGCGACGTACGGCAGGATCAGATCCATCGACAGATAGCGGCGCACGAGGAAGATGCGATAGCCGAGGCCGTCGGTCGACGCGATCGCCTCGGCGGCGATCAGAAAGAGCCATGCCGCGCCGAGCGACAGACGCATCGCGACCAGCAGGCGCGGCAGCAGTTGCGGCAGCACCAGACGCAGAATCAGCGTCCAGCTGGTGGCGCCGAGCGTCTGCGCCTTGACCCACAGCTCGGCCGGAATCTCGCGAGCGCGTGCATGCAGGTCGCGAATGATCATCGGCGTGATGCCGAACACGATCAGCACGACCTTCGACAACTCATCGAGCCCGAACACGATGAACAGGATCGGCAGCACCGCGAGCGGCGGCACCATCGACACGACGGTGATGAACGGCGACAGCGTCGCGCTGACGAGCGGCAGCGAGCCGGTGGCGATCGCGGCGGTCAGCGCGATCAGCGCGCTCACCACGAGACCGATGCCGAGGCGCCGCAAGCTGGACACCGTATCGGCCCACAGCAGATATTCGCCGGTGCGCCGGTCTTCGGTGAACGCGACGGTCTTGACCGCATCGCTCATTTGCGCGGCGCTCGGCAGCAGCTTGTCATCGGGATTGGCCGCGAGCCGCATCGACGAGCCGGTGAAATAGACCGCGCAAAGCACGACGAACGGCAGCAGGAGCAGCATCAGGCCGCCGATCCGGCTCGGATGTCGATTGATGAGTCGCATGGTGGGCGCCTTGTTTTAAAGCCTTGCAGAAAGGCCGCAATGCCGGTCTCAGAGCTTGCCCGCCGCTGCCATCGCGACGTAGCTCGGGTCGAAGCGCAGCTTGACGTTGTTCTTGTTGCCGATCACGACGCCCTTGTCGAATGCCATGCCGACCGCGTCCGCGCTTTTCGCGTCCTGGCCGAGCAGGCCGTGATCGAACGAGAACTTCGCGACGCGCGTCATGATCTTCGGCATGTCGGGGCTGGTGACGAAATCGAGCGCGGCTTGCGGTGTATAGAAGAGCGCGGTGGTCGACAGTTGACCCTTGAAGTTCGCGAGATCGGTGCCCGAGGCCTTCGCCATCGCGGTCAGCGCGGAGGTGCTTTCGGCGGAATTGGTGTGCATCAGCGCGACCATTTCGAACCACGCGCCGGTCAGTGCCTTGCCGAGTGCCGGGTTCTGCTGCAGCGTCTTCGTGTTGACGACCATCATGTCCATGATCTCGCCGGGGATCTTGCTCGAGTCGAAGACTTCGGTGACGTTCGGCTGTGCTTTCAGGTCCGCGAGCATCGGGTTCCACGTGACCGCGTTGTGCACCGTAGGCGTTGCGAAGGCGCCGGAGATGTCGGCATCGGATGTGTTCACGACCTTCAGGTCACGCTCGCTCATATGCGCGCTTTCGAGTGCGCGCGCGAGCAGGTAGTGCGACACGGAGAACTGCACGAGATTGACTTCCTGGCCCTTCAGATCGGCGATCTGTTTGCCTTTGCCCTTGATCAGCACGCCGTCGTTGCCGTTCGAATAGTCGCTGACGATCAGCGCGGTCGAATCGACGCCGCCGGAGGCGGGGATCGTCAGCGCATCCATATTGGTCATCGCGCAGCCGTCGAACTTGCCGGCCGTGTATTGATTGATCGATTCGACGTAGTCGTTCAACTGCACGACATCGACGTTGATGCCGTATTTCTTCGCCCACTTGGAGACGATGCCTTGGGTTTTTGCCTGGCCCCACGGCATCCAGCCGGCGTAGATGGTCCAGCAGACCTTGAAATCATTGCGACCCGCGGCGAACGCGGGGCTTGATGCGAGTGTGGCGAGGGAGACGGCGGCAATGCCAAGACAGCGCACGAGCTTGAACATGGGTTGACCTCGGAGGGGACGGTTAGCGACGGCAGGGAGCAGCGCAAACATCGCGTTCTCTCCCGGGCTTTTATCCCGCCGTGTAACCTCGCCAGAGGTCGACGGCTCTCGGACCAGCGCCTGCGCGATGCAGGCCGGAACCCTAGCCGTCCATTTACAGATTGTCTGAACCGGGTGTTGCGCCGGCTCCTTGCGTGCTCTTTAAAGCGGGAAGTGTGCCAGGGCCGAAGTGGTGCTGTGGCTGGGCTTGAGCCTTGAGTTTTTGCCCTGTGGCGGGGAGGTGTGCACCGATGTAAGTCAATGCGCGCACCTGATTCGGGCGTGAGAGGTTGGTGCTCGCGAGGGAGTTGGGGGTAATGGAACGGTAAGCGAGTTCGCTAGCAGCGCAGTGTGTCCGGGTGATTGCAGGCGGATGTGTACAAGGATCTTTTCAATGGATTGATTCGGACTTTTTTCGTAAATCTATTGATTCGAATTAGAGTGCGATTCAACCGGGAGAAATGGGACCGAGTCGACTCGGGTGGATTTCGAATCTCTTTTCAATATTTTCCCGCGCGATCGTTATCGTAAAGAATTGAGCACCGTCACAGTAAAACGCGAAGGGTTATAGGACTATGCAAAACTTTCCGGAAGGCGATCATGGGTGACTACAATACTTCGCTGGTTGATACGGACGTTTCTCGCGAAGACGCCCCAAAGAGCGCACTTAAGCTCTATGAGCGCCTTGTCGACGGCGGCGTTATCCGTCCCGAACTGCGTGATGATTTGTCGCTGCGTGGGTTCGCTTTTCCGTTACGCGATGACTTTCGAGGTCTGGATGACCTTGAAGGCTGGGGTTCTCCCGAGCGAAAAGTTAATTCACATAGCCCGGAATTTACACGTATCAAGGCTATTGAAATCGATGTGACGGGCCACGCCTGGCAGATTGGTGCAGATGGTCGCCCAGAACTGATTGCTCACTCTCGCAATTACGGTTTGTTCATGAATTTTGAAGGCGGCTTTCGAGTGAATTGCCCATCTTGCAACGTTGCTGTCGAGATTGGGGCAGAGGGAAGTGAAGGGCTGGATGATGCTCTGAATGTCTGGTGCGAGGATCCGGACTCCCATTCACCTCTACGCTGCAGGTCATGTCATGTTGCCGCGCCGTTGTCGGCATGGCGCTCTAAAGATTACGAATTCGCGGCAGGCCACCTTGGAATGACATTATGGGGTGAGCATCTGCTGGGTCTTACGGAACGTCCGTTTAGCGCTGCGACGAAGCTTCTGAAAGGGTTGTTTGCTGGAAGCGATGGCGTTGATCCTGCTGTTGTTTTTTGCAATATTTAAGGGCGAACAGCGCAGCATTTCGACGGATGAGAATATCGCGGCATTTTTGCGACGCATAACTGGCTGACCGGGCTCGGCCGTCCAGCCGACTTACGGTTTCACGACTATCTGAGTGTCGTCTGTTGGCACATCGAGCATCCGGAATTCAAAGGAGGATAGACACATGGCGGGACTGCTAGTGCCGGCAATCGAGGGAGCGGCAACGGAACTTGGGCCCGTATTGGCGCGAGTGGGAGCCGTCTTGTTGGGCGGAGCGACGGCAGCCGGGACAGCTAGTCTGTCCGGCGATACCGCGAAGAACGACAGCAAGGCAACACCCGCTGTGCGCGCAGTGCCGAAGACGGGCGAGCGTTGCAAGAAATGTCCACCTGAGGAAACGGGGAGAGCCAAGCAGGCCATCCATCACATGACCGCGGCAGCGCGCGAATATCAAGGCCGCATCACGGGGTGGCCGTATAGCGTAAAGGAAGGATGGAGCGAGGAATGGGAGTGGAAGACAATTGATTTCGACGGCTTCATCGCTGCGCGATGCATGCTTCAAGAGGCGAAGGGTAACTACGATCAATTCCTTGATATGCCTTGGGCCGCTTCGTCGTTTTCTGGCTTTGATGGAATGGAATCCACGATTGTGAGACATGGCAGAGCCGTTCGTAACGATCCGCCGACAGGCCTGACATGGTATTTTCAAGGGCCGAAGACGCGTGCAAAAATGCTCCGGCTTCTAACTCAATGGGGTATTCAGTCTGTGGTCGTTCCTTGAGGCACACATGTCGACGATGGAAATCAACACGCAGTTTCGCGACACCGCATTGTCGCCGATCGATTTCGAATCGGTTCTGTTCCGGCTGGGTAAGATCATTGAAATAATCGGCGAGCGACAGCCCGAACTCCGGAAAGACGAGTGGTATCTAAAAGGCCAAACGCAGAAGGAAGCCAGGCTCTATCGCGCCTTTGATGCCGATGCCGCGTCAACCGCCGCAATCGCGGTTTTAAAAGAGTCGTTTCGAAATTCGCCCGATCAAACGTATGTTGGGATCTGGGCCCACCCCGAAGGATCAGAAATGGGCGGCAGCATGACCTGCCACATTGGCCCATCGGGTGAATTGAATTCACTCGCCGTATCGTTAACAGGCGAACATGCGTTGATCGATTTCGATGCGTTCACCCAATACACAAGCTGCGTTGCAGATGAGTTCAACCCCATCTATGCGGAAGTGTCTCCGGCGGAATATTTTGAGAAGCGGGTGTTCGACGACAAACCCGGTGTTGGCTGGATGCTGTATCTGCCTAAAGTCGTCACCGTGCAGCAGGTTCCTGAAGCGCGTGCGTTGATTCCGGTTCCAGGTCCCGGCAGGGAGCAGACCGGCACAATCATCGTCAGCGTTACCGATGCGGTGTTTTCGGTCGACAACACGGAACATGTCGAGGTCGCAAACCGTATCGAAATCCGTCTGGTTGATCAGGATCTATTGCCGTCCTATGCGGAACTTTAAGCACGGTGCGCCGACGAACGACTCCTTGCGTTCGTCGGTGATTTCACGTTTGTCCAGATACTGCCCGAGTCGGCGGGACACATTTTCCGAGTAGCCGGTTTCTGCCTTCCAGATGAGCAAAAGCTGTGTATCGCCACTCGCTTTCACGTTTTCGTGCGAGAAACGGCAACCGCTGCGCCAATCCCGTCGTGCGCGTAGCGCGGCTCCAACAGCGCATTGGCGATGAGGGCTTTCGATCGATTCTCTCCGGCCATCTGCAGAAACCTTTCGTCTGTCACGCCTTGGCCCGGCCTGGCGGCGCGCAATGATCGTCGGGTTGGCCAAATGCGTGTCTCTTTCCAACGGCCGGCTGCTCGTGACGCAAGGGTTCGCTCTGCCTTGGCTAAGGATGTCGTCCTGCCAGGCAGGACGGTCAGCGCGGGTTCGGCAACGCTTTTGCGGGCGTGAGCGGCGGAGTGTCGAGCAGAGCGGCCTTGGCTGCGAGCAGCCCGTTCTCGTCCACCTCAAAACGGCGAAGCCACGCGTTCGTCGACGCGACCGTGTTGTAGACCGGCGCGTCGCCATTGATCGTCCCTTGTTGCAAGACGTCGAGACTCGTCGTGCGGATCGGGCGCAACGCATGATCGAGCACAACATAAGCGGGCGGTGGTGATGGCCGTTCGCCCTCGCTTGCCGCGCGGCCCGAGTCCGGCTCCACTCCCGCGCGAATGATCACGCCAGCACCGTAGTCGTTCAGGCTGAACCACGAAGGGGGCAATTCAGCGCGCAATTCGCGCACGCCGCCCACTTTGTCGAACATCGCCTTCTCGATCGCGGTCAGCCAGCCCACCGTTTTGATTTGCCCTTTGAGGCCACGTGCGGCGTTGTCGATGACCGGCCCGACATCGAGCCCGGGCATCATTTGGCTGATCCAATACTCGGTCGCTTCATTCTCTTGCCGCGCGGTGGGCGACAGGTTGACACCGTGCCCGGCGTGGCCGTGGATCGCGTTTAGCCGCTGGGCGGCGTTGAAGAACAACCGCGCGAACGCGTCCGGGTTCTCCTGGACCGCGAGCATGGGCCAGGAGAACTCGACGACGTCGACGCCGCGAGTGCCCATCTTTTGCTCCCACGCCCGCATGCCGAAAGTGTGGAAGCCGTAAAACCCCGCGTCGCTCGCCTGCTCGCCGCTCATGAAGTAGAAATCGAATCGGTCGTTCTCTTTGAGCGAGGCCGCGAACTCGCGCATCGGTTTGGCGCGCTTGAACGGCTGCGAAGCTTTGCCGTTGTGCCACACGAAGGTCAAGACGTCGCCCGAGGCCGCCAGATACTCATCGAGGCAATCAGCCAGCGCGAGGCGGACAGACGGCTCATAGGCTTTCTCGAAATACAGAACAGCCCGAACGACGAGCGCCGCGCCGATGCCTTCGTGCGAATGGCGCGGCTCCAACAGCGCGTTGGGGACAAGGGCTTTCCACTGGTTCTCTTTGGCCCACCGCAAGAAATCGTTGTCCATTTGGGTGTCGTTTGCTCAGGGCACGGGAATGGGCGGAGGTGGCGGCGGCAAGCCGCGAAGCCCCCAGCCGCTAACGCATGCCAGGGTCTCTCACGACCTATTTCCGCTTCCACAATGACTTTTTCTCGCCCGCCTCCCCCGAATCCGGCGGCGGTTCATCACCGGACTCGGTCGTCTTGTTGAGCGCTTTGAGGTCCGGGTTGGTCATCGACAACTGATTCACCATGGCGACTCCGATTCGACCCGCGATCTCATTGGTCACCACGCCGCCGAACGCTTCGACCGGCAGTTCGATGTTGAACGCCTGGTCTGCCACGTCCTGAACCTTCGTTGCTTCGACAGAGCAGATTTTGAACGCCTGCGTCTCGTCGTCCCAGCGAATGACGAGGCTTCGTTTCGGTTGGGTTTTCGACATTAGTATCCTCTGCACTGTTGATAACGTTGAAAGGCCTTTTGGGAGCACATGTCCATCCGGCGCTGACCGCCCATCACGCCTTTGTAAAACGAACACTCTTCCATGTCTCGTTCGTATTGCGCGTGGCACTCGGCCTCGTCTTCCTCACTGACTCCTCGGGCGGCTTCGGTCTGGACTGCGCTGCCGCTCTGGCTGGCGTGGTATTCGAACGGCTGGGCGTCCCCAAGCGGTGTTTGGGGGCTGGCGTCGGCTACGCCAGCGCCGGAGGACGGGCCAGAAGCTTGGGAGGCCGCCAACGCCCCCGCGCCCGCAAGCCCCGCGGCGACAGCGATCAGCGAGCCGTCCGGATGGCAGCCCATTGCAGCCAGTTCGCCCGTCTCGAACGATTGACCCATACTCGCGTTTGACGCGACCATGGTCGGTTGCGGCGAGCAATGACAGGCGCAAAGATCGCCATCGAGCGCGGCCTCTTTTCCCATCAAATTACCCGGCCAGCGTGGGCCGGCTGCGACAATGTGGCCGGTTGTATTGCAGGCGGGGCACGAAACCGCAGCCCCGATGAACGCCAACAATCTGCCATCGTTGGACATGCCGTCTATGCCTTCTATGACTACGCCGCCAACAGACGATTTATCACCTTGAAGCAAGTAATTCCGACGCATGAGACTCCCTTGGAGTTCGGGATTTGCATCACTTTACATAGGTATGAGGAAAGCGCTGCGCGAGCGGAGCGAGCGCCGCCGTTAAAAGACCGCCTGGTTTGGTTTTTTGGGGGCTGCCAACGCACAACATCAAACTGGCGGGCGGCCTCGGAGAGATCGAAATCGGCGAGGTTGGGCGCTTTGGGCTTGTTCAAGGCCAGTTCCAGATTGAAGGCAAGAGCCCAGCGCTTAGCCCGTTGATAGTCCTTTGTGCGTAAGGACCGTTTCATCTCCCGCCCATTGCGGATAAGGCGCAGGTAGACGCCTAGGCGGTTGCAGTAGAGACGCGGCAGTTTGTGCAAGATGGCTCACCGACGCACAAAGCAAAAAAGCCGCTGTCCTTGTGGGACAGCGGCTTTTCCTTGAAACTGGTGGCGAATCAGGGACTCGAACCCCGGACCTGCGGATTATGATTCCGTCGCTCTAACCGACTGAGCTAATTCGCCGAAAGAAGCGAGATTATGCTGACGGGGCCGGAGGATGTCAACCCCCGGCCGCCATCTTTTTCAACGTATGCCAGCTTGCCCGGACATCAGTCCTGCGCGTAGATATCCGAGTCCTTGGTCTCCCGCACGAACAGCATGCCGATCACGAAAGTGATGACCGCGATCACGATCGGATACCACAGCCCCGAGTAGATGTTGCCCTTCGCCGCGACGATCGCGAACGCGGTCGCCGGCAGGAAGCCGCCGAACCAGCCATTGCCGATGTGATACGGCAGCGACATCGACGTATAGCGGATCCGCGTCGGGAACATCTCGACCAGCATCGCGGCGATCGGTCCGTAGACCATCGTCACGTAGATCACGAGGATCGTCAGCACCACGATGCTCATCGGCCAGTTGATCTGCGCCGGATCGGCCTTCGGTGGATAGCCGGCGGCCTTCAGCGTGCTGGCGAGCGTCTTCTCGAATACCTTGGTTTGGTCCTTCGCATCGGCGGCGCGTCCGTCGAACGTGTTGACGACGACGTCGCCGACCCGGATCTGCGCGATCGTGCCGGCCGGCGCCGCGACGTTGTCATAGTTCAGACCGGCTCGCGACAGTGCGCCCTTCGCGATGTCGCACGAGGTCGTGAACTTCGCCGTACCCACCGGGTTGAACTGGAACGAGCACTCCGACGGATCGGCGATCACGACGATCGGCGACTTCGCGGTCGCCGCTTCGAGCGCCGGGTTCGTGTAATGCGTGAGCGCCTTGAAGAGCGGGAAGTACGTCACCGCGGCGATCAGCAGACCGGCCATGATGATCGGCTTGCGGCCGATACGATCCGACAGCGAGCCGAAGAACAGGAAGAACGGCGTGCCGATCAGCAGTGCGAGCGCGATCATGATGTTCGCGCTGGTGCCGTCGACCTTCAGCGTCTGCGTGAGGAAGAACAGCGTGTAGAACTGGCCCGTGTACCACACGACGGCCTGGCCGGCGGTCAGGCCGAGCAGCGCCAGAATCACGACCTTCAGGTTCTTCCACTGGCCGAACGCTTCGGAGAGCGGCGCCTTCGAGGTCTTGCCCTCGGCCTTGATGCGCTCGAACACCGGCGACTCATGCAGTTGCAGACGGATCCACACCGAAACGGCAAGCAGCAGGATCGACACGATGAACGGAATGCGCCAGCCCCACGCACCGAACGAATCCTCGCCCATCAGCGTGCGCACGCCGAGAATCACGAGCAGCGACAGGAACAGGCCGAGCGTCGCGGTGGTCTGGATCCACGCGGTGTAGAAGCCGCGGCGGCCAGCCGGCGCGTGTTCGGCCACGTAGGTCGCGGCGCCGCCGTACTCGCCGCCGAGCGCGAGACCTTGCAGCAGCCGCATCGCGATGAAGATCACCGGCGACGCAATGCCGATCGCCGCATAGCCGGGCAGGAAGCCGACGAGGAACGTCGACAGGCCCATGATGATGATTGTGACGAGGAACGTGTACTTGCGCCCGACCATGTCGCCGAGCCGCCCGAACACGATCGCGCCGAATGGCCGCACCGCGAAGCCCGCTGCAAAGCTGAGCAGCGTGAAGATGAAGCCGGCGGTCGGATTGACGCCGGAGAAGAAGCTCTTGCTGATGAAGGCCGCCAGCGAGCCGGCCAGATAAAAGTCGTACCACTCGAACACCGTACCCAGCGACGATGCGAAGATCACCCGCTTCTCATCGCGCGTCATCGGCACGGGCGAGATGTGCCCGCCAACGGTAGCCATATGTCGTCTCCAAATATTTGATATGCAGGCGGAATCGCCGGCTCGGGCGTTTCCGTGCAACCGATTATTGGAGTGGAAACTTACGTCGTTCTGACGTGGCGAGGGGAGGTAGGGTAGTCCGGTAAGCCGGTGAATCAGCATCCAATTCCGGGCAACGTGCGCGGAATTTCTCGCAACATGCGTGGAAGTATCTCAAAATCACGCGCTGGGCGTGGCTGACGTTCGGCGCCCGTTAGGGTAAGTCCCGCCCCCGTTCCAGCAGATGCAAGCTGACACGCACGAGCGTTCCCGCCAGCCGTGGCGAGTCCTGATAGACGTTATCGTCGATCGTCAGCTCGCCGCCGTGCATCGCGGTGATCTCGCGGACGATCGCAAGTCCGAGGCCGCTGCCGTCGCCCTCGCGGCCGAGAATCCGGTAGAAGCGCTCGACCACGCGCGAGCGTTCGGCCGCGGGAATGCCGAGCCCGGTGTCCTCGACTTCCAGGTGCACGAGGCGCGCGGCCGCGTCGTGCCGGACCCGCACGGTGATGCGCCCGCCCGCCGGTGTGTAGCGGATCGCGTTGTCGATCAGGTTCGATAGCATTTCGCGCAGCATCACCGGATTGCCGGCGACTTCAACCGGCTCGTCGGGCGCCTCGTAGCCGAGGTCCATCTGCTTCGCGAGCGCTGGCTGCACCCATTCGCGCACCGCGCTACGTGCCAGCTCGCCGAGCTCGACCGGCGTGAAGATCTGTCCGGAGCGCCGGTTCTCCGCGCGCGCAAGCGCGAGCAACTGCGTGACGAGCCGCGCCGCCTGCTCGGAACTCGTCGCGATCTGTTCGAGCGAGCGATGCACCTCCGCCGACGCGTTCTGACGCAACGCCAGCTCGGCCTGGGTGCGCAGGCCGGCGAGCGGCGTTTTCATCTGATGCGCGGCGTCCGCGATAAAGCGCTTCTGCAGCTCCATATTCTGTTCGAGGCGCGTGAGCAGGTCGTTAAACGAGGTCACGAGCGGCTCGATTTCGGGCGGCGCGCGCTGTGCTTCGAGCGGCGATAAATCATCCGGGCGGCGCGCGCGGATATGCGCCTGCAGCGCATGCAGCGGCGCGAGCCCGCGCGACAGCCCGAACCACACCAGCAGGATCGCGAGCGGCAGGATCACGAACTGCGGCAGGATCACGCCCTTGATGATGTCGTTGGCGAGCTGGCTGCGTTTGTCGAGCGTTTCGGCGACCTGCACGAGCACCGGCTGCGCGCCCGGCGTCTGCGGAAACTCGACGGTCGTGTAGGCGACGCGGATGTCGTTGCCGCGCAGCACGTCATCGCGAAATTCGACGATGCCAGCTTGCGGACGGTCTTCCTCGTGCGGCAGCGGCATGTCGCGCTCGCCGGCGACGAGTTCGCCGCGCGTGCCGAGCACCTGAAAGAACACGCTGTCGACGTTGTCGGCGCGCAGGAAGTCGCGCGTGGATTCGGGCAGCGACAGCTCCGCGACGCCATTGACCGGATGGATCTGGCGCGCGAGCACGTAGGCATCGGTTTCGAGCGCGCGATCGAACGGGCTGTTCGCGATCGATTTCGCGACCAGATAGGTGACCGCGAGACTCATCGGCCACAGCAGCAGCAGCGGCGCGAGCATCCAGTCGAGAATTTCGCCGAACAGCGAGCGCGGACGCGCCTCGGCGGCGGCTTCGGTCTCGTCGGGCGGAGCGAACGGATTGGCGTAGCGCGCGTCGCGCGCCTCGTCGAGGTCCGCCGCGTGCGCCGTGGCGCGATCAGCGCGTGCGGACATCGCGGCCCTCTACTTATAGTGATGGCTCGCCGGCATCGTGCCGGAGGACGGCGCGGCGGACGGTTGGGCCGGTTGGGTTGGCGGGGGTGGCTGCGGCGGCTCGGCGCCGGGCGAGGGCGCGCCGGTGTTCGCCGCGGAACTCGCATTCGCCGGCGGCGCCGCTTTTTCGAGGCAGTAGCCAAGGCCGCGCACGGTAATGATGCGCACCCCGCTCGGCTCGATCTTCTTGCGCAGCCGGTGCACGTAGACTTCGATTGCGTTGTTGCTGACTTCCTCGCCCCATTCGCACAGGTGATCGACGAGCTGTTCCTTCGACACCAGCCGGCCGATCCGCTGCAGCAGCACTTCGAGCAGGCCGAGTTCGCGCGCCGACAGATCGATCACCTGGTCGTTCACGTAGGCGATCCGGCCGATCTGATCGAACGTCAGCGAGCCGTGCCGCACCACCGTCGGACCGCCGCCCGCGCCGCGCCGGGTCAGCGCGCGCACGCGCGCTTCGAGTTCGTTGAGCGCGAAGGGTTTGGCCATGTAATCGTCGGCGCCGAGGTCGAGCCCCTTGACGCGTTCGTCGACGCTATCGGCGGCGGTCAGGATCAGCACGGGCAGGTTCGAATTGCGCGCGCGCAGGCGGCGCAGCACTTCGAGTCCGGACATGCGCGGCAGGCCCAGATCGAGGATCAATAGGTCGAACGTCTGCATTGACAACGCGGTATCGGCTTCCACGCCGCTTTTCACGTGATCGACCGCATAGGCCGATTGGCGGAGTGATCGAACCAGACCGTCCGCGAGTATGCTGTCGTCTTCGGCAATCAGAATTCGCATGATGCGCCAGCCTGGCTTTGCCGGCACCGTGGGGTTCGCCCCGGGCGCGCAGCGGTCTCCGAAATCATTTATGGGTAGTTGGGCGGCGCGACAGTAAAAATGCGTGTTCGCATAACAATCGTGCTTGCCAAAACTACTGTTTTTTTATACAGTGTCTGCGTTTCGTGTGCTGTTCACTCGAATAGCCTCGGGAACATGCCACAACCGGCTGAAACCCGGGCGCACACCTGCCTCAGACGCCGTTCATCATAGCAAAGGACGATTCATGGAAGAAAGCAAGAAAGGCTCGGCTGGACTGACTGCTGAAAAGAGCAAGGCACTTGCCGCCGCGCTCGCGCAGATCGAAAAGCAGTTCGGCAAAGGGTCGGTCATGCGGCTCGGCGCAGGTGAGGCAGTCGAAGACATTCAGGTTGTGTCGACCGGCTCGCTCGGCCTCGACATCGCACTGGGCGTCGGCGGTCTACCGCGTGGCCGCGTGGTCGAAATCTACGGTCCGGAATCGTCCGGTAAAACCACGCTGACGCTGCAGGTCATCGCCGAAATGCAGAAGCTCGGCGGCACCGCGGCGTTTATCGACGCGGAACACGCGCTCGACATCCAATACGCGGGCAAGCTCGGCGTGAACGTCTCCGATCTGCTGGTCTCGCAGCCGGACACCGGCGAACAGGCGCTCGAAATCGCCGACGCGCTGGTGCGTTCGGGCTCGATCGACATGATCGTGATCGACTCGGTCGCGGCGCTGGTGCCGAAGGCCGAAATCGAAGGCGAAATGGGCGACTCGCTGCCGGGTCTGCAGGCACGTCTGATGTCGCAGGCGCTGCGTAAGCTCACTGGCACGATCAAGCGCACGAACTGCCTCGTGATCTTCATCAACCAGATCCGTATGAAGATCGGCGTGATGTTCGGCAATCCGGAAACCACCACGGGCGGTAATGCGCTGAAGTTCTACGCGTCGGTGCGTCTGGATATTCGCCGCATCGGTTCGATCAAGAAGAACGACGAAGTGATCGGCAACGAAACGCGCGTGAAGGTCGTCAAGAACAAGGTGTCGCCGCCGTTCCGCGAAGCGATTTTCGACATCCTGTACGGCGAGGGTATTTCGCGTCAGGGCGAAATCATCGATCTCGGCGTGCAGGCGAAGATCGTCGACAAGGCTGGCGCCTGGTACAGCTACAGCGGCGAGCGGATCGGTCAGGGCAAGGACAACGCGCGTGAATTCCTGCGCGAAAATCCGGACATCGCTCGTGAAATCGAAAACCGCATCCGCGAATCGCTGGGCGTCACCGCGATGGCAGATGCCGTGGCCGGCGCAGACGCTGAAGAAATCGCGGGCGAAGAAGAGTAAGCATCACGTGATACGCAAAGGCCGGCCGCTGTCTGGTTCCAACTCCGGACGCTATCCGGACGGCCCGCGCGACACAGCGGGTGGAGCGTCCGATCGCGATGCCTCATCCGCTGGCGATCCATTCGATCCGTTCGAATCATTCGACGCACACGATCGCGCCGCGGGCCGAGGCTCGCGGCGTACACGATCCGAATCCTCCGCATCACCTTCCTCATCATCATCTGGCGCGGGGTTTCCCGACACCAGTTCCGAAGCTGCTGCCGAAGTCACCTACACCCGTTCGCGCCGCCAACCCGGCGAAGCTAAGCCGGGGCAGTCCGACGAAGACGACAGCAGAAAATCCCAGCGTCCAGCGCGCTCGCTAAAAGGGCGCGCGCTCGGTTATCTGTCGCGACGCGAATACAGCCGCGCCGAACTCGCGCGCAAGCTCCAACCTTATGTCGAGGAAACCGATTCGCTCGACACGGTGCTCGACTCACTGGAAGCCGAGAACTGGCTCTCCGATTCACGCTTCGCGGAAAGTCTGATTCACCGGCGCGCTTCACGGCTCGGTACGAGCCGCATCCTCGGTGAACTGAAACAGCACGCGCTGAACCCGGCGCTGGTCGAAGAGGCCACCGCGCAATTACGCGACACCGAACTCACGCGCGCGCTGGCTGTGTGGCGCAAGAAGTTCGGCGAGCTTCCGCAAACGCCGGCCGAGCGTGCGAAGCAGGCGCGCTTTCTCGCGTCGCGCGGTTTTTCCGGCGCGACGATCGGCAAGATCCTCAAAGGTATCGACGAGATGGACAGCGGCGATTAGCGCGGCGGTACCGGCGCGGCTGCGCGGGCGGCAACCCCGCGCCCCGAGCCAGCGGCCGGCCTTGCGCATTGCGGGGTATCCCGAATACCCGTTATGCTAAAATCCATAAGTTTTCCAATCCGGCCTTTCCTTCCCGCATGTCGCTTTCCCCGCCAGTATCCCGTCAGTTGCGCCATCGTCGCGCAATCAGAGCGGAAGCTTACGAGCGAGCCGACGGCCTGTGGGATGTGGAAGCGTGCCTCACCGACGAAAAGCCGCGCGATGTAGCGCTTGCGTCGGGTGTCCGGCCCAATGGTCAGCCGATCCATGAACTCTGGCTTCGCATCACCATCGATCGCAAGCTCAATGTCGTCGACGCCGAGGCGTCGTCCGACTGGGTGCCCTATCCAGGGTTGTGCCAGGCCAGCAATCCCGCCTACCGTGCCCTCATCGGGCTCAATCTGTTCCACAACTTCCGTCGCGATGCCGCCCGTTTGCTGGCCGGTACGGCCGGTTGCACGCATCTCACCGAGTTGTGCGCAATCCTGCCGACCGCCGCGATCCAGGCGTTCGCCGGCGAGGTATGGAACACCAATGACAGCACGCCAGGCGAGAACGCGGGTTCCGCAGACAGATCGTCGAACGGCACGGGCGAACATTCCAACGACAAACCGCCATTCCAGTTGGGACGCTGCCACGCGCTGCGTTTCGACGGCGAGGCGGTGAAACAGTTTTATCCGCGCTGGTATGGCCACGCACCGCATTCGGTGGAGCGCGCGGCTGCGGCGGACGACGCGGCGAGCCGCGAAGAAAGCGGCAACGTGTCGGCCTGAACGGCGGCAACGGAAACGAAGTTCAATCCAACTCTCAGACTGAAGGGAATCACGCATGAAGATTCACGAGTACCAGGGTAAGGAAATCCTGCGGAAATTCGGCGTCGCGGTACCGCGCGGCAAGCCGGTCTTCTCGGTGGATGATGCGGTCAAGGCCGCGGAAGAGCTCGGCGGCCCGGTTTGGGTCGTGAAGGCTCAGATCCACGCGGGTGGCCGTGGCAAGGGCGGCGGCGTGAAGGTTGCCAAGTCGCTGGAACAGGTTCGTGAATACTCGAACCAGATCCTCGGCATGCAACTCGTCACGCACCAGACCGGCCCGGAAGGCCAGAAGGTGAATCGCCTGCTGATCGAAGAAGGCGCTGACATCAAGAAGGAACTGTATGTCGGCCTGGTGATCGACCGCGTGTCGCAGAAGATCGTCGTGATGGCATCGAGCGAAGGCGGCATGGACGTCGAAGAAGTCGCGGAAAAGACGCCCGAGCTGATCCACAAGATCGCTGTCGACCCGTCGACCGGCCTGAAGGATTCCGAAGCCGACGAGCTTGCAACGAAGATCGGCGTGCCCGCCGCTTCGCTGCCGCAAGCTCGCGCGATCCTGCAAGGTCTGTACAAGGCGTTCTGGGAAACCGACGCGTCGCTCGCCGAAATCAACCCGCTGATCCTGACCGGCGACGGCAAGGTCATCGCACTCGACGCGAAGTTCAACTTCGACTCGAACGCGCTGTTCCGTCACCCGGAAATCGTCGCTTACCGCGATCTGGACGAAGAAGATCCGGCTGAAATCGAAGCGTCGAAGTTCGATCTCGCGTACATCTCTCTCGACGGCAACATCGGCTGCCTCGTGAACGGCGCTGGCCTCGCAATGGCAACGATGGACACCATCAAGCTGTTCGGCGGCGAACCGGCGAACTTCCTCGACGTCGGCGGAGGAGCTACGACCGAGAAGGTCACCGAAGCGTTCAAGATCATGCTGAAGAACCCGAACCTGACCGCGATCCTGGTCAACATCTTCGGCGGCATCATGCGCTGCGACGTGATCGCGGAAGGCGTGATCGCGGCGTCGAAGGCCGTGTCGCTGAAGGTGCCGCTCGTGGTCCGCATGAAGGGCACGAACGAAGACCTGGGCAAGAAGATGCTCGCCGAATCCGGTCTGCCGATCATCTCGGCGGACAGCATGGAAGAAGCGGCTCAGAAGGTCGTCGCGGCTGCTTCGGGCAAGGCGTAAGCCAAAGCTCCAGCGGATTTACAGGCGCATTTACCAGCGCATTTGCCAAGTTGACGAGTGGCGGCGCGCAAGCGACACAGGCGTGAAACATCGCGCCGAATGGCGCTACCGCGCGACGCCAAACGAACAGAGGTCAATACATGTCGATTCTGATTAACAAAGACACCAAGGTCATCACGCAGGGCATCACCGGCAAGACCGGTCAGTTCCACACGCGTGCTTGCCGTGAATACGCAAACGGCCGCGAAGCGTACGTCGCGGGCGTGAACCCGAAGAAGGCCGGCGAAGATTTCGAAGGCATTCCCATCTACGCGAGCGTCGCTGAAGCCAAGGCTGAGACGGGCGCGACCGTGTCGGTGATTTACGTTCCGCCGGCAGGTGCTGCAGCTGCGATCTGGGAAGCAGTCGAAGCCGATCTGGATCTCGCGATCTGTATCACGGAAGGCATTCCCGTCCGCGACATGATCGAGCTCAAGGCTCGCATGCGCGCGGAAAACCGCAAGACACTGCTGCTCGGACCGAACTGCCCGGGCACGATCACGCCGGACGAACTGAAGATCGGCATCATGCCGGGTCACATCCACCGCAAGGGCCGCATCGGCGTCGTGTCGCGTTCGGGCACGCTGACGTATGAAGCAGTCGGCCAGCTGACCGCGATCGGCCTCGGCCAGTCGTCGGCAGTCGGTATCGGTGGCGATCCGATCAACGGTCTGAAGCACATCGACGTGATGAAGATGTTCAACGACGATCCGGAAACGGACGCCGTCATCATGATCGGCGAGATCGGCGGTCCGGACGAAGCGAACGCCGCGCACTGGATCAAGGACAACATGAAGAAGCCGGTGGTTGGCTTCATCGCTGGCGTCACGGCGCCTCCGGGCAAGCGCATGGGCCATGCCGGCGCGCTGATCTCGGGCGGTGCTGACACCGCTGAAGCGAAGCTGGAAATCATGGACGCATGCGGTATCAAGGTCACGAAGAACCCGTCGGAAATGGCGCGTCTTCTGAAGGCGATGCTGTAAATCGAAGAAATTCGCGTGCCGTAGCGGCGCGGTTTTGATACGCTTACGAAGTCCTTTCGTGAGCGGGCGGTCCCGAAAAGCGGGGGAGTGCAGACTCCCCCGCTTTTTTTCGTCCGCGTTCGTGTCCACGCGTCAGCTTTCTTCCGGTTTTCTCATGCTTGAATTTTTCACGACGCTCAACTGGGGCGCGGTCTTCCAGATCATCGTGATCGACATCCTGCTCGGTGGCGACAACGCGGTCGTGATCGCGCTGGCGTGCCGCAATCTGCCGCCCGCGCAGCGCGTGCGCGGCGTGCTATGGGGGACAGCCGGCGCGATCCTGCTGCGCGTCGTGCTGATCGCGTTCGCGGTCGCGCTGCTCGACGTGCCGCTTCTGAAGTTCACCGGCGGCTTGCTGTTGCTGTGGATCGGCGTGCGTCTGCTCGCGCCCGCGCACGACGTGCATGAGAACGTGAAGCCCGCCGACAAGCTGATCTCGGCGATCAAGACGATCATCGTCGCGGACGCGGTGATGAGCCTCGACAACGTGATCGCAATTGCCGGCGCGGCCGAGGGCGCGGAGCAGGAGCATCGGTTGGCGCTCGTGATCTTCGGACTCGTGGTGAGCATTCCGCTGATCGTGTGGGGCAGCCAGCTGATTCTGAAGCTGCTCGACCGCTTCCCGGTCATCGTGCTGCTCGGCGCGGCGCTGCTTGGCTGGATCGCGGGCGGTCTGATGGTCAACGACCCCGCCGGCGACCGTTGGCCGATCCTCGATACGCCCGCCGCCGAATATGGGATGAGCATCGCGGGTGCACTGTTCGTCGTGGTCGTCGGTTATCTGCTGAAGCGGCGCAATGCGAGACGCGCCGCGCTTTGAGTCTCCAGTTTTGAGTCTCGAGTTGGTTGCAACGCGAGCACGGGCCGATGCATGCGGCCTAAGCGCCGCCCTCACCGCGCCGATGCAACATTGGCCATCTGGCTGACTGTAAGACGCGAGCCGGGCTCGCTACGATGGAAACGCCTGTTCCCGATCCGTGGGGCAGGCGTTTTTCGTATCAGGAGTCTGCCGATGACCGTCACCTTGCCCTATTCCCCTTATTCTCAAGCGACGTCTTCGTCGCGCTGCGCGCGCTGGCGTGCGAACTGGCGCGCGCGGTTTGCGCGTGCGTGCCGCCGTTGCGGCGTCGGCTTCACGCTGATCGAGCTGATGATCGTGCTCGCAATCGTTGGGGTGATTGCCGCCTATGCGATCCCTGCGTATCAGGACTATCTGGCGCGCAGCCGGGTGGGCGAGGGCTTATCGCTGGCTTCTTCCGCGCGGCTGTCGGTGGCCGAGAACGCCGCGAGCGGCAATGCATTCGGCGGCGGTTATGCTTCGCCGCCTGCGACGCGCAACGTCGAGTCCATTCATATCGACGATGACACCGGGCAGATCACCGTCACCTATACGACGCGCGTCGCACAGGCCGGCGAGAACACGCTGACGCTGGTGCCGTCGGTGCCGGACAACGCGGAGGCGCCGACCACGCGGGTCGCGTTGAACAAGGACTCGGTGCAGACCGGCGCGCTTACATGGGAATGTTTTGCGGGCGGCAAGGCAGCGTCGTCGTTACCGGCGCCGGGGGCCGGGCCGTCGCCGACCGAAGCGCCGACGCTAGCGGGCAATCTGGCGCCACCGGAGTGTCGATCCTAAGCAGAGCGGCCAGCCGGCGAAAGAGTATCGAAAGAGCTTTCGAATGTGCTGGCGAACGCGAATGAATGGGCAAACGAATGAGCGCATGAATGGACGACTCAAGGGGCGCATCGATCGTCGACTAAGTAGCTGACTGAGTGGCCAACGAACCAGCCGGCAACACAACGTAAAAGGCTGATTTTCTGTCTATTTCGGCCGGGCCGACGCACAGCGTAAGGAATTTTTTGTATAGTGCGCCGGTTGCTGACGCCCACCGTTGATTCGATGCCCACCCCTTTCGCGCGCTACCTGTCTCTCGTTCTGTTGGCCCTCGCGTTGATACTGCCGTATGCGGTCGCCAACCACACGTATCCGATTCCGACCTTCTACGCCGAATTCACCGCGCTCGCGCTGTATCTGCTGACCGGCGCGGCCGTCGTACTGCTGGTCGCGACCGCGCGGCCGCGCGTCGCGTTCGCGTCACCGATGGTCGCGCTGGTGCCGTTGCTATTCGGCTTGCTGCTGATCGTGCAGGCATTCGTGCTGCCGGTTGCCGTGCCGTCGATGAACTGGCTCGGCGCCGGCTTCCTGCTCGCGGCGTTGATGGCGGTGCACGTGGGCTACGGCTTCGCGCGTGTGAAGCTCGACGAAACCGCGCTGCGCTGGGCGGCAGGGGCGTTGATCGTCGGCGGACTGTTCGCGGTGTTCAGCCAGGTGATCCAGCTGTTTCACCTCGAGACGCGGGTCGCGCCGTTCGTCGTCGCGTACAACGTGACCATCGAGCGCCGGCCGTTCGGCAATATGGCGCAGGCGAATCACCTTGCCACCTATATCGCGTTCGCGATGGCGGGTGCGTTGTATCTGGTGCAGACGCGCCGTATTGCGCTGCCGATCTGGCTGCTGGTGTCGACGATTTTCTCGGCCGGTCTCGCGCTGACCGTGTCGCGCGGGCCGTGGTTGCAGATGGGCGTGATCGTTGTCGCCGGTTTCTGGATGGCGTTCGCGCAGATGCGTAGTGAGCCGCTACTGCGCCGCGGCAATCGCGAATGGCTGATTCCGATCGCGCTCGCGGTGCTGTTCTTCGTGGTCAATGCGCTGATCCGCTGGGCCAATGTGCGCTACCACCTCGAGTTGGGGCAGTCGGCGGCCGAGCGTTTTCAGGATGCCGGCCAGATCGCGCCGCGCCTCGCGTTGTGGAAATATGGCTGGACGATGTTCACGGCGCATCCGCTGATCGGCGTGGGTTGGGGCGAATTCCCGAGCTATCAGTTCGAGCTCGTGAAGCAGCTTGGCGGTGTCGAGATTGCGAACAACTCGCATGACATCTTTATCGATCTGCTTGCGAAGACCGGTCTGATCGGCCTTGGCATCGTGCTGCTCGGCCTCGTCGCGTGGCTCGTGCGGGTCGTGCGCGCGCCGCAGAGCGCCACGCGCGTGTTCGGGGTCGCGCTGATCGGCGTGCTGACGATGCATGCGCTGGTCGAGTATCCGCAGCAGTACATGTTCTTCCTGCTGCCGGCGATGTTCGTGTTCGGCCTGCTCGATACGCGGCCGCTGCGCGCCGTGCCTGCGGGCGTGTCGTTCGGCGGGTTCGCGGTGGTGGTGTTCGGCGGGCTCGCCGCGCTGTATCCGGTGTACCGCGACTATGCGCGCGCAGAGGTGCTGTACTACGGCGCGAAGCCGGCCGAGCAATACGGCGCGGATCCGTCCTTCCTGTTCGGTGCGTGGGGCGAGTACGGCATGGCGACGCTGCAGCCGATGAATCCGATGAACCTGCAACGCAAGCTCGCGATGCACCGCGAGGCGATCGCGCTCTTGCCGGGTGAGACGGTGCTGCGCCGATATGCGGTGCTGCAGGCGCTGAGCGGCGACACCGCGGCGGCGCTCGATACGGTCGAGCGTTTGCGGATTTTTGCTCAGGAGCTAAAGGACTGGCCTGCGCAGCTGGGCTATCTGTACCAGCTGGTCGATGAGCAGAAATCGCTCGGCGGGTTCAAGGAGCAACTGGTCAAGCGCTATGGCACGCCGCCGGCCGACGCGAATCAGCAGGACGATGACGATAGTGACGACGATTGAGCGCGCCGTGCAGCCTGCTTGCCCGGGCGGTTAGAGCGTAGCGATCGTCCGGCGCAGGGTCGATGCACGTTCGAACAGCAATGCGATGCGTTGCATTCGCTGCCCAAGCGGTTCCGCATCAAAGCCTGGAATACTTCGTCGCCTTTCCCCTGGCCTTGTCCACCGGATAGCGCGTTTCGTTGAGCTTGAGCTTTTCCGCTGCCGCGTCGACGAGATCGAATCCCGCGGTATGGGCAACCAATAGCAGGTACATCAGCACATCCGCGCATTCGTGCTTCAGGTTCTTCATTTGCGCTGGATCGCGCAACAGCGCTTCGATGTCCGCGTCGCTCTTCCACTGCACCGTTTCCAGCAGCTCCCCCGCCTCGATGCTGGTGGAGACGATCAGATTGCGAAGCGTGTGAAATTGCTCCCAGTCGCGGGCGTCGCGAAACGCGAGTAGCTGTTTGAGCAGTGCGTCGATCGTCATCTGCATGTCCTGATAATGCTGAGTCTGGAAATCGAGGCCGGGAAGTCGACGCCGATAATCGACGCCGATAAAGCCGCGCTTAACCCTGCGCGACCCAATCTCCCGATTTCCCACCGTGCTTTTCCAGCACGCGAACATCGGTGATAGTCATCCCACGATCGACCGCCTTACACATGTCGTACACCGTCAGCAACCCGACCTGCACCGCGGTCAGCGCCTCCATCTCCACGCCGGTTCTGCCAAGCGTCTCTACCTGGACCGTGCAATGCACGCCGGGTAGCGTGTCGTCGAGTTCGAAGTCGGCCTTCACGCGCGTCAGCGCGAGCGGATGGCACAGCGGAATCAGATCGGCGGTGCGCTTGGACGCCTGGATCGCCGCGATGCGCGCGATGCCGATCACGTCGCCTTTTTTGGCGTTGCCGTCGCGGATCAGCGCGAACGTTTCGGGCAGCATGCGAATCGAGCCGCGCGCAATCGCGATGCGCTTCGTCTCCTGCTTGCCGCCGACGTCCACCATATGCGCCTGGCCGGCGGCATCGAAATGGGTGAGTTCAGGCATATTGGCTCCTTCAGAGGGCGCCTATCATAGCAGTGCGATAGGCGCGCCGCGGCCACTGGATTGCCGCCGCGACTGATTACAATTGCGCTGTGTTTTGCTGCGTGTTCGTTGCGCGCTGCCTTATGCCCGCTATCTTAGTCCGGGCGGTGGGCATTGCTTTTCGACTTCGTCAGACCGGCCTCGCAATGCATCCAAAACGGTTTCTCGTTGCGTTGTTGTCGATCGCGCTCGCGGTGCCGCCGGGCGCGTTCGCGCAATCACACGGCGCGGCGGGTATCGCGCCGACCGCCGCAGCCGCCGAGTCACCGCTCGTCAGCGGGCCGACCGACGCTTACGACCCGATCCTTCCGCCCGACATCGCGCAAGGCGTGTTCGGCACGTATGGCGGCGCGCAAAGCCGCTTCTCGAACGGCGCCGGCAGTGGTGGTAACCCCGGCGGCAACCCCGGCAGCAACGGCTGGCGCGCGCCGATCGCCGCGCAGCAGTTGCCCGACCTCGGCAACGGCGGCGCGGGTTCGCTGACACCACAGGCCGAACGCAAACTCGGCGAACGCGTGATGCGCGAGCTGCGTCGCGACCCCGACTATCTCGACGACTGGCTGGTGCGCGACTATCTGAATTCGGTGTCCGCCAAACTCGCCGCGGCGGCCAATACGCTGTACATCGGTGGCTATCGTCCGGACTTCGATCTGTTCGCGGTGCGCGATGCGCAGATCAACGCGTTTTCGTTGCCGGGCGGTTTTATCGGCGTGAACACCGGGCTGATCGTGACGACGCAGACCGAGTCCGAGCTCGCCGCGGTGCTCGGTCACGAAATGGGGCATGTGCTGCAACGGCACATCTCGCGGATGATCTCGACTGGCGAGCGCAGCGGCTACGCGGCGCTCGTCGGCATTCTGTTCGGCGTGCTGGCGGGCGTACTCGCGCATAGCGGCGACCTCGGCAGCGCGATCGCGATCGGCGGCCAGGCGTATGCGGTCGACAGCCAGTTGCGCTTTTCGCGTTCGGCCGAACAGGAAGCGGACCGCGTCGGCTTTCTGCTGCTGGCCGGCGCCGGCTACGACCCGTATGCGATGCCGACCTTCTTCGGCCGGCTCGACCGTGCGGCGATGAACGACAACGGCATGCCCGCCTACGCGCGCACGCACCCGCTGACCGGCGAGCGGATCGCCGACATGGAGGACCGCGCGCGCCGCGCGCCGTACCGGCAGCCGCATCAGGATCCCGAATATGGTTTCGTGCGGGCGCGCGCGCGTCTGCTGCAGGACCACTCGCGCAGCGAATACGCGGACGAAATTTCGCGGATGCATTCGGAAATCGACGAGCGTACCGCGCTGAACGTCGCCGCGAACTGGTACGGCATCGCCTACGGGCAGATGCTGCTCGAACGCTACGATGACGCGGCGGCGTCGCTCGCGACCGCGCGTACGACGTTCGAGGCCGGCGAGCGCGCCGAGGGCGGGTCGCGGCGCAGCTCGCCGAGCCTCGACGTGCTGGCGGCCGACATCGCGCGGCGCGCCGGTCACGACGACGAAGCCGCGCGTCTCGCCGAATTCGCGCAGAAGCGCTGGCCGGACTCGAATGCCGCGATCGACATGCACATCCGCACGCTGCTGACCTTGCGGCGCTTCACCGAGGCCCAGGCGCTCGCCCGTCAGGAGACCCGCGCGCACCCGGACCAGCCGGCGTGGTGGCTGTATCTCGCGCAGGCGGCGGCGGGCAGTGGCGATGCGCTGACGCAGCATCGGGCGATGGCGGAGAAATTCGCGCTCGAGGGGGCGTGGCCGTCGGCGATCCGGCAATTGAAGGACGCGCGTGACCTGAAGACGATCGGCTATTACGATCTCGCGACCGTCGACGCGCGTTTGCACGAGATGGAGAGCCGCTACAAAGAGGAGCGGCTCGACGACAAGGATTCGACGGGATGAGTCCGCGCGCCGTTTCAGACTCGCGCCGCGGGGCTCGCGACGAAGCCGAAGCGCGTAGCCACCTCGTCACGCCGCACGCTTTGCAGCGGTAGCGTGAGCTGTGCATTCCAGTGGAATTCACCGCTCAACGGGGACGCTTCATCGGTTAGCGCGTCGGCGAGCGTCGCGTGATCGGAGAACACTTCGAGATCGTGATCGTGCAGCACCGCGACCCGTGCCGGTTGCGACTGATCGGCGAGCAGAACCGCGCCGTCTTCATCGACGAAAACCGCCGCCGGCTCGAACGCGCCGCCGCCCTGATCGTGCAACGCGAGTGTCCCGTTCGCGTCCACGGACAGCCGGACGACCCACGGCGTATAAGCCAACTCCACATACACGCGCTGCGGGCCGTTCTGGAAAAACCACTGCCCGTGTTCGTCGGCCTCGTAATTGCGGTTGATGAAGCCGAGCAGCGCATCGTGCCGGATCGGCACACCCGGCGCGCCGCTCGCCTGAGCCGCTTCGTCGCGCATGCGCCAGTTGCCGCGCCGGTCGAGCATCAGCCAGCCGGTGCAACTCGGTACGTTCGGCCATTTGGCGAGTGCCTGGCGGACGATGTCATCCATGATCGACGTGCTGATTCAGATAGCCGAACACGCGCCGCGACAGCCAGTCGATGCGCCCGGGAAACGGCCCGGTCATGAAACCCGCGTGACCGCCGTGCTCCGGCTGGTAAAGCTCGACCGCATTCGACACTTCGTGCCGCGACGGCAGTGCCTCGGCCGGCAGAAACGGGTCGTTGCGCGCGTTCAGCACGAGCGTCGGCACCTGGATGTGCGGCAGGATCGGCCGCGTGGTCGCGCTGCTCCAATAGTCGTCGGTATTGCGAAAGCCGTGCAGCGGCGCGGTCACGACGTTGTCGAACTCGTACATCGTGCGGCTCGCGAGCATCGCGTCCCGATCGTACAGGCCGGGGAACTGCGCGAGCTTCTGGTCGGCCTTCAGTTTGAGCGTCTTCAGGAAGCTGCGCGTGTAGACGAGGCCGAAGCCCTGCGAGAGCGCGCGGCCGCCGGCATGCACGTCGATCGGCGTGGAAATCGCGGCCGCCGCCGAGACCACCGGCAGCGCGTCCTCGCGCCGCTCGCCGAGCCAGCGCAGCAACACGTTGCCGCCGAGCGACACGCCCGCGGCGAACACCGGCCCGCGATGCGCGGCGCGCAGGCGGCGCAGGATCCAGTCGACCTCGTTGCTGTCAGCGAGATGGTAGAAGCGCGGCAGACGATTGATCGGCCCGCTGCAACTGCGAAAGTGCGGCACGACGCCATGCCAGCCGTACTGGCGCGCGGCCGCCATCAAAGTGGCCGAATAATGCGAGCCCGAACTGCCTTCGAGTCCATGAAACAGCACGAAAAGCGGCGCGGTATCGGCGGGCGGGCTGTCGTGGCTGACCCAGTCGAGGTCGATGAAATCGCCGTCGGGCGTGTCCCAGCGCTCGCGGCGAAACGCTATCGCCGGGCGGCGCGCGAACAGCGACGGGACGATGGTCTGGACGTGCCGGTTCGGCAGCCACAGCGGGGCGCGGTACAGCAGTTCGACGGTTGCCTCGACCGCGGCGGCGGCGCGGGCCGTGGTGGAGGAAGCGGGATTATCGGAGGTCGAACTCATACCGGCGTGAAAACGGAAAAATAACGCGCGAGCCGCAGGCGTTGCCCGGCCGCAGCCGGGCATCAGTGCAGCGGGCCCTGGCCGTGCCGCATCTTCGTCGCGAACTGGCTGGCGGTGTCGTTCGGCATCGTGCTCGCGTGAATATGCGCAATGCGCCATTCGCCGCGCTCGTGGACCATCACGTAGGTGGTAAACACCATCGCGGGCGTCGCGCTCGGGTCGGCCGGACGATGTGCTTCGGCAATGGCGTAGACGACCGTGCCGAGGCTGTCGTAGACGCGGATGTCGAGCGGCTCGATCGACACCGGCATCGCTTCGAGCTGGCTCTGCAAGCCGGTGCGGATGCTGTCGAGCCCATGCAGGTGCGAGCCGTCCGCGCAGATGCAACTGACGAACTCCTCATCGATCCACAAACCCATCAAGCTGTCGATATTGACCTCGGCGACGGCCTGATAGTAGGCGTTCAGGGTATCGGCGGCGGCTTCGAAGATATGGGCAAAACGTGGCATGGCTCGTCAGTCTCTTGTGCGCGGCGCGCGGTTGCGGGTCAGCGGTAGCAGGATGGTCCGGTGCGCCGGACCATCGCTCCCCGGCGCCAGCTTGCCCGCGCCGCAAGGCGCGAACATGACGCGACGCGCTCGGGGGCGTGCGATGTTGCGTGCAAGTACCAGTCGGCTCAGCGCTGCGCGAGCAGCATGCCGCGCAAATCGCCGAAAACCTGCTCGGCGCTCAACTGTTTCAGGCAGTTCAGATGACCGAGCGGACACTCGCGCTCAAAACAGGGGCTGCATTCGAGATGAAGCCATTGTACCTTCGCGAGCTCGGACAAGGGCGGGGTGTGGCGCGGATCGGTCGAACCGTAGACCGCCACCAGCGGGCGGCGCAGCGCGGCGGCGACGTGCATCAGACCGGAGTCGTTGGTGACCACCGCGTTGGCTCGTGCGATCAGCGCGCAGGCTTCGCCGAGCGCGGTCTGGCCGCACAGATTGCGCACGTTGGGCGCCTTTTCGGCGATCGCCTGCGCGAGCGGCGCGTCTTTCGGCGAGCCGAGCGCGACGATCTGCGTGTACGGGAACGACTGGCCGACCATCTGCGCGAGTGACGCGAAATGCTCGGGCGGCCAGCGCTTCGCGGGACCGTACTCGGCGCCGGGGCAGAACACCAGCAGCGGCACACGGGTATCCAGATTGAAGCGCGCCGATACGCGCGACGCCTCGTTCAGGTCGGTGTCGAGGCGCGGCATCGGCAGGTCGTCGGGCACTTTCGCGCCGGGCGCGTAGGCGAGCGCCGCGTAGTGGCCGACCATCGGCGGGCGCTCGTCCTTGCGCGGATTTGCGTGGCGCACGTTGAGCGCGCCATAGCGGCTCTCGCCGGTGTAGCCGATGCGCAGCGGAATGCCCGCCAGCCATGGAATCAGCGCCGACTTGAACGAGTTCGGCAGCACGTAGGCCGCGTCGTAACCGACGTCGCGCAGATCGCTCGACAGCTGCCAGCGGCGCAGCATCTGCAGCTTGCCGTGCGCGAGATCGGTCGCGTAGACGTCGCGGATTTCCGGCATCCGCTCGAGCACGGGGGCGACCCAGGAGGGCGCGACCGCGTCGATGACGATGCGCGGATGCAATTTCACGAGGCGCGCAAACAGCGGCTGCGCCATCAATGCGTCACCGATCCAGTTCGGTGCGATAACCAACGCGCGACGCATCAGAGTGAGTGTCCGGTGTCGAAAAGAAGCGCCGCGCGCGCAATGCGCGTGGCGATCGGATTGGTAAAAGGGGGATAAAAACCGCGCGGCGCGTGACCGGTTGCCCGGACGCGTCGCATTGGCGGCACGGGCTCGCGGTGCCGCCGCGCGGTTCTGACGGCTAAATGGGCATCAGGGCGGGCATCACGGCGAACGCGTCGGCAGCTAACCGCCGCGCCGCTGAAGCCCGCTCAGCGCGCCGAGCTCAATGGCCCTTGATCACTTCGCCGTCGCGCAGTTTGTAGCGCGTGCTGCAGTACGGGCAGCGCGCTTCGCCGTGCGAGACGTCGATGAAGACGCGCGGATGCGCGCTCCAGCGCGGCATGGCCGGGTTCGGGCAATACGCCGGCAGATCTTTTGCCGTCAGTTCGACCAGCGGCATTTCCTTGATTTCGCTCATGAGACTCTCGTTGTAGGCGGGGCGCGGGCCGGGTGCCGTTCACGGGCGGCGCCCGGCGCATCTCAAAACTTTGCTCAGATCTTCGTGAGCCAGTGCGCGTACTTCGCGCTCTTGCCGTTCACGACATCGAAGAAGGCCGATTGCAGCTTTTCGGTGATCGGGCCGCGTGCGCCGGCGCCGATCGTGCGGTTGTCGAGTTCGCGGATCGGCGTGACTTCGGCGGCCGTGCCAGTGAAGAAGGCTTCGTCGCAGGTGTAGACCTCGTCGCGCGTGATGCGCTTTTCGATCACCTGCAGGCCCATGTCGCGCGCGAGCGTGATGACTGTGTCGCGCGTGATGCCGTCGAGGCACGACGACAGATCGGGCGTGTACAGCTTGCCGTTGTTGACGAGGAAGAAGTTTTCGCCGGAGCCTTCCGACACGTAGCCGTCGACGTCGAGCAGCAGCGCTTCGTCGTAGCCGTCGGCGATCGCTTCCTGGTTCGCGAGGATCGAGTTCACGTACCAGCCCGACGCCTTGGCGCGGACCATCGATACATTCACGTGATGGCGCGTGAACGACGACGTCTTCACGCGGATGCCCTTGGCGATGCCGTCTTCACCGAGGTACGCGCCCCACGGCCATGCGGCGATTGCGACGTGGATCGTGTTGCCCTTGGCCGACACGCCGAGCTTTTCCGAGCCGACCCAGATGATCGGGCGCAGGTAGCAGGATTCGAGCTTGTTTTCGCGGACCACTTCGCGCTGCGCGGCGGCGAGCGTTTCATGGTCGAACGGCACGTCCATCTGGAAAATCTTGGCCGAGTTCAGCAGACGCTTGGTGTGCTCCTGCAGACGGAAGATCGCGGTGCCGCCGTCGGCCGTCTTGTAGGCGCGTACGCCCTCGAAAACGCCCATGCCGTAGTGCAGCGTGTGGGTGAGCACGTGGATCTTGGCATCGCGCCAGTCGATGAGCTTGCCATCCATCCAGATCTTGCCGTCGCGGTCGGCCATTGACATACGATTCTCCAGCAGGTGCGTTGTGAGGTGCGGCTAGCAGCGCCAAGGCCTAGCCGGGAGCGCTATTTTAGCGTCATTTGCACACGCAACGGGCATTTGCGCGCAGCCCCGCGTGCCTTGTTGCGCTTCGTCACGCGCCGGGTTATGCCTCTCCCGGCACCCATCGCGGACGCTATAATCCAGCGCACGCATAATTCGAATCCGCATGCCTCAAATCCACCCGCGCCAGAACCTGTCCGCCGCCGGCGCCCCGTCAGCTGGCGCCGGCCTGGCCCTGCTGACGGCGTGCTTTGCGCCGGTGCCCATCGCCTGATGCTCGCTCGACTGTCCGCCACCAATCACCGCGCCTTCCGTGAAGGCATGGGCGATTACGCGCCGACGCTGATGGCGATCTGCTCGTGGGGCCTCGTCACCGGTATCGCGATGAGCAAATCCGTGCTGACGCTGCCGCAGGCGCTGACGATGTCGTTGCTGTGCTACGCCGGCTCGTCGCAACTGGCGGTGCTGCCGCTGCTCGCCGCGAAACTGCCGATCTGGACCGTGCTGCTCACCGCGGCGATGGTCAATACGCGTTTCGTGATCTTCAGCGTCGGTCTTGCCCCGCATTTCTCGTATCTGCCGATGTGGCGGCGCATCGTGCTCGGCTATTTCAACGGCGACGTGATCTATCTGCTGTTCCAGAAGAAGAGCTTCGCGACCGGCTATCTGCCGGGCAAGGAAGCGTATTTCTGGGGCATGGCGATATCGAGCTGGCTGTCGTGGCAGGTGTCGTCGATTATCGGCATCCTGCTCGCCAGCCTGATTCCCGATAACTGGGGGCTCGCGCTCGCCGGCACGCTGGCGCTGCTGCCGATCATGGTGTCGGCGGTCGAGACCCGCTCGACGCTCGTCGCGGTCTGCGTCGCCGGCATCGTCGCGCTGCTCGCGATCGAGCTGCCGTACCGGCTCGCGCTGCCGCTCGCGGTGATCGCGGCAATCGCCGCCGGCAGCGTGGCCGACCTGATGATCGAGCGCGCGGACCTGCGCCGCATCCGCCGCGCGAGCCGCATGGGCCGCGCAGGCGATAGCACCGGAGACTCCCGATGACTTCCACGCAGATCTGGCTCTCCATCTTCGGCATGACCCTCGTCACCGCGCTCACGCGCGCGCTGTTCCTGATCGGCGGCGAGCGCACGGTGCTGCCCGAGCGCGTGCAGCGGATGCTGCGCTATGCGCCGGCCGCGGCGCTCGCCGCCGTGGTGCTGCCCGATGTGCTGACGACGCCCGAGGGGCTGTCGTTCGCGGCATCGAACCACGAGTTTTACGCGACGCTGTCCGGCCTCGCGTGGTTCCTGTGGCGCCGCACGATGCTCGGCACGATCGTGACCGGCATGCTCGTCTTCACGCTGCTGCGCCTCGTGATGTAACGGTCGCGTAACGGTCACGGCGACGGCTGTCGCGTTGCGGCAAGACCCGCGCGGGCATCGGCGGCAAATCCGAAGGATTCGCCCCGCCACGGGTCAGAAGGCCGTTTGGATCAGTTAAAATGCCGCTTTCCGGGTTGAGCGCGCCGCAGCAACGCGCCCCTGCCGCGGCCCGGCCGCCGGCGCCCGATCCCGCGGAACCGTTGGGCCGAAGCGCGGGCGTTCGCCGCGCCGGGCCCGGCGCGCAGTCCGCCACCGCCTTCTCATCAACTCGCATACTCAAGCCCATGAACAAGGTATTGCGTCTCTCCGACCTGATCGCCGAAGGCAAGCTGTCCGGTCAACGCGTGTTCATCCGCGCCGATCTGAACGTGCCGCAGGACGACCAAGGCAACATTACCGAAGACACCCGTATCCGCGCCTCCGTGCCGGCCATCAAGGCCGCGCTCGACGCCGGCGCCGCCGTGATGGTCACGTCGCATCTGGGCCGTCCCACCGAAGGCGATTTCAAGCCGGAAGACTCGCTCGCGCCGGTCGCCAAACGGCTCGCCGAGCTGCTCGGCCGCGACGTGCCGCTGGTCGCGAACTGGGTCGAAAATGGCGTGAACGTCGCGCCGGGTTCGGTCGTACTGCTCGAAAACTGCCGCGTCAACAAGGGCGAAAAGAAGGATTCCGACGAGCTCGCGCAGAAAATGGCGAAGCTTTGCGACATCTACGTGAACGACGCGTTCGGCACCGCGCACCGCGCCGAAGCCACCACGCACGGCATCGCGAAATACGCGCCGGTCGCCTGCGCGGGTCCGCTGCTCGCCGCCGAACTCGAAGCGCTCGGCCAGGCGCTCGGCGCGCCGAAGCGTCCGCTCGTCGCGATCGTCGCCGGCTCGAAGGTGTCGACCAAGCTGACGATCCTGAAATCGCTCGCCGACAAGGTCGATCAGCTGATCGTCGGCGGCGGCATCGCCAACACGTTCATGCTGGCCGCCGGCCTGAAGATCGGCAAATCGCTCGCCGAAGCCGATCTGGTCGCCGAAGCGAAGGCGATCATCGACGCCGCGAAGGCCCGCGGCGCCTCGGTGCCGATTCCGACCGACGTGGTCACGGCCAAGGAGTTTTCGGCGACCGCCAAGGCTGAAATCAAGGCCGTTGCCGACGTCGAGGACGACGACATGATTCTCGACATCGGCCCGCAGACCGCGCAGGCGCTCGCCGCGCAGTTGGAAAAAGCCGGCACGGTCGTGTGGAACGGCCCGGTCGGCGTGTTCGAATTCGACCAGTTCGGCAACGGCACGAAGACGCTCGCGGACGCGATCGCGCGCTCGTCGGCATTCTCGATCGCCGGCGGCGGCGATACGCTCGCGGCAATCGCCAAGTACGGCATCCACGATCAGGTCAGTTATATCTCGACGGGCGGCGGCGCCTTCCTCGAATTCCTCGAGGGCAAGAAGCTGCCGGCGCTCGAAGTTCTGGAATCGCGGGCTTAACGTGGCGACGCGCTCCCCTACGGCGAAGTCGAGCAAGGCGCGGAGCGCGAAAGCGTCCCGCGATACCACGGCAGCGACGGCAGGGGAGCGCGCGAAGCGCGCCACCGCGTCGGCGGCAACGGCCGGACGGCAAGCGTCCGCGCAGCCCCATTCCACGCCCGCGCAACCTCCCTCCGGCGCAGCGCGCGCCAACCCCGCGGCACCTCAGCTGCCGCGCTCGAATACCGCTTCACCCAAAAAAGCGACACCGGTTGTAGCCGGCGCGCGACCCCGTGCAGCATCTTCCGATGCGCAGCCTCCGCAGCAGCTCCGCAGCGCTTATCCCAGCGATTCCATCCAGACGAGGAGACTCATGCATCGCGCCACCAAGATTGTCGCTACTATCGGTCCGGCTTCCAGCACGCCGGAAATCCTGCTGCAAATGATCCAGGCGGGGCTGGATGTGGTGCGGCTCAATTTCTCTCACGGCACGGCGGACGATCACCGCCAGCGCGCCGAATTCGTGCGCGACGCGGCCCGTCAGGCCGGCCGCGAAGTCGCCATCATGGCCGACCTGCAAGGCCCGAAAATCCGCGTCGGCAAGTTCGAGAACGGCAAGGTCACGCTGGTCGCCGGCGAACCGTTCGTGCTCGATGCCGATTGCGAACTCGGCGGTCAGGAACGCGCCGGTCTCGACTACAAGGATCTGCCGCGCGACCTGAAGCCGGGCGACGTGCTGCTGCTCAACGACGGCCTGATCGTGCTCGACGTGCAGCGCGTGATCGGCAACGAGATTCATACGATCGTGAAGATCGGCGGCGAGCTGTCGAACAACAAGGGCATCAACCGCCAGGGCGGCGGTCTGTCGGCGCCCGCGCTGACCGCGAAAGACATGGAAGACATCCGCACGGCGATGTCGCTCGGCGTCGACTTCATCGCGGTGTCGTTCCCGAAGAATGCAACCGACATGGAAATGGCCCGCCAGCTGGCCAACATCGCCGGCGCGCCGTACGGCATCAAGCCGAAGATGATCGCGAAGATCGAGCGCGCCGAGGCGATTCCGGCGCTGCAAGGCATCCTCGACGCATCGGACGGCATCATGGTCGCGCGTGGCGATCTGGCCGTCGAAGTCGGCAACGCGGCGGTGCCGGCGTTGCAAAAGCGCATGATCCGCATGGCGCGCGAGTCGAACAAGTTCGTGATCACCGCGACGCAGATGATGGAGTCGATGATTCACGCGCCGGTGCCGACCCGCGCGGAAGTGTCGGACGTCGCGAACGCGGTGCTCGACGGCACCGACGCGGTGATGCTGTCGGCGGAATCGGCGGCCGGCAAGTATCCGGTGCAGACGATCGAAACGATGGCGGCGATCTGCCTCGAAGCGGAGAAGTCCGAGCAGTCGGAACTCGACAAGGACTTCCTCGACCGCACGTTCACGCGGATCGACCAGTCGATCGCGATGGGTGCTTTGTTCACCGCCTATCACCTCGGCGCCAAGGCGATCGTCGCGCTGACCGAATCGGGTTCGACCGCGCTGTGGATGTCGCGCCACTGGTCCCATGTGCCGATCTTCGCACTGACGCCGCGCGTCGGCAGCGAGCGGGCGATGGCGCTGTATCGCAACGTGACGTCGCTGCATCTGGACACCAATACCGACCGTGACACCGCGCTGCAGCAGGCGCTGGAAACCGTGGTCGGCAAGGGTTACGCGTCGCGCGGCGACATGGTCGTGCTGACGGTCGGCGAGCCGATGGGCCAGGCCGGCGGCACCAACACGTTGAAGATCGTACGGGTCGGCGAACCGTACTGATCGCGCTGTAAGGTCCGATCGGCACAGGCTCGATTGAGCGAAGCAGAGCCAACGCAGACCCGCACAGCCGATGCGGCGCCATGTTCGGCGCCGCACCAAGGCGGGCTCGCCGGCACTGGAATGCGATCTGCTTCGCGATAGAATCGCCGCAAAAGATGCCGACGGCAAAAGAATTCGTTTCAATCTAAGGAGTTACAGCATGCCTCTCGTATCAATGCGTCAACTGCTGGACCATGCCGCCGAACACGGCTACGGCCTTCCGGCATTCAACGTGAACAATCTGGAGCAGGTGCAGGCGATCATGGCTGCCGCCGACAAGGTCAACGCCCCGGTGATCATGCAGGCGTCGGCCGGCGCGCGTAAGTACGCGGGCGAGCCGTTCCTGCGTCACCTGATCGAAGCAGCGGTCGAGTCGTATCCGCATATTCCGGTCGTGATGCACCAGGACCACGGCCAGTCGCCGGCAGTCTGCATGGCGGCGATCCGCAGCGGCTTCACCAGCGTGATGATGGACGGTTCGCTGGAAGCCGACGGCAAGTCGGTCGCAACGTACGAGTACAACGTCGAAGTGTCGCGCAAGGTCGTCGAAGCGGCGCACTCGATCGGCGTCACGGTCGAGGCCGAACTGGGCGTGCTCGGTTCGCTCGAAACGATGAAGGGCGACAAGGAAGACGGTCATGGCGCCGAAGGCACGATGACGCGCGAGCAACTGCTGACCGATCCGGAGCAGGCCGCCGACTTCGTCAAGCTGACCCAGTGCGACGCGCTGGCCATCGCGATCGGCACGTCGCACGGCGCCTACAAGTTCAGCAAGAAGCCGACCGGAGATATCCTGTCGATCCAGCGCATCAAGGAAATCCATCAGCGCATTCCGAACACGCACCTCGTGATGCACGGTTCGTCGTCGGTGCCGCAGGAACTGCTCGCGGAAATCCGCGAATTCGGCGGCGACATGAAGGAAACCTATGGCGTGCCGGTCGAGGAAATCCAGGAAGGTATCCGTAACGGCGTGCGCAAGGTCAACATCGACACCGACCTGCGTCTGGCGATCACGGGCGCGATTCGCCGCTACATGGCGACCAACCCGGGCAAGTTCGATCCGCGCGATTATCTGAAGCCGGCGCGCGAAGCGGCGATGAAGGTGTGTATCGACCGCTACACGCAATTCGGCTGCGAAGGCCAGGCTGGCAAGATCAAGCCGGTTTCGCTTGATAAAATCGCGGAGAAGTACAAGTCGGGCGAGTTCGCGCAAGTCGTCCGCTAAGCTGTCGTTCTGGCCGGGCGTTTCTGGCTGATTTTGCGCCCGGCCGCAGGCCATCCGGCCAGGTTGTCGTCCGATCGCCGTTCCCGCATCATCGGGGGAACGGCGTTTCCCTTTTGTTCCGGTCACATTTTCTGCCCCATTTTTAGCGAACCACGACGATGTCTACCCTCTACGAATCCACGCTCCGCTCGCTGCCGCTGCTCGGCCGCGGTAAAGTCCGCGACAACTATGCGGTGGGCAACGACCAGTTGCTGATCGTCACGACCGACCGTCTGTCGGCGTTCGACGTGATCATGGGCGAGCCGATTCCGAACAAGGGCCGCGTGCTCAACGCCATGGCGAACTTCTGGTTCGACAAGCTCCAGCACGTGGTGCCGAACCACCTGACGGGCGTTACGCCCGAGTCGGTGGTCGCGGCGGACGAAGCCGAGCAGGTGAAGGGCCGCGCGGTGGTCGTCAAGCGCCTCGAGCCGATTCTCGTCGAGGCGGTGGTGCGCGGCTATCTGGCCGGCAGCGGCTGGAAGGATTACCAGGCCACCGGTTCGGTGTGCGGCGTGCAACTGCCGCCGGGCCTGCAGAACGCGCAGAAACTGCCCGAGCCGATCTTCACGCCGGCCGCCAAGGCCGAAATGGGCCACCACGACGAAAACATCACCTACGACGAGATGGAACGCCGCATCGGCACCGAGCTGTCGGCCACGATCCGCGACATCTCGATCCGCCTGTACAAGGAAGCCGCCGATTACGCGGCCACGCGCGGCATCATCATCGCGGATACGAAGTTCGAATTCGGTCTGGATAACCACGGCAAGCTGTATCTGATGGACGAGGCGCTGACCGCCGATTCGTCACGCTTCTGGCCGGCGGATCAATACCAGGTGGGCACCAACCCGCCGTCGTTCGACAAGCAGTTCGTGCGCGACTGGCTCGAAACCCAGCCGTGGAAGAAAGAGCCGCCGGCACCCAAGCTGCCGGACGACGTGGTCACGAAAACGGGCGAGAAGTATCAGGAAGCGCTCGAACGCCTGACTGGGCACAAGCTCGACTGATCGATTTGATCTGATCGCGCGCCGTATCCGGCGCGAATCGTCCGGAAAAGGAAGCCGTAATGATGAGAGTGAAGCGATGAGTGAAGCACAAACCGCCCATACGCATGGCGCGCCGGTCGTCGGCGTGCTGATGGGCTCCAGTTCCGACTGGGAAGTCATGAAAAACGCCGTCGCGATTCTGCAGGAATTCGGCGTGCCGTACGAGGCGAAGGTCGTGTCCGCGCATCGCATGCCCGACGAAATGTTCGCCTATGCTGAAAGCGCGCGCGAGCGCGGCATCCGCGCGATCATCGCAGGTGCCGGCGGCGCGGCGCACCTGCCGGGCATGCTGGCCGCGAAGACCACGGTGCCGGTGCTCGGCGTGCCGGTCGCGAGCAAGTATCTGAAGGGCGTCGATTCGCTGCATTCGATCGTGCAGATGCCCAAGGGCGTGCCGGTCGCGACGTTTGCGATCGGCGAGGCGGGTGCGGCGAACGCGGCGCTGTTCGCGGTGTCGCTGCTCTCCGGCACCAGCGCCGAATATGCCGACAAGCTCGCTGCATTCCGCGTGCGCCAGAACGAAGCGGCTCACGCAATGGTTTTGCCGGCGCTGTAAGCGCGCCGGTTGTTTTCTGCTTCAAGACAAAGACGTCCCCTGTCCGACCCCCGGTCGTTTGCTCGTCGTTCTCCCGTGGCTCGCCATGCGAGCGCGACCGGCATCCGGCCGCGACCGATCATCAAGATGAACCCAGACAACTCACCGGTTTCACCGATTCTGCCCGGCGCATGGCTTGGCATGGTCGGTGGCGGCCAGCTCGGCCGCATGTTCTGCTTTGCCGCCCAGGCGATGGGCTACCGCGTCGCCGTGCTCGACCCGGACGAAACCAGTCCGGCCGGCACGGTTGCCGACCGCCATCTGCGCGCGGCCTACGACGACGAAGCGGCGCTGACCGAACTCGCGCGGCTGTGCGCGGCGGTGTCGACCGAATTCGAGAACGTGCCCGCCGCGAGTCTCGATTTCCTCGCGAAGACCACCTTCGTGAGCCCGGCGGGCCGATGCGTCGCGGTCGCGCAGGACCGGATCGCCGAGAAACGCTTTATCGCGGGCTCGGGCGTGACGGTCGCGCCGCACGTCGTGATCGAGTCGTCGGATGCGCTTGCCGCGCTTGCTGATGACGCGCTCGAAGCCGTGCTGCCGGGCATTCTGAAGACCGCTCGCATGGGTTACGACGGCAAAGGCCAGATTCGCGTGCGCAACGCCGAGGAAGTGCGCGAGGCGCATGCGTCGCTCGGCGGCGTGCCGTGCGTACTGGAAAAGCGCCTGCCGCTGAAGTTCGAGGTGTCGGCGCTGATCGCGCGCGCGGCAAGCGGGGCATCGGCCGTCTATCCGCTCGCGCAGAATACGCACCGCAACGGCGTGTTGTCGCACACGATCGTGCCGGCGCCGGACGCGACGCCCGCGCTGGTCCGCCAGGCGCAGCAGGCCGCGCTGCAGATCGCCGACAAGCTCGGCTACGTCGGCGTGCTGTGCGTCGAATTCTTCATTCTCGAAGACGGTTCGCTGGTCGCCAACGAAATGGCGCCGCGCCCGCACAACTCCGGCCACTACACGGTCGACGCTTGCGCGACGAGCCAGTTCGAGCAGCAGGTGCGCGCGATGACCGGCATGCCGCTCGGCGACACGCGCCAGCATTCGCCGGCGGTGATGCTGAACATCCTCGGCGACGTGTGGTTTCCGGACGGCCCGAAGCGCGCGGCGGTCACGCCACCGTGGCACGAAGTCGCGGCAATGCCGGCCGCGCGGCTGCATCTGTACGGCAAGGAAGAGGCGCGTTGCGGCCGCAAGATGGGGCACGTGAACTTCACCGCGCCGACGCTCGAAGAAGCCCGCACCGCGGCGCGCGATTGCGCGCGGCTGCTGCATATCGCCACCAGCTGACGCGCGCGCCATGCCGGATCAACAGAAACCCGCCGAAGCCGCCGCCAGTGCCGTAAGTGCGTTCGGCGTCAGCGCCGCGCAGATCGAGCACGCGGCCGCGCTCCTCGACGCGGGTGAGCTGGTCGCGTTTCCGACGGAGACCGTCTACGGTCTCGGCGGTGATGCCGAGAACCCGGACGCAGTCGCGCGCATTTACGCGGCGAAGGGCAGACCGGCCAATCATCCGGTCATCGTGCATCTCGCGCCGCACGGCGACCCGAACTATTGGGTCGAGCATTTGCCGGCGGACGCGCAGCGCCTGATCGACGCGTTCTGGCCCGGGCCGCTCACGCTGATTCTGAAGCGTGCCGCGCGGATTCCGGCGGCGGTCAGCGGCGGGCAGGATTCGGTGGGGCTGCGCTGCCCTTCGCATCCGGTCGCGCAGGCGCTGCTCGATGCGTTTAGCGCGTTGCGCGGCGGGCACGGCGGCGTGGCCGCGCCGTCCGCGAACCGCTTCGGGCACGTGAGTCCGACCACCGCGCAGCATGTGCGCGACGAGTTCGGCGGCGCGATTCATGTGCTCGACGGCGGCGCGTCGGATGTCGGGATCGAATCGACGATTCTGGATCTGTCGCGCGGCTTTCCGGCGTTGCTCAGACCGGGTCGCGTGACGCCGCAGGATATCGCCGACGTGCTCGGTGAGGCGCCGCGTCTGCCCGATGGATCGGATGCAAGCGCGCCACGTGCATCGGGCACGCTGAAGGCGCATTACGCGCCGCGTACGCCGCTTGCGTTGCTGCCGTTCGATGAACTCGAGCCGCTGCTTGCGGTGCGCGAGGCAGGCGAACGTGTTGCGCTGGTCGCGCGCGCATCGCGTGCCGGGCAGTGGGCCGAGGCCGAAGGCGTGCATTTCGTCGCCGCACCGGAAGACCCGCACGTCTATGCCCGCGAGCTATATGGCTTGCTGCGGGCGCTCGACCGCGCGAACGTAACGCGGATTCTGATCGAGAAGCTGCCGGACACGATCGAATGGATCGCGGTCAACGACCGGTTGGGGCGCGCGGCCGCGGCTTTCGAGGCGCAGGGCTGAGCGGCTTCGTCGAGCTGCTGTAGCGTTGCCGGTTTCTGCTGCCAACCGATAAAAGAAGGCCCGGCTGCGTGCTACCGCAGCCGGGCCTTTCGTTTTGCAAAGCGCGCTCAAGGACAAGTCGGAGGCCGAGGCCGCGAACTGGCCGCCAACCCCGCCAGCCGCGCGGCCAGCAACCCGTTACTTCCCAAGCCCGCTTGCCGCGATCTGCTTCTCGACCTGCTGCGCGAACAGCGCATACAGATGCGTGGTCGGATGCACGAGGTCCGCGAACATGTAGCTCTGATCCGCGCCGGCCACCGTATAGGTCTGCGGCGAGCAGAACAGCGACGATGCGAACGAGCTGCCGAACGACGCCGCCGTCTGGCCCGGCAGCAGCACGCCCGGGTTCTTCGTCGCGTAAGCGGTCGCGCTGTCGGACATCGACTTCAGGTTACACGCGGTGCCCGTGTTCGACACCGTGAAACCGAGCGACTGATAGTTCGCCAGCGTCTGGTCCAGCCACGTGAACGTGCTCACGTAGATGACCTGCTTGCTCGACGCCAGCCCCTGCTGCAGCGTGCCGTTGTAGGTCTGAACCAGCGCGTTGAAGAGCGCCTGGCCCTGCGCACCGGCCGCGAGGCCCTGCGGCGTCTGCGCGATATCGGGCACGTCCGCGACCACCACATGCGTCGCGCCGGCCGCGACCACCTGCTGGACCGTACCGACGAACTTCGTTGCCGCGACGCTGATCGCCTGCAGCGCTGCCGGCGTCGCCGCCAGCGACGCCTGTGCCGCCGCGGTTTGCGCGGCCGCCGGCGTGCCGCCGCCTAGCAGCACCTGAGTCGCCGCCGCCGTCCCGGCATCCGAGACCGCTTGCGCCTGAATGAAGATATCGTTCGCGCCGCCGTTCATCAGCACGAGCTGGTTCGCATTGAAGCTGCTGTGCGCGGCCAGATACTCGCCGACCTGCGTCGTGATCGGCACCGTCGTCGCGGCCAGGTTGTTCGGCGCGAAGCCTTCGCCCGGCTGCAGATCGACCCGCGAGCCGCCTTGCGCGTAACCGAGGCCGCCGGCCGCGGTGAGCGGCTGGCCGAAGCCGCCGACGTAGGCGGGGGTCAGCGTGTCGCCATAGTATTCGGCGACCTTCTGCGTCCAGACTTCGCCCGGATTCGTCGTGAAGCGGCCGCCGCCGGTGCCGACGTTGGCTTGCACCGACGCCATGTAAGTGCCGACGTCCGACAGGCTGTCGCCGAACGACACGATCTGCAGCTTGACGCCACCGGGCGGCGTGCTGCTGCTCGAATTGTTGTCATCGCCGCCACCGCCGCATGCCGCGAGCGCGGCGAACGCTGCGCTCGCCACCGCGATCTGCGTGACGCGCATCCATTGATGTTTCTTCGAAGCGGTTCGATTCATGTTGACTGCATCTCCTCTTATGTGTGGCCCTTGTGCCATGTGTTGCAGGCGGCGCCCACCGCGTCGGCGGCGTGACGACAGCTTACAGAATCTTCTACGGCCTGCGTGGCGGGTGAAACGCAGCCGTATGATTTGCGCTCGAGCCTGACTGCTTACCGGTTGCCCGACTGATCGCGTTGCCCAAACCTGCTGCCTGACTCCAAACCAGAAAGCGCGTGCGTCGGCGCGTGCAAGCGCGTTTCAAATCCTGCCTGCAACCCTGCTGCCAACCCGATGCGCCGCGCGTGATAAGCGGTGGCCCATGCGGGCGGTGCGAACAACGCGCGCCATTTGTCGTGCCAGCCGCGCGCGCTCGAAAAATCCGCGGCCATCGACTTCCATTCGTGAAACGTCGCCTTCAACGGGTTGTACGTATGAAGCGGCTCGACGATGCCGTAGACCGGCGCCTCGCGCGGATCTTCATCGACGTAGCTGCCGAACAGGCGATCCCAGATCACCAATACGCCGGCGTAGTTGCGATCGATGTAGCGATCGTTGCGCGCGTGATGCACGCGATGGATCGACGGCGTGTTGAACACGTATTCGAGCCAGCCGAGCTTGCCGATCATCTGCGTGTGCACGAAGAACTGGAAGCCGAGATTGATCAGCACGATCGCGACGATCTGCTGTGGCGCGAAGCCGAGTATCGCGAGCGGAATCCAGAACACCCACATGCCGGCGACCGGATACATCAGGCTCTGACGGAACGCGGTCGAAAAATTCATCCGCTCCGACGAGTGATGCACGACGTGCGCGGCCCACAGCCAGCGCACGCGGTGACTACAGCGGTGAAACACGTAATAGAGCAGGTCCTGCGCGATGAACAGCACGACGAACGACAGCCAGCCGGGCTGCCATGTATGGATGCGGTAATGCGTGTAGAAAAAAGCGTAGACAGGGATGATCGCGAGCCACGCGAGCTTGTCGGCGGCCTGCTGCATCAGCGCGAGCGCGGCATTGCACAGCGTGTCGCGCCAGCTATAGAGCCGTGCGTCGGGGCGCGTGCGTCGCACGTGCCACGCCTCCCAGCCGATGCAGGCGAGAAAGACGGGCGCCATGGCGAGCAGCAGCAATTCGGCATCGAATTGCATCGTGTCTCCGTTGCTGGTCCCTGACCGCCGCGTGATGCGCGGCAGGCGGTGTCGTTATCGTTCGTGTGAGCCGCGCGGTCTGGATAGCCGCACGGCACGCGCTGCCGGTGCGGCCCGGGCGCTTATCGCAAGTCTGTTGCTCGCGTGTGTCACGCGCCGCACGTTGCTCGACAGCGTACACGGTTAGGACGTTGCCGCGCGCGGCTTCGCTAGAAGAAATCCTCAGGGGCCGGCGCGCTTGCGCGGGTTTTTCCTGGGCGTCGCGCGGGGCTCCTCGATCCGCTCCGAGACTTTCGTAAAGCCTTGCGACGGACCGTCGTACACCCATTCGAGCAGCGCGTCGTGCGCGGCGCGTGCTGCTTCGGAATGCGGATCGTTGATCAGGCTGACCACGATATAGCTGTTGCCGTCGGCCGACGCCACGTAGCCGGCGATCGCGCGCACGTCGCGCAACGTACCGGTCTTGATGTGCGCATTGCCGCCCGCGCCCTGGTTGATCAGGCGGTTGCGCATCGTGCCGTCGACGCCGGCGATCGGCAGCGATTCGACGAACACCTGCGCGACCGGGCTCGCGTTCGCGCGCTGCAGAAGATCGGCCAGCGCAAGCGCGGTGATGTGCTCGTCGCGCGACAGGCCCGAGCCGTTCTCGAGCGTCAGATACTCGGTGTTCAGCGCGTCGCGGCGCAGGAAGTCCTCGATCGCGCTGGCGGCCTTGGCCGGTGTCGCGGGCGCCCTTTCCTCGACCGCGCCGATCGTCAGGAACAGATTGCGCGCCATCGTGTTGTTGCTGAACTTGTTGATGTCGCGAACGATGTCGGACAGCATCGGCCCTTCGTGCGTCGCGACCAGTTTCGCACCGACCGGCACCGCGCCGTCGCGCGTCGCGCCGTGAAAGGTGCCCCCGGTTTGCTGCCATAGCGCGAGGAAACCACCGGCGAAGAACGCCGAATGATCGAGCACCGCGACGTTGATCGTGCGCGGCTCGCAGCGCATCGAGAAATTGCCGCTGAACGACGCGACGACGGTGCCGTCCGGTTGCGGTGTGACGCTCGGAGTCAGCGCGGCTGCGTCTCCGCGGCAGGGGCCGTTGGTCGCGCGCAGCTGGTTGTCGATGCGCAGTTGCGCGAGCGCGGGCAGCACGTCGATGGCGACCGTGCCGTCCGGTGACGGCGTCAGCGTGAATGACAGCGACTTGAACGCATAGAGCAGCGGATCGGGCCCGACGTTGTAGGGCGCGGTGACGTCGTCGTCGAAGGCGGGGAGATCGCGCGTCGACGGATCGAAGTAGCGCTTGTCGAGCACCAGAGCGCCGTCGATACCGTTGATGCCGGCCTTGTGAATCTTTTGCACCAGATCGATTAGCTCTTCCGGCACGAGCTTCGGATCGCCCGTGCCCTGGATGTACAGGTTGCCGTGCAGCACGCCGCTTGCGTCGAGCGTGCCGTCCGCGTAGGCGCTCGTGCGCCAGCGATAGTCAGGGCCGAGAATCGACAGGCCGGAATAAGTGGTGACGAGCTTCATCGTCGAGGCCGGCATCATCGGTTTGCCGGCGTTCAGCGCGAGGATCGGCGTGCGATCGCCGACTTTCTCGACCACCACGCTGATCGACGATAGCGGCACGTGCGCGCGCTGCAAACCGAGCATCACCGATGGCGGCAGCACCGTCGTGACGCTGACGCTCGGATGGGTCGCCTTGACGCGCGCCTGCGCCGGCTGTGGCAGCAGCGCGCCCGCGCCGAGCGCGGCGGCCAGCAGCCAGATCGCGGCGGTACGCGGCGCGAGCCGGCTCGGCATGGATGCTGCGGCAGCGGGAGAGCGGAGCGGCCACGACGCCATGCGGCGAGCGGCGAAAGACAGGAAAGCGTGCGTCATGAACGGGCGAAAACGAAAACGGGCAAAGAACTGAACCGGCAAAGAAGCAAACGGGCGAGCAAAATTTCAGCGTATGCGGCACGCGCGGGATGCGTTAGCGGTCGGTAATCCGGGCTGCTTGACGCCAGTGCATCGCGTCGCGCTATCGCCCGCGTGCCCGAGCGCCGCGTGTCGTCGCGTGACGTGCGCTCGAAGACGAGGTTCGCGAGCGAACCCTACAAATCCCCAACCGTTCGACGCATCCGGCATGCGCCGGCGCCACGCGGACCGGACGGCCGCCGCGCGACGCAAAGCGCCCATTGTAGTGACATGCCACGGGGCTGCGTTGAAAAAAGCGCAGTGCGGCGCGCAGTCCCGGAGGCGGGCGCTAGAATGCGGCATCACCAAACGTTTCGGAACGGACAACCATGCGCATCCTGCTAGTCGAAGATGACCGGATGATCGCCGAAGGCGTGCGCAAGGCGCTGCGCGGCGAAGGTTTTGCCGTCGACTGGGTCGAAGACGGCGAAGCGGCGTTGCGCGCGGCCGCCTCCCAGCCTTACGACCTCGCGCTGCTCGACCTCGGTCTGCCCAAGCGCGACGGCCTCGAAGTGCTGCGTACGTTGCGTGCGCGCGGCCACGCGCTGCCGGTGCTGATCGTCACCGCGCGCGATGCGGTGGCCGATCGCGTGAAGGGCCTCGATGCCGGCGCTGACGATTACCTTGTCAAACCTTTCGATCTCGACGAACTCGGCGCGCGCATGCGCGCACTGATCCGGCGCCAGTCCGGCCGCAGCGATTCGACGATCCGGCATGGCAACGTGACCCTCGATCCTGCGTCGCACCAGGTCACGCTCGACGGCGCGCCGGTCGCGTTGTCCGCGCGTGAATTCGCGCTGCTCGAAGCGCTGCTCGCGCGGCCGGGCGCGGTGCTGTCGAAAAGCCAGCTCGAAGAAAAGATGTACGGCTGGGGCGAGGAGATCGGCAGCAATACGGTCGAGGTCTACATCCATGCGCTGCGCAAAAAGCTCGGCGCCGAGCTGATTCGCAACGTGCGCGGCCTGGGTTACATGATCGCGAAGGACGCCTGAGCCGATGCGCTCGATTCGCCGTCAGTTGTTGTTCTGGCTGCTCGCGCTCGTGCTGCTCGGCGTCGGTATCGCGGGATGGCTGATTTACCGGCAGGCGCTCGCCGAAGCCAACGAACTGTTCGATTACCAACTGGAGCAGATCGCCGCGGCACTGCCGGCCGAGCCGTTCTCGCAGGTGCTCGGGCGCGATACCGGCGACGAAGGCATCGTACTGCAGATCTGGAATCGCAACGGCATGCTGATGTACTACTCGCGGCCGCGCGCGCCGCTCGCGCCGCGCGCCGAGCTGGGCTTTTCGACGGAGCGAACCGAGCGCGGCGAATGGCGTGTGTATGGTGCGATCGTCGGCGATAACGTCGTGCAGCTCGCGCAGCCGCTGTCGGTGCGCAACCGGCTCGCGGCGAACGTCGCATTGCGCACGTTGTGGCCGCTGATCGTGCTGTTGCCGCTGCTTGGTCTCGCGGTGTGGGTGATCGTCGGACGCGGGCTGCGGCCATTGCGGCGCGTGGCGAGCGCGCTCGACACGCGTCATCCCGAGGCGCTCGATCCGCTGCCGGACAAACGCTTGCCGCTCGAAGTGCAACCGCTCGTGCGCGCGTTGAACGGCCTGCTCGACCGGCTCGCCACGGCACTCGATATCCAGAAGGCGTTTGTCGCCGATGCCGCGCACGAATTGCGTACGCCGCTCGCCGCGGTGCAGATTCAGGCGCAGCTCGTCGCGCGCGCGAAGGACGACAAAGCGCGCAGCGAAGCGCTCGCCGATCTGCAGACCGGCGTCACCCGCGCGACGCGTCTTGCCGAGCAACTGCTCGCGCTCGCGCGCGCCGAGCCGGACGGCGGCGCGGTGAGCGGCACGCTCGATCTGCGTGAACTGCTGCAGGAGTGTGTCGCGACCTACGCGCCGCTTGCGATGAATCGCGGCGTCGATCTCGGCATCGAGGCAAGCGAGGCCGCCACCGTCACCGGCAACGCCGAGGCGCTGCGCGTGATGTTCAACAACCTCGTCGACAACGCGACCAAGTACACGCCGCATGGCGGGCGCGTCGACGTCAGCCTGCGCATCGAGAACGGACGGCCAGTCGTGCGGATCGCCGATAGCGGGCCGGGCATCGACCCGGCCGAGCGCGAGCGCGTGTTCGACCGCTTCTATCGCGTGGGCGCCGGCGCGAATCGCGCGCGCACCGACGTGGCGGGCAGCGGCCTTGGTCTCGCGATCGTGCGCCGGATCGCCACGCAACATCATGCGCAGGTGTCGCTCGACGAATCGCCCGCGGGCGGCTTGCAGGTCACCGTGCGCTTCTGAGGACGCCGTTTCCGGCGCCTCGAAAAAGACCGCGCTCTCAGCCCTGAGAGGCCCGGCCGGCAAGGTTTCCGGGATCTGGCGCTGCTTAAGACTCCTTTAAGCGAGGCCCCGTAGGCTCCTCGACATTCAAAGTTACTTTTCTCCAGTCAGGAGCTCATGATGAACGCGAAAACCTTGTCCCGCAGCGCTGTTGCTGTAGCTGTCGCCGTGGCGCTTTCCGCCGGCTACGTGGCGGGTCATCGCGACGTGCCCGCACCGCAGATCATCTCGCCCGCGCAAGCCGCGGCGGCGATGATGCCCGCGGAAGCCGCCGCCAAGACTGGCATCCCCGATTTCTCAGGCCTCGTCGAAACCTACGGCCCGGCCGTCGTCAATATCAGCGCGAAGCACGTGGTCAAGCAGACCGCGCTGCGTGGCAACGGCGGCAATGGCGGCAGCCTCAATGGCAACCAGTTGCCGATCGATCCGAACGATCCGTTCTTCCAGTTCTACAAGCACTTCTTCGGCGGCGTGCCGGGCATGCAAGGCGGTGGCGGCGAAGGCGGCGAAGCGCCCGATCAGCCGAGCGCAAGCCTGGGCTCCGGTTTCATCATCAGCAATGACGGCTATATCCTGACCAACGCGCACGTCGTCGACGGCGCGAACGTCGTCACCGTCAAGCTCACCGACAAGCGCGAGTTCAAGGCGAAGGTGGTCGGCGCCGACAAGCAGTCCGACGTCGCCGTGCTCAAGATCGACGCGAGCAATCTGCCGACCGTGAAGATCGGCGATCCGCGTCAGAGCAAGGTCGGTCAGTGGGTGGTCGCGATCGGGTCGCCGTACGGCTTCGACAACACCGTGACCTCCGGCATCATCAGCGCGAAATCGCGCTCGCTGCCGCATGAAAACTACACGCCGTTCATCCAGACCGACGTGCCGGTGAATCCGGGTAACTCGGGCGGTCCGCTCTTCAACCTGCAAGGCGAAGTGATCGGCATCAACTCGATGATCTACTCGCAGACCGGCGGCTTCCAGGGCCTGTCGTTCGCGATTCCGATCAATGAGGCAATCAAGGTCAAGGACGATCTGGTCAAGACCGGTCACGTGAGCCGCGGCCGTCTCGGCGTCGCGGTGCAGGGCCTGAACCAGACGCTCGCCGACTCGTTCGGCATGCAGAAGCCGCAAGGCGCGCTGGTCAGCTCGGTCGACGCCGGCGGTCCGGCAGCCAAGGCTGGCCTGCAGCCGGGCGACGTGATCCTGTCGGTGAACGGCGACGAAGTCAGCGACTCGTCGGATCTGCCGGCCAAGATCGCGGGCCTCGCGCCAGGCAGCTCGGCAACGCTGAAGGTGTGGCGCGACAAGGCCAGCAAGGACGTGAAGGTGACGATCGGTTCGTTCTCGGACGCGAAGCTCGCGTCGGCGGGCAAGGCCGAGCAGCAGACCCAGCTGCAAGGCCGTCTCGGCGTCGCGGTGCGTCCGCTCACGCCGGAAGAGAAGAGCAGCGCGTCGGTGTCGCATGGTCTACTGGTGCAGCAGGCGGGCGGTGCGGCGGCGAGCGCCGGCATCCAGCCGGGCGACGTGATTCTCGCGGTCAACGGCCGGCCGGTCACGAGCATCGATCAGTTGAAGCAGATGATTTCGGGCGCGGGCAATAGCATCGCGCTGCTGATCCAGCGCGACAACGCGCAGATCTTCGTGCCCGTCGATTTGGGCTGACCGATAAGCCGGGCGGCTCGATCATGTCCCGCCCAACCTCGAGCAGAGCTGTAGTAGCGATTTCCGGTCCTTTGCATTTACTGCAAGGACCGGTTTTTTTTCGTCTGTCCGAACGCGCTCGCTGGCGCGTGGCGAATCGGCTGGAAGCTCGCCGCGCCCCGCTGTGCCGCGACGGCAGCGCTTTTTCCGTCGACGCAACCGGACGGTTGGCACGCAGGTTGCATCGTCCTTGATTCGGGCCCGGCGAGGGCTTCCGGCAGAGGACTTTAACAAGGAGCGAACCGATGAAAACCCAACGCAAACAGCACAGGACCGTAGCCGCCGCGCTCTGCGCGGCGCTCACGCTCGGACTGGCGGGCGGTGCGTACGCGCAGCAGGCAGGCGTGACCGGCGGGTCGACCACCGACAGCACCAGCGCGGGCAACACCAACGGCGGCGGTCTGCCGCAGATCCAGCAGCAGGGCGACGTGTCGTACGTATCCGGCGGCGTTGGTCTCGACGAATCGCGGGCTTTGCAGGCGGCGCAGAGCCAGTGGCCGCTGACGCTGCGCTTCACCGGGCCCAAGGGCGAGTTTCTCGCCGATGTCCATGTCAGTATCGTCGATGCGCACAACACCGAGGTACTGAGCACGACCTCGCGCGGACCGTACATGCTGGTCCGGCTGCACCCCGGCCGCTACACGGTGCACGCGAAGTACAACGACAACGAACAGACCCGCGCGGTGACGGTATCGGCGCAAGGCCACATCAAATCCGCGTTCATCTGGAACATGAAGTAGGCGGGCGATTCGCTCGGCGCCGCGTCTGACCGGAGGAGGGACCGCTTCGGACGCTGACGTGGCGGCGCCCCGCGCGATGCAGGAAGCTCGCGCAATCGGCCGGAGTTTCGTCGATAATGAAGCCACGGGCGCGTCCCGTGGCTTTGCCGTTCAGGCGGCAATAACTTGCGCCACGACGCCAACACATCAGGAGCCTGGATATGAGCGATGCGTCGACATCCGCGGGAAGGTCCGGTGGCCATACCATCGTGATTCACGACAACGGCCATCGGGTGCGCGTGATTCACGGCGGCGTGACGATGGCCGACACCCAGGCTGCGCTGACGCTCTCCGAAACCGGCTTGCCGGATGTGTTCTATTTCCCGCGCGAGCATGTAAACATGGCGCGCCTCGAACGTTCGGCGCATACATCCCACTGTCCGTTCAAGGGCGACGCGTCGTACTTCCACCTGCGCACCGAGGACGGCCTGGTCGAGAATGCGGTGTGGACCTATGAAGAGCCGTTCGACCAGGTCAGGCAAATAAAGGGCTATCTCGCGTTTTACACATCGCGCGTCGACCGCATCGATCAGACGTCCTGATCCCGCTGTCGGCGCGTTTCCCGGAGAGGTTGTCATGGAACTGAACAACGCGTTACGGATTCCGCTTGCGCCGTCCGATGTATGGGACGCGTTGCAGGATCTCGCGCTGTTGCGTGCCAGCCTCGACAACTGCGAGTCGTTCACGCGCCTGGCGCACGGCGAATACGCGCTGACCATGACGGTGCCGCTCGGTCCGTTGCGCGCGCATTACGAAGCGCGTGCCCACGTGGCGGGTCAGGATTCCGGTCCGGCGGACGCGCAGCGCCGCACCATCAACTTCAAGGCACGCGCGGAGGGTATCGGCGCGCTCCGGGGGCAGATCGAAGTGCGTTTGCGCGCGGACGAGGGCGCGTATAACACCGGCCGGGAGCGCGGCACGCGCATCGATTACACGATCTGGGCGACGTCGTCCGGACCGCTCGCCGAGTTGCCGACTCGTCAGCTTGAAAATGCGCTGCATCAACTTGCCGACGATTTTTTCACCGAATTCGGTGCCGTGGTGCGCGCCAAGCACGGCAAAGGGCCGAACCGCGCGAGTGGTTCCGCGCCGCGCCGGCAGCACGTGTTTTTGCGGCCGATCACGCTGGGTGGCATGGCGCGGCGTAGCCGCGTCGACCACGCTAGTGCGTTGACGGGACGGGCGGCGAGCGCATCGCACAGCTGGTCGCATGGCGTGTCGCAGCAGGAGCCCAGCCAGCATGTCGTGCCGTATTGGGCGTGGGCCGGGATGATTTTTCTGGTCGCGCTGCTGCTGTATGCGGTGCGCTGGATCAGCGAGCAATGAGTTCGCGAGCGGTGCGCCAGGCTGGTCGCGACAGCGGTTGTCGTGTCGGCGCGACTACGAAATTCCGGTGGGACACTACGAAACAGCGGTGATTTCGCCGTGACGGCTTTAAGTCGGCAACGCGCGTTTTGCTCCGATCGGTAGTCAGACGCGCTCGTGGTTCTTTCGCGCTTTCCACTTCCCACCCCTCGCCGTTTCGATATTGCGAATGCCGTGCCGCAGTCCGCCGCATCCGCTAATCGCCCCGAAAGCCCCGCCGCCACGCGGACGGCGACGTGCGAAATGCCTCGCCGAAATGCTGCCGCAATGAGGCCGCCGACCCGAACCCGGCGCTTGCCGCGATCGCTTCGATCGACTTGTCGGTGCTTTCGAGCAACTGCTGCGCGCGCGCAAGCCGCTGCGCGAGCAGCCACGCGCCGACCGTCGCGCCGGTGGCGAGCCGGAAACGTCGCGTGAAGGTCCGGCGGCTCATCAACGCACGCGCGGCGAGCGTGTCGAGCGTATGCGGCACCGCCAGGTTGCCGCTCACCCAGTCGAGCAGCCCGGACAGGCGGTCGCCGCGCGTGTTCGGCGGCATCGGCTGCTGTACGTATTGCGCCTGCCCGCCTTGCCGGTGCGGCGACACGACGAGCCTGCGCGCGACGTAGTTCGCCGCCTGCGTGCCGCCGATCTTGCGCAGCACGTGCAAACAGCAGTCGAGGCCGGCGGCGGTGCCGGCCGAGGTCAGCACGTTGCCGTCGTCGACGTAAAGCACGTCGGGGTCGAGCCGCACGCGCGGGTAGCGGCGCGCGAAGTCGCCTGCCCAGGCCCAGTGGGTCGAGGCCGGCCGGCCATCGAGGATGCCCGCGGCGGCCAGCACGAATGCGCCCAGGCACAGGCCGACCAGCAGCGCGCCGCGTTCGTGCGCGGCGCGCAACGCGCCGACCAGCGCGGCGGGCGGTGCTTCGTCGGGATCACGCCAACTCGGCACGATGATCGTGTGCGCGTCGGCGAGCGCTTCGAGCCCGTGCGTGACCGAAATCGAAAAGCCGGCGGTCGTCGAGAGTGCGCCCGTCTCGGCGGCGCAGACGCGGAAGTCGAACTCGGGCAGGCCGCCGCCGCGGCGGTCTTCGCCGAACACCACGCACGGCACCGACAGATGAAACGGACTGATACGGTCGAACGCGACCACGGCGACGACATGGCGGGGCACGTCGCCGCGCGTGTCGCCGAAAGAAGCGGGGTTGGCCATGGCCATCGCCTCATCGATTCAAAAGAGGATGGCCCGATTCTAGCGAATGTTGTCATGCGGGCCGCTGTCGGCGGCGCAGTGGTACGGCAACAATGCGGTCATCGCCGCTGCGAGGGTTGGCCGTCACGACTCACATGCGGCATTGATCGCTTTTTCCGACAAGGAGCCTTGCCATGACCACGCCGCGCCGTGCGCTGATCGTCATCGACGTGCAGAACGAATACGTAACCGGCGATCTGCCGATCGAATTTCCGGACGTGCAGACGTCGCTTGCCAATATTGGCCGCGCGATCGATGCGGCGCACGCGGCCGGCGTGCCGGTCGTGGTCGTGCAGAACGTCGGGCCAGCCACGTCGCCGTTGTTCGCGCGCGGCAGCGTCGGCGCTGAACTGCATTCGGTCGTGAGTTCGCGCGCCCATGACCACTTCGTCGAGAAGTCGTTGCCGAGCGCTTTTGCCGGCACCGATCTGGCCGACTGGCTCGCCGCGCGGCAGATCGATACGCTGACCATCACCGGCTACATGACGCACAACTGCGATGCGTCGACGATCTTCCACGCGGTGCATGCGGGGCTCGCGGTCGAGTTCCTGCACGATGCGACGGGCTCGGTGCCGTACGAAAACAGCGCCGGCTTCGCGAGCGCGGAGGAGATTCACCGGGTGTTCAGCGTGGTGCTGCAATCGCGCTTTGCCGCGGTGGCGAGCACGGACGCATGGATCGCAACGATAACGGGCGGTGCGCCGCTCGAGCGCGGCAACATCTATGCGTCGAATCAGGCGGCGCGGGCGCGGCGGGTCGCGGTGTAGAGGGGGGGGCCTTCGACCTTCGGAAGGATTCACGCAAGCGGTCCACGAACGGAAGCGGGCGGTTCATCGAACCGCCCGCTTTTTTTAAAACCAGTGCGCTTTGCGCCGCTACTACGTCGCCCGTTTGCGCAACGACGGGCTCAACCGCAGCGTGTCGAACATTCCCTCGACCATTTGTTCGGCGTGCGCGCCGAAATCGGTCGCATCGGGCAAAAACAGCATGTCGCGCAGCGCTCCGCCGACAAACGCATGCAACATGGCCGCCGCAAGCTTCGTGTCGAGATCCTCGGGCATTTGCCCCTTGGAGATCGCGTTGCGCAGACCCCCTTCGATTTTGGCGAGCCCCTCGCGCATATTGGTCTGATAGCGTTCCATCATCGGACCCATGTCCTCGACGAGTTCGCATTTCAGAAACAGGATGTCGAACACGCGGCGCTGGCGCGGGTTATTGGCGGTGTCGCGTAGACACACCGTGCAGACTTCGATCAGCCGTCCTAGCGGATCGGCCTGGTTCGGATCGAGTGACGCGGCTTTCAGTTCGTCGAGCGGCAGCAGCACGCGATCGAACATTTCGGTGAACAGCTCGCTTTTGTGCGCGAAGTGCCAGTAGATTGCGCCGCGCGTGACGCCCGCGGCCTGCGCGATATCGGCCAGCGACGTGCGCGATACGCCCTTCTCGAAGAAGACCTGTTCGGCTGCGTCGAGAATCTTGTTACGCGTCTCCAACGCTTCTTCTTTGGTTCTTCTGACCATATACGTATGAACTGCCCTGGATTGTGGGGAGCCCGGGCCGCAATTTAAGTCGGCCCGATGACAATCTGACTACTATTTGAGCGAATTGCAAAGTGATCTTGCGAGTTCCCCGCCCGCAAGAGAACTAAATGTACTTTTACATGCATTCGTGAATGTATCTATAATAGCATCCCACGATCGGATAGCCCAAGCCGTGACGACCGGTTAATATCCGTCACTGTTGCCTTTCAGAACGCCCCTTGCGCCCGCCAGACGGCGGCGCCGTGCGGCATTTCCCGGTATGGCACATACGCAGCACGGTGCCCTTGCAGGCGCGGTTTGCATTCATGGGCTTCCGGTTGAGCGTCGCAAGACGCCTGTGTGCGCTGCCGTCCCCGGGGTAGGGATGCGCGCACTTTTTCATTCTCAGTCTTTGACAGAGGTCGCTCCATGCGCGTCGAACGGGTTCCATTCCGCTTAATCAGTGCCGCGACGGCTGCCATCTTGCTGGCGGCATGCGGACAAAAACAATCTGCCCCGCCGCCACAGGCGCCCGAAGTTGGCGTCATCACCCTGCAGCCGACGACCGTGCCCGTCGTCACCGAACTCCCCGGCCGTACCAGTGCCTATCTCGTCGCGCAAGTGCGCGCTCGGGTCGACGGCATCGTGCTGCGCCGCGAGTTCACCGAGGGTAGCGAGGTCAAGGCCGGCCAGCGTCTCTACAAGATCGATCCGGCTCCTTACATCGCCACGTTGAACAATGCGAAGGCATCGCTCGCGAAGGCACAGGCGAATCTCGTGTCGACCACCGCGCAGGCCAATCGCTACAAGGTGCTAGTCGCCGCCAACGCGGTCAGCAAGCAGGACTACGACAACGCGGTCGCCGCTGAAGGCCAGGCCGCCGCCGATGTCGCCGCCGGCAAGGCCTCGGTCGATACCGCGCAGATCAACCTCGGCTACACCGACGTGACGTCGCCCGTGAGCGGCCAGATCGGCGTGTCGCAGGTTACGCCCGGCGCCTTCGTGCAGCAGAGCGCGGCCACACTGATGTCGACGGTCCAGCAGCTCGATCCGGTCTACGTCGACCTCACGCAATCGAGCCTCGACGGCCTGAAGCTGCGGCGCGAAGTCCAGGAAGGGCGTCTGAAGACGACCGGTCCGGGCGCGGCGCAGGTGTCGCTGGTGCTGGAAGACGGCCGTGTCTACTCGGAGAAGGGCAAGCTGCAGTTCACCGACGTGACGGTCGACCAGGGCACCGGCTCGGTCACGGTCCGCGCGATCTTCAAGAACCCGAACCACGTGCTGCTGCCGGGCATGTTCGTGCGCGCGAAGATCGACGAAGGCGTCAACCAGAACGCGATCATCGTGCCGCAGGTCGGCGTCACGCACGACCAGAAGGGCCAGCCTACCGCGCTCGTCGTCGATAACGACAACAAGGTCGCGCTGCGCCAGCTCGTCACCGCGGGCACGTACGGCTCGTACTGGGTGGTCTCCGACGGTCTGAAACCGGGTGACCGCGTGATCGTCCAGGGTGTCGACAAGGCGCGCCCCGGCCAGCAGGTCAAGCCCGTGCCGGCGCAGCTTCCCGCTACCCCTGCTTCCGACGCGGCCGCGCAGCCCGCGCCGGCCGCCAGCGGCACGCAGACGGCTCAACCCGCCTCCGCCGCATCGGGCGCGTAATAACAGGGAGCCCGCCTCATGGCAAAGTTCTTTATTGATCGCCCGATTTTTGCATGGGTGATCGCCATCATCCTGATGCTCGCGGGTATCGCTTCGGTGTTCACACTGCCGATCGCGCAATACCCGACCATCGCGCCGCCGGCCGTGCAGATCAGCGCAACGTACCCGGGCGCTTCGGCGAAGACGGTGGAAAACACCGTCACGCAGGTGATCGAGCAGCAGATGAGCGGTCTCGACCACCTGCTGTACCTCGCGTCCACGTCGGACGACTCGGGTACGGCCACCATCACGCTGACGTTCGCGGCCGGCACCAACCCTGACATCGCTCAGGTGCAGGTGCAGAACAAGCTGCAGCTCGCCACGCCGCTGCTGCCGCAAGCGGTGCAGCAGCTCGGCACCAAGGTCACGAAGTCGAGCAGCAGCTTCCTGCTGGTGATGGCGTTCGTGTCGACCGACGGCAGCATGAACAAGTACGACCTCGCGAACTACGTGGCGTCGAACATTCAGGATCCGGTCAGCCGTATCGACGGCGTGGGCACGGTGACGCTGTTCGGCTCGCAGTACGCAATGCGGATCTGGCTCGACGCGAACAAGCTGAACAACTTCGGGCTCACGCCGGTGGACGTTCAAACCGCGTTGCAGGCGCAGAACGTGCAGGTCGCGGGCGGCTCGCTCGGCGGCACGCCGTCGGTGCCGGGTCAGGTGCTGCAGGCCACGATCACGCAGGCAACGCTGCTGAACACGCCTGAACAGTTCGGCAACATCCTGCTGAAGGTCAACCAGGACGGTTCGCAGGTGCGTCTGCGCGACGTGTCGCGTATCGAGCTCGGCGGCGAAAACTACAACTTCGACACCAAGTACAACGGTCAGCCGACGGCGGGCTTCGGTATCCAGCTCGCCACCGGCGCGAACGCGCTCGCCACCGCGAAGGCGGTGCGCGCGAAGATCACCGAACTGTCGAAGTACTTCCCGCACGGTCTGGTGGTCCAGTACCCGTACGACACGACGCCGTTCGTGCGCCTGTCGATCGAGGAAGTGGTCAAGACGCTGCTCGAAGGTATCGTGCTGGTGTTCCTGGTCATGTACCTGTTCCTGCAGAACCTGCGCGCGACGCTGATCCCGACGATCGCGGTGCCGGTGGTGCTGCTCGGTACGTTCGCGATCATGAGCGTGGTCGGTTTCTCGATCAACGTGCTGTCGATGTTCGGCCTCGTGCTCGCAATCGGTCTGCTGGTGGACGATGCGATCGTGGTGGTGGAAAACGTCGAGCGGGTGATGCAGGAGGAGGGCTTATCGCCTCGCGAAGCGACCCGCAAGGCAATGGACCAGATCACCGGCGCGCTGATCGGCGTGGCGCTCGTGCTGTCGGCGGTGTTCGTGCCGGTGGCGTTCTCGGGCGGCTCGGTGGGCGCGATCTACCGGCAGTTCTCGCTGACGATCGTCGCGGCGATGGTGCTGTCCGTGCTCGTCGCGTTGATTCTGACGCCGGCGTTGTGCGCGACGATCCTGAAGCCGATTCCGAAGGGGCATCACGAGAAGGCCACCGGCTTCTTCGGCTGGTTCAACCGTACGTTCAACACGAGCCGCGACAAGTATCACTCCGGCGTGCACCACGTGATCAAGCGCTCGGGCCGCTGGCTCATCATCTACATGGTGGTGATCTTCGCGGTGGGCCTGCTGTTCGTGCGACTGCCGAAGTCGTTCCTGCCTGACGAAGACCAGGGCACGATGTTCGTGCTGGTGCAAACGCCGTCGGGTTCCACGCAGGAAACCACCGCGCGCGCGCTGAAGGACGTGTCCGACTATCTGCTGAACGACGAGAAGGAGATCGTCGAGTCGACCTTCACGGTGAACGGCTTCAGCTTCGCCGGCCGTGGTCAGAACGCGGGTCTCGTGTTCGTGCGGATGAAGGATTACTCGCAGCGTCAGAGCGCCAATCAGAAGGTGCAGGCACTGGTGGGCCGTCTGTACATGCACTTCGCCAGCTACAAGAACGCGACGGTGTTCCCGGTCAACCCGCCGTCGATTCCTGAACTCGGCACGGCCGCGGGTTTCGACTTCCAGCTGCAGGATCGCGCCGGCGTCGGCCATGAAAAGCTGATGGAAGCGCGCAACATGCTGCTCGGTCTCGCCGCGAAGGACCCGACGCTCGCGCAGGTGCGTCCGAACGGCCTGAACGATACGCCGCAGTTCAAGGTGAGCATCGACCACGAGAAGGCTTCCGCGCTCGGCGTGTCGCTGTCGACGATCGACCAGACGTTCTCGATCGCGTGGGCGTCGCAGTACGTGAACAACTTCCTCGATACCGACGGTCGGATCAAGAAGGTGTACTTGCAAGCCGACGCGCCGTTCCGCATGAAGCCGGAAGATGTCAACGCCTGGTTCGTGCGCAACAACGCGGGCGCGATGGTGCCGTTCTCGGCTTTCGCGAGCACCCAGTGGACGTATGGTTCGCCGAAGCTGGAGCGCTACAACGGTATCTCGTCGGTGGAAATCCAGGGTGCGGCGGCGCCGGGCAAGTCGACTGGTCAGGCAATGGCGGCCATGGAGCAGCTCGTCACGAAGTTGCCGGCCGGTGTCGGTTACGAGTGGACGGGTTTGTCGCTGCAGGAGCGTCAGTCGGGTTCGCAGGCGCCGATCCTGTACGGCATCTCGATCCTCGTCGTGTTCCTGTGTCTCGCGGCGCTGTATGAAAGCTGGTCGATCCCGTTCTCGGTGATCATGGTGGTGCCGCTCGGCGTGATCGGCGCACTGCTGGCCGCGACGCTGCGTGGGCTCGAGAACGACGTGTTCTTCCAGGTGGGTCTGTTGACGACAGTCGGTCTGTCGGCGAAGAACGCGATTCTGATCGTCGAATTCGCGCGCGAACTGCAGCAGGGTGAGGGCATGGGGCCGATCGAGGCCGCGCTCGAAGCCGCGCGTCTGCGGTTGCGCCCGATTCTGATGACGTCGCTCGCGTTCATTCTCGGCGTGCTGCCGCTCGCAATCAGTAACGGCGCGGGCTCGGCAAGCCAGCACGCGATCGGTACCGGCGTGATCGGCGGGATGTTGACGGCGACCTTCCTCGCGATCTTCATGATCCCGATGTTCTTCGTCGTGATCCGCGCGAAGTTCGGCGGCGAGAAGGAAGACCCGGATGAAGCGCTCGCGCACTACGAACAGCACCATCCGCACGATCCGCAAGGTGGCGGCGCGGCTGATGGGTCGGCCAGCGGGTCGGATGGCAAGGACTCGGGCAAGGATGGACATTGAGATGCAAAAACACTCTCTGATTGCAGTGGCGGTGGCATTGCTCGCCGCGGGTTGCACGCTGGCGCCGCATTACGAGCGTCCGGCCGAGCCCACGACCGCCACCTTCCCGAGCGGCGGCGTGTACGACCAGCAGCCGGGCGGCGCGCCCGGCGCACGCAGCGCGAACGGCCAGAACGCCGTCGACATCGGCTGGCGCGAGTTCTTCGTCGATCCGCGTTTGCAGGAGCTGATCGGCATCGCGCTGAAGAACAACCGCGATCTGCGTGTGTCGGTACTGAACATGCAGGCGTCGGCGGCGCAGTACCGGATCGTGCGCGCGGGGCTCTTTCCGACGCTCGACGCCGCGGCGTCGGGAAGCCGGCAGCGCACGCCGGCCGACCTGCGGATCTCGCCGCTCAGCCCGGCGATTTCCAGCACGTATTCGGTCGGCCTGAACGCATCGTGGGAAATCGACTTCTTCGGGCGGGTTCAGAGCCTGAAGGATCAGGCGTTGGCGACCTACCTGGGTACCGCGCAGGCGCGCAAGGCGGCGGAAATCTCGCTGGTCTCGCAGGTGGCGAACCAGTACATGACTGTGCTTGAACTCGACGATCTGCTGAAGGTCACGCAGAACACGCTGAAGACGGCGCAGGAATCGTATCGGATCACCAAACTGCAGTTCGACAACGGTACCGGGTCGGAACTCGATCTGCGCCAGGCGGAAACGGTCGTCGAGACCGCGAGCGCGGATATGCAGACGCAATCGCGTTTGCGGGCCCAGGCTGTGAACGCGCTGGTGCTGCTGATCGGCGAGTCATTGCCGGCCGATCTGCCGAACGGCCTGCCGCTGAACGACCAGAACCTGCTCACGGATATTCCGGCGGGTCTGCCGGCCGACCTGCTGACGCGCCGTCCCGACATCATGGAGGCCGAGGAAAATCTGCTCGCGGCCAACGCGAACATCGGCGCGGCGCGCGCGGCGTTCTTCCCGAAGGTCACGTTGACCGGCAGCGCCGGCACGCTGAGCCCGACGCTCGGCGGCCTGTTCAAGCCCGGTTCCGCGGCCTGGAGCTTCGCGCCGTCGATCACGCTGCCGATCTTCGAAGGCGGGCAGAACATCGCCAACCTCAATCTCGCCAATATCGAGAAGAACGTGCAGATCGCTACGTATGAAAAGGCGATCCAGACGGCCTTCCGTGAAGTGGCGGACGGGCTGGCCGCGCGCGGCACGTACGACGAGCAGATCGCGGCGCTCGAACGGGACGTCGCGGCTGAGCAGCGCCGACTGGATCTGTCGACCCTCCGTTATACGAACGGTGTCGACAGTTATCTGTCGGTGCTGACCGCGCAGACCGCGTTGTACGTGGCTCAGCAGGCGCTGGTCACCGCGCGCATGGAGCGGCTGCAGAATCTGGTCACGCTGTACCAGTCGCTCGGTGGCGGCTGGATCGAGCACACCGGCGATCAGCCACGCCCCGCGGATGCGCCGGTCGACTACGGTGCGGCGAGCGCGCCGGTCGCGGCTTCGGCGGCAACGGCGGGCTAAGCTCGACGCGCGTCGCGCTGGCAGCGGCGCTTGGGTGAGGCGCTTGTTCGAGGCGGCTTGCCTTGGCGGTATGGGCAAGTGCTCGCAGCCAACCTGCAATGCGCTGATACAAACAAAAACGCCACGGCATGCCGTGGCGTTTTTTTAATGCGCTGCGTTCGGTGCGTTCGTCACGTGCCGCGCAAATTTAAATGAACCGCAACCTCAACCTCAGCGAGCCTGCCAACGCAGAACCACTCGACGCCCGCTGACAGAGCCATCACCGCTCAATGCAGATCCGCAGCCCGCAACATTTCGTTATGCTGCGGCTCGCTGCCCGAACGTCCATCGAGATCATGGCCAGCCCGGCGAATCTCGGACTTCGCCTTCTTCTCGCTTTTCACGCCGTTGAAAATCAGGTTCAACACGACCGCCGACACCGACGCGAGCAGAATCCCGCTATGCAGCAGCGGCGACAGCGCCGGCGGCAGTTGCGCGAAGAAGTGCGGCGACACGACCGGCACGAGCCCCAGGCCGATGCTCACCGCGACGATGAACAGGTTGTGGTGATTGCGCACGAAGTCCACCCGCGACAGCACCTTGATGCCGTTCGCCGCGACCATCCCGAACATCACGATGCCGGCGCCGCCGAGCACGAACGCGGGTACCGACGCGACGACCTGCGCCATCTTCGGGAACAGGCCGAGCAGCACGAGGATCACGCCGCCCATCGCGCAGACGAAGCGGCTTTTCACGCCGGTCACGCCGATCAGCCCGACGTTCTGCGAAAACGACGTGTGCGGAAACGAATTGAAGATGCCACCGATCAACGTGCCGAGGCCGTCGACGCGCAGGCCGCGCACCAGCGTCTTCTGATCGACCGGACGATCGACCATGTCGCCGACCGCGAGGAACATACCAGTCGATTCGATGAAGGTGACGAACATCACCGTGACCATCGTCGCGATCGACAGCGGATCGAAGTGCGGCAGGCCGAAGTGGAACGGCATCACGATGCCGACCCACGGCGCGTGCGTGACGCCGTCCAGGTTCACGCGGCCGAGCATCAGCGCGATCACGAAGCCGGAGACGATACCGAGCAGCACCGAGATGTTGGCGATAAAGCCTTTTGCGAACTTGTTGATCAGCAGGATCAGTGTCAGCACCAGCAGCGACAGACCCAGATAAACCGGATTGCCGTAGTCGGGATTACCGACACCGCCGGCCGCCCAGTTGATGCCGACCTCCATCAGCGAAAGCCCGATCACCGAAATCACCACGCCGATCACGACCGGCGGGAAAAAGCGCAGCAGCTTGCCGACCGCCGGCGCGAGCAGAATGCCGACCACGCCGGCCGCGATCGTCGACCCGAAGATATCGAGGATGCCGAGCGAGGGGTTGGTGCCGATCGCGACCATCGGCCCGACCGCCGCGAACGTGCAGCCCATGATGACGGGCAGCCGGATGCCGAAGATCCACAGTCCGAGCGTCTGGATCAACGTGGCGATGCCGCATGAAAACAGATCGGCGCTGATCAGGAACGCAATCTGGTCCTTCGGCAGCTTCAGCGCCGCGCCGATGATCAGCGGCACCGCGACCGCGCCGGCATACATGACCAGCACGTGCTGGATGCCGAGGGTGAGCAACTGGCCCGCGGGCAGGCGTTCATCGCACGGGTGAACCGTGTTCGCTTGCATATCGTCTCTCTCCACCATCTCGTTTTGGGATGACTCCAAGGTATCGGGGACGAAAAGCCACAACAAGACCGCTGGCGCCTATTCCGGCATTCCCGGCGACGATATACGCACGCGCATTTTGAAAGCTGGATTAAAGGTACGCGCGCGGCCGGTCCCGTATCGATCGACGGTAAGCGCTGCTGGGCGGCGATTGGCGGCGACGGGCGGCGCGCACGTGGCGGCTGCGTCGCGCGCGAGCATATGTGTGAGAATCAATGACGTGTATCACGCTTCACGCATAGTCCTGTTTTGACGCGGCTCGCGGCACGGCGGGGTTAACCCGCGAATCGGCTTCGGCGCGGCTCGACGGGCCACCCGGTGCAACTTCGTTTTTATCCCCGCTTCCGGCTTGCGTTCCTCATCTGGTCCTCATCTCCATTTCGACGTCCCAGCGCATATGAGTTTTCTCGGCATCGACCTCGGCACCGGCTCCGTGAAAGCGGCAATCGTCGACGAACAGGGCCGCGAGCAGGCGGTATCGAGCGTGGCTTATGCGCTCGATACGCCGCACGCGGGTTGGGCCGAGATCGACGTGCGCACGTGGTGGCGCGCGCTCATCGACGCCATGGCGGGTCTGCCGCGCGATTTGCGCGACGACGTGCGCGCGATCGGCCTGTCCGGACAAATGCACGGCGTCGTGTTGACCGATGCGGCGGGCGAAGCCGTGCGGCCCGCAATGCTATGGCCCGATTCGCGCGCGCTCGACCTGCTCGATGCATGGCCCGAACCGCAGCCGAATCCGGTCGCGCCTGGCATGGCGGGGCCGCTGCTGCGCTGGATCGTGCGGCATGAGCCGCAGACCGCGCGGCGCACGCGCTGGGTGCTGCAGCCGAAGGACTGGCTGCGTGTCGCGCTCGGCGGCGCGCGGGTCACGGATCCATCCGATGCCTGCGCGACCGCGCTCGCCAGTCCCGCTGGCGTGTGGAACACGGCGCTGCTCGAACGGCTCGATATTCCGCGTGAGTGGTTCGTACCATTGGCAGCGTCGTATGCGGCCTCCGGCACGCTGTCGCAGCAGGCCGCGCAAGCGCTCGGCTTGCGCGCCGGCATCGTGCTCGCGACCGGTGCGGGCGATACGCCTTGCGCGGCGCTCGGCAGCGGACTCGCACACGATGGCGACGCGTTGCTGACCACCGGCACCGGCGGACAGATCGTCGTGCTCGCCAACGACGAGCCGGCGGCGCTGAGAGGGCTGCATCGCTATCGCGCGGCGAGCGATCACTGGTACCGGATGGCGGCGATGCAAAACGTCGGTATTGCGTTGGAGCGGGTGCGCGGATGGCTGTCGTATGAATGGGCGGACGCTTATCGCGAAGCGTTTGGCGACGCGGTCAACGATGTGGCCAACAATGCCGCCAACGCGTTCGCCGCCGATAGCGCAGGCAATGCAGCTCACGCGACGCCCAACGCCTCTTCGAGCCTGACCTTCCTCCCGTACCTAAGCGGCGAGCGCACCCCGTGGCTGAACCCCCAGGCGCGCGGCGGCTGGCTCGGTCTGTCGCTCGAACACACGCGCGGCGCGATGATGCGCGCGGCGTTCGAAGGCGTCGCGTTCTCGCTGCGCGCGGGGCTCGACGCGATTCGCGCAAGCGGTGCACCGGTGAGCGCGCTGAAGCTCGCGGGCGGCGGTTCCGTCGATGCTCGCTGGCGGCAGTTGCTCGCCGATGCGCTCGACGTCGAACTGCATGCGGTCGATTGTCCGAATGCGGCGCCGCGCGGCGCGGCGATACTCGGTGGTGTTGCGTGCGGTCATTGGCGGATCTCCGACGACCTTGCCGCGCTAGCGCCGGGTGCCACGCGCGTCGCGGGTCCGCGCGGCGATGCGTCGTTGGCGCAGCGCTATGCGCGCTTTATCGATCTGTATGGCCGCGTCGAGCCGTGGTTCGGTGGCACACGCACACCACGCCGCGACGCGCGCTAGCAGCACATATCGCGGGGTCTCGTTATTGCGCGCGTCAAGCCCTGCCGGCACGCTCCAAATGAAAACGGCGGCACATCATCGACGTGCCGCCGTTTTTCATGCGCTGAGCGCGCGCACGCCGAACTACCTATCGTGCTCAATGCCGCCGCAACAAACTCCCTCCATACACGAGCGCCGACAGCACGGTGATCCAGAAGCTGGTCGGCCAGTCGGTATAGAACGCGAGCGTCAAGCCGAGCCACGCTTGCGCCAGCGCAAACAGCGCGGCCAGCACCAGACCAATGGAAAGCCGCGTGCTCAGGTTCTGCGCCGCGGCGGCCGGCCCGACCATCAGCGTGAACACCAGCAGCACGCCGACGATCTGCGTGCAGGCCGCCACCGCCAGCGCGGTGATCGCGAGAAACAGCACCGACACGCGGCGCAGCGACACGCCTTTGGCTTCAGCGAGTTCCGGCTGCAGCGACGCGAACAGCAGCGGTCGCATGATCGCCGCGAGCGCGACCAGACTGACGACCCCCAATGCGGCCAGCACGCCGAGCGTCGAGGCATTCACGCCGAGCACGTTGCCGAACAGCAGCGCGGTGACCTGCGTCGCGTACGCGGTGAAGAAGTGCAGAAACAGCAGACCGAAGCCCAGCGACAAAGAAAGGATCACGCCGATCGCGACGTCGCGGCCGGCCAGCCGTTCGCCGAGCGCGCCCATGCCGACGCCCGCCGCGAGCGTGAAGCCGATCATCCCCCAGATCGGCGAAATGCCGATCAGCACGGCGCCGGTCGCGCCGGTGAAGCCGACGTGCGACAGCGCGTGACCGGCGAAGGTCTGGCCGCGCATCACCAGAAAGTAGCCGACCACGCCGGCCAGCACCGCGACGATCCCCGACGCCGCGAATGCGTTCACCATGAAATCGTATTCAAACATCGTGCGTGTGTCCGTCGGGTGAACCGTGCTGGTGGGAGTGGCCGTGGCTGTGGCCGTGCGAGTGACTGTGCGAATGGCCGCCGTTGTCGTCGTGTTCGTGCTCGTGATCGTGCTTCTCGACCTCGACGCCGCCCGACATCACGAAGATGCGGCCATTCACGCGCATCACGTCGATCGGCGAACCATAGAGGCGCGACAGCACCGGACGTGTGATCACCTCGTCGACGGTACCGAGCGCCGCGACGCCGCTGCCGAGATACAGCACGCGATCGAGCGAATTGAGCAGCGGATTCAGTTCATGCGCGGAGAACAGCACCGCGATGCCAAGTTCGCGCTGCACGCGCCGCACCAGTTCGACGACACTCTTCTGATGATGCGGATCGAGGCTGATCAGCGGTTCGTCGAGCAGCAGCAGTTTCGGGTTGCCGAGCAGGCACTGCGCGAGCAGCAGCCGCTGACGCTCGCCGCCCGACAGCTCCGACAACGGCCGCAACGCGAGCTTGCTGGCACCGACCAGATCGAGCACCCGGTCGACATCCGCGCGGGTCGCCGCATCCGCGTGCGGCAGGCCCCAGCGATGCCCATCGGCGGCCATCGCGACGAAGTCGCGGCCGCGCACGCGGCGACCGGCCAACGCGCTGCGCGTCTGCGGCATATAACCGATCGACGGATTGCCGCGCTCGACCGCCTGTCCGAGTACGCGGATCACCCCGGCCGCGGCGGGAACGAGACCGAGCACCGAGCGCATCAGCGTGGTCTTGCCCGCGCCATTTGGCCCGAGCACGCCGATGAACTCGCCCTGGTTCACGACGAAGCTCGCCTCGCGCAGGATCGTGCGCGCGCCGAGTTCCAGCGTCACGCGCTCGAGTTCGAGCACGGGCGCGTCGCTTGACGTGGCGCTGAATGCGGCGGTGGATGCGCCTCCCGGCGCAGTTGCTGGCGCGTTGCGGCCAGTCGAAGTCATGGGGTTTTTCCTTTGGCGTTGTTCGCGCCGCTTGTGCCGTTCATGCTGCCCGCGCCATTGGCGTCGCCCGCGGCGAGCGCCTTGTCCAGTGCGTCGAGCTGCGTGAGCATCCACGTCTGATAGGTCTTGCCGGCCGGCAACGTTTCGGTGACGCTCATCGTCGGTACCTTCGATTGCTGCGCGAGTTTCAACATATGGCGCGTCAGTGCCTCGGTTGCCTGGCTGTTATAGATCAGCACGCGCACGCGCCGCTCGCGCAGATCCTGTTCGAACGCGGCGATATCGGCTGCGCTCGCTTCGGTGTCGTTCATCGTCGCGAGCTGGAAGCGCAGATTGCGCATTTGCAGACCGATTGCGTCAGACATATAGCCGAACACCGGTTCGGTCGCCGTGACCGGCACGCCCTCGTAGCGGCCGTGCAGCGCGGCGATCTTCGCGTCGATCGGCTTCAGCGAATCGAGAAACTTCGCGAGGTTCGCATCGTACGCCGACTTGTGCGCCGGATCAGCCGCGATGAGTGCATCGCTCATCGCGCGCGCGACTTTCGGCATTGTCGCCGGGTCGTACCACAGGTGCGGATTGTCGCCGCTCTTCTTGCCGGTCAGATCGGCCGCGACGATCACCGTGCGCTGCGTGCCTTTCGATGCCGCCAGCAACTTCGCCATCCACGGATCGTAGTCCGCGCCGTTGTACAGCACGAGGCTCGCGTGCTGCAGTGCGCGCGCGGTAGCCGGGCTGGCTTCGAACAGATGCGGATCCTGGTCCGGATTGCTGAGGATGCTCGTCACGTTGACGCGATCGCCGCCGAGTTGCCGTACCACGTCGCCGTAGAAATTCTCCGCGGCGACGACCGGGATTTTCGCATCGGCGGCAGTTGCTGCCTTCGCGTCGGCGGCAAACGCGCCGTGGCCGAACGCGAGCGCGGCACCCGCCAGCACCCAGGCCGGCATAGCGTTCGACAGCTTCAGCGCGCGCCGCGCCCGGTTCAACATCGAGCCGATTCTTTTCATCGTTGTTTCCTGCTGCGTGAGAGTTGAATGAGCCACCGGCGGTGGCGGTAACGGGTATGACTGGCGCTCAGCGGGGTGTCGCGCGCTTCATCGCGCGGGCTCGCCGGCGGCGCCGTCTGTATGTGGCGGGCCGTCAGCGGCATCGGGCCTGAGCGCGCGGGCACACAGCGCGCACAGCCCGCTCAGTTCGATCACCTGACGATGCACTTCGAAGCCATTCGCCGGCGCGCTATGCGACAGCTGGTCGGCGAGTTCGTCGCCGGGAATCTCGACGGTCGCGCCGCAGCGATCACACATCAGGAACTGCCCGCGATGCGGCACGCCGACATCGCAGCACGCGAAGAACGCATTTTTCGATTCGATCCGATGCACGAAGCCGTGCGCGACCAGGAAGTCGAGCGCGCGGTAGACGGTGGTCGGCGGCATGCGGCCGCGCTCGGGTTCTAGCGCGTCGAGCAGCTCGTATGCGCCGATCGGCCGTTCGCTCGCGACGATCGCCGCGTACACCTGGCGACGCAGCGGCGTCAGCGTGAGCTTGTGCGACGCCGCGTGCGCTTCGGCGCGCGCGAGCCGCACGGCTTGCTGTTGCGCGAGCGAGGTAGTCATCGGCATCGATCTCCTGACGGGGCGGGCGACGAGCGCTCAAACGCAGCGCCAGGGCAAGCAAAGGCGGCGCGCGGCTCGAAGCATGAGCCGCGAATGATATAACGTATCGCGATTTTTTGTCAGTGCCACGGTGTTGTAGGCGTAACGATTGCTCCTGCCGCGCTGCACCATCGAAATCTGCCGTCGCGCCTTGACACGGCCCAGTCCGTATCCGATCATTCGATCACAAACAGAGCAATTGATCGCGTGATGGGCGTTCGCTCACTACGCGGCGAAAATGCAAAACGAACCGGAGACAGCCAGTGGCGGCACGATTGCAGGACAAGGTGGCCATTCTGACGGGCGCGGCCAGCGGTATCGGTGAAGCGGTGGCGCGGCGCTATCTCGACGAAGGTGCGCGCTGCGTGCTGGTCGACGTGAAGCCGGTCGACAGCATCGGCGAGTCCCTGCATGCCACCTATGGCGAGCGCGTGCTCGCCGTCAGCGCCGACGTTCGCCGCCGCGAGGACATCGAGCGCATCGTGACGAGCACGCTCGGCTGCTTCGGCCGCATCGACATCCTGTTCAACAACGCGGCGCTATTCGACATGCGCCCGCTCCTCGACGAATCCTGGGACGTGTTCGACCGCCTGTTCGCGGTCAACGTGAAGGGCATGTTCTTCCTGATGCAGGCCGTCGCGCGGCAGATGGTCGAGCAGGGCCACGGCGGCAAGATCATCAATATGTCGTCGCAGGCCGGCCGGCGCGGCGAGGCGCTGGTCTCGCACTACTGCGCGACCAAGGCCGCCGTGCTGAGCTACACGCAGTCCGCGGCGCTCGCGCTCGCGCCGCATAAGATCAACGTGAACGGCATCGCGCCGGGTGTCGTCGATACGCCGATGTGGGCCGAGGTCGACGCACTGTTCGCGCGCTACGAGAACCGGCCGCTCGGCGAGAAGAAGCGGCTCGTCGGCGAGGCGGTGCCGCTCGGCCGCATGGGCCTGCCCGACGACCTGACCGGCGCGGCGCTGTTTCTCGCGTCGGCCGACGCCGACTACATCACCGCGCAGACGCTGAACGTCGACGGCGGCAACTGGATGAGCTGAAAAAGCGAACTGCAAAACGAAGCTGAAAGCAGGCACCTCGCCTGCTACCCGATGGCGCGTCATTCCGAACAACGAACGCAGCACGACATAACGCACGAGAAAGGAGACAACGATGAAACCAGCTTTCAAATTCGCGCTGAAGGCGGCCGGTGCCGGCGCGGCGGCATGCTTCGCGCTAAGCGCATCGGCGGCGACGGTGACGATCGCGACGCTGAACAATCCGGACATGATCGAGCTGAAGAAGCTGTCGCCCGCCTTCGAAAAGGCGAATCCGGATATCAAGCTGAACTGGGTGATTCTCGAGGAAAACGTGCTGCGTCAGCGTGCGACCACCGACATCACGACCGGCAGCGGCCAGTTCGACGTGATGACGATCGGCGCCTATGAAACGCCGCAATGGGGCAAGCGCGGCTGGCTTGCGCCGCTGACGAACCTGCCCGCCGACTACGATCTGAACGACGTCGTGAAGACGGCCCGCGACGGCCTGTCCGCGAACGGCCAGCTGTACGCGCTGCCGTTCTACGTCGAAAGCTCGATGACCTACTACCGCAAGGATCTGTTCGACAAGGCCGGCCTGAAGATGCCCGACCAGCCGACCTACGACCAGATCGCGCAATTCGCCGACAAGCTCACCGACAAGTCCAAGGAGCAGTACGGCATCTGTCTGCGCGGCAAGGCGGGCTGGGGCGAGAACATGGCCTACGCGACGACGGTCGCGAACACGTTCGGCGGCCGCTGGTTCGACGAGAAATGGAATGCGCAACTGACCTCGCCGGAATGGAAGAAAGCGATGACGTTCTACGTCAATCTGCTGAAGAAGGACGGCCCTCCAGGAGCCAGTTCGAACGGCTTCAACGAAAACCTGACGCTGATGTCGTCGGGCAAGTGCGCGATGTGGATCGACGCGACCGTCGCGGCCGGCATGCTGTACAACAAGCAGCAGTCGCAGATCGCCGACAAGGTCGGCTTTGCCGCGGCGCCGACCGAAGTCACGCCGAAGGGTTCGCACTGGCTGTGGGCGTGGGCGCTGGCGATTCCGAAGTCGTCGAAGCAGGCCGATGCGGCGAAGAAGTTCATCACTTGGGCGACCTCGAAGGAGTACATCGAGCTGGTCGCGAAGGATGAAGGCTGGGCGTCGGTGCCTCCCGGCACGCGTCAATCCACCTACGCGCGCCCCGAGTACAAGCAGGCCGCGCCGTTCGGCGACTTCGTGCTGAAGGCGATCCAGACCGCCGACCCGGATCATCCGACGCTGAAGCCGGTGCCTTATACCGGCGTGCAGTTCGTCGGCATCCCTGAGTTCCAGTCGTTCGGCACGGTGGTCGGGCAGAGCATCTCCGGTGCGATCGCCGGGCAGATGACGGTCGACCAGGCGCTCGCGGCCGGCAACGCGGCGGCTGATCGCGCGGTTAAGCAGGCCGGCTATCAGAAGTAGCCGCGAAGTAACCGAGAAGTAAGCGCGACGTTGCCTGGGCATAACCGCGAAGTCACCGCCGGGCAGGCGGAAACCAGGCGCAAGCCGGGCGGAAAACCAGGCGACGAGCAACGCGGCAGACCAGCGCCGCGAACGAACGCGGGAAGTCACGCGTGAGCCAGCCCGACGCGCAGCGACGGCGACCACTCGACACTTCCCGCGGCAGCCCCGCCGCATCGCATCGTCGATGCGGCACGCGCCGGCCGATGCGCATCGAGCGATGCGCGCCGGTCGGCTCACGCGGCAGAGCGGGCCATTCGCCATTCACGAGCGCCGCGCATCGTGTGTCAGGTCATCGCACCTCGTGCACGAGCGCGCGCGTTTCCGGTGAACGCTCCGCGCATTACCGAACAGGTGGTTCATCATGCGTCCCTTGCGCCTACCTCTGATGCAAACCCATCCCCAGACAGAAAAAGAACGCGAAGAGCGCAGGGCCAATTCGGCCCGCTGGCTCGTCATGCCGTCGGTCGGCGTGCTGGTGCTGTGGATGGTGATTCCGCTCGCGATGACGATCTGGTTTTCGTTCACGCGTTACAACCTGCTGAATCCCGATCTGCACGGCTTCGCCGGCCTCGACAACTACCGCTATCTGGCCACCGATCCATCGTTCTGGCCGTCGATCGTTCATACGATCGAGCTGATCGTGTCGGTGCTGGTGATCACGGTGGGTGGCGGCGTGCTGATGGCGGTGCTGTTCGACCGCAAGTTCTATGGGCAGGGCGTCGCGCGGCTGCTGGCGATCGCGCCGTTCTTCGTGATGCCGACCGTCAGCGCGCTGATCTGGAAGAACATGATCCTGCACCCGGTGTACGGCCTGATCGCGGATGGCATGCGCGGGCTGGGTCTGCAGCCGATCGACTGGTTCGCCGACTATCCGCTGACCTCGGTGATCATGATCGTCGCGTGGCAGTGGCTGCCGTTCGCGTTCCTGATTCTGTTCACGGCGATCCAGTCGCTCGATCAGGAGCAGAAGGAAGCCGCGAAGATCGACGGCGCGGGTCCGTTCTCGATGTTCTTCTACATCACGCTGCCGCACCTGCGGCGCGCGATCGCGGTCGTCGTGATGATGGAGACGATTTTCCTGCTGTCGATCTTCGCCGAGATCTACACGACCACGGGCGGCGGTCCGGGCAACGCGACCACCAACCTGTCGTACCTGATCTTCTCGCTGGGCCTGCAGCAGTTCGACGTCGGTCTCGCATCGGCGGGCGGCATTCTCGCGGTCGTGCTGGCCAACATCGTGTCGTTCTTCCTCGTGCGGATGCTCGCGAAGAACCTGAAAGGGGAGTACGAAAAATGAGCCACGTTGCCTCTACCCCTGCGTCGACGACGCAGCCCATCACAGTGCCGGCTAAATCGCCGTTCGAGCCGGTGCTGCGCGCGATTCCCGGCGTGATCGCATGGCTCGTCGCGCTGCTGCTGTTCTTCCCGATCTTCTGGATGACGATCACCGCGTTCAAGACCGAGCAGCAGGCCTATTCGTCGTCGCTGTTTTTCATGCCGACGCTCGATAGCTTCCGCGAGGTGTTCGCGCGCAGCAACTACTTTGCGTTCGCGTGGAATTCGGTGCTGATCTCGGTCGGCGTGACGCTGCTGTGCCTGTTTCTGGCGGTGCCGGCCGCGTACGCGATGGCGTTCTTCCCGACGCGCCGCACGCAGAAAGTGCTGCTGTGGATGCTGTCGACCAAGATGATGCCGTCGGTCGGCGTGCTGGTGCCGATCTATCTGCTGTGGAAGAACAGCGGCCTGCTCGATACGGTGTCGGGTCTCGTCATCGTGTACACGCTGATCAATCTGCCGATCGCGGTGTGGATGGCGTTCACGTACTTTGCCGAGATTCCGCGCGACATTCTCGAGGCCGGGCGCATCGACGGCGCTGCGACGTGGCAGGAGATCGTCTATCTGCTGATGCCGATGTCGCTGCCGGGGCTCGCGTCGACCGCGCTGCTGCTGGTGATCCTGTCGTGGAACGAGGCGTTCTGGAGCATCAACCTGTCGAGCTCGAACGCCGCGCCGCTGACCGTGTTCATCGCGTCGTATTCGAGCCCTGAAGGATTGTTCTGGGCCAAGCTGTCGGCCGCTTCGCTGCTGGCGGTCGCGCCGATCCTGATCGTCGGCTGGCTGTCGCAGAAGCAACTGGTGCGCGGCCTCACGTTCGGGGCGGTCAAATGACGCCAGGCGCGGCGGGGATGGCTGGGGTAGCGCCCGCGAGCCGGCTCGCGCTGATCTGCGATTGCGACGGCGTGCTGATCGACAGCGAAGCGGTGGCCGCGCGTATGCTGGTGCACGAACTCGAGACACGCTGGCCCGGCACCGACGTCGAGCCGGTCGTGCTGCCGCTGCTAGGCCTGCGTATCGAGCGCGTGTTGCAGGACACTGCGACGCAGCTCGGCAAGCAGCTCGGCGCCGGCGATATCGATGCGATTCGCCGTGCGGTCGAAGCGGCGGCGATCGAGGCACCGGCAGTCGACGGCATCGAGCTGGCGCTGACCCAGGTGCCGCTCGTCAAAGGGTGCGCGAGCAACAGCTTTCGCCCGTATGTGGAGAGCGTGCTGGCGCGCACGGGTCTCGCGCGGTTTTTCGGCGAGCGTCTGTTCTGCGCGGATGCGGTGCCGAATCCGAAGCCCGCGCCGGACGTGTATCTCGCGGCGGCACGTGGCTTGGGTCTGGCGCCGGGCGCGTGCCTCGTGGTCGAGGACAGCGTGACCGGCGTCACCGCGGCGGCGGCCGCGGGCATGACGGTGCTCGGTTTTATCGGCGGCGGTCATGCGAGCGATGCGCAGATCGATCGCCTGCACGCGGCCGGCGCTCGCTACGTATTCGACGATATGGGGCAGTTGCCGGATCTGGTCGCGCAATGGACATTGAGCGCGACGGCGGCGGCGCCGTGATCAGCAACATAAGCGGCAAGCTACAACAGGTAACACGCGGCACGCAGTATCGAACAGCATCACTCGGAGACACATCATGGCAAGCCTAACCTTGCGCAACATCAGAAAGGCCTACGACGACAACGAAGTGATGCGCGACATCAATCTCGACATCGCGGATGGCGAGTTCGTCGTGTTCGTCGGGCCGAGCGGTTGCGGAAAATCGACGCTGATGCGGATGATCGCGGGTCTGGAGGACATCAGCGCCGGCGATCTGAATATCGACGGCGTGCGCATGAACGACGTGCCGCCGGCCAAGCGCGGCATCGCGATGGTGTTCCAGTCGTACGCGCTGTATCCGCACATGACGCTGTACGACAACATGGCGTTCGGCCTGAAACTCGCGGGTGCGAAGAAGCCGGAGATCGACGCGGCGGTGCGCAACGCGGCAAAGATTTTGCATATCGACCATCTGCTCGATCGCAAGCCGAAGCAGCTGTCAGGCGGTCAGCGCCAGCGCGTCGCGATCGGCCGCGCGATCACGCGCAAGCCGAAGGTGTTCCTGTTCGATGAACCGCTGTCGAATCTCGATGCCGCGCTGCGCGTGAAGATGCGCCTCGAATTCGCGCGTCTGCACGACGAACTGAAGACGACGATGATCTACGTGACGCACGACCAGGTCGAGGCGATGACGCTCGCCGACAAGATCGTCGTGTTGTCGGCGGGCAATCTGGAGCAGGTCGGCACGCCGACGATGCTGTATCACGCGCCCGCGAACCGCTTCGTCGCGGGCTTTATCGGCTCGCCGAAGATGAACTTCATGGAAGGCACCGTGCAGTCGGTATCGCACGACGGCGTCACGGTGCGCTATGAAACCGGCGAGACGCAGCGCGTCGGCGTCGAGCCCGGCAACGCGAAGCAGGGCGACAAGGTGACGGTCGGCATTCGCCCCGAGCATCTGCACGTCAGCACGAACGAAGACGGTATCGATGCGCGCACGATGACGGTCGAATCGCTTGGGGATGCCGCGTATCTGTACGCGGAATCGAGCGTCGCGCCCGATGGCCTGATTGCGCGGATCCCGCCGCTCGAACGGCATGCGAAGGGCAACGTGCAGAAGCTCGGCGCGACGCCCGAGCATTGCCATCTGTTCGACAGCGATGGGAAGGCGTTTCAGCGGAAGATCGTCGAGGTGCTGGCGGCGTGAGCAGCGGATAAAGGAAAGCGGCGCATGCGCCGCTTTGCCGAACTGAACGACTCAATGCGACTGCGCCGGCGCATCACGCTATGCCTCCAACGCCGCCCGCGCGCACACCTCATCGGTCACAAGCCCCGACAACCACCCACCTTTAAGCACCGCGATCAACGCCTCCCGCTTGCGCTGCCCACCGGCGAACCCGATCGTCGGGCGGCGCGGCGGCGCATCGAGTGCAATGCTCGTCACGCGCCGGCCGGTCGGCGATTCGACGGGCGCGCCGGCCGCATCGATCGGCAGACCGAGCATTTCGGCGATCGCGCCGTTTTCCACCAGCTCGTTCACTTCGTTTTCGGTGATGAAGCCGTCTTCGTGCAACGGACAGGTCATGCCGATATTGCCGATGCCGACGAACGCGACATCCGCCTGCGCGGACAGCGACTCGACAATCCGGTAGAGGCGATGGTTGCACCACTGCGCGCGCTCGGCCTCGCTATCGGCGAGCAGCGGCGCGGGCAACAGAAAATGCTTGCCGCCGGTCTTCTCGGAAATATGCAGCGCGACGTCGTAGCGGTTCGACGAGCCGTCCTGCGCGATCGCGCCGACCATCGAGACCAGCCGATGCTGCGGACGATCGAGCTGGGCGATCTGATCGACCGCGGCCTTCAGCGTGCGGCCGCTGCTGACCGCGACGACCATCGGCTTTTCCTCGATCAGATAGCGCTCCATCACCTGCGCGCCGGCCACCGCGAGTTTGCGATCGAGTTGTTCGGGAGTGTCGCCGTCGATCGGCACGATTTCGCACATGGAGAGGCCATAACGCTTCGACAATTGATCGGCGAGCGACAGGCAATCGGCGAGCTTGTGATCGACGCGCACGCGGATCAGGTTCTTTTCAACCGCGAATGCGACGAGCCGCTGCGCGACCGGCCGCGACACCTGCAGCTTTTCGGCGATTTCGTTTTGCGTATTGCCCGCCACGTAGTAAAGCCACGCGGCGCGCGTGGCGAGATCGAGTTTTTCTGTTGACCTAGGCACGATGACGGTTCGCTCGAGTTTTACTTGATGTGTGCCGATGAAAGCGGCTGGCAGGTGCGCGAGCACAGGCCAGCCACGCTTGTGCGCTCAGGCGAGCGGCGTGCGCGCGGGATCGAACAGCGGCCGTACATGGCGATACAGCGCGCGATACGCTTCGAGCCGCGTGCGCAGTTCCGCGTGGCGGCGCGGATTCGGCGTGAACTCCTTTTCGACGGGCGGCTTGGTCAGCACCGTGGCCGGATCGCCACCCGCGGCGAGCCAGCCGAGCCGCGCGGCACCGAGCGCCGCGCCGGTCTCGCCGCCGCCGTGTTTGACCGTGGTCGTATCGAGTGCATCGGCGAGCAGTTGCGCCCAGTAATCGCTGCGTGCGCCGCCGCCGAGCAGCGACAGCACCTTGGCCTCGGTGCCGGCCGCGCGCAGTGCATCGAGCCCGTCGGTGAGCGCGAGCGTCACGCCTTCGAGCACCGCATAGCCGAGCAGCGCGCGATCGGTCGCGTGGTTCATGCCGAAGAACACGCCTTGCGCGTACGGGTCGTTATGCGGCGTCCGTTCGCCCGACAGATACGGCAAAAAGAGCGGCGCGGTCGCGAGCGCATCGGCGGGCAGTGCATCGATTTCGGCGAGCAGCGTCGGCTCGTCGGTGGACGTCAGCTTGCAGACCCAGCGCAGACAGCTTGCCGCCGACAGCACCACGCTCATCTGATGCCAGCGATCCGGAATCGCATGACAGAACGCGTGCACGGCCGAGGCCGGATTCGGCCGGAAGCTGTCGCCGACCACGCACAGCACGCCCGACGTGCCGAGCGACACGAAGCCGTCGCCCGGCTGCGTCGCGCCGATGCCGATCGCGCTGGTCGCGTTGTCGCCGCCGCCGGCCGCGACGATCACGTCCTCGCTCAGGCCGAATTCGCGTGCGAGCGCGGGCAGCAGCGTGCCGGCCGGTGCGCTGCCCTCGCGCAGCGCGGGCATCTGCGCGCGCGTCATGTTGCAGGCGGCCAGCAGCGCGTCGGACCAGTCGCGCTTCGCGACATCGAGCCACAGCGTGCCGGCCGCATCCGATGGATCGGACACCTTGCCGCCGGTCAGTTGCAGGCGCAAATAATCTTTCGGCAGCAGCACGCAGGCGGTGCGCGCAAAGATATCCGGTTCGTGACGAGCAACCCATAGCAGCTTCGGCGCGGTGAAACCGGGCATCGCCAGATTGCCGGCAACGCTGTGCAACTCCGGCGCGCGCTCGGTCAGCTCCGCGCATTCCTTGTCGCTGCGCATGTCGTTCCACAGGATCGCTGGCCGCAGCACGCGGTCCTGTGCATCGAGCAGTACCGCGCCGTGCATCTGCCCGGACAGGCCGATGCCGCGAATCTGCGCGAATTCGTCCGGGTGACGCGCGCGCAATGCGGCGAGCGCCTCGCGCGTGCCCGCCCACCAGTCCTCGGGATTCTGCTCGGCCCAGCGCTGATGCGGCCGCGAAACGGTAAACGGAGAGCCCGCGGTGCCGATCACGCGTCCGTCGGAAGCGAGCAGCAGAACTTTTACTTCGGACGTGCCGAGGTCGATGCCTAAGTACATGGGCGCGAAACCTTCGTCGTTGGGGATGCGCTACTTTAGCCGCACATCGCGGGCGCTGTCATGAGCATTAAGCCTGGCAGCACGTGTGAATCAAATCGACCCGACGCGGATCAAAGTGGAGTCCGTCAGCGGTTCAGGCCGCGCCGCGTTTCGCGAGCCATGCGTCGACTCGCGCGAGCGCGCCGGCGAGCGCTGCTTCGAGTTCGGGCGTTTGCGCCATGCGGCCCCACAGCAGTTTGTCGGCGGCGAATGCGCGCAGCGGATCGGGCGCGGTGAAAAAGCCGTGCGCGACGCGCTCGTCCATCACGCCGTCCTGATACGCATACGGCAGCTTGCCGGTGTGCCAGCGTTCGAGAAAGCGGAAGAACAGCGCGGGCAGCACCGCGGTCGCAGCCGGCGTGACGCCGCGCTCGAAGCACTCGGCGAGCGTCGGCGCGATGAAGCCGGGCAGTTTCGAAAAGCCGTCGGCGGCGACACGCTGATTCGTATCGAGGATATGCGGATTGCTGAAGCGCTCGAGCACCACGTCGCGATAACGTTCGAGATCGAGCGGACTCGGGCTCAGACACGGAATCACGTCCTCGGTCACGTAGTCGTACGCGAACTGGCGGATGTCGTCATCGAGTGTGCCTTCGTGGATGTAGTTCAGGCCCACCAGCGTGCCCGCCCACGCGATGCAGCTATGCGGCGCGTTCAGGATGCGGATTTTCGCTTCCTCATAGGGCAGCACCGACTCGACCATTTCCGCGCCGGCCTTCTCCCAGGCCGGCCGTCCGGCGACGAAACGGTCTTCGATGACCCACTGGATGAAGGCCTCGCCCATCACCGGGCTCGCGTCGTCGACGCCGGTTGCGGCCTTCACGCGCTCGCGCACATCGGGCGTCGGACGCGGCGTAATGCGATCGACCATCGAGCATGGGCACGACGTGTTGGCGTCGAACCATTGCGCGAGATCCTTCGCGCCGCGTCGCTGCAGAAACTCGCTCATTCCCGCGTGAAAGCGCTCGCCGTTACTGCGCAGGTTGTCGCAGGTCTGCAGCGTGACGGCGCCCGCGCCGCGTTTCATGCGTGCATCGAGAATCGCCGCGAGCGCGCCGTAGATCGTCGTATGGCCGCCGGCGAGATCGGCGGCGAGGTCCGGGTTCGCGAGGTCGAGCCGGTCGTGCTCGTCGAGGTAATAGCCGCCTTCGGTCACCGTGAACGCGATGATCTTGCAGGCCGGATCGGCGCCGGCCTCGATCAGCCCGTCGAGGCTTTCGCTCCACGGCAGCACGCGCTCGATCGAGCGGATCGTCTCGTATGCGCGCTCGCCTTTCGGCGTCACGGTTTCGAGCGTATAGACGCCGTTCTGCGCGGCGAGCGCGTCGAGCACCGCGTTCATGTCGCCACGGATATTGCCGACCGTCAGCGACCAGTGCGGCTCGCCCGCGGCTTTCGCTTCGTTGAGCCGATGCAGATACCACGCCTGATGCGCGCGATGAAACGACCCCGCGCCGATATGCAGGATCACGTGTGCGGCCGCGCCGCTGCCTTGCCCGCTGTTCATGTACGTCTCCGTGGTTCCAATCTTCCGCGGCTCGAAGCGCGCGTTATACAGGGTAGAGCATTTGCTCTGCATGTGAGCGAATGATCGTACCCGCTGGAGCGAAAGTCAAGGCGACGGCGCGGAGTTTTCGTGACGCGGCGCGGCATCGCGCGAGCGGGTGCCGGCGTGCTATCGCGAGACGCCGCAACGTACGCATCCCGAAGCGGCACGAAGGGCTCGATGCCCGGTTTTGCATTGCATCAAATTTGACTTCGCCGGCCTCAGGACTAACCCGAATGCAAAAAAGTATCGATCCGCGGTCTCTTTTCGAGTGGTGGCCGGCGCGTTTGGCGGTTACTTTTCGCTGTACAAGATCAAGTCTGGCGGCGCGCGTATCGGTCATAAGTCATCGGCCAGCACGCGAACCGCCTCATGGAGGCAGACAGTGGAACCTGATCTCGAAATCGTGGCGGTACGCCACGACGAATCGTTCAAGGTGTGGTCGCATGGCTACCCGTATCGCACGGTGCGCTGGCACTTTCACCCCGAATACGAGATTCATCTGATCGTCGCGACCACCGGCAAGATGTTCGTCGGCGATCACATCGGCAGCTTCGCGCCCGGCAACCTGGTGCTGATGGGCCCGAACCTGCCGCACAACTGGGTCAGCGACGTGCCCGAGGGCGAGAGCGTCGCGCAACGCAATCTGGTCGTGCAATTCGGTCAGGAGTTCGTGTCGAACTGCTTCGACAGCTTTCCGGAGTGGCGTCAGGTCGATGCGTTGCTCGCCGACTCGCGCCGCGGATTGTCGTTCGGCTCGCAGACCTCCGCGCGGATCCAGCCGCTCTTTCTCGAACTGCTCGCGGCGCGCGGACTGCGCCGCCTCGTGCTATTCATGTCGATGCTCGAGATCCTGATGAACGCGCAGGATCGCGACACGCTCGCGAGCCCCGCGTACCAGGCCGATCCGACCAGCTTCTCGGCGACGCGCATCAATCATGTGCTCGCGTATATCGGCAAGAACCTCGCCAACGAGTTGCGCGAATCCGAACTCGCGCAACTGGCCGGACAGAGCGTCAGCGCGTTTTCGCGTTATTTCCGCCGCCACACCGGGCTGCCGTTCGTGCAGTACGTGAACCGGATGCGCATCAATCTCGCGTGCCAGTTGCTGACCGACGACGCGCTGAGCGTGACCGACATCTGCTTCAAGGCGGGTTTCAACAACCTGTCGAATTTCAACCGGCAGTTTCTCGCGGTGAAGGGTATGGCGCCGTCGACATTCCGCCGCTACCAGCAACTGAACGATGCAAGCCGCGATGCTTCCGAGGAGGCGGCCGCACATGGCAGGGGCATCGACAACGCGCCATCGATTGTGCTGGCGCCGGGATTGCCGCGTAGCGGCGTCGCTTATCCGCTCACTTAGCCGGGTTATGTAGTCCGCTGATCGAGTCCACTCGCGTTTCAACACGCATCGCGCCGTGCGCACACGGCGCGACGGGCGTGCTCACTTCAAAAAAAGGAGACAACCATGAAGAAGGAATCCGCTTTTCTGCCTTGTTTTCAGCCTGGCTCTCAGTCTGCTTTTGATCCCGCTTGCCAGTTCGCGTTGAAGTCCTCCCGACAGCCGGCTTCACCGCGCACGTTCGCGCGCCACGCCGCCGCGCTCGCGTTCGGTCTGTCGCTCGTCGCGATGTCGGTCGCGCAAAGTGCGCAAGCCGCGCAGGCCGCGCCGCTGAAAATCGGCATGACCTTCCAGGAGCTGAACAACCCGTATTTCGTAACGATGCAAAAGGCGTTGAACGATGCGGCCGCATCGGTCGGCGCGACGGTGGTCGTCACCGATGCGCATCACGACGTCAGCAAGCAGGTCAGCGACGTCGAGGACATGCTGCAGAAGAAGATCGACATCCTGCTCGTCAATCCGACCGATTCGACCGGCATCCAGTCGGCGGTGACGTCGGCGAAGAAGGCCGGCGTGGTGGTCGTCGCGGTCGATGCGAATGCAAACGGTCCGGTCGATTCGTTCGTCGGCTCGAAGAACTACGACGCGGGCATGATGGCCTGCGAATACCTGGCGAAGTCGATCGGCGGCAGCGGCGAGGTGGCGATTCTCGACGGCATTCCGGTCGTGCCGATTCTCGAACGCGTGCGCGGCTGCAAGGCGGCGCTCGCGAAATCGCCGGGCGTGAAGCTGGTCGACACGCAGAACGGCAAGCAGGAACGCGCGACCGCGCTGTCCGTCACCGAGAACATGATTCAGGCGCATCCGAACCTGAAGGGCGTATTCAGCGTCAACGACGGCGGCTCGATGGGCGCGCTGTCGGCGATCGAATCGTCGGGCAAGGACATCAAGCTGACCAGTGTCGACGGCGCGCCGGAAGCGATCGCCGCGATCGAGAAGCCGAACTCGAAATTCGTCGAGACGTCCGCGCAATTCCCGGCCGACCAGGTGCGCATCGCGCTGGGTGTCGCGCTCGCGAAGAAGTGGGGTGCCAATGTGCCGAAGGCGATTCCGGTCGACGTGAAGATGATCGACAAGAGCAACGCGAAGGGCTTCAGCTGGTAAAGGCGCATGCGGGTGGGTGTGGCGCTTGCCGTGTGCGAAAGATGCACACGGCAACTTGCCATGCGACCCGCGACAGGAACACGCGATGGACACGATCCTCAAGCTCGACAACATCAGCAAAAGCTTTCCCGGCGTGAAGGCGCTGCAGGGCATTCACCTCGATATCGCGCGCGGCGAGATTCACGCGCTGCTCGGCGAGAACGGCGCGGGAAAGTCGACGCTGATGAAGATTCTGTGCGGCATCTACCAGCCCGACGAAGGCACGATCACGCTCGACGGCGAGCAGCGCCATTTCGCCAACTATCACGATGCGGTGGCCGCGGGCGTCGGTATCGTGTTTCAGGAATTCAGCCTGATTCCGTATCTGAACGCGGTGGAGAACATGTTTCTCGGCCGCGAAATGCGGACCCGCTTCGGCATGCTGGAGCGCACGAAGATGCGGCGCGCGGCCGCGGCGATTTTCGCGCGGCTCGGTGTCGCGATCGATCTGTCGGTGCCGATTCGGGAACTCTCCGTCGCGCAGCAGCAGTTCGTCGAAATCGGCAAGGCGTTGTCGCTCGATGCGCGCGTGCTGATTCTCGACGAGCCGACCGCGACGCTGACACCGGCCGAAGCCGCGCATCTGTTCACGATCATGCGTGAGCTGAAGCAGCAGGGTGTTGCGATGATCTTCATCTCGCATCACCTCGAAGAGATTTTCGAGGTGTGCGACCGGATCACGGTGCTGCGCGACGGCCAGTACGTCGGCATGACCGAGGTCGCGCAATCGGACGTGAGCCGGCTCGTGCAGATGATGGTCGGGCGCCGCATCGAAAGCAGCTTTCCGCCGAAGCCGACGCTTCGCGCCGATGCGAAGATCGTGCTCGACGTCGTGCGGCTGCAGCTGTTCAAGGACAGCCCTGAATTGAGCTTTACGCTGCGCGAAGGCGAAATTCTCGGCTTTGCGGGACTGGTCGGCTCGGGACGCACCGAGACCGCGCTCGCGGTGATCGGTGCCGATCGCGCGTACGTGAAGGAGATTCGCGTGAACGGCGCGGCGGCGAAACTCGCCGATCCGGCCGATGCGTTGCGCGCGGGGGTCGGCATTTTGCCGGAGAGCCGCAAGACCGAAGGGCTGATCATCGACTTCTCGATCAAGCAGAACATCTCGATCAACAACCTCGGCAAGTACCGCTCGCTACGCTTCTTTATCGACCAGCGCGGCGAGGCACGGGCGACCGCCGACATCATGAAGCGCGTCGGCGTGAAGGCGCCGACGATGCACACCGAAGTCGCGACGCTATCGGGCGGCAACCAGCAAAAGGTCGTGATCGCGCGCTGGCTCAATCACCACACCAACATCCTGATCTTCGACGAACCGACGCGCGGCATCGACGTCGGCGCGAAGGCCGAAATCTATCTGCTGATGCGCGAACTGACCGCGCGCGGCTACTCGATCATCATGATCTCGTCCGAGTTGCCGGAGATCGTCGGCATGTGCGACCGCGTCGCCGTATTCCGGCAGGGCCGCATCGAAGCGATGCTCGAAGGCGACGCGATCGAATCGAACGCCGTGATGACCTATGCGACCGCCGGTTCGCTCGGAGCCAATCATGAACACGCCTAATCCTTCTTCGCCGCCGAAAACGTCCACCGTCACGAGCGATACGCCGGGCGCGCCGGTGCGCTTCAGCTGGTCCGCGATAAAACGCTCGACGCTGTTCTATCCGTTCGTCGGTTTGCTGGTCGTGTGCATCGTGATGGTGTTCGCGAGCGACAGCTTTCTGTCCGCGGCGAACATCGAGAACGTGCTGCGCCAGGTGTCGATCAACGCGATCATCGCGGTCGGCATGACCTGCGTGATCCTGACCGGCGGCATCGATCTGTCGGTCGGCTCGGTGATGGCGCTGTCGGGCACGCTCGCGGCCGGCTTGATGGTGGCCGGCATCAACGCGGTGGCCGCGCTCGCGGTCGGCATTGCAATCGGTCTCGGCTTCGGCGCGGCCAATGGCTTTTTCGTCGCGTTCGCCGGCATGCCGCCGATCATCGTCACGCTCGCGACGATGGGCATCGCGCGCGGTCTCGCGCTGATCTACACGGGCGGCTATCCGATCGACGGGCTGCCCGACTGGGTCGGTTTCTTCGGCAGCGGCAAGATTCTCGGCATCCAGGCGCCGGTCGTGATCATGGTGGTGGTCTATGCGATCGCGTGGGTGCTGCTCGAACGGATGCCGTTCGGGCGCTACGTGTACGCGATCGGCGGCAACGAACAGGCGACCCGGCTCTCCGGCGTGCGCGTCGCGCGCGTGAAGCTGCTGGTCTACACGCTCGCGGGCCTGACTTCCGCGTTTGCGGCGATCGTGCTGACCGCGCGGCTGATGAGCGGTCAGCCGAACGCCGGTGTCGGCTTCGAGCTCGATGCGATCGCCGCCGTCGTGATGGGCGGCACGTCGATTTCCGGCGGCCGCGGTTCGATCCTCGGCACGTTGATCGGCGCGCTGCTGCTCGGCGTGCTGAACAACGGCCTGAACATGGTCGGCGTGAATCCCTACGTACAGAACGTGATCAAGGGCGGAATCATTCTGCTTGCGATCTACATCAGCCGCGACCGCAGAAAGTAACTCTCCCCAACACTCTCTCACCCTCTATCTGGCAGGACCATGCAATGACGACTCAAACAGACAAGCAGAACATGACCGCCATCGTCTGTCATGCGCCGAAGGACTATCGCGTCGAACAGGTGAAAAAGCCCAGCGCCCGCGCGCATGAACTCGTGATCCGCATCGCCGCGTGCGGCATCTGCGCGAGCGATTGCAAATGTCATTCGGGCGCGAAGATGTTCTGGGGCGGCCCGAGCCCGTGGGTCAAAGCACCGGTGATTCCTGGCCATGAATTCTTCGGCTATGTCGAAGAACTCGGCGAAGGGGCGGCCGAACACTTCGGTGTGAAGAAAGGCGAGCGCGTGATCGCCGAGCAGATCGTGCCGTGCGGCAAGTGCCGCTATTGCAAATCCGGCCAGTACTGGATGTGCGAAGTGCACAACATCTTCGGCTTCCAGCGCGAAGTCGCGGACGGCGGCATGGCCGAATACATGCGCATTCCGCCGACCGCGATCGTCCACAAGATTCCCGACGGCATTTCACTCGAAGACGCGGCGATCATCGAGCCGCTCGCGTGCGCGATTCATACGGTCAATCGTGGCGATCTGCAGCTGGACGACGTGGTCGTGATCGCGGGCGCGGGTCCGCTCGGTCTGATGATGACGCAGGTCGCGCATCTGAAAACGCCGAAGAAGCTGGTCGTGATCGATCTCGTCGAAGAACGGTTGGCACTCGCGCGCGAATACGGCGCCGACGTGACGATCAATCCTCAGAAGGATGACGCGCTCGCGATCATCCGATCGCTGACTGACGGCTACGGCTGCGACGTCTATATTGAAACGACCGGTGCGCCGATCGGCGTCAATCAGGGGATGGACCTGATCCGCAAGCTCGGGCGCTTCGTCGAATTCTCGGTGTTCGGTGCCGATACCACGCTCGACTGGTCGGTGATCGGCGATCGCAAGGAACTGGACGTGCGCGGCGCGCATCTGGGGCCTTACTGCTATCCGATCGCGATCGATCTGCTGGCGCGCGGGCTCGTCACGTCGAAGGGCATCGTCACGCATGGCTTTTCGCTGGAAGAATGGGACGACGCGATCCGCATCGCGAATTCGCTCGATTCGATCAAGGTGCTGCTGAAGCCGCGTGGGTGACGCGTGCGGGTGTGAACGTCGCGTGTGCGAATCTGCTGCGGATTTCACGCATCAGCTGTCAACGGAGACTCTATGAACTACGTCATCGGCGTCGATATCGGCACGCAGAGCACGAAGGCGCTACTGGTCGATCAGCACGGCGCGATCGTCGCGCAGCACGCGTCGAGCTATCAACCCGATACGCCAAAGCCGCTGTGGGCCGAACAATGGCCCGCGGTGTGGGTCAAGGCGGTGGTCGAGTGCGTGGCTGCCTGTGTGAGCGACGCGAAAGCAGCCGGCGTCGCCGCGAGTTCGATCAAGGCGCTGTGCGTGAGCAGCCTGTACGGCGGCTCGGGCATTCCGGTCGACAGCGACATGCGGCCACTCGCACCGTGTCTGATCTGGATGGACCGGCGCGCGACCGCGCAGGTCGACTGGGTGCGCGAGCACATCGATGTCGAACGACTCTGTACGATCACTGGCAATGGCGTGGACAGCTACTACGGCTACACGAAGATGTTGTGGCTGCGCGAAAACGAGCCCGACGTATGGGCACATACGCGCTATTTCCTGCCGCCGAACGCGTACGTGATCTACCTGCTGACCGGCGAGGTGGCGGTCGATCATAGTGCGGCCGGCAATATCGGTGGTGTGTACGACATCGCAAAGCGCGACTGGTCGGACGAAGCGCTCGACATGCTCGGCATTCCCGCGACGATGATGCCCGAGCGCCTGGTTGAATCGTCGGACGTGGTGGGCGGCTTGCTATCGCAATGGACCGCGCAGCTCGGGCTCGACGCCGGCACCGCGATCGTCGCGGGCGGCGTCGATGCGGCGGTGGCGACGTTCGCGGCCGGCGTCACGCGCGCGGGTCAGCACGTCGCGATGATCGGCACCAGCATGTGCTGGGGCTATATCAATCAGCATGTCGACGCGCGGCATGGCCTCGTCAGCATGCCGCATGTGTTCAACGGCCAACACGACCTGTATGTGTTCGGCGGCGCGATTACCGCCGGGGCATCGGTGGCGTGGTTTCGCGAGCAGTTCTGTCATGCGGAGATCGAAGCCGCGCGCGCGATGCCGCACGGCGATCCGCATCGGCTGCTCGAAGAGTCGGCCGCGAAGGTGCCTGCGGGCTCCGATGGCGTGCTGTTTCTGCCGTATCTGATGGGCGAGCGCAGTCCGGTGTGGGATGCGAAAGCGAGCGGCGCGTTCGTCGGCTTGAGCCTTTTTCATACGCGCGCGCATCTGTATCGCGCGGTGCTGGAAGGCGTGTCGTTCGCGCTGAAGCACAACATCGAGGCGGGCCGCAAAGGCGCGCCGTCGCTCAACGACAAGCTGATCGTGGTCGGCGGCGCCGCGCATTCGGACCTGTGGATGCAGATCATCGCGGATGTCACCGGTTATCCGGTCTACACGATCGAACAGGACGTCGAGGCCGCGATGGGCGCCGCGCTGCTCGCGGCGTTCGGTGTCGGACTGATCTCGCGCGAAGCCGCGCAGGGTGGCTGGGTCACGCTGGTCGAACGCGCGCAACCGGACGCACAGCGCATGGCGTTATACGAACGATGCTTCGGCGTGTACACGGATCTCTATCCGGCGTTGAAGCCGGTCATGCATCGGTTGCAATCATCATGAACGTCACTTTCGATTTTTCCGGTCGCTCGATTCTGGTGACGGGTGCGTCCAGCGGTATCGGCCGTGCGACGGTCGAAGCGCTGTGTGCAAGCGGCGCGTCGGTCGTCGCGGCGGCGCGCAACGTGAACGAACTCGCGCGCCTCGCCGAGGAAACCGGCTGCGAGCCGCTGATGCTCGACGTCAGCGACGAAGCGGCGATCGACGAAGCGTTTTCATCGCTCGATCCGTTCGATGGGTTGGTCAATTGCGCGGGCATCGCGTTGCTCGAACGCGCGGTCGATACGACGGCCGCGAGCTTCGACCGCGTGATGGCGGTCAATACGCGCGGCGCGGTACTGGTCGCGAAGCATGCCGCGCGCGCGATGCTCGATGCGCGGCGCACGGGCAGCATCGTCAACGTATCGAGCCAGGCGGCGCTCGTCGCGCTCGACGAGCATCTGAGCTATTCGGCGTCGAAGGCCGCGCTCGATGCGGTCACGCGCGCGCTATGCATCGAGCTGGGGCCGAGCGGGATTCGCGTGAACAGCGTGAACCCGACCGTTACGCTGACGCCGATGGCTGTGCACGCGTGGAGTGATCCCGCGAAACGCGATCCGGCTTTGCAGGCGATTCCGCTCAGGCGGTTTGCCGAGCCCGCGGAAGTGGCCGCACCGATCCTGTTTTTGCTGAGCGATGCGGCGTCGATGATCAGCGGTGTTTGCCTGCCGATCGATGGGGGGTATACGGCGCGGTAGGAGGCGGCCGCCGTTGGTTGGCAGGTGAAATGGAAGTAGATGGAAGCTTGCCAAACGGCGTGGGGTTAGTCGCTCGGAGGAAGCGCAGTCTACTCGCTCAGAAGAAGACGCTTCAGCTCGTCAAGAAACGATTCCGTGGTGTGCCCCCACAGTGTCGGATCGAACTGCCGGCCGAATTGTTCTTCGAAGGCGGTGTCAAGATTTCCGGCGTGATCGCCCTTGAATCGGTCTATGTCGGTCACCGTCGCATTAATCTCCTCCGGTGTACATTCGCGTGTAAACGACAACACCAGTTCTTCGATTGTGTTTCCAAACAGGTCGAAATCTTCATGGAAGCGGCCACAAATCAGTTGATACAAGTTTTCGTAATTCATAGATCACTATCCGTGCGAAGTCAGTGTTCGACCATAGCCGTGAGAATGTAGTACGGCATCCCGTTATGCGTCCCGTACTTCAAGATGACCTTCACCTTACTGCAATCCGCCAACGCGTCGGTTTTCCTGACCAACGCATAGCCCACTTTTCTCCCAACGTCTTTTTCCAGCGTCAGAGTTCGTCTTGGTGCTCTTGTCCATGCGTGAATTTTCGATGCATTTGCGCGCATTGTTTCCGATATAGCCCACTCCGCCTGCTCAAGATTGATGAAGGACGATACTACGGTCCTCCCCGGCTCCAACCTGAGCCTCTCGCGCAACTGAGCCTCAGTTCTCCCCACATGTTTCAGAAGCGTATGTCCGCCGATCTCGCTGCCTGCCTTCGCCTCATGCATGTGCAGATTGATCCTGCCCATCGTGATGCGAGCGGCGCGTGCTGCCCTGATCGAGCCGGCAAAGCCGAATGGCACCGCGATATCGAGCGACAGCCCAATATTGTTCGCGATGTCAGGGCTCGCCTTCATTACTTCAGCGAGCTTCGTCGTGCCCTGCCGGATCAGCGTCGCTGTGTCCCCACCAGTCCACAACTGCCGGAGGCCTGCCGCCGCGGTATCGGAGCCATGTGCCCCGAACACAATACAGCCGGCTTTGCTGGCCATCGTCGGCTCCGGCAAAACGCAGAGCGCAGCCGCACCGACCATTTCCAGCACGCCGCCGACGACCGCCAGTCCGCCCCAAAGGCGGTTGGAAAGCATCTCCGTGTGGCTGATCGACTGGCGCGATAGCACGGCCGCGAGTTGTGCCGCACTCAGTACGACCTTCACGCCTTCTTCGTTATCGGCATCGGACATCTCGAAACCCTCTTCTGTTTTTATGGGGTTCCGATGCTGCCGTGCTGATCATCTGTTGAGATTCGGATAACTCCGAATTTCCCGTCGCCGGATGCACGATGCTTGCGCTGCATCAAACGGGAATAGCCACGGCCTGACGTTGACATGCACCAGGATATCAGCGTCAGGCCGCGAAACTGCTGGAGGCGCGCTAGCCGCTACAACATCGTGCGCACATGCCACAACTCCGGAAACAGCACGACGTCGAGCATCTTCCTCAGATACGGCGCGCCGCTGGTGCCGCCGGTGCCCTGCTTGAAGCCGATGATGCGTTCCACCGTCGTGACGTGCCGGAAGCGCCACTGCCGGAACGCATCCTCGAGATCGACCAGTTCCTCGGCCATCTCGTACAGCTCCCAATGCTCGGACGGGTTGCGATAGACCTCGAGCCAGGCCGCTTCGACCGACGCATCGTGTTCGGTCGGCTGGGTCCAGTCGCGCTCGAGTCGCGCCGGCGCAATCGCGAAGCCGCGGCGCGCGAGCAGCCGCACCACCTCGTCGTAGAACGACGGCGCTTCGAGCGCGGCCTTCACTTCGGCGTACACGTCGGCGCGATGCGCGTGCGGCTTCAGCATCTGATCGTTCTTGTTGCCGAGCAGAAATTCGATCTGTCGGTACTGATACGACTGGAAGCCCGACGAGCTGCCGAGGTATGGACGCATCGCCGTGTATTCGGACGGCGTCATCGTCGCGAGCACGCTCCACGCCTGCACCAGTTGCTCCATGATGCGCGACACGCGCGCGAGCATCTTGAAGGCGGGCGGCAGCTCATCGCGATGCACCGCCTTCAGCGCCGCGCGCAGTTCGTAGAGCGCGAGCTTCATCCACAGCTCGCTGGTCTGATGCTGGATGATGAACAGCATCTCGTTGTGATCCGGCGACAGCGGATGCTGCGCATCCAGCACCTTGCCGAGCGACAGGTAATCGCCGTAGCTCATCGATTCCGAGAAATCGAGCTGCGCGTCGTGCCAGCCGCTGTCGGCGGTTCCGGCGGAAGCGTCGCTCGCCGTAGCGGTCGAACCTGCCGTAGCGGCGGCATCCGTAGCAATCGGCGCGGCCTTCGCGGCCGAGCCCGCTGCGGCCGCCGCCGCCGGCTGCTGTCCATAGCCGAACGGACAGCCCTGCGCGGCCGGCTCTTCCGGCAATCCCGGCGTTTGCATGTGATCGGTCATTCCGCTTTCCTCAGGTGACGGCGCCGCGCGCGGCGAATTCGGGGGCCCGCCATGTCTCATGCGTGAGCACGTCGCGTAGCGTTTCGACGGCATCCCACACATCGACGAAGCGCGTATAAAGCGGCGTGAAGCCGAAGCGCAGCACATAAGGCTCGCGATAGTCGCCGATCACGCCGCGCGCGATCAGCGCCTGCATCACCTCATAGCCGTGCGGATGCTCGAAGCTCGCGTGCGAACCGCGTTGCGCGTGCTCGCGCGGCGTCACGAGCTTGAGCGGAAATTCGCTGCAACGCGTTTCGACCAGTTCGATAAACAGATCGGTGAGCGCGATCGACTTGTCGCGGACCGCTTGCATATCGGTTTGCAGGAACACGTCGAGCCCGCATTCGACCAGCGCCATCGACACCATCGGCTGCGTGCCGCACAGATAGCGGGCGATGCCCGGATCGGGCTGATAGGTCGGGTCCATGTCGAACGGCGCGCGATGGCCCCACCAGCCCGACAGCGGCTGCGCGAATTCGGCCTGATGGCGTTTCGGCACCCACACGAACGCGGGCGAACCGGGGCCGCCGTTCAGATACTTGTAGGTGCAGCCAACCGCGTAGTCCGCGCCGACGCCGTTCAGATCGACCGGCACCGCGCCCGCCGAGTGCGCGAGATCCCACAGCGCGAGCGCGCCCTTGTCGTGGATCAGCGTCGTCAGCGCGGCCATGTCGTGCATATAGCCGGTGCGGTAGTTCACGTGCGTGAGCATCGCGATCGCAGTGTCGTCGCCGATCGCGGCGGGCAGCTCGGACGGATCGTCGACGAGGCGCAATTCGTAGCCGCGGTCGAGCTGTTCGATCAGCCCCTGCGCGATATACAGATCGCTCGGGAAATTCGAGCGCTCGGAGACGATGACGCGGCGCTTCGGATCGCGTGCATTCGCAAGCCGCAGCGCGGCCGACAGCAGCTTGAACAGGTTGATCGAAATCGTGTCGGTGATCACGACTTCGTCTTCGGCCGCGCCGATCAGCGGCGCGAGCTTGTTGCCGAGGCGGCGCGGCAGCGCGTACCAGCCGGCGCTATTCCAGCTGCGGATCAGGCCTTCGCCCCATTCGGCGGCGATCACGGTCTGTGCGCGCTGCGCGGCCGCGGCCGGCGGCACGCCGAGCGAGTTGCCGTCGAGATAGATGGTGGTCGGCGACAGCGCGAACTGGTCGCGCAGCATTGCCAGCGGGTCGGCGTTGTCGAGCGCCAGAGCTTCGTCACGATGGTTCATGGTGGGTCGGGTCGGAGTGGTCGTTATGGCTGGAGTGAGGGTTGTTTTTTCAGGGCGCGGCGATTCGTGCCGCTGGTGTGTGTCGTTGCCGGTTCGTGATCTCGACGCCGTCGCTCAACGCGCGGCCGGCAGTGCGCGTAGCACCGCGCGCACCGGGCTCGCATCGAGCGTGGTCAGTTTCAGCGGCAGCGCGATCAGCTCGTAGTCGCCGGGTTCGACCGCGTCGAGCACGATGCCTTCGAGAATCGCCATGCGGTGCGCGCGAACCCGGTGGTGCGCATCCATCGTCTTCGATTCCTGCGGATCGAGCGACGGCGTATCGATGCCGATCAGTCTGACGCCATGCTCGGCGAGTAGATCGATGGTCTCGGGCGCGACCGCGCAGAAGCTGCTGTCCCATTCGCGCGTCGGCGCATTTCTGTAAGTGCGCAGTAAGACTCGCGGCGGCAGATCGTCGAGCGAGCCGGCCAGGTGTTGCGGCGTCACAACAGGCGATGCGCCGATGCAATGAATCACCCGGCATGAGCCGATGTACGTATCGAGCGGCACGTTGCCGATCGCGGCGCCGTCGGCGTCGTAGTGAAGCGGCGCGTCGGTGTGCGCGCCGGTGTGCGGCGACATCGTCAGGCGCGCGACGTTGACCGGCGAGCCCGCTTCCATGCGCCATATGCGCTCGATACCGACCGGCGTGTCGCCCGGCCAGACGGGGGTGGCGGTGTCGACGGCGGGGGTGATGTCCCAGAGGGTTGGCATAGCGGTTTCGGCGGAAGGTGTCTATCTGGAAATAATAGTGGTCCTGCCACGAAATGTGATTGCGAAAAAATCTCGTTCTTCGCCCTGTCTTGGAACATAATTTGATTTAAACCGGAAAGGGAGACCGAATATGAACGCGATCTCGCTCGACGCCACCGATTGCCGTATCTTGACGGTGCTTCAGCAGGAAGGACGCATCAGCAATCTCGACCTCGCGGAGCGCATCTCGCTATCGCCGTCGGCCTGTCTGCGACGACTGCGTCTGCTCGAGGAACAGGGGGTCATCGAACACTACCGCGCCTGTCTGAATCGCGAAGTATTGGGATTCGAACTCGAGGCGTTCGTGCAGGTATCGATGCGCAACGATCAGCAGAACTGGCACGAGCGCTTTGCCGAGGCGCTGCGCGACTGGCCGGAAGTGGTGGGCGCGTTCGTCGTGACCGGCGAAACCCACTACCTGCTGCGCGTTCTGGCGCACAACCTCAAGCACTATTCGGATTTCGTGCTGAACCGTCTGTACAAGGCGCCCGGCGTGATGGACATCCGTTCGAACATCGTGCTCGAGACGCTGAAGGAAGATTCAGGCGTGCCGGTCTCGCTGGTGAAGAAAACCGGACACGGGGCCGCGCATACCGAGCGGTGAAGGAGGGCGGGGTGGCGGTGGCGGCCGGACGGGTTGCGTGAATTGCGCTGCTGTTTATGCCCCCGGAGCCGCTTGCGCCGCTTCGCAAGGTTAGCGCGTATTAGCGTGCTCGCGCCGCATTAAATGCCGCGTCCCATCGGCGCGGCATGCGAGTCAGAGCGGCTTGAATCAGAGCGGTTTGAGCCCGTGGAACTGGCCGCCCTGAAACACCAGCGGCAGAATCTCAGCGGCATTTTCATGCACGCCGCAGCGCTCCACTTCGCCGACGAAGATCACGTGATCGCCTTCCTCGTAGCGGCTGCGGTTGTGACATTCGAACCACGCGAGCGCGCCATCGAGCACCGGCATGCCGGTATCACCCGCCGCATGCGACACGCCTTCGAAGCGGTCGCCCTTTACGGTCGCAAAGCGCTTGCACAGATCGAGCTGCGACGCGGCCAGCACATTGACCACGTAGTGACTGTTGGCGCGGAACACCGGCATCGATGCCGAGCGCGTCGCGAGACTCCACAGCACGAGCGGCGGATCGAGCGATACCGAATTGAACGAGCTGGCCGTGATGCCGATCAGCTGACCGGATGCGGCGCGCGTCGTGATCACGGTGACGCCGGTCGCGAACTGGCCGAGTGCCTGCTTGAAGGCTGTCCGGTCGAAATTGGGTGGGCTCGCATGCTTCATCGGGGCAGGGTCCCCATTGCGCGCCGGATAAAAGCCGGCGGGCGAGGGCACGCGCAGCGGATAGCGGATGAGTCGAAAGTCATGGTGAAAGTCGTCGATGTGCGCCAATTTTAACTGCAATCGACGCGCGCGCCGCACGATGCGCGGCCGCCGCGGTGCTTCAGCGGGCATGCCGGCCTCGCAGGCACTGCGTATGCTGCGCTGTTCTTCACCCATCGAGCGCCGGCGTTCCTATACTCGATAATCATCACGGCACGCAGCGCCGAAGGCGTCTGCGAAATAGTGCCCGCGGGCGGCGGCGGGATCTTTTCAGACGCGTTTTCGGCCATATATTCCGACCTGGTGGCGGCTCGAAGGCTTGGCCGCCGGGTCGTTTTTTCTTCTGTATCTGATTCTGGGGTGAACCATATGAACGAGACGGCAACGCTTGGCGGCGGATGTTTCTGGTGCCTCGAAGCGGTGTATCTGGGCGTCGAAGGCGTCAATGCGGTGGAGTCGGGCTATGCGGGCGGCCACGCGCGCAATCCGAGCTACGAGCAGGTGTGCGACGGCGAGACCGGTCACGCGGAAGTGGTCAAGGTCGACTTCGATCCGGCGAAGATCAGCTATCGCGAGATTCTCGACATCTTCTTCGCGATCCACGATCCGACCCAGTTGAACCGGCAGGGCAACGACGTCGGCACGCAATATCGCTCGGCGATCTTCACGCATTCCGATGCGCAGCGCGAAACGGCATTGCAGGCGATCCGCGAGATTACCGAGCAGCAGATTTACGACGGCAAGATCGTCACCGAGGTGCTGCCGCTGGACGGCAACTACTGGCCCGCCGAGGCGTATCACCAGAACTACTTCGCGCAGCATCCGAATCAGGGCTACTGCTCGTTCGTGGTCGCGCCGAAGGTCGCGAAGTTCCGCCAGAAGTTCGCGCACCGGATCAAGGCGGGGTAACTGGAGCACCGTCCGAAGCAACCGGCGGCTCAGCTTCGCGATCTGGCTCGGGAGCGTGCTGAGCCAGACGCGCGCAGGCATCGGCGATTTCCCGTGCGAGCTTCACGCAGCTAAGCGGCGCCGATCCCTCCGCCTTGTTGTTGACCGCGATCACCACCGGCTGGCCGGCCAGCGCGTAGCGCGCGGCCAGCTCGGCGAGCGACGCGCGCGTGGCCGGGTCTTCGTCGACGAGCCGGTTGAACGGCTCGTACTTCGCCTTCGCCTGCTCGTATTTGAAGCCGCCGTGCAGGCTCCAGCGCACGATCAGCGGCCCGGCCGGCTCGCCATCGAGCAGCGCAAGCGCCGCCGCCTGGCGCAGCGGATCTGGCATCCGCGCATGAATTCCGACGCAATAACGCACGCCCGCCGTTTTCAGCATACGGATGAAGCGCGGCGTGAGCAGACTCGCGTCGCGAATCTCCACCGCGTAGCAACTGCCGTCGGGCAGCGCCGGCAGCGCCGCGAAAAACTCTCCGAGACGTTCGATAAAAACCGCCGGCTGCGCGAGCATCTGGTCCGGCAGCGGCGAGAACTGGAACACCAGCGCGCCGGCTTTTGCACCGAGTCCTTCGATGCAGGGCGTGACGAAGTCGTCGATTGCCATCTGCGCGTTCAGGAAGCACGGGTTCAGCGACACCGGCTCGCCGCGTTCGGCGCGCACGGTGGCATCGGTGATCGTCATCGGTGCCTTGACGATAAAGCGGAAATGCTCGGGCACCTGTTGCGCGTAGCGCAGGTACTCGGTGACGGTGAGCGCCTGGTAGAACGAGCGGTCGATGCTGACCGTCTTCAACAGCGGATGCGCGCCGTAAGCGCTCAGGCCTTCGCGCGACAGCTTGCTGTTGCTGTAGTCGTCGCCGTAGACGATGCCGTTCCAGCCCGGGAATGACCACGTCGATGTGCCGAGGTGAATCTGCGGCGGCAACTGGGCCGCGAGCGCGAGCAGTTCGGGTGACGGCGGCGCGGCGAGCACGTTGCGGCCGCGGCGCTTTTTCGGAGTGTCGGGGGAGATGGGGGTGTCAGGGGTATCAGCGGCGGTAGCGGGGCTGCCGGGTGAGGCGGCTTGTTCAGGCTCTTCGTGCCCGGCTGACTCTTCTTCCTGCCACAACGATGCGGCGGCGGTTCCCTTTGCAGCTTTTGCCTGGCGCCGACGTTCTGGCCGGGCGGCCGCGACGCTTGCAGGCGAGGAACCAGCGTCGGACGACGCAGCGTCGGCTTCCATGCCGGCAGCCGATCCCGTTTCCGCTTCCGCCGTAACACGCGATGACGACGCACCATCCCGCGCGCCATCGCCTTTTGCCGGTGCCTTCAGCGTTGCTTCCGCCTGCGCTTGCACCGGCATACCGAACAGATCGAACTGGCCGGCGTGGTCCACCGCGTCATCGACGCTGCCGCTACCACCACCGTTCACCGGCTCTTCAACTTCATTCGTCCCGCTCTGATCCATCGATGTACGGCCTGCTGTTCAGATTGCGCCGTGGCGTTCGCTTGCTGCACGCCGCCGCGGCGCACATACGTCACAGCGGTTTTTCGTACATATAGCGGCGCGACCACGGCAGGGTTTTCGCGCTTCGGCCGGCTCTGCGGCACACCACCTGGAAGATCGATACGTCGTCGTTCTCGAACGCATACGCGCAGCCGGCGAGATACACGCGCCAGATGCGGAATTTTTCGTCGTCGACCAGCTTGCGCGCTTCGTCCGCGTGGGCTTCGAAATTTTCCGCCCAGATATCGAGCGTGTGCGCATAGTGACGGCGCAGGCTTTCGACGTCAACCGGTTCGAGACCGCCGCGCTGCATCGCTTCGAGCGCGAGGCTGATATGCGGCAGCTCGCCGTCCGGGAACACGAAGCGGTCGATGAACTCGCCGCCGCCGAGCGCGGTCTCGCCGCTCTCGGCGTCGCTCGACGTAATGCCGTGGTTCATCGCAATGCCGTCTTCGGCGAGCAGATCGTGCATCTTCTGGAAATAGCCGGGCAGGTTCTTGCGGCCGACGTGTTCGAACATGCCGACGCTCGTGATGCGATCGAACTGCCCGTCGAGGTCGCGATAATCCTGCAGCCGGATCTCGATCTGGTTTTCGAGCCCCGCCGCTTTTACGCGCGCGGTGGCGAGATCGAACTGGTTCTGCGACAGCGTGACGCCCACGCATTTCGCGCCGAACTTCTGCGCGGCGCGCAGCACCAGCGCGCCCCAGCCGCAACCGATGTCGAGCAGACGCTGGCCGGGCTGCAACTGGATTTTGGTGAGAATGTGATCGATCTTCTTCAGTTGCGCGGTCGCGAGATCTTCTGTGCCGGTCTCGAAGTACGCGCACGAGTAGACCATGTTCTCGTCGAGCCACAGCTTGTAGAACTCGTTCGATACGTCGTAGTGATACTGGATCGCTTTTTTGTCCGACGTTTTCGAATGATTGAAGTAGCGCCGCACGCGCGCGAGCTTGCCCGCGCTGGTCACGGTGTTGCGCGCCAGCGCGTAACCGATATTGATGATGTCCGACAGCTTGCCTTCGATGTCGATCTTGCCCTTCACGTACGCCTCGCCGAGATTGTCGAGGCTCGGTTCGAGCAGATAGGGCAGCGCGGTTGCGCTCTTTACGTGTAGCGTGACCTGAGGCGCGGCGAACTGCCCGAAGTCATGCTGTTGACCGTCCCACAGCACGAGGCGTGCGGGAATATTCGCTTTGGTTTTGACGTCTTCCACCCACTGCGCCAGCTTTTTCTCCCAGAACATGCGATCTCTCCGTGTTCGTTGATTTAAAGCAAAGCTTATGTGGATCGCGACAGCGCGCAGCGCATCTCGCGGGACGCACAACGCGATCCCGCCGGCCCGCGTCTGCTTTGATCGCGCGCGCCGGCAATATCTTTCGGGTCAGGGCGACAGGCGCGCGATCTGCCAGGGGCCGCTTTCGTCCGCGCGCGTGAACAGCAGACGATCGTGCAGACGCGACGGGCGCCCCTGCCAGAATTCGATCGCATCGGGCACGAGACGATACCCGCCCCAGTACGGCGGCCGCGGAGGATGGTCGCCGTATTGCAGGCTGATTTCGCGCTCTCGTACTTCGAGCTGCGAGCGGCTTTCAATTACCTGACTCTGATTCGATGCCCACGCGCCGATGCGCGAGCCGAGCGGACGCGACGCGAAATACGCATCGCTTTGTTCCGCATCGGTTTTGACGATGCGGCCTTCGATGCGCACCTGGCGTTCGAGTTCGATCCAGTGGAACAGCAGACTCGCGTGCGGGTTCGCGCTCAGTTCGCGGCCCTTGCGACTCTCGTAATTGGTATAGAACACGAAGCCGCTTTCGTCGATGCCCTTGATGAGCACGATGCGTGCCGACGGCCGGCCGCGCGAATCGACCGTGGCCAGCGTCATCGCATTGGGTTCGGGAAGTTTGGCGTCAATCGCCTGCTGGAACCACTTGTCGAACTGACGGAACGGATCGTGATCGACGTCGGCCACGTCGAGGGAGCCCAGTGAATAATTTTTTCGAAGCTCGGTGAGTGAGATCATTTTCTTATTCGAACTCTTATGCGAACGCTACAGTCAGCCAAGTATAGCTAAGCAGCCAATTTTTTGCCGGCGAGCAAACCGGCAGGTCGCGCGGGGCAGCAGGCGCATGTAGTGCTCGTGCAAGCAGCCACGCCTGGACCGCTACTTGTGGCTCGTCGCGCCCGGCACGCTTGCCGCAATCGATGCGTTCACTCGTGCCGTTACAGCGGCGATGCGGTTGCAGGCGCCGCCGCCTCGGCCAGGCAATCAGGCAAAATACCGGCTGCGCGCGGTTGCGTTCAGCCACGCGCGCCTGCTTTTCCGTTCCGCCTGTGTTTTCGAGCCCTGCCATCATGTCCAGTACCACTGTGCAATCCGATCTTACTACCAGCCTCGATGCGAATGAAACCGCCGACCGCGCGCGGCGCTTCGGCGGCATCGCGCGTCTGTATGGCGCCGGCGCGCTCGCCGCGTTCGAAGGCGCGCACGTCGCGGTGATCGGCATCGGCGGGGTGGGCTCGTGGGTCGCGGAGGCGCTGGCGCGCAGCGCGCTCGGCACACTGACGCTGATCGATCTGGACAACGTCGCCGAAAGCAATACGAACCGGCAGATTCATGCGCTCGACGGCAACTACGGAAAACCGAAGGTCGAGGCGATGGCCGAGCGCATCGCGGCGATCAATCCGTACTGCGACGTGCGGCTGATCGAAGACTTCGTCGAGCCGGACAATTTCGCCGCGACGCTCGGCGGCGGCTTCGACTATGTGATCGACGCGATCGACAGCGTGCGTACGAAGACCGCGCTGATCGCGTGGTGCGTCGAGCGCAAGCAGCCGCTGATCACGGTGGGCGGCGCGGGCGGTCAGCTCGATCCGACGCGCATCCGCATCGACGATCTCGCGCTGACGATCCAGGACCCGCTGCTGTCGAAGGTGCGCGGCCAGCTGCGCAAACAGCATGGGTTTCCGCGCGGGCCGAAGGCGAAGTTCAAGGTGAGCGCGGTGTATTCGGACGAGCCGCTGATCTATCCGGAAGCGGCCGTGTGCGATATCGATGAAGAGGCCGAGCACGTCAGCACGTCGCCGGGACATACCGGGCCGGTTGGATTGAATTGCGCGGGGTTCGGGTCGAGCGTGTGCGTGACCGCGAGCTTCGGTTTCGCCGCGGCCGCGCATGTGCTGCGCGATCTGGCGAAACGGGCGGTGGGGTGAAGGGCGGGGTCTTTACCCGACCCGCGGCGCTTTTGTCGCGATAAGGGCTGGCGCCACGTAGTGCGCCGATACCGCGTCCTTCGTCAGACGAGGCGCGGCGGGTTCAGACGCGGCGCGGACCCTCGTCGCTCAATCCGCGCTACACCACCCCCACCGCTTGCGCAGCAGCCGCAACGATCAATACAGCGACGCGCTCAGCTTGCGCCGCCACTGCGCGACCAGTTCCGGCTGATGCGCGGCCAGATCGAATACCGACAACATCGTCTTGCGGCCGATATCGTCACGGAACGCGCGGTCGCGTTGCACGATCGCCAGCAGATGCTCGAGCGCGCCCGCGTACTTGCGGTGCGCGATCAGCGCATTGGCCAGATCGAAGCGCGCTTCCAGATCGTCGGGGTTGTTGGCGACGCTTGCTTCGAGCGCATCGGTGGGCGGCAGGTCCGCGGCGGCATCCACCGCGTCGAGCCGCGTCTTGATCGCGTTGAAGCGGGCGTCGATGCCCTGCGTCGTTTTCGGCGACAGCAGATCGACTTCGTTGCGCGCTTCGTCGATACGGTTGTCTTCGAGCAGCAGTTCGATGCGGTCCATGCGCGCTTCGTCGAAACCCGGATCGTACGCAAGCGCTGCCTGCAGCAGGTCGTAGGCGTCGTCGCGGCGGCCCTCGGCGAGCGCGGTTTGCGCTTCGACGCGCGCGGCCGGCGCGCCTTGCGGTACCAGCCGTTCGATAAATTCGCGCAACTGTCCTTCCGGCAGCACGCCGACGAACTGATCGACCGCCTGCCCATCCGCGAAAGCGATCACATGCGGAATGCTGCGCACCTGGAAGTGCGCGGCCAGTTCGTGGTTCTCATCCACGTTGACCTTCACCAGCTTCCATTTGCCGGCGCCCTCGGCTTCGAGCTTTTCGAGCATCGGGCCGAGGCTCTTGCACGGGCCGCACCACGGCGCCCAGAAATCGACCAGCACGGGGGCCAGGGTCGACGCCGCGAGAACGTCCTGTTCGAAAGTGGCCAGAGTAGTGTCCATTGCGTCCTCGTCGATAAAAACGGTTTGTTGCGAGTTGGGGCCGAATCGGGTGAATTCAATGCACGGCAGCGCGGGGTGCGCGCGCCGCGCTGCCGGCTTGTTCGGTGATCGGCGGGCTGCTTCGTTGGCGTTTGCGTGGCCGCTCGCCGGTTTGCATCATCGGCTCACGCTAGCCACTCATGTCAGCCGGCCATCCGCATTTACTTGTGCACCGGCAGCGGAATCCATTCGGTTTCGCCGGGCACCTTGCCCATTTCCTGATTCGTCCATGCGAGCTTCGCGGCGTCGATCTTCTCGCGCGAGCTGGCGACGAAATTCCATTCGATAACGCGTTCGCCGTCGAGCTTCTCACCGCCGAGCAGCATCACGCGCGCGCCATGCGTGCTCGCGAGCGTAACCGTTTCGTCGAGCGCGAGCACTGCCATCTGGCCGACTTCGAGCGGCACGCCGTCGATTTCGAGATCGCCGTCCACCAGATACACGCCGCGTTCCTCATGCTCCGGCTCGAGCGCGAACGCGCTGCCCGGCGTGAAATCGGCGGCCACGTACAGCGTGCCGGAGAACGTCGCGACCGGCGAGACCGCGCCGAACGCGGTGCCCGCGATCACGCGCAGCGTCACGCCATTGCGCTCGACGACCGGCAACGTCGCGGCCGCATGATGCGCGAACGACGGCTCGGCTTCTTCGTCGGCGAGTGGCAGCGCGACCCACGTCTGGATGCCGTGAATCGTCTGGCCGCGCGCGCGGTCCTCGGGCGGTGTGCGCTCCGAATGGACGATGCCGCGCCCGGCCGTCATCCAGTTGACGTCGCCAGGGACGATTTTCTGCTCGGAGCCGAGGCTGTCGCGATGCATGATCGCGCCGTCGAACAGATAGGTGACGGTCGCGAGGCCGATATGCGGATGCGGACGCACGTCGAGGCCGCTGCCGGGTTCGAGGGTCGCGGGACCCATGTGGTCGAAGAAGATGAACGGGCCGACGAGGCGCGCCGCCATCGCAGGCAGTACCCGCCTGACGGTCAGATTGCCGATGTCGCGCAAATGCGGTTTGAGGACGGCTTTGATCGAGGAAGTCATGGGGAAGGCTCGACTCGAGAGTGGGAAGGGGTGTGCAATGGTCGATTCTACTGCGCGCCGACTGCTCCGCTACACTGGCGGATCGAACCTCATATCGGAGTACCCGGGATGTCGCCCAGGGATCTGCTGCTCGCGCTGATCGTCGTGATCGCGTGGGGCGTCAATTTTGTCGTGATCAAGGTCGGTTTGCATGGCGTGCCGCCGATGCTGCTCGGCGCGCTGCGCTTCACGCTCGCCGCGGTGCCGGCGGTGTTTTTCGTCAAGCGGCCGCAGATGCCGTGGCGCTGGCTGTTCGCGTACGGCGCGACGATCTCGTTCGGGCAGTTCGCGTTCCTGTTCTCGGCGATGTACGTCGGTATGCCGGCGGGCCTTGCGTCGCTGGTGCTGCAGGCGCAGGCGTTTTTCACGCTGATTTTCGCGGCGCTGTTCCTGCACGAGCGCTTCCGTTTGCCGAACGTCGCGGGTCTGCTGATCGCCGCGGCCGGGCTCGGCGTGATTGGCTTGCAAGGTGGTCACTCGATGTCGGCCGCGGGCTTCGTGCTGACGCTGTGCGCGGCGTGCATGTGGGCGCTCGGCAATATCGTCACGAAGAAAGTCGGCAAGGTGGATCTGGTCGGGCTCGTCGTGTGGGGCAGCCTGATTCCGCCGCTGCCGTTTTTCGCCGCGTCGTTCGTGTTCGAAGGGCCGCATCAGATTGCCGCCGCGTTGAGCGGCATCAGCGCGATGTCGATTTTCGCGGTCGTTTATCTCGCCTTTATCGCGACACTGGTCGGCTATGGCTTGTGGAGCGGCTTGCTGTCGCGCTATCCGGCGAGCCAGGTTGCGCCGTTTTCGCTGCTGGTGCCGATCGTCGGACTCGCGTCGGCGTCGCTGCTGCTCGGTGAAGAACTGTCGGTGGTGCAGGTTGTCGGCGCGTTGCTCGTGATGGCGGGGCTCGCAGTGAACGTATTCGGTGGCTGGCTTGTGCAGCGCCTGATGCCGGCGCGGTGAATCCCAGTGGCGACAAGACGCGGTCGCGCGCGGACATCGTGATGCGCGTGTGAATGAAAAAACGGCCGGAAGGCCGTTTTTTCATTGCACCGCTGCCGCATTACATCCGTTGCGTCACATCTCGCTGCATCACGTCATGCGGCTCTTCGCGAGCGGCGGATTCGCCGCGAAATAACGCTTGATGCCGGTCATGATCGCGCCCGCCATCCGGTCGCGATACGCGTCGTCGTTCAGACGCCGCTCCTCGTCCGGGTTGCTGATGAACGCGGTCTCGACGAGGATCGACGGAATGTCCGGCGCCTTCAGCACCGCGAAGCCGGCCTGCTCGACCGAGCCCTTGTGCAGCTTGTTGATGTCGCCGATTTCCTTCAGCACGAAGTTGCCGTAACGCATCGAGTCGCGAATCTGCGCGGTGGTCGACATGTCGAACAGCGCGCGGTTGACGGCCGCATCGGCGGATTTGACGTTGATGCCGCCAATCTCGTCCGACGAGTTTTCCTTGTTCGCCATCCAGCGCGCGGCCGCACTCGATGCGCCATGCTCGGACAGCGCGAACACCGACGAGCCCTTTGCCTCGGGCGTCGTGAACGCGTCCGCGTGGATCGACACGAACAGGTCGGCTCCGACGCGGCGCGCCTTCTGCACCCGTACGTTCAGCGGCACGAAGAAGTCGGCGTCGCGCGTCATCATCGCGCGCATGTTCGGCTGCGCATCGATTTTCGCGCGCAGCTTCTTCGCTACATCGAGGGCGATGTGCTTCTCGTAGGTGCCCGCGCTGCCGATCGCGCCGGGGTCTTCGCCGCCGTGACCCGGATCGATCGCGACGGTCAACAGGCGCACGGTGTTGCTGCGGCTCGACTTCGGCGTGGCGAATGCGTAGGTGTCGTCGTCGCCGCCAAGTGAATCGCCGCCCGTGCCGCGCGTGGTGTTGCCGCTGCCTTTGTTGCGCGCGATCGCGGTGGGCGGCGCGGCGGGCGTGGCCGGTGTGGCTGGTGTCGCCGGCTTGCTTGCGATGATCGGCGGCACGCCCGGCGCGGCCGTGCCATGCGCGGGCGGATGCGGCACGCCGGGTGTGGCGCCGCTGCCGGCATTGCCGGCGCCGTTCTGCGCATAACGCTCGAAGAACGCCTCGCTGTTGTCGGCGGGCGGCGTCGTGCCGGGGCCGGCGAGCGCGGCCGGCGGCGCACTGTTTTCCTCGTTCAGCGCCTCCTGCTTGCGCTCGCTCTGCGCGAGCAGTTCCATCAGCGGATCGGGCGCGACGGCCGGGTACAGGTCGAACACGAGCCGGTACTTGTACGAGCCGACCGGCGACAGCGTGAACACCTGCGGCTTCACCGAGCCCTTCAGATCGAACACCATGCGTACCACGTGCGGCTGATATTGCCCGACCCGTACCGACGAGATCTGCGGATCGTTCGGCTCGATTTTCGACACGAGGTCCTTGAGCGCCTGATCGAGATCGAGCCCGCTCAGATCGACGACGAGCCGGTCCGGTCCCTGCAATAGTTGCTGGGTGTTTTGCAGCGGCTGATCGGATTCGATCGTGACGCGCGTGTAATCGCGCGCGGGCCACACGCGCACGCCGAGCACCGAACTGGCGAACGCGAGACGCGGCGCGACGAGGCCGAGCACGAGCGTCGACGCGCCCGCGCGCAGGATCTGCCGGCGCCGCCAGTTATGCGTGGCGCCCGCCGCCGATTCGATCGAGTGGAACGGTTTGATCAACATCTTTCGAGACATGCCTTTCCTGATTCGCTATAAGCCCGTGCGACGAGCTTGCGTGCGTCCGCGTTTGCGTCGGCGTTTGCGTCGGCGTTTGCGTCCGTACCGCCGTCGAGCCCGAGCGAGAAAACGAGATCCGGTATGCCGAGCAGCGGGCCCGCGCGCTGCGGCCATTCGACGAGGCAGACCGCGCCGCTATCGAAATATTCGCGAAAGCCCGCGTCGGCCCATTCGGCCGGATCGGTGAATCTGTACAGATCGAAGTGATAGAGCGCGAGTTCCCCAGCGGGACGCGCGAGCACGTAAGGCTCGACGAGCGTATAGGTGGGACTGCGCACGCGGCCGGTGTGGCCGAGGCCGCGCAAGGTCGCGCGCACGAGTGTGGTTTTGCCCGCGCCGAGATCGCCGATGAGCTGAACCTGCAGGCCGTGGAAGGTGTGATCGCCGGCGAGGCCCGACGGTGCCGTGCGTGTTTGCGTGTCGCGCTGTCGCGACGCTTCGCGCACGCTTTCGATTGCCTGTGCGAAGCGCGCGCCGAACGCCTGGGTCGCGGCTTCGTCCGCGAGCGCGAAGCTGCGTTCGAGCAGGACGGGAGCGGCGGGCGGCTGCGCGTGATCGGGATTGACAGGCATTCTCGTAAAATGGCGTGATGAACCGAAGTCCGACGTCCCCTGTTTCCTGCACGCCAACATCGACTGATGCCGCGCATCGTTTCGACGAAGCGGCGCTGCATGCGCTCGCGCTCGACATCAAGACGTGGGGCCGTGAACTCGGTTTCGGGGCGATCGGCATTAGCGATACCGATCTCTCCGCCGCTGAAGCGCCGCTTGCAGCTTGGCTCGAAGCGGGTTGCCACGGCGAGATGGATTATATGGCCAAACACGGGATGAAACGCGCGAGGCCGGCCGAGCTTGTGGCCGGCACGCGACGCGTGATCACCGCGCGCATCGCTTATTTGCCCGCGCGGACGCTGGCCGGCGAGGTGTCTGGGCGTGCGTCGGAGAGTGCGTCTGGGCGTGCGTCGGAGAGTGCGTCTGCGAGCGCGTTTGCAAGCACGCCTGAAAGCGCACAGCAAGGCGCGAGCGAAGGCGCACCGCGCGAGCGCGACTGGCGCGCGGTCGCGCACGCGCGGCTTGCCGACCCGTCGACGGCGGTAGTGTCGATCTATGCGCGCGGCCGCGATTATCACAAGGTGATGCGCAATCGTCTGCAACATCTGGCCGACAGAATCGAAGCGGCGATCGGGCCGTTCGGCTATCGCGTATTTACCGATTCGGCGCCCGTGCTCGAAGTCGAACTCGCGCAGAAGGCGGGCATCGGCTGGCGCGGCAAGCACACGCTGCTGCTGCAGCGCGATGCCGGTTCGCTGTTTTTTCTCGGCGAAATCTATGTCGACATTCCGTTGCCGACCGACGCCGCCACGTCGCCCGACGCCGCGCCGGAAACGCCGGGCTCGCACTGCGGCAGTTGCAAGCGCTGTCTCGACGCGTGTCCGACCGGCGCGATCGTCGAGCCTTACAAAGTCGACGCGCGCCGCTGCATCTCGTATCTGACGATCGAATTGAAGGGCAGTATTCCCCAGGACATGCGGCCGCTGATCGGCAATCGTGTGTATGGCTGCGACGACTGCCAGCTCGTGTGTCCGTGGAACAAGTTCGCGCAGGCCGCGCCGGTCGACGATTTCGACGTGCGGCACGGGCTCGATCGCGCGTCGCTGGTCGAACTGTTCGGATGGAGCGCGGACGAATTCGATACGCGCATGCAGGGCAGCGCGATTCGCCGCATCGGCTACGAGAGCTGGCTGCGTAATCTCGCGGTCGGCATGGGCAATGCGTTGCGCGCCGCGCCGACGAGTCTCGCCGCCGACGCGCGCGCGGCGATCGTGCAGGCGCTCAGGCAACGCGCCGACGACCCTTCGGCGCTCGTGCGCGAGCATGTGGAGTGGGCGCTGGAAGCGGCGTAAAGTAGCGGCAATTCGCGCTGGGTGGGGCTGCTTGGACCATCGTCATAGCGCGCCTGCACCCCATGCAGGTACGCTACCCAACACAATGCGCCGTGTAGAACCACGTACAGCGTCAGTTTCTGGGCCGCGCGACTGAGGAGCACGCCAACATGTTCAACGCAGTGATCGATGCGCCTTTCGGCAAGGTCGGGATTCGTCTCGAAGGCGACGCCGTGCGCGAGATCGTCTATCTGCCCGAATCGAGCCGCAACGTCGAGCCCGATACGCCGCTCGCGCGGCAGGCGGTCGAGCAGATCGAGCAGTATTTCGCACGCGCGGCGACGAAATTCGAATTGCCGCTCGCCGATGTCGGCACCGTGTTTCAGCGGCGTGTCTGGCAGGCGATCAGCGAGATTCCGCCCGGCGTCGTGCTGACCTACGGGCAGCTGGCAAAGCAACTAGGCAGCGCGCCGCGCGCGGTCGGTCAGGCGTGCGGTTCGAATTTCTTTCCGATCGTGATTCCGTGCCATCGTGTGGTGAGTTCAAGCGGTATCGGCGGCTTCGCGCATCATGGCGGCGATGGCTTCTTTCGCAACGTGAAGCGCTGGCTGCTTGCGCATGAGGGTGTGCCGTACGCATGAGCACGACCGCTATTACCGATACCGCCGATATTCCCGCGCAGGCCAAGGCCGATGGCGCCGCCGTCGCGTCACCGCTGCTGCTGACCAGCTCGGCCTCGATCGACGCCTTCTGCGACGCGCTGTGGCTCGAACACGGACTGTCGCGCAACACGCTCGATGCCTATCGCCGCGACCTGCGGCTCTTCTGCGAATGGCTCGCGCACACGCGCAACGCATCGCTCGATACCGCGAGCGAAGCCGATCTCACGGCCTACAGCGCGGCCCGTCAAAAAGACAAGGCGACCTCGGCGAACCGGCGGCTGTCGGTGTTTCGCCGCTACTACGCGTGGGCGGTGCGCGAGCATCGCGCGGCGACCGATCCGACGTTGCGCATCCGCTCGGCAAAGCAGCCGCCGCGTTTTCCGTCGACGCTCAGCGAGGCGCAGGTCGAAGCGCTGCTGGGCGCGCCCGATATCGACACGCCGCTCGGCCTGCGCGATCGCACGATGCTCGAGCTGATGTACGCCAGCGGTCTGCGCGTGACCGAACTGGTCACGCTGAAATCCGTCGAGGTCGGACTCAACGAGGGGGTGGTGCGCGTCACCGGCAAGGGCTCGAAAGAGCGGCTGATTCCGTTCGGCGAGGAGGCGCACGCGTGGATCGAGCGCTATCTGCGCGACGCGCGCCCGGCGCTGCTCGGCGCGCGCGCGGCCGATGCGCTGTTCGTGACCTCGCGCGCGGAAGGTATGACGCGCCAGCAGTTCTGGAACATCATCAAGCGGCACGCGGCGGCGGCCGGCGTGCATGCGCCGTTGTCGCCGCATACGCTGCGGCACGCGTTTGCGACGCATCTGCTCAATCACGGCGCGGACCTGCGCGTCGTGCAACTGCTGCTCGGCCATACCGATATTTCGACCACGCAGATTTACACGCACGTTGCGCGCGAGCGGTTGAAGTCGCTGCATGCGCAGCATCATCCGCGCGGGTGAGGGCGGATGCGCGCGCGGATGACGCGCGCACCGCGTTCTACACCAGTTCGCGCAGACGATGCTTCAGAATCTTTCCGGTCGACGCCGCCGGCAACGCCTCCAGCACGTTCAATCCGGTCGGCCGCTTGTACGGCGCGAGCCGTTCGCCGCACCACGCGATCAGCTCGGCCGGCGTGACCGTCGCGCCCGAGATCAACTCGACGAACGCGACGACCTCCTCGTTGCCCTCGACCGCGTGCCCGATCACCGCCGACTGCACGACCTGCGGATGCGCATTCAGCACATGCTCGACTTCGGCCGGGTACACGTTGAAGCCCGAGCGGATGATCAGCTCCTTGCTGCGCCCGACGATATGCAGTGCGCCATTGGCGTCCTGTCGCGCGAGGTCGCCGGTCCTGAGCCAGCCGTCATCGGTCACGGCCGCGCGCGTCTGTTCGGGGCTGCGGTAGTAGCCGAGCATCACGTTCGGCCCGCGCACCCACAGTTCGCCGATCTCGCCACGCGCTACCTCGATGCCGTCGAGCCCGACGAATTTCGCCTCGACACCCGGAATGATTTCGCCCACCGAGCAGTCGCCGCGTGGCGCGTCGAGCATCGTATGCGACACGGTCGGGCTGCTTTCGGTCATCCCGTAGCCGTTGTGCAGCGGCACTCCGTAGATGGCTTCGACCTGTGCCTTGAGCGCGGCGTCGAGCGGCGAGCCGCCTGAATACGCGAAACGCAGCCGCGGCGCCGACCATGCGTGGCCGTGCGTGTGCAGATGTTCGAGCAGCTTCGCGTGCATCGCCGGCACGCCCTGGAAGATCGATACGCGTTCTTCCGCGAGCGCGCGCCGCACCGCTTCCGGCACGAAGCGCGGCGCGAGCCGCAGCGTCGCGCCCGCATGCAGGCTGCCGAGGCACACCGACGCGAAGCCGTAGACATGCGAGACCGGCAGCACTGCATACACGACGTCGTCAGGCCCGACTTTGCGCAGACTGCTCGACACGGCCGCGATGTACAGCAGATTGCGATGCGACAGCATCACGCCCTTCGGCGCGCCGGTGGTGCCCGTCGTGTAGATCAGCGCCGCGCATTGGCGCTCGCTCGCGGCTTCGAGCGGCTCGGCGCGGGCCGTCTCGTCGACGGTGTACGACCACGCACCGATGGCCGGCACGAACGCGGGAGCCTCGGTGGCTCGATGGCGTTGCGCATGCTGGTGCGCATCCGGCGAACTCTCCACCACGTACGCGACGACGCGCGGCTGCGCGTGCGCGCGAATCGAATCGAGCTCGGCCGCCGACAGCCGCGCGTTCGACACCAGCGCCCACGCGTCGAGCTTCGCGGCGGCGAACAGCAGCACGATCTGCGCGATGGTGTTTTCCGCGACGATCATCACGCGATCGCCGCCGCGCACGCCCCATTCGCACAGCAACGCGGCGGCGGCATCGACGGCTTGCAGCAGTTGCGCGTTGGTCAGGCTGCGCGTGTCCTCGATCAGCGCGACATGCCGTGGAGCGCGCGCGGCGGCGAGCGCTGGAATATCGCTGATGCGCGCGGGCAGCGCGGCCAGCAGCGCCGGAATGTCGATCGTGGAACGGATGGATGAAGCCGGGTTCAACGTGGTCTCCACTGCAAGATGATGGCTTAAGCGCGCCATGGTCCGACGCACGGCATGCCCGGGTATTTCCGAACGATCGTGTCACAATCTCCGGACCCGCACAATCGGCCGTTCGGCAAATAGCGGCCATGCGAACTCGCCATTACAATGCGCCGATGAGCAAATCCAGACACGTGTCCGAAACGCCCGCTACCCAGCTGTTACGCCGCCATGGCGTCGCGTTCGGCGAGCATCCTTACGACTACGTCGAGCATGGCGGTACCACGGAATCGGCGCGCCAGCTCGGCGTGGATGAGCATCATGTCGTGAAGACGCTGGTGATGGAAGATGAGCACGCGAAGCCGCTGATCGTGCTGATGCACGGCGACCGCACCGTCAGCACCAAGAACCTCGCGCGACAGATCGGCGCGAAGCGGGTCGAACCGTGCAAGCCCGAGGTCGCGAACCGGCATTCGGGCTATCTGATCGGCGGCACGTCGCCGTTCGGTACGCGCAAACAGATGCCGGTGTACGTCGAGTCCAGCATTCTGGAGATGGAGCGGATCTGGTTGAACGGCGGGCGACGCGGCTTTCTCGTCAGCATCGAGCCGAAGGTGTTGACCGAACTGCTTGCGGCGAAGCCGGTGCAGTGCGCGAGCGTTGATTGACGCCAGGTTCGACGCTTGTACCGAGCCTTGCGTCGAAGCGTGGTGCAGTACGCGTAGACGTTTGCCCCGGTGTTTTCCGCGCGCGGGCGTTCGGTAGAATGTGCGCCGCCCTGTTTCGAGTGGCATGCCCTGATGCGGTTGGGGTGTTGAATGTCAGACCGCGATTCTTATAAGAGTCCCAGATGCAAAACCTGATCGTCGCTATCGTTGCCTATCTGATCGGTTCGTTGTCGTTTGCCGTGATCGTGAGCGCCGCGATGGGGCTCGACGACCCGCGCTCATACGGCTCCGGTAACCCGGGCGCTACCAATGTGCTGCGCAGCGGGAGCAAGAAGGCGGCGATTCTCACGCTGATTGGCGATGCGTTCAAGGGCTGGCTGCCGGTGTGGCTGGTCGTGCATGTCGGCGCGCGCTACGGGCTCGACGACCGGTCGATTGCGATTGCGTCGATTGCCGTGTTTCTCGGCCACCTGTATCCGGTGTTCTTTCGCTTCAAGGGCGGCAAGGGCGTCGCGACCGCCGCGGGCGTGCTGCTCGCGATCAACCCGACGCTGGGTGTCGCGACGTTGCTGACCTGGCTGATCGTGGCGTTCTTCACGCGTTATTCGTCGCTCGCGGCGCTGTGCTCGGCGCTGTTCGCGCCGCTCTTCTATGTGTTCCTGTTCGGGCCGCGCATCATTGCGCTGTCGATTCTGGTGATGAGCCTGCTGCTCGTGTGGCGTCATCGCGGCAATATCGCGAAGCTGATGCGCGGGCAGGAAAGCCGTATCGGCGACAAGAAGAAGGCCGCGAGTCCGGCGGCGGGTGGCGATCTTTGACTGTGAAGGGGCTCTAGCCGTAGCCGCGGCTGGAGCTTTGGTGCGAGGCTGCGTCGATAACCTCGCACCCGCCGCGAGGGCTTAGTCGCGGAAGTTGTTGAAGTCGAGCGGTGTGTCGGTCACGTCCTTGCGCAGCATCGCGATCACGCTTTGCAGATCGTCGCGCTTGGCGCCGGTGATGCGCACCGCGTCGCCCTGGATGCTCGCCTGAACCTTGATCTTGCTGTCCTTCACGAGGCGCACGATCTTCTTCGACAGATCGCCGGACACGCCCTTCTTGATCTTGATCACCTGCTTGACCTTATCGCCGCCGATCTTCTCGATCTTGCCGTAGTCGAGGAAGCGCACGTCGACATTGCGCTTGGCCATTTTCGACAGCAGCACGTCCTTCACCTGACCGAGCTTGAACTCGTCGTCGGCGTAGGCAGTGATTTCGTTTTCCTTGTGCTCGACGCGCGCGTCCGACCCCTTGAAGTCGAAGCGCGTGGAAATCTCCTTGTTGGACTGTTCGATCGCGTTCTTGACTTCGATCATGTCTGCTTCGCAGACGACGTCAAACGATGGCATTGCATTCTCCCAATAGTGCGGCGGCGCGCGACGCAACCGGCCGGCTGCTTGCGGGGCACTCGCTATAATCACGGACCGGACGTCATTTTACCGACGCGGCTTCCTTTTGCCCAAGGCCGCCGCGCAGTGTCGCGATGGCGGGCGATTTGGCGCGGGGCGGCGCCGTGCTGTCGTCATTCGTCGCGCTCGTTGTTTTCCTGTTCCCTTCCGATATCCCAATCCGCGATGTCCCAACCTGATTTTCCGGCCGGCTCCGAGAACCACGCGTCCAGCTTCGCTGCGCCGCTGATTGCCGGCTATCCGCTGAAAACCCACAACACGTTTGGCTTCGACGTGCGCGCGCAGTTTGCGTGCCTGATCGAACATGAAGCGCAGTTGCTGGCGGCAGTGCGCGATCCGCGTGTCGCCGGCCTGCCGCGCCTCGTGCTCGGCGGCGGCAGCAATGTCGTGTTGAGCGGCGATTTCGCCGGACTGGTGCTGCTGGTGGCACTGCGGGGCCGTCGTGTCATACGCGAGGATCGGGACGCGTGGTACGTCGAGGCGGGCGGCGGTGAACCGTGGCATGACTTCGTCGCATGGACGTTGGCGCAAGGCCTGCCCGGTCTCGAAAATCTCGCGCTGATTCCGGGCACGGTCGGCGCCGCGCCGATTCAGAACATCGGCGCGTACGGGCTCGAGATGTGCGAGCGCTTCGCGTCGCTGCGGGCGATCGAGCTCGCGACTGGCGAAGTCGTCGAACTGGATGCGCAGGCATGCCGGTTCGGTTATCGCGATAGCTTTTTCAAGCGGGAAGGGCGCGAGCGTTTCGTGATCACGTCGGTGACGTTTCGTCTGCCGAAGGCGTGGCAAGCGCGTGCCGGCTATGCGGATCTCGCGCGCGAGCTGGCCGCGCGGGGTTATGCGGCGGGTACGGGGCAAACCGAGGGCGTCGATGGCGCTGGCGTCGTGAGCGGTGAGGCGAAGCAGCCGACTGCCCAGGCGATCTTCGACGCAGTCGTGGCCGTACGGCGCGCGAAGCTACCCGATCCGCTCAAGCTCGGCAATGCGGGGAGCTTCTTCAAGAATCCGGTGATCGATGCGGAACAGTTCGACGCGCTGAAGCACCGCGAGCCGGACGTCGTGTCGTATCCGCAGCCGGACGGGCGCGTGAAGCTTGCCGCGGGCTGGTTGATAGATCGATGCGGCTGGAAAGGCCGGGCAATCGGCGCGGCGGCTGTGCATGAGCGGCAGGCGCTGGTGCTGGTGAATCGCGGCGGCGCAAGCGGTGCGGAGGTGCTGGCGCTTGCGAAGGCGATTCAGTGTGACGTGCAGGAAAGATTTGGCGTAGAGCTGGAGGCGGAGCCGGTTTGCCTATGAGGGGCGGGCTTTTCCTGTGCCGCGGAATGAAAAAAGGCGCTGGGAGTTTTCTCCCAGCGCTTTTTTTGTAGCCGTGGTCTGGCTTCGAAAAACGCCACGTGATCTCACCACGAATGCCTTGCCCGGTATTCAGGGCCCAGCCGTGCTTCACGCTGATACTGTCGGGTTACTTGCCCGATGGCCCGCTCAGTGATTCAGCTTGCCGAGCAGCAAAAATTCCATCAATGCCTTCTGCACGTGCAGACGGTTTTCGGCTTCATCCCACACCACGCTTTGCGGCCCGTCGATCACTTCCGCGCTGACTTCTTCGCCGCGGTGCGCGGGCAGGCAATGCATGAAGAGCGCGTCTGGATTGGCGCGCGCCATCATTTCGGCATCGACGCACCAGTCGGCGAACGCCTTCTTGCGCGCTTCGTTCTCGGCCTCGAAGCCCATGCTGGTCCAGACGTCGGTCGTGACGAGGTCGGCGCCCGCGCAGGCCTCGTTCGGGTCATCGAATTCCTCGTAGAACGGCGCGCTTTCCGCTGAGACGAGCGCGCGGTCGAGCTTGTAGCCGGGCGGCGTCGACAGGCGCAGCTTGAAGCCGATGATCTGCGCGGCTTCGATCCACGTGTACAGCATGTTGTTGGCGTCGCCGACCCACGCGACCGTCTTGCCGCGAATCGGGCCGCGATGCTCGAAGTACGTGAAGATATCTGCGAGCACCTGGCACGGGTGGTATTCGTTGGTGAGCCCGTTGATCACCGGCACGCGCGAATTTTCGGCAAAGCGTTCGATGATGTCCTGGCCGAACGTGCGGATCATGATGATGTCGACCATCCGCGAGATCACCTGCGCGGCATCTTCGATCGGCTCGCCACGGCCGAGCTGCGTGTCGCGCGTGCTCATGAACACCGCGTGGCCGCCAAGCTGGAAGATGCCGGCTTCGAACGACAGACGCGTGCGCGTCGAATTCTTCTCGAAGATCATCGCCAGCGTGCGGTCGTGCAGCGGGTGATAGGTCTCGTAGTTCTTGAATTTGCGTTTCAGGATGCGCGCGCGTTCCAGCACGTACTCGTAGTCTTCCAGCGAGAAATCCTTGAACTGCAGGTAGTGGCGAATTTTCTTGGCGGTCATGAAACAAATACGGCGGTCTCACCCGGCAGGATTGCCGGACGGCGCCGCCGTCGTTTGTGGTAACTCAATGCAGCATAAAGGATTTCGCCCCGTTTGACGAGTCGACGAAGCCGCGCGGCAAGCTGGTTGAAAGCATCGTGAGGGCTCGCGGAGTGCTTGTGTGCGGTGCGGAAAAAGGCTCCGTGCTGCGCTATAATCTACGGGTTATCCCAAAGCCCAGCAGGCCTGCGTTTCGCATTCGAAAGCGCGGCTCGCGCGGTGCGGAAAGCCTCTGCGGCGTGGCCGTCGTGGCGGGCTCGACGGCGGTTCAGCCGGTATCTCGCAGCGGTTCCCGTGGTGTGGTTGGTCATTGTTGCGTCGGCGCCAGCGTTGCAGGCCGCCGGCGGGTCGCAAGCGCTTGCCCATGCCGTGCGCGGCGAGTTCCTGCGCCAGGTCGGTGCGTTGCCGGTTTGCCGTCATTCCGCTGGGCAGTCACACAGGTATTCCTACATGGCCGAAGCAGCTCCAATCGAATATTTCATTCAGGGCATCACGTCGACCGGAAAAAGATTTCGGCCGAGCGACTGGTCCGAGCGGCTCGCAGGTGTGATGTCGTGCTTTGGGCCCGGTGTGAGGAAGGGGCCGAACGCCTATATGCAGTACTCGGTGTATGTGCGGCCGACCATGATCGGTGATCTCAAATGCGTGATTCTCGATTCGCGTCTGCGTGACATCGAGCCGATGGCTTTCGATTTCGTGCTCAACTTCGCGAAAGACAACGACCTCGTCGTGACCGAGGCATGCGAGTTGGAACTCGAACATGCGCCGCCGCCGCAAGCCAAAAGGCACGTGATCTAACCTGGGCCGACCGACCGGCAAAAAACAGAAACCCGCGAGCAGCGGGTTTTTTTATGACTTGGGCGGTGACGCAAAGCATCGGCGAAGCACAAAACAAAAAAGCCCGCGAGAGCGGGCTTCTTGTGCAGCGGAAACAGGAGGTAGCCCACCGAAGCGGGCTGACCGGAATTACTGCGCTGCGGGCGCTTGCAGACCCTTGACGGCTGCAGCGAGGCGGCTCTTGTGGCGAGCTGCCTTGTTCTTGTGGATGATGTTCTTGTCGGCGATGATGTCGATGGTCTTCGACGATGCCTTGAAGATTTCTGCTGCCTTAGCCTGATCGCCTGCGTCGATTGCCTTGCGAACGGCCTTGATAGCCGTGCGGAACTTCGAGCGCAGTGCCGAGTTGTGCGAGTTTGCCTTCGCGGCCTGACGGGCGCGCTTGCGTGCTTGTGCGGAGTTAGCCATGACGGTTCCTTATCCTGTTCCTGTTTCCAGTACCCGACCTTCGAAATGACTTCGTGAGGCGAGGCGCTGCTTCTCGATCCGAACCCCTGGAAGCGATTGTCCAGGAGCGCAAAAGTGTCGAAAAAATCGATCGAACTACGCGAAGGCAGCCCAATATTCCTGGTTCTTCGAGCGGATTGCCAAGTGACCTTTGGCTTACCTGAGAATCCTGTTCGACAACCGTTCGAAAACTGAGCGAGCTTCGAAACCGGCGATTATAGCAACAAAATCAGGCACGTGGCAACGACAAAGCTGTGACTGCGCAGTGGCAGGTACGCGACGCCACATGGGCAACTGCGGGGCGACCGCGTGGGGTGACCGCACTCTGCTTCGCCTCCCGCGATGTCGGCAGTAGTGAAGGCGTGCCGCAATGAAGGCGCCAATAAGAAGAGGCCCCTTCGCAAAAATCCCGCCGCAAACTCCAGCCACCGTAGCCAAAAAACTACAGAAAAAAACATTAAAACCACGCTTTGGGGCCAATCGGAGCGAACGTCCGCGCGGCAAATCGGTCCGAATCGCTCTCCGGCTCGTCGCCCGCATTGGCGGGACCCGTATAATAAGCGCCCCATGAATCTATTCCGAGCCCTGCTGACGGTCAGCGGCTTCACGCTGCTGTCGCGCGTGACCGGACTGGCCCGTGAAACGCTGATCGCCCGTGCGTTCGGCGCCAGTCAATACACCGACGCTTTCTACGTCGCCTTCCGCATTCCCAATCTGCTGCGCCGCATTTCCGCCGAGGGAGCGTTCTCGCAAGCCTTCGTGCCGATCCTCGCCGAGTTCAAGAACCAGCAAGGTCATGACGCGACCAAGGCGCTCGTCGACGCGACCTCGACCGTGCTCGCGTGGGCGCTCGCCGTACTGTCGGTGATCGGCGTGGTCGGCGCATCGGGCGTCGTGTTCGTCGTCGCGTCGGGTCTCGCGCACGAGGGCCACGCGTATCAGCTCGCGGTCGCGATGACGCGCATCATGTTCCCGTACATCATTTTCATCTCGCTGACGTCGCTCGCGTCCGGCGTGCTGAATACGTACAAGAACTTCTCGCTGCCCGCGTTCGCGCCGGTGCTGCTGAACGTCGCGTTCATCGTCGCGGCGGTGTTCGTCGCTCCGCGCCTGCAAACTCCGGTCTACGCGCTCGCGTGGGCGGTGATCGTCGGCGGCGTGCTGCAGTTCATCGTGCAGTTGCCGGGTCTGAAGAAAATCGACATGGTGCCGCGCATCGGCCTGAATCCGCTGCGCGCGCTCGCGCATCGCGGTGTGAAGCGGGTGCTCGCGAAGATGGTGCCGGCGATGTTCGCGGTCTCGGTCGCGCAGATCAGTCTGATCATCAATACGAACATCGCGTCGCGCATCGGGCCCGGCGCGGTGTCGTGGATCAATTACGCGGATCGGCTGATGGAGTTCCCGACCGCGCTGCTCGGCGTCGCGCTTGGCACGATCCTGCTGCCGAGCCTGTCGAAAGCACACGTCGACGCCGATCCGCACGAGTATTCGTCGCTGCTCGACTGGGGCCTGCGCGTGACGTTCCTGCTCGCCGCGCCGAGCGCGGTCGCGCTGTTCTTCTTCGCGCAACCGCTGACCGCGGTGCTGTTCAACTACGGCAAGTTCGACGGCAACTCGGTCGTGATGGTGAGCCGCGCGCTTTCCGCTTACGGCGTCGGGCTGATCGGCCTGATCCTGATCAAGATTCTCGCGCCCGGCTTCTACGCGAAGCAGGACATCAAGACGCCGGTAAAAATCGGCGTCGGCGTGCTGATCGTCACGCAGCTGAGCAACTATGTGTTCGTGCCGGTGTTCTCGCATGCAGGCTTGACGCTGAGCGTCGGGCTCGGCGCTTGTGTGAACGCGCTGCTACTGTTCCTCGGTCTGCGCAAGCGCGGCATCTATATGCCGTCGCGCGGTTGGCTCAAATTCTTCGTGCAACTGCTCGGTGCCTGCCTCGTGCTCGCCGGGGCGATGCGCTGGCTCGCGATCAGCTTCGACTGGATCGGCATGCATAGTCAGCCGGTCGACCGTATGGTGCTGCTCGGCGCGTGTCTCGTGCTGTTCGCCGCGCTATATTTCGGTATGCTCTGGCTGATGGGCTTCAAGTACGCGTATTTCAAAAGGCGGGTGAAGTGATCACGATGACGCGGGTTCTCGACTATTTCAGCACGCTCGTTGCCGACGACGAAAGTTTGCCGTTGACGGAGACGGCGTTGTCGCTCGCGCAGGATGCTTATCCCGACCTCGATCTGCAAGGCGCGCTCGCCGAGATCGATGAACTGGTGCTGCGCTTGCGGCGCCGCATGCCGGAAGACGCCGACATCCGTCAGAAGGTCGGCATTCTGAATCGCTTTTTCTTCCGTGAGCTCGGCTTCGCGAGCAATCTGAACGATTACTACGACCCCGACAACAGTCATCTGAACGTCGTGCTGAAGCGCCGCCGTGGTATTCCGATTTCGCTCGCGGTGCTGTATCTGGAGATGGCCGAGCAAATCGGCATTCCGGTGCGCGGCGTGTCGTTTCCGGGCCACTTCCTGCTGCGCGTGACGACCCCCGACGGCGACGTGATGCTCGATCCGACCACCGGCCATTCGCTGTCTGAGTCGCAGATGGTCGAAATGCTGGAGCCGTATGTGGCATCGGCCGGCGATTCGATCGGCCGCGCGCTGCGCATGCTGCTGCAGCCGGCCACGCGCCGCGAGATCGTCGCGCGGATGCTGCGCAATCTGAAGGCGACCTATCTGCAGACCGAGCGCTGGCAGCGTCTGCTCGCGGTGCAGCAGCGACTCGTGATCCTGCTGCCGGAGAATATCGAGGAAGTGCGCGATCGCGGCTTTGCGTACGCGCGGCTCGACTACCTGCGTCCGGCGCTCGAAGATCTCGAAAGTTATCTGGGCGACCGCCCCGATGCGGAAGATGCGACGGTGGTCGAGTCGCAGTTGCATGAGCTGCGGCAGCGCACGCGGCAGGACGGTGGCGCATAGCGGCACGCCTGCTGGTCTGCACAAAGTACAAAACGACAACGCCTGCACATGAGTCACACATGTGCAGGCGTTTTTTCGTATACCAGCAGCCGCGCGTGGCGGTACGCGCGGAAGGTGTCGGACTTACTTACTTCGGCTGCATGCGGATCGCGCCGTCCAGACGGATCACTTCGCCGTTGAGCATCGGATTGTCGAAGATCTGCTTCGCGAGCATCGCGTATTCCGCCGGTTTGCCGAGGCGCGGCGGGAACGGCACCATCGCGCCAAGCGCGTCCTGCACTTCCTGCGGCATGCCGAGCAGCATCGGCGTTTCGAAGATGCCGGGGGCGATCGTCATCACGCGGATCGCGTTGCGCGACAGATCGCGTGCGATCGGCAGCGTCATGCCGACCACGCCGCCCTTCGACGCGGCGTACGCGGCCTGACCGATCTGGCCGTCGTACGCGGCTACCGATGCCGTGTTGATGATCACGCCGCGCTCGCCATAGGCGTTCGGCTCGTTCTTCGACATCTGCGCCGCGGCCAGCCGGATCATGTTGAACGTGCCGATCAGATTGATCGAGATCGTGCGCGCAAACAGTTCGAGCGGATGCGGGCCATCCTTGCCGACCGTTTTCGAAGCCGGCGCGACGCCCGCGCAATTGACCAGACCGCGCAGCGTACCAAGCTTCGTCGCGGCTTCGACGGCCTTGAGCGCATCCTCTTCTCGGCTCACATCGCATTTGACGAACACGCCGCCGAGTTCCTTCGCGAGCGCCTCGCCCGCGTCCAGATTCAGATCGGCGAGCACGACCTTGCCGCTGTTCTCGACGATGAGGCGCGCGGTGGCGGCGCCCAGTCCCGATGCACCGCCGGTGATCAGGAACACGTTGTCACGAATCTCCATGTCTTCTCCTTTGCTTCGGTTGTCCCGTCTCGATTGAATCCTTTTCGACGATCGATTGTAGCGGCTGTGTTGCAATGCGGAAAGTGAAGCGGCGGGGGAGTTCGCGTGCGGGAGACGGCGGTTTGTGATCGCTGATTCACCTGATAAATCGGCATCGGGCGTGCGCAAGTCAGGGGACTTGCATGACTCTCGATCGTCGTCGGTCAAATAAAAAACCCGCCGATATAGGCGGGTTTTTCAACAAACGCTAACAGCGGCGACAGCGCTTACTTCAGCGCATCGAACGCGCGTGTACGGATTTCATCGACACTGCCGAGGCCCGAAATACGGCGGTATTGCGGCGCCTTCAGCGAACTCGACGCATCGCCGTTCTTCGCCCAGTTGTTGTAGTACTCGATCAGCGGCTTGGTTTGCGATTCATAAACTTCCAGACGCTTCTTGACGGTCTCTTCCTTGTCGTCGTCGCGCTGGATCAGCGGCTCGCCGGTCACGTCGTCAACGCCTTCGACCTTCGGCGGATTGAACTTGACGTGATAGGTGCGGCCCGAAGCAGGGTGCGAGCGGCGGCCGCTCATGCGCACGATGATCTCGTCGAACGGCACGTCGATTTCGAGCACGTAGTCGATCGCGACGCCGGCCTGCTTCATCGCTTCGGCTTGCGGAATCGTGCGCGGGAAGCCGTCGAACAGATAGCCGTTCGCGCAGTCCGGCTGCTGCAGACGCTCCTTCACCAGATTGATGATCAGTTCGTCGGTAACCAGTTCGCCTGCGTCCATGAAGCGCTTCGCTTCGAGACCGAGCGGCGTGCCCGCCTTGACGGCCGCGCGCAGCATGTCGCCGGTCGAGATTTGCGGGATGCCGAACTTTTCCTTGATGAAGTTTGCTTGAGTGCCCTTGCCAGCGCCCGGTGCACCCAACAGGATCAAACGCATGTGATATCTCCAGATCTATGTGAATTCTTGCCGGGCGCGGTGGTTCTCCGGGACGGCACTCCAAGGGGCCCGCATCGGCCGTTGTGTCATGTTTCGCGCTGCACGTCGCAATGCGACGGCGCTGCAAAACATCAACGGTGTGACCGGGGCAACCCGAATGCCGCGTGTCATCGGAGACGCGCACAAGCGTCCGATTATGCCATGGCTTCCGGCGCTCAAGACCCGAATAAAGCCCGTACGCGCGCCAGATCGGCGGGGGTGTCGACGCCGGGCAGAGGCACGTCATGCGTGACGAGCACCGCGATGCGTTCGCCATGCCACATGGCGCGCAATTGTTCGAGCGCTTCGACCTGCTCGATCGGCGAGATCGCGAGGCTCGGGTACGTGCGCAGAAATTTCGCGCGATACGCGTACAGGCCGATGTGCCGATAGACGACCGCGGGCGCCGGCGGCGCGGGCATCGACGCGACGTTCGGCCAGTGCGGCTGCCACGCGTCGCGCGCCCACGGGATCGGCGCTCGCGAGAAATACAGTGCGACGCCGCGCGCGTCGGGCACGACCTTGACGACGTTCGGATTGAAAATTTCGGCGGGATCGGTGATCGGATGCGCGGCGGTGGCGATCGCGCAGCCGCCGGTTGCCGCGAGATGCGCGGCAACGCCGCGCACCAGCGCCGGGTCGATCAGCGGCTCGTCGCCTTGCACGTTGACGACGATCGTGTCGTCGCTCCAGCCGAAGCGCGTCGCGACTTCCGCGAGACGATCGGTGCCCGACGGATGGTCGGCGCGCGTCAGCACGGCGTCGAAGCCATGGTCGTGCGCGGCGTCGAGCACCGCCTGCTCGTCCGATGCGATCAGCACCTGTTGCGCGCCCGAGTCGCGTGCGCGCTCCGCGACCCGCACGACCATCGGCTTACCGCCGATATCGGCGAGCGGCTTGTTGGGCAGACGCGTCGACGCGAGGCGAGCCGGCACGACGGCGATAAACGGGTGGGGGGCAGTGTGGGTCATCGGATCAGCGGCGACGAGAGGATCGGGGCAGGCGCCGCGCACGTTGCGTGCGCGGGTTCGGACATGGACAGGCAAGCGAAGGCGCAGGCTCGATTATGCGGTGGCTTGCGCGGCGATCCGCATTTGCGCGAGGCCGCTTATGTCAGCGTATCTCGCATCTCGGACCGCAGTCAGGCAACCGAGCCGGGATTCAGATCGACCGGCGTGCCTTCGACGGTCTGCCGCGCTTCGTCGACCAGCATCACCGGGATGCCGTCGCGGATCGGGTACGCGAGCTTGTCCGCGTTGCAGATCAGTTCCTGCGCGGCGCGGTCGTAGCTGAGCGGGCCCTTGCAGATCGGGCAGACGAGAATTTCAAGCAGGCGAGCGTCCACGGACTTTCTCCACAACTAATGCAGTGAGGCGATGATCGAGCGCGGCTTCGACCGGGACTACCCAGATGCGCGCATCGTGCCAGGACCCTAATTTTACCGCATCCTTTTCGGTGATCAGGATCGCGTCGGCGTCGACATCGGTGAATGGATTGCGCTCGAACGCGTAGTGATCGGGCAGCGCGCGGGTCACGGGCGCGAGGCCGGCCGCGCGCAGCGTAGCGAAAAAACGCTCGGGCGCGCCGATGCCGGCGGCGGCCAGCACGCGCTGACCGGTGAATTGCGCGAGCGGGCGCCGCAGCGAGGGCGTGTCGAGATGCCACGCGTCGGCGGGCGCGAGTTGCAGCGCGAACGTATTCGGCCATGAGGGCAGCGTGCGCGCGTACGGATCGTTGATCAGCGTCGCGTCACGACGGCGCGACAGCGGCTCGCGCAGCGGCCCGGCCGGCAGCAGGAAACCATTGCCGCCGAGCCGGTGATCGAACACGACGAGTTCGACATCGCGCGCGAGGCGGTAGTGCTGCAGGCCGTCGTCGCTGACGATTACGTCGACGTCGCGATGCGCGGCGCACAGCGCCTGGGCAGCGGCGACGCGGTCCGGACAGACCCACACCGGCGCGCCGGTGCGGCGTGCGATCAGCAACGGTTCGTCGCCGCCGACGCGTGCCGCCGAAGCCGGCGTGACCGGCGTTGGCGTGGTCACGCGCGCGCCGTAGCCGCGCGACACGACACCGGGCGTGAAGCCGGCGCCGCGCAATGCCTCGACCAGTGCGATGACGGTCGGCGTTTTGCCGGTCCCGCCTACGGTAACGTTGCCGACCACGACCACCGGCACGCCGATATGCACCGCTTTCAGCCAGCCGAGCGAGAACGCGGCGCGGCGCGCGGCCGCGATCGCGCCGAATACGCAGGCGAACGGCGCGAGCGCCCAGGCGAGCGGTCCGCGCTGCTGCCATTCGCGCGCGAGGCGCGCTTCGAGACGGTCATTGAGCGTGCTCATGAGCAGGTGGCAAGTCCGTGTTGAACTGAGCTCGCCGGGTCGAAGCGGCGCGGCGACGTGAACGCGTCGTGCGCGATACGGGGGAGCAGCATCAACGCGATTCTCCGGGCAATCGAAACAGCAATTGAAAATGACGCGTAGGCGGTGGGTCGGGACGACTCGCGCCCGTCGGCCGGATGGTCGACCGGGCTTCGGCCGACACGCCGCGATGACGCGTTTCGCAGTGTGTTCGCCACGCCGTCGAACCCGCCACTCTAGCGCGCGATCGTCCCGCCCGGCAAGTCGTGCGGCGCGTGCCGCACGCTCGCGCGAGCACTTTCGCAATCCGCGCAGCCTGTGGATAACTTTGTGGAGAACCTGCAGTGTGATTGGTCGAAAGGGCCATCCCGTGCGCTTTCGATCGATACTCTGGGATCTTCGCGAGATGTAAAAACCATATAAATCAATGGCATGTTTGAAATTCATTGGCTTTGGCGGGCGTTCTGGCCGAATTCGTCAGGCGGTTCCCGCCATGTGGACACTTTTAACAATTCTGCGGTGACGCTGGACGCCGATGGCCGCTCGGTCTATCGTCTGTCCGGCCAGTTCCACTTACTCCTCGCATGAATCCCGAAAGTCCTTTTGCTACGCCGGCGATGCCCGGCGGTGAGACCGTCGTCCCCGTGTCCGCGCTCAACCGCGCGATCGGGAAGATGCTCGAACGTTCGTTTCCGCTCGTGTGGGTAGCGGGCGAAGTGTCGAATTTCACGCGCGCCGCGAGCGGCCACTGGTATTTCTCGATCAAGGACGCGCAGGCGCAGATGCGCTGCGTGATGTTCCGCGGACGCGCGCAGTACGCCGAATTCACGCCGCGCGAGGGCGACCGCATCGAAGTGCGCGCGCTGGTTACGATGTACGAGCCGCGCGGCGAGCTGCAACTGAACGTCGAAGCGGTGCGCCGTACCGGCCAGGGACGCCTCTACGAAGCGTTTCTTCGCCTGAAGGCGCAGCTCGAAGCCGAGGGCCTGTTTGCCGCCGAACGCAAACGCGCGCTGCCCGCGCATCCGCGGGCGATCGGCATCGTCACGTCGTTGCAGGCCGCTGCGTTGCGCGACGTGTTGACCACGCTGTCGCGCCGCGCGCCGCATGTGCCGGTGATCGTTTATCCGGCGCCGGTGCAGGGCGCGGGCGTCAGCGCGAAACTCGCGGCGATGGTCGAGACGGCCGGCGCGCGCGGCGAGGTCGACGTGCTGATCGTGTGTCGTGGCGGCGGTTCGATCGAAGACCTGTGGGCGTTCAACGAAGAAGTGCTCGCGCGCGCGATCGCCGCGAGCGTGATCCCGGTCGTGAGTGGCGTCGGTCACGAAACCGATTTCACGATTGCCGACTTCGCCGCCGATGTGCGCGCGCCGACGCCGACCGGCGCCGCCGAACTCGTGAGCCCGCAACGCGTGCTGCTGTTGCGCGAACTCGATCATCGGCACGCGACGCTCGCTCGCGCGTTCGGCCGCATGATGGAGCGGCGCGCGCAGCAGCTCGACTGGCTTGCGCGCCGGTTGGTGTCACCGGCCGAGCGGCTCGCGCGGCAGCGCACGCATCTGCAACAGTTGCGCGTGCGGCTCGCGTCGGCGGGCGCGCGCCCGGTGCGTGATGCGCGCTCGCGCTTTGCGCTGCTGCAGATGCGCTGGCAGCGCTGGCGCCCGGATCTCGCGGCCGAGCGCAAGAGCATCGACAATCTCGCGCAGCGTCTTAACTCGGCGTTACTGCGTCAGCACGAACGTCAGACCGCACGTATCGATACGCTTGCCGCGCGGCTCGAAGTGCTCAGTCCGCAGCGCACGCTCGAGCGCGGTTACGCGGCTGTGCTCGATGCGCAGAGCGGTCGCGCGGTGCGCGCGCCGTCGTCGCTGAAACCGGGGCGGCGTCTGACGATGCATCTCGCCGAAGGTTCGGCCGACGTCGCGCTTGCTGATGTGCAGGCGCGTCTGGCTGACGGACTCTGAGGTTTTTCCTGACGTTTCACCGACAGTGCATTGCGGGCTGGTCGCGTTTTGCAAACGAGCCAGGCATGCGCCGTGCGCAGCTGTTTCGATGGCTTTATCTGCCTCATGTTTGTCATACCCGGCATAAAGTCCGTTGGTTTGCGGGGTTATTCCAACTCGCCTACAATCGAGTGCTCGATAGCGTCATCCCTCGCAGACTCCCCACAACAGATACAGACAGAAGGAAAGCACCATGGAACATACGCTCCCGCCGCTGCCGTTCGCGAAAAACGCGCTCGCTCCGCACATGTCGGAAGAGACGCTCGAGTTTCACTACGGCAAGCACCACCAGACCTATGTGACCAACCTGAACAATCTGATCAAGGGCACGGAGTACGAAAACCTGTCGCTGGAAGAGATCGTCAAGAAGTCGTCGGGCGGCGTGTTCAACAACTCGGCTCAGATCTGGAACCACACGTTCTTCTGGAACAGCCTGTCGCCGCAAGGTGGCGGCGCACCGACCGGCGCGCTAGGCGACGCAATCAACGCGAAGTGGGGTTCGTTCGACAAGTTCAAGGAAGAATTCACGAAGACCGCAATCGGCACGTTCGGTTCGGGCTGGGCATGGCTCGTGAAGAAGGCTGACGGTTCGCTCGACCTCGTGTCGACGAGCAACGCCGCAACGCCGCTTACCACCGACGCCAAGCCGCTGCTGACGATCGACGTGTGGGAGCACGCGTATTACATCGACTACCGCAACGCGCGTCCGAAGTTCGTCGAAGCGTTCTGGAACATCGCCAATTGGGAATTCGCAGCGAAGAACTTCGCTTGAGTTTGCCGGTTGCTGTCTGCCGTTTGGTCTCTCGTTTGGTCTCGTTTATGACGTGAGATCTGGATAAGTCGAACTGACTCTCGCGGTTGGGATTGACTACGGTAGCGAAAGGAAAGATGAAAGCCCTCCTGTGCGAGGGCTTTTTTTTGCGGATTGTTTCGGTACGTGCGAGCCTGAGGGTCGCGGGCTTCTGTTTTCGAAACGTCCGTTGTCTGTTCTGTGCGGATCTTTGCTGGTGATTTCGGACAGAAGATTGTCACAGTTGGTAACTGTGGTGTCGTGTGTGTGAAGTGCGGTTGAGGCGCCTAAGAGGGCTGCTTGCCGGGCAGTTGGGTGCCGCGTGCTAGTCTCTCCTGAAGCGGAGTTTGTCGATATCCGCCGGTGCTGATGATCGTGTCCGCTGTCCGCTGTCCGTTGGCCTTGCTGAACTGACTGCGGTTGCCGGTGTTGGCGGCCGGTTGATCTAGGGGAAGCTCTGTGCGCTCGCCATGCCTGCTGGAAGCTTGTTGCCCGATGCTGGAGCGCGTCTTCCATGGCTGGGCAGGATTCGATTGGAAAACAGGTGCGGCGCAGTTAGAACAAGCCGCGCTCGTACCGAGAATGAGTGGATTCATCGAATCCGGATTTCGTGATTGGGACGGCTGTGCTGTGCGGGCGGCGCGCGCGGCGGGAAGGTTCGACGCGAGTTCGGTGTGGTTGCAGCGGAGCGCGATTGCCGGTTCACTTACAAGCGTTTCCCGATACAACGCAAACGATGCTTTCATGATCCGCTCGACCGGGGCACGGACGGGGCGGCGAAAAACTTTCTGTAACGATCAAGTAACCACGGAGTCCAACGATTAGCCTAACGTTTGGATTCCAATGTCAAGAAACGCACTGCCATGAGTTCTCGCAATAAGACGATCAGCCTGGCTATCCCCGCCGCTTTCATAGCCCTCGCGCTCGGCGGTTGCGCGGTAGCACCCCCGACCGGTCCGAGCATTGTCGCACTGCCGCATAGCGGCCAGCCGCTCGAACAGTTCCAGCAAGACGACTATGCGTGCCGCGACTACGCGAATCGTTCGACCAATCCGTCCGGCGCGGCGCAGGCGGCCACTACGAATAGCGTGAACAGTGCGGCGCTCGGCACGCTCGGCGGCGCGGCGATCGGCGCGCTGCTCGGCGCGGCGGCGGGCAATGCCGGCGCGGGCGCGGCCATCGGCGCAGGCAGCGGGCTGCTGATCGGAGGTGCGAACGGTGCAAATGGCGCCCAGTATTCAGCGGCCGGCATGCAGGCGCGCTACGACACCGCTTACGCTCAATGCATGACTTCGAAGGGCGATACGATTGCGCAACCGCAGTCTTACTATGCGCCGCAACCGGTGTATGTCCAGCCTCGTCCTTATTACGCGCCACCGCCGCCGGTCATGTACACGCCTTATCCGTACTATTGAGCGGACTGCCGAGCTGAGCCTCGATTAATCGGGAATTGGCTCTCGCGTCTTAATGTTCGTATGACGACTCGTTCCTTGGCGATGGCTTCAACGCTGAGCCGCCGCCAAGGTTCCGTCTAGCAGCGACGAACAGAATCGCGGTGTTTAAGCTGCGCTGGACAGTTGTCGCGGCGTGCTTACTCCGCGTTGTCCGCTGACGTTGCTGCTTTGCGCGTCCGGCGCCCACGCGACGCAGTTTTTCGCGCTGCGTTGCCGGTCGCCTTAGCAGCCTCGTCGTCGCTGCTGATTGCCGAAGCGGACGGCTCGGCCGGTGCGGCGATCTCGGGGACTTCATCGATCGTTCGCGGCGTGGCTTTCTTCACCTTCTTCGCGGCCGTTTTGCGCGATGCGCGCTTTTTGACGCTTTGAGGCTGCTCGGCTTGGGCGTGGCTGGCTTCTGGCGTGCTTTCGTTGCCCACAGCCGTGGGCTCAACCGCGACGTTTTGCGCCGTCGTTATCGAAGCAGCGTCGGACTGATCGAGCGCGAACTCGCTTGCGGGCGACGTTGCCTCGGGTGTTTCTTCCCGCGGATGTGGCTCGACATGTCGCGTGTACCCGGTCTGTTCGTCGGCAACCGTCTCGATGGCTGCCGGCTCGTCGCGAGAAGCTTCGTCACGAGAAAATTCGTCATGAACAGCTTCGTGCTGGCCACGGCTCGCTTTGCGATTAGCCCGTTCTTTGCGGCGTGATTTGTGCTTGCTACCTGACTCCGCCGTGGCCACTTGCGCGGCTTGCGCCTCGTAGGCGCGTTCGACGGTCTGTTCCGCCAACTCGGCTTCACCGGGTTCATTCACGGTTTCGCTCGCGACGTTCACTGCTCCACTTCGATACACATACGCGCCGGATTTTTCATCCCGGCCGAATTCGAGTAAGCCGCGCGCCTGTGCCTCTTCCAGCAGATTGCCGAAGGCGCGAAAACCGTAGTACGTCTCGTTGAAATCCGGCTTGCGCCGTTTGATTGCGTTCTTCAGTACGGACGCCCAGATCTTGCCGCTGTCGCCGCGTTCGGAAGCGAGCGCATCGAATGTTTGCACCGCGATTTCCACGGCTTTGCTACGGCGTTTTTCGAGATCTTCCTTGGGCCGGGCCTTCTCTTCATCTGACGAACGTTTGGCCGGCTGCTGCACGTTTTGTTGCTGACGCGACGACTCTCGCCTCGTGACCGAGCGCTGGCTTTCGCGCACGAGGTCGTCATAGAAAAAGAATTCGTCGCAATTTGCGATCAGCAGATCGGAAGTGGACTGTTGCACACCGACGCCGATGACCTGCTTCGCGTTCTCGCGCAGTTTGGACACCAGCGGCGAAAAATCCGAATCACCGCTGATAATCACGAACGTATTGACGTGCGATTTCGTGTAGCACAGATCGAGTGCATCGACGACGAGCCGGATGTCGGCGGAATTCTTGCCCGATTGACGCACGTGCGGGATTTCGATCAATTCGAAATTGGCCTCGTGCATCGCCCCTTTGAAGCTCTTGTAGCGATCCCAGTCGCAGTACGCTTTCTTGACGACGATGCTGCCCTTGAGCAGCAGGCGTTCGAGCACCAACTTGATGTCGAACTTGTCGTACTTCGCATCGCGCACGCCAAGCGCGACATTTTCGAAGTCGCAGAATAGCGCCATGCTGACGTTTTCGTTGGATGACGCCATATGTATCTCCATTGGAGCGGTCGTCGAACTCGACGAATCGCGACATGATAGCGATTCCAGCGAAGGTGAGCAGCATTTGTGGTCCAGTCGCACAGCCTTGATAAAAAGTTGCGTTGAGATGTCGCGGCGTGAAGCCGCGAAGAGGAGGCCGCGAGGCGCCCCCGCTACATGTTCTCGTGGCGATTCGGGCCTGTGCCGCCCAGTGCTGCGCGAGTTTCCAGCACTTCGTCGATCAATCCGTACTCACTAGCTTCCAGCGCCGACATGAAGTTGTCACGGTCGGTGTCGTGCTCTATTTCTTCGACGCTGCGACCAGTGCGCTCGGCCATGATCGCGTTCAGACGTGCACGTGAATACAGGACCTCTTTCGCCTGGATTTCGATGTCCGCCGCGGTGCCTTGACCGCCGCCGGACGGCTGGTGAATCATGATGCGCGCATTCGGTAGCGCATAGCGTTTGCCGCGCTGGCCGGCGGTGAGCAGGAATGTGCCCATGCTCGCCGCAAATCCGGTGCACAACGTCGAGACCTCCGGCTTGATGAACTGCATGGTGTCGTAAATCGCGAGGCCGTCGTACACGGAGCCTCCCGGCGAGTTGATGTAAAACGAAATATCCTTGTCCGGATTCTCCGATTCAAGAAACAGCAGTTGCGCGACAATCAGACTGGCCGACTGTTCATTGACCGGCCCGACCAGAAAGACGATGCGTTCGCGCAACAGGCGCGAGTAAATGTCATACGCGCGCTCGCCGCGGCCGGATTGCTCGATCACCGTGGGCACGAGGCCCAGACCGGACACGGAGGGAAGGGTGGAATTCATGGGCGCCTCGTTTAGGATGATTGCTGAAGCGCGGGGCTGGTTCGAAAAACGTCGCGCGCCGTGCAGCGGTTGTTACTCATTTGACGCGGCGGCAAGACGCCGTGTGACAGGAAAATTTTTTCGCTTCGCTGTCACATCGGCTGTAGCCCGAGCGTCAAGCAGAAAGAACACCGGCGACGGCACGCGCATCAACCATGGCACGCACTGCCGTGCGATGTTGCAGTCGCCCTGGTGCGTCTTTTTCGCCACGCAATATCTGGAGGTCTACGCATGACGGAACAGGGAATCGAGAAGGCATCCAGTTTCGAGGCCGCGCGCGCCCGGTTGGTCGCGCTTGCATACCGGATGCTCGGTAGCCGCGCGGAGGCGGAAGACGTGGTGCAGGACGTGTGGCTCAAATGGCATCTGGCCGACACCGGCACAGTGCAAACGCCGGCCGCGTGGCTCACCACGATCACCACGCGCACGGCGATCGATCGGCTGCGGCACGCGCAGCGCGAGCGCGCGTCGCAAGCCACCGGCTGGCTGCCCGAGCCGTGGCTCGACGAAGTTGCGCCATCGGCGGAGGAACTGGCGCTGCGCGCCGCGGACATGTCGTATGGCGTGATGTTGCTGCTCGAACATCTGAAACCCGACGAGCGCGCCGCATTTGTACTGCACGAAGCGTTCGATTGCGACTATGCGGAGATTGCGGCGATTCTCGAACGCACGCCTGCCACTTGCAGACAGATCGTCCATCGAGCCAAAACCCGTCTACAGCGTGCGGGCGCGCCGCTGAAGCGGCCCGATCCCGCAGTGCATGGGCGGCTCGTCGAACGCCTGCGCATGGCGCTGGAAGCGCAAGACCGCGCGGGTCTGCTGCGGCTCTTCAGCAACGCGCCCGAGCTGGTTTGTGACGCGCCGCTATGCGCATCCCCGAATGAGAAGCCAACTGCGCCGCACAGCGCGCCGTCGAGCATCCCCGTCAGTGCGCGGGTCGCGGCGTCCGCATCCGAACCGCTGCGCGCAGGCGAGCCGGCAGCGGTGGGTTGGATGGACACGATTACGTCGCTTGCGCTGCAGGCTAGCAATGCGGAGGTCGTGTCGATGGAAGGCGCGGTGTGTATCGCGTTGCTTTGCGAAGGCGAGGTCGTCGGCGTGATCGACGTGCTGACGGATGGCGCAACGGATGCTTCGGCGAAGATCACCGCGTTGCGCATCGTCACCGGGGCCGAACGTTTGCAGGCTGCCAACCGCTTGCTGGGCCGCGCGGCCGTCAGGCAGCTACTCGCGCGTATCCAGCAGCGTCCGGATTTTTCAACTGCGATGAGCTGCGACTTCCCAGTTGATGTCTACGCATAGCACCTGCGTGCCCTGCGGCGTATGCGCAGCAATCGAAGCAGTGACGCACAGGTGTGCCTCATTGATCGACAGATACGGCGGCGTCAGATGCACCTGATCGGGGTGGCGCATTGCCTGAATAAAGTACGGGCGGCGTTCCCAGCTTGCGCCCTCGGAATGCAGCAGCGGACGGAACCGCTTGGCGCGTTGCGACGTGCGGCCAGGCGGCAGCACGTTGTCGCCGATTTGCCGGCCCGAGCCATCCAGCACGAAGCAGCGCGCTGTCTCGCCCAGCGCCAGCAATGGTGCGGTGGCCTGAGCGATCGTCTCCCCGGCAATCAGCTGGGTGGCGGCTGTCTCGAGTGCCGCGACATAAGGGGCAAGCCGGGCGGATTGCGCCTTCTCGCGGGCGGCAACGCGTTCGCGCAGCGCCGCGGAGAGCGAGTCCATCAGGCCAGCGGCCACTTGCGGCTTGACCGGCTCGACGCTCGGGCCCGCGAAAAACGCGCCCTGGACGAAGTCCACGTTGCATTCGAGCGCGATCAGCGCGTCGCGTTCGGTGCTCAGGCCGCCCATCAGCACGAGCTGCCCGGACTCGTGCAGCAACGAGACGAGGCCCGGCAGCACGCGCTCGATGTGCGAATGCTCGCTTGCCTGCGCGAGGATGCAGCGGTCGAGTGTGACGATATCCGGCCGCAGATTCCACACGCGGTCGATATTCGAATGTTTTGCGCCGAAGCCGTCGAGCGCGATCAGAAAGCCGGACTTGCGCAGCGCGTCGATGATTTCGGCAAACCGTGTCGTCTCGCCGCCCGCTTGCTCCGACACTTCGAGCACGACACGTTGCGGTGGCAGGCCGAGCGCCTTCAGGCTGGCAAGCAGTGCGTCGCCGTAACTGGTGTCCATCAGCGCGGCGGGATGCAGGCTCAGGAAAAGCCATTCGTCGTGGCTGTCGAACGCGTTGAAATTGCCGAGGTGCAGCGATTCGGCCAGCCGTCCGAGTTCCAGCAGGTCACCGCGTCGCGCGGCCTGCGTGAAAACCTCGTGCGACGGGACCTGGCGCGCATGCTCGTCGTGCGCGCGCAACGATGCGTGATACCCGATCGCCCGCCGGTGAGACACCGAGAAAACTGGCTGGAATACGCTGAAGACGGTGTAGCCGCCATAGAGGACAGTGCGCCGCGCGCCCTCGTCGCCTGCCATTGGCCGGGGCGGCTGAAAACCGGGAGGATCGAGTTCGATCATGCTCATCATGTCAGTCGAGTGGAGGTGGCGCTTGCGCGGCTGGGCACGAGCTCGCGCGCGCTGATCAAGAGTTTACAGGATAGGCGAGCAAGAACTATGCGCGTGCGCAAACCTGGCCCACGTGTCCGGCAACCCGGCTATCAGGCGCCCATTTCGCGCGGGCTACGATGCGAAGGCGATCAGTCGTCGCACTTCGCTGGTGCGGCGCGCGCCCTGTTGCGGGTCGGCGATGCCTGTCGACGGCGCTCCGAGCCGCACGCGCAAGCCATGCAGGAAAGCGCAGAAATCCGCTATAGCGATCGATCCAGCGTTCAGGCGTTCAGGTCCGTTCGGAAGGATCGGTTTTCTTCGCGGGCCTGCGGATGTCCGGCGACAATTGCGCGAAGATCCACGCCGAGCACGCGGTGATAATGCCTACGCACAGGAACGTCGCATGAAATGCCGGCAGCGAATTGGCGGCGGTCACGCGCTGCATGATGCCGGTAAAGGTCGTCAGCAACGCGCCGGCCACGGTGACGCCGAGACTCATCGACAGCATCTGCACCAGCGAGAACAGGCTGTTGCCGCTGCTCGCGCCACCGGTGCCGAGGTCCTTGAGCGTCAGCGTGTTCATCGCGGTGAACTGCATCGAGTTCACTCCGCCGAAGATCGCCAGTTGCACGAGCCGCAGCCACAGCGGCTGATTTGCGCTGGTCAGCGCAAAGCTTGCCATCATCAGGCCGACCAGAATCGTGTTCGTCATCAGCACGCTTCGGTAGTTGTAGCGGAGGATCAGCTTCGTCACCAGGTGCTTGGTGACCATCCCCGCGGCCGCGACCGGCAGCATCATCAGGCCGGCTTCGAACGCGCTATAGCCCAGACTCACTTGCAACAGCAGCGGAATCAGATAGGGCATCGACCCGCTGCCGATCCGCGCGAACAGATTGCCGAGCAGACCGACGCTAAAGGTGTGGATCTTGAAAAGATCGAGCGGAAAGATCGGCGAGGGCTCGCGCACCGCGTGCAAACCATAGGCGACGAAGCAGGCGAGACTCAGAATCAGCAACACCAGCACGGTTGCATGCTGGATACCGAACTCGGTGCGGCCGTCGAGCGCAAACGAAATCGCCACCATGCCGACAACCAGAAACAGGTAGCCCTGCACGTCGAACTTGCCGGTGTCTTCGTTGCGGCTATCCGGCATGAAGATGAACGTCGCGATGCAGCCCACCACGCCAACCGGCACGTTGATCAGAAAGATCCAGTGCCACGACGCGATCTTGACGAGCCAGCCGCCGAGCGTCGGGCCGATCAGCGGCCCGATCAGGCCAGGAATCGCCACGAACGACAACGCCGGCAGGTAGCGTTCCGCCGGAAAGGTGCGCAGCACCGCGAGTCGACCCACCGGCAGCAACATGGCACCGCCCACGCCTTGCAGCACCCGGAAGAACACCAGTTGATTGAGCGTATGCGCGTTTGCACACAGCAGCGAGCCGATCGCGAATACGAGAATCGCGCTGAAGAACACGCGCCGCGTGCCAAGCTTGTCGGCCAGCCAGCCGGACACGGGAATCATCACCGCCATCGTCAGCGAATAGGCAATCACCACCGATTGCATGCGTAGCGGCAACTCGCCGAGGCTCGTCGCCATCGCGGGCAGCGCGGTGTTGACGATGGTGGAGTCCAGCGTCTGCATGAAGAAGCCGGTGGCAACGAGCCACAGCATCACGGTAAGCGAGCGGGGCGAGGGGCTGGAAGGAGTGCTGGTGGCGAGAGCGGGGGGAGTCGGCGTCGTGGGCATGGCAGGCGGCTGGGCGCGCGAGGGCGGGCTGGGAGCCGCTATTTTAGGGAAAAGCTCGGCTCGGCGCAGCGTCGGGTGGCCAATGGCGTGCCGCGCGGCGCCACGAGGCGGCGGAACTTTGCATTGCCCTTACGCGTCCGGCGTCAACTCGGCCGCCGCGTGAAAAAACGCCTGGGCCCGCGGTTCGTTGGCGAATGCCACATGAATTCTGATCCACGCACTCGCTTCCCGATTCGGTCTGAAGTGCTGGCCGGGCAACACCGTTACGCCCAGCGGCACACCGCATGTCACCAGCCGCTCGGCATCCGCGACATGCGGCACGCGCGCCCACACGAACTTGCCGCCCGCGGGCTCCTCGAAAATCTCCCATCCGGCATCTTCGAGTGTCTGGACAGTCGAACCGAGCGCGGCGCGCATCTGCCGGCGCAGGCGCTCCAGATATTTGCGATACGCGCCGCGCTCCAGCATCGACACCGCCACCGCTTCGGCAAAGCGCGAGCCGCCGATGCTCGTCAGCATCTTGATATCGACCAGATCCTTGATGATCGCGTGGTTTGCTACCACGCAACCGATCCTTAGCGATGACGACAGCGTCTTCGATAGACCGCCCACGTAGATCACCTGTTCGAGCTGATCGAGGGTTGCGAGGCGATCGGTGATCTCGGTCTGGAAATCGGCGTAGATATCGTCCTCGATAATCTGGAAGCCGTGCTCGCGCGCCAGTTGCAAGAGCCGGAACGCGACCTGCGGCGCGACTGTGGTGCCGGTCGGATTGTGGAACACGGTATTGATGAGCAGCAGCCGCGGCCGGTGCAGCTTGAGTTGCGCCTGCATCACATCGAGATCCAGACCGGTGCTGGTGCGCGGAATGCCGACCAGCCGCATGCCGTGCAGTCTGAGCAGGCCGTACAGGTTGTAGTAGCCCGGGTCTTCGACAAAGATCGTATCGCCGGGCTTGAGCATGTAGCGCAGCAGCAGATCGAAGGCCTGGCTCGCGCCATTGGTGATCAGAATTTGCGAAGCGTCGGCCTGGATGCCCAACTGGGCGATGCGGCTTCGCAGGTGCTCGCGCAGCAGCGGATTGCCGAGCGGCGTCGCGTAATCGACCATGCTCGACGGATCTGTGCGCGTCACATGGCGGATGGCTTGCGCGATGCTGTCCATGTCGCGCCAGCTTTCGGGAATGAAGCCGCTGCTGAGCTTCAGCGTTTCGCCTGGATAGTTGAACTGCTGGAGTAGATGATCTGACTCGACATCGGCGAGGCGAGGGTCCGAGCTACCTTGGCAGCGCATGTCGGCCGGCTGGCGATCGGCGACATAGAAGCCGGAGCCGTGGCGCGACGCGACATAGCCGAGCGACACGAGGCGATCGTACGCCTCGATAACCGGAAAGCGGCTCACGCCGAAGTCAGCCGAGAACTGGCGGATCGATGGCAGCTTCGAGCCGGGGTGCGCGTTGCGCGAGCGGATCCACGCGGTGAGTTCCGCCACGATCTGTTCGGTGAGCGGCACGCCGTTGTCCCGATCGAGCTGGATATCGAGCTTCATACGTCTGCTTTCCTCGCTGGGCCGGCAAGCTGAAGGTGGCCTGTTCGTGTCGAGCGTTGTCGCGCCAACTGTTCGGTTTTTCAACTGAACAGTTCCGATGAAAGTGTTCGGAACTGTGCATGGGTCTTCGATCATCGCACGTCAATAATCGATGCAACAGGAAATGTTCTTCAAGGAGAACGGCGATGCGCGAAGTCCGTATTTTCGAGTTGGAGCAGGGTGAGCCCGCGGCGGCCTGGCGTGTCGCGCGCCCAACGATTTTCAAAGTGATCTCGGGCGAAATCTGGTTGACCGTCGAGGGTCGGCACGACGATCACTGGCTTGCGACTGGCGAATCGATCGAGCTGGCGAAGGGATCGGTCGCGTGGATCAGTGCCGGGTCGTCCAGCGCGCGGTTTGCGCTGGCGAGCGGGTCGCAGCGCAAGTCGAGCAAGCCGTTGTCCGGATGGCCGATGCCGGGTTGGCTGGCGCGCCGGCCGGGCGTGGTTTGACACCACTCCGCTAGCTGGCTCCCTGCGGTTCATACTCGCCGATATAGCGTGCCCGCGGCCGGATCAACCGGCCGTCTTGTGTCTGCTCCATCGCGTGAGCGATCCAGCCGACGACCCGTCCCGCCGCGAACAGCGTGAATGCCGCCCCGGCAGGCAGGCTCAGCGTGCGCTCGATCGCCGCCAGCGCGAAATCGACAGTCGGTTCCGCGCCGGTCGTGTCGCGCACCGCGCGCGCGAGTTTCAGCACGTCGTTCAGCGGCGAGCGGGCCGGCGCACAATCGGCGAGCATCGTCAGCAGCAGCCGCGCGCGCGGATCGCCATCGGGATAAAGCGGATGGCCGAAGCCCGACAGCACCGGCCCTTGCATGCCGTGTTCGTGGCGCGCGAGACGGTTCGCCAGATAGCGGTCCAGATCGGGCGCGCGTGATGCCTCGTCGAGCAACGCCGCGATGCGCACGGTCTCGCCGCCGTGGCGCGGGCCGGCCAGCGCCGCGAGTCCGCCCGCGACCGCACCGAACAGATGTGTACCCGTCGACGTGATGCAACGCACCGTGAACGTCGATGCGTTCAGTTCGTGATCCGCGCAGGCGACCAGAGCCGCGCGCAGCAGTCCGCTTTGCTGCCGATTGCGCACGCGCCAGGCGGTGGCGATCTGCCGGTGCAGCGGTTCGTTCGATGCCGCCGCCGGCAGCATCGCGGCGGCGAGCAGCCGCATTACCGTGCAGGCAGTGTCGAGCTGCGCGTCGCGGCCGAGCGCCCACACGCGCGGCATCTGCGCGGCGGCGGCCGGCAGCAGCACCAGCGCGCGATCGAGCGGCGTGCTGTCGCTCCACAGCTTCAGCCACGCGGCCCACTGCGCCGGGGCGAGCGGGGCGGCGGGCGCATCGGCGATGCGTCGCGCGCCGCACTCCCACAACAGCGCGGCGACTTCTTCGAGCGACGCGCTGCGCGCGAGCTCGATCGCATCATGCCCGCGATACAGCAGCCGGCCATCCGCGACCAGCGTGATCGACGATTCCAGCACCGGCACGCCCCAATCGAGCACCTTTTGCGCGACCTTGCCCGCGCGCTTGCCGTCCGCCTTGCGGCGCGCGAGGCGGCGCACCTCGGCGGCATCGTAGAGGCGGTGCCGGCCGTGCGCATCGGGTGAGGAACCGAGCATGCCGCGACTCACGTACGCATACAGCGTGGGCAGGCTCACGCCGAGCGTCGCGGCTGCTTCGGCGGCGGTCAGAAAGGTCGGGGCTGGGCTTGGCATGGAAATGCGCGGAAACAGAAGAAATCAATATATATTGATTATCATAATCAAGATTGATTGCAGGGTGGCGGAATTCTAGACTCGGTGCACCTTCTTTGTGTCTCTGCCCGAACCGCGATGAATGCCATGACACCCGAACTCGCACTCAAACATCTGTGGACCGTCGCCGGATGCGACCCGGTCGCGCTGCACGCCGTGTCGCTGAGCGGCGCGGACCCCGCTCTGCCGTCGGTCCACCGGATCGGCGCGCTTGCTAGCGCGACCATCGCCGCAACCGGTCTCGCGGCCGCCGAACTCCGGCGTCTGCGCGGCGGCGCCCGGCAGCACGTATCGGTGCAGATGCGGCGCGCGCTCGCGGCGTTTCGCAGCGAGCGTTATCTGCGTATCGACGATGGGCCGCCGCCGCTGTTGCGCGATCCGATCATGGGTTTCTACGAGACCGGCGACGGACGCTGGATCCAGTTGCACACCAATTTCCCGCATCATCTGCAAGGCGTGCTGAGGGTGCTCGATTGCGCCAACGATCGCGCGGCAGTGGCCGCCGCGATTCGCGGCTGGGAAGGCGCGACGCTCGACAGCACGCTTGCTAACGAGGGGCTATGCGCCGCGCTGATTCGCTCGCCCGACGAGTGGGCCGCGCTCGACCAGGCCAAGGCGATTGCGCGTTTGCCGCTGTTCGAGATCGAGCGTATCGGCGATGCGCCTCCCGAGCGGCCCGGCCGGACCGACGTTGGCGTGGGCCCCGACAGCGACCGGCCGCTCGTGGGCGTGCGCGTGCTGGACCTGTCGCGGATCATCGCGGGACCGGTGGGTGGCCGCGCGCTCGCGCATCACGGCGCGGACGTGTTGATGATCAACGGGCCGCATCTGCCGAATATCGCGCCGCTCGTGATCGACAACGGCCGCGGCAAGCGGTCCGCGCTGATCGATCTGCGCGAGGCGGTCGGTGGCGACACGCTGCGCACACTCGCGCGCGACACGGACATATTTTTGCAGGCCTATCGTCCGGGCGCGCTCGCGGCGCACGGCTTCGGTCCGGACGAACTCGCGCGGCTGCGGCCGGGCATCGTGTATGTGTCGGTGTGCGCGTATGGGCACACGGGGCCGTGGGCGCAGCGGCGCGGCTTCGATAGCCTCGTGCAGTCCGCGAGCGGCATCGCGTGGGCCGAGCGCGCGGCGGCTGGTGGTTCGGAGCCGCGACATCTGCCGTGTCAGGCGCTCGATCATGCGACCGGCTATCTGGCCGCGTTCGGCGCGATGGTCGCGCTGGCGCGCCGCGCGACCGAAGGCGGCAGCTGGCATGTGAAGGTGTCGCTCGCGCAGACGGGGCGCTGGCTTCAGTCGTTCGGGCTGTTGCCTGAAGGGCAGCGAGCGCCCGATCTCAAGCTCGATGACGTGCGCGATTGCATGTCGACCGTGTCGTCGGAATTCGGCAATGTGCTCGCAGTGCAGCCGGCGGAGCAGATGGAACAGACGCCCGCGTTTTATGCGCTGCCGCCGTCGCGCATCGGCGCACATGAAGCGAAGTGGTGATCGTGGCGCGCCGATGAACACACCGTAGCGCGACGCAAGGGCAACGGCCTTACTTTCTTAGTTCCGCGACGAAATCGTAGTAATCGTTGCGACAGTAGGTATCGGTCAACTCGATCGCCCGCTGATCCGCCGTATAGCCGACACGCGTGATCAGCAACAGCGCTTCGTTGGGCGCAATGCTCATCTGTTGCGCGATCTCGTCGCTCGCGTTGACCGCGCGGAAATGCTGCAACGCGCGCACGATCGTCAGGCCGCGCGTTTCCAGATACGAATAAAGCGAATCGCCGATGGCTTGCGGATCCGGAATCACCGCGGCCGGGAATGTCGAATTCTCGACCGCCATCACGATGCCGTCGGCCAGACGCAAGCGGCGCAGCCGCGTCACCGCCGCGGCCGGCGACAGACCGAGCTGGATCACCTCGTCGCGATTGGCCGGCGAAATCTCGCGCGACAGCCATTTCGAACTCGGCGTGAAGCCGCGCCGCCGCAGCATTTCGCTGAAGCTCGACAGACGCGACAGCGGATCTTCATAGCGCGGCGTGATAAAGCTGCCCGCGCCCTGGGTGCGGCGGATCAAACCCTGCTCGACCAGCAGCGCGATCGCCTTGCGCGAAGTAATGCGCGATACGCCGAGCGCCTCCGACAGCACCCGCTCCGACGGCAACGCCTCGCCGGCGTTCCAGCGGTTTTCGTGGATCGCGCTGCCAAGCTTGCGGGCAAGTTGCAGATAGAGCGGCGTGTCGTTTTCCGGGTCCGGGCGCAGATCGCGCCAGCGGTCTTCCGAGGCAGAGGTCATGGGGCTCACGCAAGATAGGCAAGCGGCAATTCTAGAACATCGGCGCGCCGCGTTATAGCGGGCTTTTGCCTGGCATACCGTTGCGTGGCCGCCGAGCCGCTAAACTCGTCGCTATGTTTTTGTAGCGTGCGTTGCGTGCCGCAAGCTTCGGTGTCATTCGACAAGCGAGCGCGCCGCGCATTGGATCGAGCCACTTCGAGGAGTCAGCATGAGCAGCGATATCGCAAGCGTGAGCCTGCCTGGCGGCGAGCGCATTCCGGCATTGGGGCAGGGCACGTGGGAGATGGGCGAACAACCGTCGCGGCGCGCGGCGGAAATCGACGCGCTGCGCTGCGGCGTCGAACTCGGCATGACGCTGATCGATACCGCCGAAATGTACGGCGACGGCGCGACCGAATCGCTGCTCGCCGAAGCGCTCGCCGGGTTACGCGACAAGGTGTTCCTCGTCAGCAAGGTGTATCCGCATAACGCCAGCCGGCGCGGCGTGATCGCCGCGTGCGAGCAGAGCCTGAAGCGGCTGAAAACGGATCGGCTCGATCTGTATCTGCTGCACTGGCGCGGCTCGGTGCCGCTCGCGGAAACCGTCGATGCTTTCGACGCGCTGCGTCGCGCGGGCAAGATCCGTCACTGGGGTGTGAGCAACTTCGATACCGACGACATGGAAGAACTGGTCGCGGCAGCGGGCGGCGACGCGTGCGCGACCAATCAGATTCTGTACAACGTCGCGCGTCGCGGGCCGGAGTTCGATCTGCTGCCGTGGCTCGCTGAGCGCGGCATGCCGGCGATGGCCTACAGCCCGGTCGATCACGCGCGCCTGCCGAAGCGCTCGCCGCTCGACGATATCGCCGATGCGCGTGGCGTGTCGGTGTTTCAGGTGGCGCTGGCATGGGTGCTCGGCAAGCCCGGCGTGTGCGCGATTCCGAAGGCGGCGCGGGTCGAGCATGTGCGCGACAACCATCTCGCCGCGCAGTTGCGACTGGAAGCCGGCGAACTCGCGGCGCTCGATGGGTATTTCAAACCGCCGCGGGGCAAGCGTCCGCTGGAGATGCTGTGAGGGCAGGGGCGGGAATGAAGCGCTGGAAATGAGCTCGGGCAATGAAGCTCGGGCAATGAAGCGCCGAAAGCACACGTGCCGGACGCGAACGCGCCCGCAGTTAACGCAACCGAAGCTTAAGCGATGAAAGCTGAAGCGGCGGCGCCTAAGGCATCGAACGTCAACGCGCTGTAAGCGAAAGCGTCGAAAGTAGCCGCCGCGGATTGCGGCGCGGCGGCATGCGAAACCGGCTACGTGGATCGCGTCAACGATGCGCGATCGACGCGACCGATACCGTCAGGTGCACGGATGGTGCTGGTGCACGGAGCCGAGCACCGCGACTTCGGCGGGCGTGTGCTGGAGTGCATCGACCGGAACCTGGGCGGCGTCGTTGATGAAGTCGTCGACGATCGACGCCACCGTCACGTCACGCAGACACAGCGACACGCGTTGCGTTTCGTTGGCCGGCAACGTGCCGCGCTGACCGAGGAACAGCACGCCGTACTGGTAACCGTGGATGATGCCGCGTACCGCGCCGACGCATTGGCCTTGCGCGACGTTGTCGGTGCGCTGTTTGCACATCTGCAGCAGCGAGTAGGCGGAGAACGACGGGTCGACCGCCGGCGCGCCCTGCGACAGGGTTGGCGACATCGGCTGTGCCGGTGTCTGTGCATTGGCGAGCGATGCGAGGCCCAACGCGGCGGCCATCAGCACGGCGGCGGCCGCACGCGTCGCGGAGGGGGGGACATTTCGTTGCATGTTGTGGGCCCTCATATCGAACGTTGAATCTGCTATGAGGCGGTCGTCTCGGATTGGTTCCATAACACTCGCACGCAATGGGGATTGTGTTCCCGCCGCGCTGTGGCGCGCTTCGCGTGACGGCGCGGCGAACCTCTGATGCGTTTTCATCGCGTGTCCGTCAGCGCGCGCCGAAGGCGGGCGGGCCGCTCCGACCGGCCGCGGGCGGTGACGCTCGACCGGGGGATCGAGACGCCACCGCCGTTGCCAGCGGATAGCGGACAGTATGCCGGTACATGCCGTCGACGGGTAGGGCGCGGGGGCGCCCTACCGAAAGAACGGGCGACGCCTAGTGCCCGTTCCCACCGCCGTTGCCACCACCACCGCTGCCGCCACCCTTGCCTCCGTGGCCGCCGCCGAAGCCTCCGCCAAAGCCCCCGCCGAACCCACCACCGAAGCCGCCACCAAACCCGCCACCGAAGCCACCAGAGCCACCACTTTTTCCACTGCCGGAGCCACTGCTAGAGCCGCTGCCGGAGCCACTGCCAGAGCTGCCACCAGAGCCCCCGCCGAACCCGCCACCGGAACCACCGCCCGCGCCGCCGTTCGAGCCTCCGCAACCGCAGCCCCCGCTTGCACTGCCGCCGCTACCCCCACCTCCGCCGTTTCCGCCGCCGCTATTTCCACCACCGCCGCTTCCGCCCCCACCGCCACCGCCACCGCCACCGCTACCCCCACCGCCGTTACCCGCACCCCCACTACCGCCGCCATTGCCGCCGCCCCCACCACCGCTATTTCCTTTTCCGCTCGCGCCCGAACCCCCGCTACCGCCGCTGCCGCCCCCTGAACCTGCCGCCGCACCCCCGGCGCCGTTGCCGCTTGCCCCCGAGCCACCATTGCCCGAACCCGCCGCACCCCCATTTCCACTGCCGCCGCCGTATCGTCCGCAGCCGGCTATCCCACCGCCGCAGCCAGCCGGCGCGAATATCGAGGCGGCATCGTCGGCGGCGGTCGGCGTGCCACCGTCGGGTCCGATTGCCGCGCCGTCGTTCTGCGCGAGTTGCAGCGGCGCGCTCTGGGCCGTTCCCGCTCCTGCTTGCGATGTCGCATCGAGCACCATCCATCGCGGCACCACGTCGTCCGATGCTGCGCGCGCGACCCCGCTCGCCAGTCCCGCCACGCCCGCAACGATCACCGCGCAGCGCATCACCCCGTTGTAGTACCGCCTGATTGTTCCGGTCTTCATCGCGCTTCTCCCGAGCGAACGACGGTATCTCGCAGCCACCTGGTCGCATGCAGCTTCGGCAGCGGGACTGGTCTGAACGCGGGCCTTGTCGCTCCCCGAGTCTGTTGTATCGAAGCCGTCCGTCGTGCTGTGCCGAACGAGCCGGAACTTGCCCATCGTGCCGATCACGCGAACCATCAGGCAGGCCGCGCGCCTTCGTATGTGTCCAATGCGGCTTCGAATCTCTGCGCGCTGATTAGCGATATCCATGCCACGAGTCGCGGAAGCTTGAGGCGACACAGGCAGGATTGGGATGTGCGATGCGCACGAGGAAAAAGCGCGAGAAAACGTTTCGACGATGAAACGCGCGGCCTGAAAAACGCGTTGCGACGCGCGATTCGTTAAGGCCGGCGCTGTCGCGCGAGATGCGCTGAATGGGCAACCCGGCACGCGAAACGCGATGCGCCGCTATGGCGCGTGATGGGTCGAGTCGTCGGAGGTGCCGTCGTCGGTTGGCTGGTTCGCGGTGCTATCGCGTGAAGCCGCTTGCAGTTCGCGCAGCGTCTCGACAGGAATATGACAGCGGATTCGATGCGCACGCGGCTCGTCGACATTGCTGTCCGCATCGAGAAACGGCGGGTCCTGCTGCTCGCAGATCGCGCCGAGCTTGCGCGGACAGCGCGTATGAAATACGCAGCCCGACGGCATCGCGCTCGCGCCGGGCGGCTCGCCGTCGAGACGAATACGCGTACGCACTGCTGGCTGACGATCGCCTTGCTCGCCGCGCGAGTCCACGAGCATGTCATGGCCGTTCAACGTCGGCACCGCCGACAGCAACGCCTCGGTATAAGGATGCTGGGGTCCGTCGAACACTGCGGCGGCGGGTCCGATCTCCAGCAAGCGGCCGAGATAGAGCACCGCGATCCGATCGGACACATAGCGCACCACGTGCAGATCGTGCGAGATGAACACATAGCTGACATCACGCTCGCGTTGCAGATCGGCGAGCAGGTTCAGGATCGCGGCCTGCACCGATACGTCGAGCGATGACGTCGGTTCGTCGCAGACCACCACGCGCGGTTCGCCGGCAAACGCGCGGGCAATCGCGACGCGCTGCTTGAGGCCGCCCGACAACTGCCGCGACCGCGCGTCGAGATAGCGTTGCGGCAGCCGCACCGCGTCGCTCAGCGTGGCGACCCGCGCGTCGGCCGTTTCGCCGCGCAACGCGGTGAAACGCGTGAGCGCGCGGCCGATCAGCCGCTTGATCGAGTGCGCGCGGTTGAGCGCCGAGTCCGGGTTCTGGAACACGATCTGCATCGACTTCAACTGCTCGTCGCTGCGGCGCGTGACGCGCGCGGCGAGCGGCGCGCCATTGAGTTCGAGCACGCTGCCCGCATCGGGCGTGAGCAGGCCGAGCATCAGCCGCGCGAGCGTTGTCTTGCCGCTGCCCGATTCGCCGACGAGGCCAAGTGTCTCGCCGCTGGCGAGATCGAGCGATACGTCGTCGACCGCGCGCAGCGGTACGCCGGAAGCGTGGAACGTTTTCGACAGATTGCGCGCGCGCAGTACGGGTCTGGAATGCGGGGATTCGCGCGAGGCGTCCAGAGTCGTGGAAGCCGTCGAAGCCGAAGCCACCGAAGTTGCGGAACCCGCCGAAGCCGCCGGCGCGTGCATCACCACCGCACGCGGCAACTCCACCGCCCGTTCGTGGTAATGGCAACGCGCCATCTGATCCCCATGCGCGGCCGTCAGCCGATAAGGCGGCGGCGCATCGCGGCGGCAACGATCATCCGCGAGACGGCAGCGCTCCGCGTAAATGCAGCCCTGCGTGACCGAGCCCGGCGGCGGCAGGCTGCCCGCGATCGTATCGAGCCGCTCGGTGTCCTTGCTGCGTCCGGCCGTCGGCAGGCAGCGCAGCAGTCCGACCGTATAGGGATGGCGCGGCCGCGCGAACACGTCGCGCGTCGCGCCTTCCTCGACCAGCTTGCCCGCGTACAGCACGCCGATGCGCTCGCACATGCGGCCGATCACCGCGAGGTTATGGCTGATGAACAGCACCGCGGTGCCGAGTTCCTCGCGCAGTTGCGCGATCAGATCGAGCACTTCCGCTTCGACGGTCGCGTCGAGTCCGGTGGTCGGCTCATCGAGAATCAGCAGCGCGGGGTTCGACGCGAGCGCCATCGCGATCACGACGCGCTGCTGCATGCCGCCCGACAGTTGATGCGGATAGCTATCCATCACGCGCTCGGGCTCGCCGATGCGCACGCGCTTCAACATATCGAGCGTGCGTTGCAGCGCTTCGTCGCGCGCGACACCTGCTGCTTCAAATGCTTCGGAGACCTGTCGCGCGATCGTCAGTGACGGATTCAGTGCGCGCGCCGGATCCTGGTAGACCATCGAGATCGTCGTCGCGCGCATGCGGCGCAGCGCATCGGCGCCGAGCTTCTGCACATCCTCGCCGGCGATCACGATCTTGCCCGCCTTCACCTTGCCGTTGCGAGGCAGATAGCGCAGCGTCGCCATCGCGACCGTCGACTTGCCGCAGCCCGACTCGCCGACGAGTCCGTACGCTTCTCCACGCCGCACGCGAAACGACACGTCCTGCAGCACTTCGCGATCGCGTCCGCGGATCTGGTACGTGACAGTCAGACCGACGATGGTCAACGCATCGGCGCGGTCGCTCTTCGACACGTCGAACATTGCAAACGAGCCGGGCGGCGCTGCACTCATTGGTCGAGCACTCCCTGCACGCCGTCGGCGACGAGGTTCACGCCGACCACCAGCGATGCGATCGCGCCCGCCGCGAATACGACGGTCCACCACGCGCCGCCCGCCATCAACGTGTACGACTCGGACAGCGCGAGCCCCCAATCGGCCGATGGCGGCTGGATACCGAAGCCGAGAAACGACAGCGTCGCGACCGCGAAGATCGCATAGCCGAGCCGCACGGTCGCCTCGACGATGATCGGCGGCAACACGTTCGGCAGGATCTCCACGAACATGATGTAGGGCGCGCGTTCGCCGCGCAGCTGCGCGGCCGCGACGTAGTCGAGATGGCGTTCGGTGAACACGGCGGCGCGCACGGTGCGCGCGGTGATCGGCGTGAACGTGATGCCGATCACGAGAATTACCGTCAGGTTCGACGCGCCGACCGCGGCCAGCGCGAGCAGCGCGACGATCACGAGCGGCAGCGCGAGCACCGCGTCGATCATGCGGCCCACCACGTTGTCGACCCAGCCTTCGAAGTAGCCGACCAGCAGACCGAGCGCGGTGCCCGCGATCGTCCCGAGCAGCGTCGCGAGCGGCGCGATCGTCAGGATGTCGCGCGCGCCGACGATCACGCGCGAGAACACGTCGCGGCCGAGCTGATCGGTGCCGAACCAGTGCGTGCGGTCGGGTGGCGTCAGCGAGTTCAACGGATCGGAGGCGTAGGGATCGAGATGCACGAGCCACGGTCCGGCGATCGCGCAGCCGATCCACCACACGACGATCAGTGTGCCCACGATGAAGGTCGGCGAGCGCAGCAACAGACCGAGGCGAGGGAAGCGCGGCTCGGCGGGGGCGTCTCGCATCGAAGAAGAGGTCGGCGGTGGCGGCATGCTGGGCGGCGCGGTTGTGCTCATTCGGCGCTCCTGACCCGCAGCCGCGGATTGAGCAGCACGTGCAACGCATCGGCCACCAGATTCGCGAGCGTATAGACGACGCCGATCGTCAGCACGCCGGCTTCGAGCATCGGAAAGTCTTTCGCCTTGGCCGCGTTGTAGATCAGCGAGCCGATGCCCTGGTAGTGGAACAGAGTCTCGACCACCACCAGCCCGCCGATCATATAGCCGAGTTGTGTCGCGGCCACCGTGATGGTCGGCAGCAGCGCGTTGCGCAGCACGTGCCGCCAGATCACCAGATGGCGCGGCAGGCCCTTCAGGATCGCGGTGCGCGTGTAGTCGGCATCGAGCGCTTCGACGGTGCCGGCGCGCGCCATCCGCGCGATATAGCCGAAGAACACCAGCACCAGCGGCAGGACCGGCAGCACCAGATGCCGCAACTGTTCGAGCACGCCCGCATCGGGCGGATACGACGCCTCGATCGGCAGCCAGCGCAGCCACACGCCGAACACCAGAATCAGCACGATCGACGACACGAACTCCGGCACCACGGTCGCCGACAAACCGGCGATGCTGATCGTGCGATCGAGCCAGCGTCCCGCGTGCATCGCCGACCACACGCCGCCCGCGATACCGAGCGGCACGACCACGCAGAACGCGAGCAGACCGAGCTTCGCCGAATGCGCAAGCGCGTCGGCGATAAACGGTCCGACCGGTTCGCGGTACGCATACGACAGCCCCATGTTGCCGCGCACGAAATGCGTGATCCAGTCGACGTACTGCGTCAGAAGCGGCCGGTCCGCGCCGAGCTGATGATTGAGCGCGGCGACCGCGCGCGCGTCGGCGAGCGGTCCGAGCACCGCGCGGCCGATATCGCCGGGCAGCAACTGGCCGCCCGCGAACACGATCAGCGACAGCAGCCACAGCGTGATCAGCGACAGTCCGACGCGCGTCGCGACAAAACTCGCGACACGGCCGGCGTTGCCGTTTGCCGCGCGCGGTGTGCGGGATGTTGCGGATGCGGGGGAGGGCGCCGGGGCCGACATCGTTGATTCTCCTGGCGAGTCCTGTCGAAACTGGGCGAAGCGCGAACGCTGATGCAACGCGGCGCGCGTTACGCGCTCAGCGTCGCGCGATCGAAATACAACTGCGCGAGCGCGGTGAAGCGCACGCCGTTCACGCCCTTGCGCATCGCGATCAGCTGATCGTAGAAGAACGGAATGATCACCGGTGTTTCATCGAGCAGCAGCCGTTGAATGTCGCCGGCGATTTTGCGTTGCGACGTGAGGTCGATGGCCGCGACGAATTGCGCGACCAGTTGATCGTATTGCGGGTTCTTGAAGTGCGCGGCATTCCACGTGCCGTTGCTCGTCAGCGGCGCATTCAGGAACACGTTCGGCACGCCGCGATGACCGTAGTCGGTGATGCCGAGCGGCGAGTCGAGCCAGTCGGATTTGCCCGGTGTGCCCGAGCCGTAATAGAGCGACTGGCTTTCGATCTTCAGATTGATGCGCACGCCGATCGCCTTCGCGGCGTTCTGCACGACCACCGCGAGGTCGGGAATCTCCATGTACTTTTCGGTGGTCAGCGTGACGTCGAAGCCGTTCGGCACGCCGGCCTGCGCGAGCAACTGCTTCGCCTTCGCGATGTCGATCTTGCGTTGCGGCACGCCTGCATCCGAGGACGGAAACACCGGCGCGAACGGACTGTCGTTGCCCAACTGCGCGCGGCCCTTGAAGAGACCGCGCACGATCACGTCGCGATCGAGCGACAGCGCAAGCGCCTGACGCACCCGCTTGTCTTTAAACAACGGACTGTCGTTGCGCATGTGAATCTGCCGATGCGCGCTCGACTTCACGCCAACCGCCTTGTAGTCCGGATTGTTCAGGATGCCTATGCCGCCCTGCACGGTGAAGGTGCCCATCACGTCGGCCTGGTGGCCTTGCAGTGCGAGCAGTTGCGCCTGCTCGTCCGCATAGAAGGTGAACTGTACGCGTTGCGGTAACGCTTTCTCACCCCAGTAATCCGGGTTGCGCACGAACGACGCGCCGACCTTCGGCTGATACTTCTCGAAGCGGAACGGACCGGTGCCGATAAAGCTCTTTTCGTAATTGCCCGCGTAATTGGCGGGCAGGATCACCGCGTTGTAATTGTCCGAGGAAACGTAGTATGGAAAGTTGCCGTTCGGCGCGTCCAGATGAAATTCGACCGTGTGTTCGTCGACGAGCTTCGCGCCGCCTTTCGACAGCACGCCCTTCAGCACCGACAGCGCGGCCGAGCCGCTGGCCGGATCGGCGAGACGGTCGAAGGTGGCCACTACGTCTTTCGCGCCGAAGCTCTGGCCGTCGTGAAACTTGACGTTCTGGCGCAGCTTGAAGGTCCACACGTCGCCCTTGTCGTTCGGCTTCCACGACAGCGCGAGCGCCGGTTTCAACTGCAGCTTTTCGCCGTCGTCGTCGATCAGGAATTCGCCGGTCTGGTTCAGCAGCGCGAGGCTCGCGGCGTCGGTCACCGTGAGCGGGTCGACCGCGCCGGCCGGCGTCAGATGCGCGACGCGGATCGTCTGGTTCGATGCGGCCGAGGTCCCCGCGGCGCCTTGCGCCTGCGCTCGCGAGACGCCGAACAGCCCGCTGCCCGCGAACGACAGGCCGATTACGCTCGCATAGCGCAGCAGTTCGCGGCGCGTCAGGCGGCCGGCGGCGAATTCGTCGAGGGCGTGATTGCCATAGGCATCGGCGGTGAGGCGGGTTGCGTTGAGTGCGGCTTGGGAGGCGAGAAGTCGGTCCGCGGGTGTTTTCATCGATCGAGTGTCCAGTCCGTTCTGTTGCTTCTATTGCCGGTTCAGTGGTGTCGCGCAGCAGGGCACAAGCGGTGCAATCTGTGCGAGCCGCGGACGATGCAACGCGCAGTGCGCTATGCACGTAGCGCTAGCAGATCGCGGGCCACCGCGACGCAAATGCAATGCAAACGCAACGCCGCGCGAAAGCCGCCCCAGTGTAAGCGATTGCTCAAGGCTCTGGCGCGCTTGCGGCGCCGTGAGCTTGCCGATCGGCCGATAAAGGAGGCGGGTGTATCGCCATCACAACGGTTGCCGCCACGCGCTTCAGGCGGCCTCGACGCCGTGGTGGACGAATTGCCGGTATCGCGCTTGAATCCTTACCGGTCGGTGCGGCAGCGGGCCGCGAGATTCACCGCCAGCCCCGTGCCTGTGCCGTAGCCGTCGTCGTGACGCGCGAGCGCCTTAGTGATCGTGCGGATGCTTGTGAATCGGATCGACCCAGTAGACCGTTTCGGGCTGCTCGACCGCGTCGATGTTCAGATTGACCACGACCGCTTCATTGTCGCTGCGCACCAGCACGCATTCGAGCGGCTCGTCGGTGCTCGCGTTGATCTCCTGATGCGGCACATACGGCGGCACGAAGATGAAGTCGCCCGGCCCGGCTTCGGCGGTGAATTCGAGCTGCTCGCCCCAGCGCATGCGCGCCTGGCCGCGCACCACGTAGATCACGCTTTCGAGCGCGCCATGATGATGCGCGCCGGTCTTCGCATTCGGATGGATCGTCACGGTGCCGGCCCAGATCTTCTGCGCGCCGACCCGCGCCGCGTTGATCGCCGCCGCACGGTTCATGCCCGGCGTCTGCGCGGTGTTGGTGTCGAGCTGATCGCCGCGGATGACCTTCACGCCGTGCTCGCGCCAGTCGATGTGAGCGGTGCCGTCGGTGGCCTCGTGCTCGGCCCGGTAATGCGGGTGTTCGTGATCCTGGCTCATGGTGTCTCCTCCCTGGCCTCGCGGCCGTGCTTCGCGTGAGTACGTGAGCAATGCCGACTGTCCGGCATTCTTGCACGTTTAAAAAAGCCGCGGTGCGGACGTGCGATGCGGCGCATCGCGTCGCGGCGTTGCGATAGGCGTGGCGATAAAAAAAGCCCGTTCGCAAGGAACGGGCTTCGGGTTGCACGCGCGGACGAGGGGCTTCAGCTTGCCGCCCGCCGCCGTTGCTCAACGCGACGCGAGGTTCGCGACGCTTACTGCTTCTTCGCGTTGATCACGGCCTCGGCCACGTTGCTCGGCGTTTCGGCGTAGTGCTTGAACTCCATCGTGTAGGTCGCGCGGCCCTGGGTGGCCGAGCGCAGCGACGTCGAATAGCCGAACATCTCGGCGAGCGGCACTTCGGCGCGCACGAGCTTGCCACCGCCGCCGGCGATGTCTTCCATGCCCTGCACCATGCCGCGACGGCTCGACAGATCGCCCATCACGTTGCCCATGAAGTCTTCGGGTGTTTCCACTTCGACGGCCATCATCGGCTCGAGCAGCACCGGTTTCGCCTTGCGCATCGCTTCCTTGAACGCCATCGAGCCGGCCATCCGGAATGCGTTTTCGTTCGAGTCGACGTCGTGATACGAACCGAACGTCAGCGTCACCTTCACGTCGACGACCGGATAGCCCGCCAGCACGCCGGCCTTCAGCGTTTCCGTGATGCCCTTGTCGACCGCCGGGATGAATTCGCGCGGAATTACGCCGCCCTTGATCGCGTCGACGAATTCGTAGCCCTTGCCCTGTTCGGACGGCTCCAGCGTGATCACCGCGTGGCCGTACTGGCCGCGCCCGCCCGACTGCTTGACGAACTTGCCTTCCACATCTTCGACCTTGTTGCGCACCGTTTCGCGATACGCGACCTGCGGCTTGCCGACGGTGGCCTCGACGCCGAACTCACGCTTCATCCGGTCGACCAGAATTTCGAGGTGCAGCTCGCCCATGCCGGAGATGATCGTCTGGCCGGACTCTTCATCCGTTTGCACGCGGAACGACGGGTCTTCCTGCGCGAGACGGTTCAGCGCGATGCCCATCTTTTCCTGGTCGGCCTTGGTTTTCGGCTCGACTGCCTGCGAGATCACCGGCTCGGGGAAGATCATCTTTTCGAGGATGATCACGTGATTCGGATCGCACAGCGTGTCGCCGGTGGTCGCTTCCTTCAGGCCGACCGCCGCGGCGATGTCGCCCGCGTAGACCTCCTTGATTTCCTTGCGCTCGTTCGCGTGCATCTGCAGGATACGGCCGAGGCGTTCCTTCTTTTCCTTGATCGCGTTGTAGACCGTGTCGCCCGAATTGACGACGCCCGAATACACGCGGAAGAAGATCAACTGGCCGACGAACGGGTCGGTCATGATCTTGAACGCGAGCGCGGAGAACGGATCTTCGTCGTTCGGATGACGCTCGATCTCCTTGTCGTGTTCGTCGTGACCGGTGATCGCCGGAATGTCGACCGGCGACGGCAGATAGTCGATCACCGCGTCGAGCATCGCCTGCACGCCCTTGTTCTTGAACGCGCTGCCGCACAGCATCGGCACGATTTCGTTGGCGATCGTACGCGCGCGCAGCGCCTGCTTGATTTCGTCTTCGGTGAGCGTTTCACCGCCGAGGTATTTTTCAAGCAACTCTTCGTTCGCTTCGGCGGCGGACTCGATCATCTTGTCGTGCCATTCCTTCGCGGTGGCGGCCAGCTCCGCCGGAATGTCGCGGTATTCGAACTTGATGCCCTGGCTCGCGTCGTCCCAGAAGATCGCCTTCATCTTCACGAGGTCGACCACGCCCTGGAAGTTATCTTCCGCGCCGATCGGAATCTGGATCGGCACCGCGACGCCCTTCAGACGATCGCCGATCTGCCGCTGCACGCGGAAGAAATCGGCACCGACGCGGTCCATCTTGTTGACGAACGCGATACGCGGCACCTTGTACTTGTTCGCCTGGCGCCACACGGTTTCCGATTGCGGCTGCACGCCGCCGACCGAGTCGTACACCATGCACGCGCCGTCGAGCACGCGCATCGAGCGTTCGACTTCGATCGTGAAGTCGACGTGTCCCGGGGTGTCGATGATGTTGATCCGGTGCTCCGGATAGTTGCCGGCCATGCCTTTCCAGAACGCCGTGGTGGCCGCCGATGTGATCGTGATGCCGCGCTCCTGCTCCTGTTCCATCCAGTCCATCGTCGCCGCACCGTCGTGAACCTCGCCGATCTTGTGGGTCACGCCGGTGTAGAACAGGATGCGTTCAGTGGTGGTGGTTTTGCCGGCATCGATGTGAGCGCTGATGCCGATATTCCGGTAGCGCTCGATGGGAGTCTTGCGGGGCACGTGAATCTCCTTGGAATGGTGCGCCTGAAACGCATGCCGGGCGGTCATGCGGGCCGCCCGGTGAGCCTGCCCGGATGCTGCCGGACAGAGATTACAAGGATAGCGCGTCGGTCGGTCTTTTGCATGAATGCCGCCAGCCGGCGCGGAGCCTGCCCGCGCGGGCCTTTGCGGACGAAAAAAAACCGGCGCCTGGAGCGGCGCCGGCTTTTTATGGAAAAGCTGGAAAGCGGTGGTGGGAGCGGGTTTGACTTACTTGAGGCGGCCCGCATTCGGCAGCCTGCATGGCTGCGCGCGTCGCTGGGTGATTTACTGCGTCAGCCCCGGCACCGGCGGCAAGCCCTGGACCTGCATGCCCGGCTTGATGCCCTTCGACGAGAACCAGCCCTTGCTCATTTCGAGCGCGAAGACGCCGTTGTGCGTCGGGCAATGGTTATTGGTGGTCTCGGCCTGCATCTCGTCGATATCGGTGATCGTGCCGTCCGCGCGCATGAAGGCGATCGACAGCGGGATCAGCGTGTTCTTCATCCAGAAGCAGTGGCCGGCGTTTTCGTTGAACACGAACAGCATGCCTTCGTTCGGCGCGAGATTGGTGCGGTACATCAAACCCTGTTCGCGGTCCGCGTCGTTGGCGGCGACGGCCGCGTCGATCACGAACATGCCAGCGGTTAGCTTGACGCGCGGAAATTCGCTGGGCTGCTTCGCGCCCGGTGGCATCTGCTGCGCGTGAGCGGGGGCGGTGGTGGCCGCAAACGAAATCGCCGCGAGCGGCAGTGCAACGGTGAGAGCAAAGCGCGCCATCAACGAGCGCATGGGAAATCGCACGGCAAGACTCCTTGCTGAAATTAACTCGCGCATGTTACGCGAGCGCGTCAAAAACAAAAAGGCAGATCGCCTTGCGGTGATCTGCCTTTCAACGCCGTAAGAACGGCAATGAAGCGTGTTCTTGACTGCGTTTTTACAAGCAACTTATTCCGAAGCTGCCGAAGCTGCAGCAGCTGCTGCTGCCTTCTTGTGCGACTTCTTGGCGTGCGTCTTCTTCGTTGCCTTCTTTGCCGGTGCCGAAGCTGCTGCCGGTGCCGAAGCTGCCGGAGCCGAAGCTTGTGCGAATGCTGCCGTTGCGAAGAGGCCAGCGACCAGAGCGGCGATCAGTTTGTTCATTTTGTAAATCCTCAGCTTGAGTTGATTAACCAGATGACCCGGCTTTTATAGAGTCATGTCGGTAAACGTGCCATCCACCTTTCGGTTGACAGCCGCATCGAACAAATTGCTTCGACGCGTCTGTTAGCGTTCGGACTTCCGTGCTCGCCGCGAAAACGGCTTGCGCAAAGGTCTTTAAGGCTCAATGCCGGATAGCTTCAGCGGCATCTGGGTCGAATAACGCGTGGGGTTCAACGGCGGTTGACGCGAATTTCGTCGAAAATTTTTATCGAGATAAAACGCGATGAAAATGCCTTGCGAAGGCACGCGTCGGCGTATTTGTTTCACGCTTTCCGCGCCGCGTTTCACGCATCAGTTTGTTTGCCGATACAACGGGTTAGAAGCGATTATCACGACCGTGAAACATTATTCGAGTGGCACCTGTGAGTCGTTTCACGCGTTCGTCATGGATTCAGGTAATGCCGTCCCACGGCGCGTTCGATCGCAATTCGACGCTCTGTCCGGGCTCGAGTCCCAGCGAAAAAATGTCGAGCGCGCCGACACCGACCCGCACCAGACGCAGCGTCGGAAAGCCGACCGCGGCCGTCATGCGGCGCACCTGGCGGTTCTTGCCTTCGCTGATCGACAGCTCGACCCACGTGGTTGGTATCGCGGCGCGATAGCGGATCGGCGGCGTGCGGGCCCATAGCGCATCGCTCGGCTCGACGTAGCTCGCGCGGCACGGACGCGTGACGTAGTCGCCGAGATCGACGCCGCCGGCGAGTTTCTTCAACGCGGCGTCGTCGATCGCGCCTTCGACTTGCGCCCAATAGCGTTTGACAAGCTTGTGACGCGGCTCGGCGATGCGCGCCTGCAATGCGCCGTCGTCGGTCAGCAGCAGCAGGCCTTCGCTATCGGAATCGAGCCGTCCGGCCGGATAGACGCCAGGCACCTTGACCCAGTCGGCGAGCGACTCGCGTGTCTCATGCGGCGAAAACTGGCAGATGGTGCCGAATGGCTTGTTCAGGGCGAGAAGGCGCATAGGGGAAACGGCAGAGGGTTGCGAGGTCGCGCGGATCGAAGCGACGGCGCGGCTCACGAGATTGTCACAGAATACGTCGCGACACTCGCGCGCGGATCGTCGAGAGCCTGCCGCGCGCACGTCGGTCCGGTCATGAATCGCGCGATGATAATCGATAAACCGGGTTCGGAATTCCTCTGTCTTATAGACGAACGCGGAGATGAACGTCGGCTGCCGCGGGCGTCGTGGAGGTCGCGAAATCGGCCGTCGCGACGCGCCGCGACCCGCGTGGGGCGTGGGCTAGAATAGCGCCCAGGCCGCTCGCGGGTGTCCGGCATCGCGCGGCGAATGGCACCTCTTTCGCAGTCTCCCATCAGCTTTTGCACAGCTTTCACTGGAGTCCGATCATGCCGTATCAGCACATCAAGGTTCCGACCGGTGGCGACAGGATTACCGTCAACGCCGATTTCTCGCTCAATGTTTCCGACCAGCCGATCATCCCGTTTATCGAAGGCGACGGCACCGGTGTCGATATCACGCCGGTCATGATCAAGGTCGTGGATGCGGCAGTCGAGAAAGCGTACGCGGGCAACAGGAAAATCCACTGGATGGAAATCTACGCGGGCGAGAAGGCGACCAGGGTGTACGGCCAGGACGTATGGCTGCCGGAAGAAACGCTGCACGCGGTCAGAGAATACGGGGTGGCGATCAAGGGGCCGCTGTCGACGCCGATCAGCGGCGACATCCGCTCGGTCAGCGTCGCGCTGCGCCAGGAACTCGATCTGTATGTGTGCCTGCGTCCGGTGCAGTACTTCAAGGGCGTGCCGTCGCCGGTACGCGAGCCCGAGAAGACCAACATGGTGATCTTTCGCGAAAACTCCGAAGACATCTACGCGGGCATCGAATGGCCGGCCGAGTCGGAGCAGGCGAAGAAGCTGATCCACTTCCTGCGCGATGAAATGGGCGTGAAGACGATCCGCTTTCCGGAGTCGTCCGGCGTCGGTGTGAAGCCGGTGTCGCGCGAAGGCACCGAGCGTCTGGTACGCAAGGCGATCCAGTACGCGCTCGACAACGAGCGCCGCTCGGTCACGCTGGTGCACAAAGGCAACATCATGAAGTACACCGAAGGCGCGTTTCGCGACTACGGTTATGCGCTCGCGCAAAAGGAGTTCAACGCGGAACTGATCGACGGCGGTCCGTGGATGAAGGTGAAGAATCCGAAGACGGGCGGCGACGTCGTCGTGAAGGACGTGATCGCCGATGCGTTCCTGCAGCAGATCCTGCTGCGCCCGGCCGAATACGACGTGATCGCGACGCTGAATCTGAACGGTGATTACATCTCGGATGCACTGGCCGCGCAGGTCGGCGGCATGGGTATCGCGCCGGGTGCCAACATGTCGGATTCGGTCGCGATGTTCGAAGCGACGCACGGCACCGCACCGAAGTACGCGGGCAAGGACTACGTGAATCCGGGCTCGGAAATCCTTTCGGCGGAAATGATGCTGCGTCATCTCGGCTGGTTCGAGGCCGCGGATCTGATTATCAGCTCGATGGAAAAATCGATTCAGCAAAAGCGCGTGACTTTCGACTTTGCGCGTCTGATGGAAGGGGCGACTCAGGTGTCGTGCTCAGGATTTGGGCAGGTGATGATCGAGAATATGTAAGCGTTGGTTCGGGGACGTTCGGTAACGTCCCGCGAAGTGAGAAAAATCCAATTGAATCACGAGATTAGCGCGGGACATGTCCAGCATCGAAATCCATGTTCAATTCCGCGATGGAACACTCGCGGTGACCGACTTCGAAGTGGCATTGGCGCGTCTAGGCCGGCTCGCGGATGCCATCGGGCAACGCGGAGGGATCGCAAAAAACGAATGGCACTTGAAAGGAGATACGCTGGCAGAAGCGAAGCTGTACTCGGCTTTTGATGGCGATGCACCTGCCGCGGCGGCGCTTGCAGTCATCAGGGAAGAATTTCGACACGTCACTGATGTGACTTCCGTGGGCATCTGGGCGCACCCGGAAGGCACGCAAATCGGCGGCAGCATGGTCTGCCAATTACTGCCGCCCGGTGAGCCGAATTCCCTTGGATTGTCGCTGACGAATCGAACGGAGCCGGCAAACGGTGAGTTGGTTAACTACGATGATTTCGTGCGGTACGTCAGCCTGATCGCGACCGAATTCAACCCTAACGTCATCCAGGTGTGGCCGCTGGAATACTTCGAAAAGAGGGTGTTCGATGACAAGCCGGGCGTCGGCTGGATGCTGTACCTGCCGAAAGTAATCACCGTACAACAGGTGCCTGAAGCTCGCGCCTTGATTCCGATAAGGGACGCGGGCAAAAAGCAGATCGGGACGATTATCGCGAGCGTCGCCGATGGCGTTTTTTCAGTGGACAACCCGGAGCACGTAGAGACCGCCAATCGCATCGAAATTCGGCTAGTCGATCAGGATTTGTTGCCCGCTTACGCTGATATCTGAAAGCCTGACGGCAGCGCCGGCGCAATCTCGATGCTTATCTGTGATACACCGATTCTGATCGAAAATATGTAATTGATGCACCGCTATTATCTAGCGCGCATAAATGCCTCGATGCCGACAACGGTCCGGGGCATTTTTTTGCCCGGAATATCTGGCCGGTTTTCAGCCGGTAAATCGGCGGCGAGAAAATCGGCGCTGCAAAAAGAAACCCGGCACGAAGCCGGGTCTCAAAGGACGGGTATCGAATTGCTTCAGGCGGGTGCCTGAATGTTCGATGCCTGTTTGCCTTTCGGGCCTTGCACGACCTCGAAGGTGACCTTCTGACCTTCCTTGAGGGTCTTGAACCCATTCATCTGGATGGCCGAGAAGTGTGCAAACAGATCCTCACCACCCTCGTCAGGCGTGATGAATCCGAAACCTTTTGCGTCGTTAAACCATTTGACCGTACCAGTTGCCATTTCCAACTTCCCCTGTAACTCATGTCACTACCACGAGCCCTCGAAAAGCCACGACCACGCGAAGCAGCCGCTCCCTCCTCACAAGCTCACCATCGGCATTTTTTCGAAAATTATGGCGCAGTGAAAAAAGTGCCAGCTTGATTGTTGGGGCTCTTTATTCGAGTGTCAAGAAAATTTTGAGACGACGTTGTCGCGTTGCAAACACGCGGCTTTTCCAGGGTTTTTACCGCTTCCGTTATGTGCGGTCCCGCAAGCGGCGTGACTTGAAAAGTCGCATAATCGACTCACATGCTGACTGTGCCCGACGCGCCGAAGCCGGCCGCGCGAGCGCTCCCAGCCAGCTCCGGCAGGTTGTGCGATACTCGACCCGACCGCGGTGCAGCACACGCCGCGAAGCATGACAGGAGAGGGGCCGGCACCGCAATCGGCCCGTCGAAAACGCGCATGCCCGGGAGTTCATGACAGGTTTGTGACCGGCCGGGCGGCAGCGAACGGGCGCATCGGCCGGCTGGCCGGGTTTTGACAGGATTGCGGGCCTGTCCTAGTTGTTTAGAATGGGTGTATGGCGATTATCCCGGACAAGCAGGACGGCACCGTACTGGAGCGGCAGGAGCAGCAACTCAAGCCGCCGTCCATGTACAAGGTGGTGCTGCTGAATGACGACTTCACGCCGATGGAATTCGTCGTGATGGTCGTGCAGGAATATTTCAATAAAGATCGTGAAACCGCAACGCAGGTCATGTTGAAGGTGCATCGCGAGGGCAGGGGAGTTTGTGGGGTCTATACGCGGGACATCGCGTCGACCAAAGTCGAGCAAGTCGTTACCCACGCACGGCAGGCCGGGCATCCGCTGCAGTGTGTGATGGAGGAAGCATGATTGCCCAGGAACTGGAAGTCAGCCTGCATATGGCGTTCATGGAAGCGCGCCAGGCAAGGCACGAGTTCATAACGGTCGAACATCTTTTGCTCGCGCTGTTGGACAACCCGACAGCGGCGGAAGTGTTGCGTGCATGCGCGGCCAATATCGAGGATCTGCGCCAGAACCTGCGCAACTTCATTCATGACAACACGCCGACCGTGCCGGGCACGGACGACGTCGACACGCAGCCCACGCTCGGTTTCCAGCGTGTGATCCAGCGCGCGATCATGCATGTTCAGTCCACCTCGAATGGCAAGAAGGAAGTGACCGGCGCGAACGTGCTGGTCGCGATCTTCGGCGAGAAGGACTCGCATGCGGTGTACTACCTGCAGCAGCAGGGCGTCACGCGCCTTGATGTGGTCAATTTCATCTCGCACGGCATCGCCAAGACGAGCAGCACCGACGCCGCCAAGGCGAGCGACGCGAATGCCGAGTCCGACGAAGCCGCCGCGCAGAAGGAAACGCCGCTCGCCCAGTTCACGCAGAACCTGAACCAGATGGCGAAAGACGGCCGCATCGATCCGCTGATCGGACGCGAGTCGGAAGTCGAGCGCGTGGTGCAGGTATTGTGCCGCCGGCGCAAGAACAATCCGCTGCTGGTCGGTGAGGCCGGCGTCGGCAAGACCGCGATCGCCGAAGGGCTCGCATGGCGCATCACGCGCGGCGAAGTGCCCGACATCCTCGCGGATGCGCAGGTGTACTCGCTCGACATGGGCGCGCTGCTCGCGGGCACCAAGTATCGCGGCGACTTCGAACAGCGCCTGAAGACCGTGCTGAAGGAACTGAAAGAGCGTCCGCACGCGATTCTGTTCATCGACGAAATCCATACGCTGATCGGCGCGGGTGCTGCGTCGGGCGGCACGCTCGATGCGTCGAATCTGCTGAAGCCGGCGTTGTCGTCGGGCACGCTCAAGTGCATCGGCGCGACCACGTTCACCGAATATCGCGGCATCTTCGAAAAAGACGCGGCGCTGTCGCGTCGTTTCCAGAAGGTCGACGTGACGGAGCCGACCGTCGAGCAGACGGTTGCGATTCTGCGCGGCCTGAAGTCGCGTTTCGAAGAGCACCACGGCGTCAAGTATTCGTCGGGCGCGTTGTCGGCGGCGGCTGAACTGTCGGCGCGCTTCATCACTGATCGCCACCTGCCGGACAAGGCAATCGACGTGATCGACGAAGCGGGCGCGGCGCAGCGCATTCTGCCGAAGTCAAAGCAGAAGAAGACGATCGGCAAGAACGAGATCGAGGAAATCATCTCGAAGATCGCGCGCGTGCCGGCGCAAAGCGTGTCGCAGGACGACCGCAGCAAGCTGCAGACGCTCGACCGCGATCTGAAGAGCGTGGTGTTCGGGCAGGACCCGGCCATCGACGCACTGTCGGCCGCGATCAAGATGGCGCGCGCGGGCCTCGGCAAGCTCGACAAACCGATCGGCGCGTTCCTGTTCTCGGGCCCGACCGGCGTCGGCAAGACCGAAGTTGCGAAGCAGCTCGCGTTCACGCTCGGTATCGAGCTGATCCGCTTCGACATGTCCGAATACATGGAGCGTCACGCGGTGAGCCGGCTGATCGGCGCGCCGCCGGGCTACGTCGGTTTCGACCAGGGCGGCCTGCTGACCGAAGCGATCACGAAGAAGCCGCACTGCGTGCTGCTGCTCGACGAAATCGAGAAGGCGCATCCGGACATCTTCAACGTGCTGCTGCAGGTGATGGACCACGGCACGCTGACGGACAACAACGGCCGCAAGGCGGACTTCCGCAACGTCATCATCATCATGACGACGAATGCGGGTGCCGAGGCGATGGGCAAGTCGGTGATCGGCTTCACGAACCGCCGCGAGGCGGGCGACGAGATGGTCGACATCAAGCGCATGTTCACGCCGGAGTTCCGTAACCGTCTGGACGCGACGATCAGCTTCCGTGCGCTCGATGAGGAAATCATCATGCGCGTGGTCGACAAGTTCCTGATGCAGCTGGAAGATCAACTGCACGAGAAGAAGGTCGATGCGCTGTTCACCGACGCGCTGCGGCAGCATCTCGCGAAGCACGGTTTCGATCCGCTGATGGGCGCGCGGCCGATGCAGCGTCTGATCCAGGACACGATCCGTCGCGCGCTCGCCGACGAATTGCTGTTCGGCAAGCTGATGAGCGGCGGCCGCGTGACGGTGGACGTCGATGCGGAAGACAAGGTGCAGTTGACGTTCGACGAGCATCCGGCGCCGCGTAATCCGAATCCGGAAGCGGTCGAAGTCGAGTAAGGCATGCAACCGGCGCTACGCTAAGTCAGGTAGGCCGCTTAAGCTGAAAGCAGAACGGCGCGGGATAAAACCCGCGCCGTTTTTTTGTGCTTCAGTTTTTCTCTTCAAGCGCTGCGCTCGAAACGCAACAGCGCGCAACAGCGCGCAACAGCGCAGCAGCGGCCAATCAATGCTTGCCGGTACTGCCAAACCCGCCAGCGCCGCGATCGCTTTCCACGAAGTCATCGACGATATTGAACTCGGCCTGCACGACCGGCACGATCACCAGCTGTGCAAGGCGTTCCATCGGATTCAGCACGAACGTCGTTTGACCGCGATTCCACGTCGAAATCATCAGTTGGCCCTGGTAGTCGGAATCGATCAGACCGACCAGATTGCCGAGCACGATGCCGTGCTTATGGCCGAGGCCCGAGCGCGGCAGGATCAATGCCGCATAACCCGGATCGCCGACGTGAATCGCGAGACCGGTCGGCACCAGCGCGGTTTCGCCGGGTGCGAGCGTCAACGGTTCGTCGAGGCAGGCGCGCAGGTCGAGGCCGGCGCTGCCGGTCGTCGCGTACGCGGGGAGCTGTTCGCGCATGCGCTCATCGAGAATCTTCAGGTCGAGTTTCATTCAGGTTCGATCGTGGCTGTTGGGTGGAATGTTGGAAGGGGGCGCGGCCTGCAAACGCGTCGTCAAGCCGCGGGGTTCGAGCCGAGCTGAAACGCGTCGGCGAGAAGTTCGTACGAGCGCAATCGTGCGCGATAGCTGCCGGCGACGGTGAGTACCATCAGTTCGTCGGCCTGGAACTGTTCCTGCAACACAGTCAGCCGTTCGGTCACGGTCTCCGGTGTGCCGATGATGCTGCGCGGCTTCTCCCGGTCGATCACCAGTTGTTCACGCTCGCCGTATTCCTGCGCGATGCCCTGTTCGATATTCGGAATCGGCTCGTTCAGGCCATATGCCATCTGCACGCGGCGCAAATCGACGGCCTTTTCGAGGGCCGCGGCTTCCTGCTCGGTATCCGCGCAGATCACGAACACGGCGGCCGCGAGATACGGCTGCGACGCTTCGTCGCCCGGCTGAAAACGCTCGCGGTAGGCAAGCGCGACCTGTCGGCCGAAATGCGCGTTGATGAAGTGCGCGAACGAAAAGCGAATGCCCAGTTGCGCGGCAAGCAAACCGCCGAATTCGCTCGAGCCGAGCATCCATAGTTGCGGACGCGTATCGATTTGCGGCTGCAGCAGCACGCCTTGCGCGAGGTGATCAGCGGGGAGCGTGCCGTGCATCAGCCCGAGCAGCTCGGTGACCTGTTGCGGGAACACCTCGCCGCGGTTGTAGGTGCCGGCGGCGACCGCCTGCGCGGTACGCATGTCGCCGCCAGGTGCGCGCCCGACACCGAGATCGACGCGGTTCGGAAACAGCGCCTCCAGCATCATGAACTGCTCGGCGACCTTGAACGGACTGTAGTACGGCAGCATCACGCCGCCCGAGCCAATGCGAATGCGCCGGGTCACGCTGCCGAGGCGCGCCAACATTACCTCGGGGCACGGGTTCGATACGCCGCGCAGGCCGTGGTGTTCAGCGCACCAGTAGCGGGTGTAGCCGAGGTCGTCGGCGAGTTGCGCGAGTTCGATGGTGGCGGCGATCGCGTCGGCGACCGAGTGTCCGGAGATCACCGGCGTTTGGTCGAGCACGGAAAGTAGCGTCATGTCAGTAATGCTCCAGATGGCTCCGTTCGGGACAACAAGCGGCGGCGCGTACGAGCCGTCGCTTGCTCAGCGAACCGGACTGGTGTCAGGCAGGCGCTTGGCGATTTCCGTGATGAGCGCGCGCGCGAGCGTCTGCTTGTCGGCGCGCGGCAGCTTCGTGGCGCTGCCTGCTTCGAACAGGATCACTTCGTTGTCGTCGAGCCCGAACGTCTGCGGGCCCAGATTGCCGATCAGCAGCGGCACGTTCTTGCGAGCGCGCTTTTCCTCGCCGTGGATTTCAAGATTGTCGCTCTCGGCCGCGAAGCCGACCGCGAACGGCGGCTTCGGTAGCTTCGCGACCGCGGCCAGGATGTCGGGATTCTCGACGAACGTGAAGCTCGGCAGCGTGCGCTCCGCGGTCTTCTTGATCTTCTGTTCGCTGACGTGATCGATACGCCAGTCGGCCACCGCCGCCACGCCGATGAAGATGTCCGCGGCGCCGACCGCGCGCATCACCGCGTCGTGCATCTGCTGCGCGGTTTGTACGTCCTCGCGGATCACGCCCCACGGTGTGTCGAGCGCGACCGGGCCGGCTATCAGATGCACGTCCGCGCCGGCCTGCTGGGCGGCACGCGCGAGCGCGAAGCCCATTTTGCCGCTCGAACGATTCGTGATGCCGCGCACCGGGTCGAGCGGTTCGAAGGTCGGTCCGGCGGTCAGCAGCACGCGCCGGCCGGCCAGAATCTTCGGCGCGAAAAACGACGCGATCGCTTCGAACGTTGCCGCCGCTTCGAGCATTCGCCCGTCGCCGACTTCACCGCACGCCTGCGGGCCGGAATCGGGGCCGAGCACTTCGATACCATCCGCGCGCAGTTGCGCGACGTTGCGCTGCGTGGCCGGGTTCTGCCACATCTGCCGGTTCATCGCCGGCACGACGAGCAGCGGGCAGTCGCGCGCGATGCACAGCGTCGACAGCAGGTCGTCGGCCATGCCGTGCGCGAGTTTGGCGAGGAAGTCGGTGGAGGCCGGCGCGATCACGATCGCGTCGGCTTCGCGCGACAGATCGATATGCGCCATGTTGTTCGGCACGCGCGTGTCCCACTGGCTCGTGTAGACCGGCCGGCCGGACAGCGCCTGCATCGTCACGGGCGTGATGAACTGGGTGGCCGCTTCGGTCATGACGACCTGCACGGTCGCGCCAGCCTTGGTCAACAGACGCGTAAGTTCGGCGATCTTGTAGCAGGCGATACCGCCCGACATGCCGAGGACGAGGTGTTTGCCTGCGAGTTCTGCGGTTGCCAACGAAAGCCTCCGACAAAGCGTGATCGCGCGGTGGCGCAAGGGCGTTGCCCGCCGTTGCCGCCGCGCGTTTCAAACGGACGCGGGCGCTGCAAGCGCAGCAGCACCCGCGCTGGCGACGTTAGCGTGAACCGCGTACGCGCCGCAACTCGTCGAGCACCAGCAGGATCGCGCCGATCGTGATCGCGCTGTCGGCGAGATTGAACGCCGGCCAGTGCCAGCCGCCGACGTGAAAGTCGAGGAAGTCGACCACGTGGCCGTACATCAGGCGGTCGATCACATTGCCGAGCGCGCCGCCAAGAATCAGCGCGAGCGCCGTGCAGAACATCTTCTGGCCGCTATGGCGCTTGAGCAGATAGCAGATCACCAGCGCGGCGACCACGCCGAGCGCGGTGAACGCCCAGCGCTGCCAGCCGCCCGCCATCGCGAGGAAGCTGAACGCGGCGCCGCGGTTGTACACGAGGATCAGGTTGAAGAACGACGTGATCTCATGCGGCACACCGTACTCGAACACCTTGCGGACCGCGATTTTCGTCAGCTGGTCGAACAGGATCACGATCAGCGCGATCCCGAGCCAGGGTGCCAGCGAACTGCTTCGGGCCGATGTTTTCGACATGCTTCCCGCCATTATGCCGCGCTCCTCGTTTCGCCATTGCCGAACAGATTGCTGAAGCAGCGGCCGCACAGCGACGGATGTTCGGCGTGCGCGCCGACGTCCGCGCGATAGTGCCAGCAGCGCTCGCACTTCAGGTACTTCGACGCGATCACTTCGACGCCTTCGTCCGCTTCGCTATCGACCTTCACGACATTCGCCGCCGAGGTGATCAGCACGAACTTCAGGTCGTCGCCGAGGCTCGCGAGCGCGTCGTACCGCGCGCCGCTCGCGCGGATTTCGACTTCCGCCTGCAGCGACGAGCCGATCAGGTTCGCGACGCGGGCTTCTTCGAGCGCCTTGGTCACGTCGCCGCGCGCCGCGCGCAGCAGCGTCCATTTATCGAGCAGCGCGCCCGCTTCCGGCACCGCCGGGTACGCGTGATAAGTCTCGGTGAAGATCGTTTCGCTGTTCGGCTGGAATACCTTCCACGCTTCTTCCGCGGTGAACGACAGGAACGGCGCCATCACGCGCAGCAGGCCGTGCGCGATGTGATAGAGCGCGGTCTGCGCGGAGCGGCGCGCGACCGAATCGGCCGCGGTCGTGTACAGACGATCCTTCAGCACGTCGAGATAGAAGCCGCCGAGGTCTTCCGAGCAGAACGTCTGCAGCTTCGCGACGACCGGATGGAACTCGTACTTGTCGTAGTGCGACAGGATGTCGTTCTGCAGGTTCGCGGCGAGCGCCACCGCGTAGCGATCGATCTCGAGCCAGTCTTCGAGCGGACGTGCGTGCTGCGCGAAGTCGAAGTCCGACAGGTTCGCGAGCAGGAAGCGCAGCGTGTTGCGGATACGGCGATAGCTTTCCGTCACGCGCTTCAGGATTTCCTCGGAGATCGCCAGCTCGCCCGAGTAGTCGGTCGACGCGATCCACAGACGGATGATTTCCGCGCCGAGGCGGTTCGCCACTTCGTGCGGGTCGATACCGTTGCCGAGCGACTTGCTCATCTTGCGGCCTTCGCCGTCGACGGTGAAGCCGTGCGTGAGCAGCGCGTTGTAGGGCGGGCGGCCATCGAGCATCGACGCGGTCAGCAGCGACGAATGGAACCAGCCGCGGTGCTGGTCCGAGCCTTCCAGATACAGGTCGGCCGGGAATTGCAGCTCGTCCTTGTGCGAGCCGCGCAGCACGTGCCAGTGCGTGGTGCCCGAGTCGAACCACACGTCGAGTGTGTCGCGGTTCTTTTCGTACATATTGGCGTCGTCGCCGATCAGCTCGCGCGGATCGAGCGTTTGCCACGCCTCGATACCTTCCTTCTCGACGCGCTGCGCGACCTGTTCGAGCAGTTCGAGCGTGCGCGGATGCAGCTCGCCGGTTTCCTTGTGCACGAAGAACGCCATCGGCACACCCCACTGGCGCTGACGCGACAGCGTCCAGTCCGGGCGGTTGGCGATCATGCTGAACAGGCGCTGCTTGCCCCACGACGGATAGAACGCGGTGTTCTCGATGCCTTCCAGAGCGGTTTCGCGCAGCGTCTTGTCGTTGTCGTTCGGCTTGATGTCCATACCGGCGAACCACTGCGACGTGGCGCGGTAGATGATCGGCGTTTTGTGGCGCCAGCAGTGCATGTAGCTGTGCGTGTACTTCTCGGTGCGCATCAGCGAACCGGCGCCTTGCAACGCTTCGACGATCTGCGGATTGGCGGCCCAGATCGACAGGCCGCCGAACAGCGCGAGCGATTCGATATAGCGGCCGTCGCCCATCACCGGGTTGATGATGTCCGAGTCCGACATGCCGTGCGCCTTGCACGACACGAAGTCTTCGACGCCGTAGGCGGGCGACGAGTGCACGACACCAGTGCCGGTTTCGGTCGTCACGTACTCGCCGAGGTAGACCGGCGCGGTGCGCTTGTAGGCCGGATGCGCGGACGCGAGCGGATGGTTGAAGCGCAGGTTCACGAGCTTCGCGCCCGGCGTTGTCGCGATGATGTTGCCTTCGAGATCGTACTGCTTCAGGCACGCTTCGACGCGTTCCTCGGCGAGGATCAGCAGGCCGCGCGGCGTATCGACCAACGCGTAGACGATTTCCGGATGCAGGTTCAGCGCCTGGTTGGCGGGGATGGTCCACGGCGTGGTGGTCCAGATCACGATGCCGCCTTCGTTGCGCGGCAGCGCGGCGAGGCCGAACGCCTGCGCGGTTTTCTCCGGCTCGGCGAAGCTGAACAGCACGTCGATGGTCGGGTCGGTCTTGTCCTTGTACTCGACTTCCGCCTCAGCGAGCGCCGAGCCGCAGTCAAAACACCAGTTGACCGGCTTCAGGCCGCGGAACACGTAGCCCTTTTCCATGATCTTCGCGAGCGCGCGGATTTCGCCAGCTTCGTTCGCGAAGTTCATCGTCTTGTACGGGTTGTCCCATTCGCCGAGTACGCCCAGACGGCGGAAGCCGACCTTCTGCTTTTCGATCTGCTCGGTCGCGTACGCGCGCGCCTTCTGCATCACCTCGGCGGCCGGCAGCGATTTGCCGAACTGCTTTTCGATCTGGATTTCGATCGGCATGCCGTGGCAGTCCCAGCCCGGCACGTAGACCGCGTCGAAGCCCGCCAGATTGCGCGCCTTGACGATCATGTCCTTCAGGATCTTGTTCACCGCGTGGCCGAGGTGGATATCGCCGTTCGCATACGGCGGGCCGTCGTGCAGGATGAACTTCTTGCGGCCCCTGGAGGCGGCGCGGATCGTTTCGTAGATCTTGCGCTCCTGCCAGTCCTTGACCCATTGCGGCTCGCGCTTGGGCAGGTCGCCGCGCATCGGGAACGGCGTATCGAGCAGGTTGACCGGGTAGCGGGACTGCGGTTTCGAATCGGCTTTCTTGTTGCTCATGATGTGGTGGCGGGTGAATTCGTTTGTATGCGTAGCGGCGCGAGCGTTGCGTGTGCTCTCGCGAGGGCGTGGGACGCGCCCGGCAGGCGGCTTGCGTGAAGCCCTGACGCCCTTCGATGCGCGCGGCGGCGGTCCGTGCGGCGTGCTGCGCCAACCCGGACCGGGGCGGCTATCTAATTCGATCGGTGGCCGAGGTGGCGAAACCGGTGGAACGGCTGCCCGGCGTGCCGGCGCCGACGGCCGCGAACCACGCGCGGGCATTGGCGACGTCGCGCGCGATGGCGGCGGTCAGCGTTTCGAGGTCGGCGAACTTCTCCTCGTTGCGCAGCTTCTTCAGAAATTCGACGCGCACGAGTTTGCCATACGCATCGCCGTGCCAGTCGAGCAGATGCACTTCGAGCAGCACGCGGCCGGAATCGTCGACGGTGGGGCGCAGCCCGAGGCTCGCGACGCCGGGCAGCGGATGCTCGGCGATGCCGTGCACCTGCACGACGAAGATGCCGGCGAGCGCCGGGCGCTTGTGCGCGATCGGCAGATTGAGCGTAGGAAAGCCGAGGTCACGACCGAGCTTCATGCCGTGCGTGACGTGGCCGCTAATCAGGTAATCGCGGCCGAGCGCGGCACGCGCCGCGTCGAGGTCACCGGCGACCAGCGAAGCACGCACGCCCGAGCTGGAAATGCGCGCGCCCGATGGGTCGGCGACCGTCGCCATCTGCTCGACTTCGAAGCCGTATTGCTGGCCGGCGGTTTTCAGCGACGCGAAATCGCCGGCACGCTTCGCGCCGTAGCGGAAGTCGTCGCCAATCATGATCCAGCGCGCGTGCAATCCGTTGACGATGATCCGCTCGACGAACGCATCCGGCGACTGGCTCGCGAACGTGTGATTGAAATGCTCGACGACGACCCGGTCGACCCCGTTGGTGCGCAGCGCTTCGAGCTTGTCGCGCAGCATCGCGATGCGCGGCGGCGCGCCGGTCGGGTTGAAGAATTCGCGGGGATGCGGCTCGAAGGTCATCACGCAGACGGGCAGGCCGCGTGCATCGGCGGCCGCGCGCACATGGGCGAGCAGAGCCTGATGGCCGCGGTGGACACCGTCGAAATTGCCAATGGTCAGCGCGCAGGGCGCACGGCTCTCGGCATTGGGAAGACCGCGGAAGACTCTCACGATAGCGGGTTGCGGCGGTTGGGTTTGCGTTTGCAGCGGTTGGGTTGCAGATGCGGCCAAGGTGCCGCAAAACAATCGATTATAAACGCTTGGCGCGGCAGGCGGCTGCGCGGGCACGGTCCGGCGGTTGCCGAATGATAAAATCCGCGCATGAAAAAACTCGTCATCCTGATTTCCGGACGGGGCAGCAATATGGAAGCCATCGTGCGCGCCTGCGCGAGCGAGGGCTGGCCGGCGCGGATCGCCGCCGTGATTGCCAGCCGTCCCGATGCCGCGGGCCTCGCGTTCGCGGCGTCGCATGGTATCGCCACGGCGGTGGTCGATCACCGCCAGTTTGCCGATCGCGACAGCTTCGATGCGGCGCTCGCCGCGCGGATCGATGCGTTCGCACCGGACCTCGTGGTGCTCGCCGGCTTCATGCGGGTGCTCACCGCGGGCTTCGTCGACCATTACGCCGGGCGCATGCTGAACGTGCATCCGTCGCTGCTGCCCAGCTTTCCCGGCCTCAAGACCCATCAACAGGCACTCGACGCCGGCGTGCGGCTGCACGGCGCGTCGGTGCATTTCGTTACGTCGCAGCTCGATCATGGGCCGATCGTCGTACAGTCGGCCGTGCCGGTCGTCGCGGGTGACACCGCCGCCATGCTCGCCGAGCGCGTGCTGGCCACCGAACACATCATTTATCCACGCGCGGTGCGCTGGTTCGTCGAAGGGCGTCTCGCGCTCGACGGCCTACGTGTCACGCTTACGCCGCCGGAGCCGCAATGGCTCTTTGCCGGTCACACCGCCGGAGAGGGCGCATGAGATTGCATGGTTTCCTGATTGGACAAACTGAAACGCTGCTGGCCGAAGTGCTGCGGCTCAACGGCCCGGCCGACGCCACCACCAGCCGCTTTTTCCGCGCCCATCCGAAGCTCGGGCACGGCGAGCGCGGCGTGATCGCCGAAGCGGTGTTCGCGGTGCTGCGGCGCCGGATGGAGTTCGCCCACCTCGCCGAAAGCGGCTCCGGCAGCCCGGCGCGCCGCATGGCCCTGCTCGGTCTGATGCAGACGGCCGGGCGCAGCGCGCTGAAGCCGTTCGTCACCGAGGCGGAGGCGACGTGGCTCGAACACGTCGCGAAGATCGACCCGGAAAGCCTGCCGCTGCGAATTCGCCTGAATCTACCCGACTGGATCTGTCAGGCGCTGTCCACGCGCTTCGAGGCCGCCGAGCTTGCGCAACTGGCCGCCGCGCTGAACTACCCGGCGCCGCTCGATCTGCGCGCGAACCCTGTGAAGGCGAGTCGCGACGACGTGCTGGGCGCGCTGTCGAAGGCCGGCATCGAGGCCGGCGCGACGCCGTTCGCGCCGTTCGGCGTGCGCGTGGTCGGCAAGCCGCCGCTCACGAAGCTCGACGCATTCCAGCAGGGCTGGCTCGAAGTGCAGGACGAGGGCAGCCAGCTGTTGTGCTCGCTGGTCGCGCCACGGCGCGGCGAGATGATCGTCGATTTCTGCGCGGGCGCGGGCGGCAAGACGCTGGCGCTCGGCGCGGCGATGCGCTCGACCGGCCGTCTGTACGCATTCGATATCTCCGAGCGGCGGCTCGCCAAGCTCAAGCCGCGCCTCGCGCGCAGCGGGCTGTCGAACGTGAACCCGGTGCTGATCGACAGCGAGCACGACGCGAAGATCAAGCGGCTGGCCGGCAAGATCGACCGCGTGCTGGTCGATGCGCCGTGCAGCGGCCTCGGCACGCTGCGTCGTAATCCGGATCTGAAGTGGCGCCAGTCGCCGGGGTCGGTTGGTGAACTGGCGCCGAAGCAGGCGTCGATTCTCGCGAGCGCGGCGCGTCTGGTGAAGAAGGGCGGCCGTCTGGTCTATGCGACCTGCTCGATTCTCGAGGCGGAAAACGAGGCGGTCGTGCAGCAGTTTCTCGCCGATCATCCGGACTTCGCGCTCGTGCCCGTGCGCGAAGTGCTTGCCGAACAGCGCATCGAGCTCGAAATGGGCGACTACCTGTCGCTGTGGCCGCACCGTCACGCGACGGACGGCTTTTTCGCCGCCGTGCTCGAGCGCCAAAGCTAAGCGCGAGCGGGCATTCGGCCGGCGCGCGTGGCTTGGCTTGCAGGCCGCCGGGCCGGCCATTTCGGCGACATCATGCATACGACATTCCCCCATATGTTCGAGGACATCGCGCGCGACTTCGGTCGGCCCGTGATGTTGTGGCAGCTCGGCATCCTGGCCGCGACGCTGCTGCTCGCGTGGTTCGTCGCGCGCACGTTGCGGCGCCGGCTGACGGCGCCTCAGGCGCCCCGTTACCAGACCCTGCGCTTCGGCATGGAGAGCCTGAACCGCGCGGCCTTTCCGCTGATCGGCGCGGCGCTCGTGTGGCTCGCGCGGGCGATCGCCGGCCAGTTCATGCATACCGCGCTGCTCGATCTGGCGCTGGTGCCGCTGGTCGGCATCGGCCTGATCTACATCGTGTTCTTCTTCGCGCGGCGGGTGTTCAACCGCGACGGCGGCGTGCATCCGTGGCTGTTCCTCGTCGAGAAGACCGTGTCGGTCATCGTGTGGATCGGCATGGTGCTCACGCTGATGGGGATTCAGGACGACGTGATCGCGTGGATGGGCAGCGTGCACTTTCGCGTCGCCAATGCGCATATGACGCTGCTGTCACTCGTCACCGGCCTGTTGTGGGTCGGCGTCACGATGATCGTCGCGATGTGGCTGGGCTCGACATTCGAAGACCGTCTGATGCGCTCGAAAACGCTCGACGCGAATCTCAAGGTGGTGGTTGCGCGCGTCGGCCGAGCGGCCTTCGTGCTGGCAGCGGTGTTGGTCAGTCTGTCGATCGTCGGTATCGACATCACGGTGCTCGGCGTGTTCGGCGGCGCGCTTGGCGTCGGCCTCGGCTTCGGCATGCAGAAGATCGCGAGCAACTACGTGTCGGGCTTCATCATCCTGCTCGACAGGTCGTTGCGCATCGGCGACACGATCAACGTGAGCGGTCTGCAGGGCAAGGTGACGCAGATCCGCACGCGCTACACCGTCGTACGCGGACTCGACGGCATCGAGACGCTGATCCCGAACGAAAAACTGATCACCGACGTGGTGCAGAACCAGTCGTCGTATCTGACGCGCGGCTATGCGAAGGCGGCGGTGCAGATCGCCTATACGTCCGACGTCGAGGGGGCCATGGCACTGCTCGTCGAGGCCGCCGTCGATGTGCCTCGCGTGCTGCGCGAGCCCGCGCCGACGCCTTATCTGGTGGGCTTTGGCCCGGATGGCATCAATCTCGAACTGGGCTTCTGGATTGAGGACGCGGCGACCGGTACGTCGGGAGTGCGTTCGACGGTCAACCGCAATATCTGGCGGTTGTTCTCCGAGCACGGCGTGAGCATTCCGCTTGCGCAACGCGAAGTGCGGATCGTCGGCGCCGCGGGCGGCGCAATGTCGCACCCGGTATCCATGACTGGCACTGGCTCATTGGCCGAGTCCACCGCCAATGCCGCACCCGGGCCGCTGGACGGCGCCGCCAACGACGGCCGCTGAGGCCGTTTCATTGCGTCGCGAGCGCCGCGTCGCTACCGTGGCGGGGAGCTATCGCGTTGATAACGCACAAAAAATCCCTATTTGTTACAAACACTTGGAACGCTTCAAGTAGAATGTCGTCCTATCTCGCTGTATGCTTTCACTTTCATGACACACGCACTGCGTGTGCTCCGTATCTCTCGTTCTACAGGTAACTTACCTTGTTGAATTCCTTGCTCGATTTTCTTGCCCACGGTTTGCTGCAACTGTCGTGGTGGCAACTCATCGTCTACACGCTGATCGTGACGCACATCACGATCATCGGCGTGACCGTTTATCTGCATCGCTGCCAGGCGCATCGCGCGCTGGACCTGCATCCGATCGCAAGTCATTTTTTCCGTTTCTGGCTGTGGATGACCACCGGTATGTTGACCGGCCAGTGGGCCGCGATTCACCGTAAGCACCACGCGAAGTGCGAGACCGAGGAAGATCCGCACAGCCCGCAAACCCGCGGTATCTGGAAGGTGCTGCTGGAAGGCGCCGAACTCTATCGCGTTGAAGCGAAAAACGAAGAAACGATGCGCAAGTTCAGCCACGGCACGCCGAACGACTGGATGGAACGCAACGTCTACACGAAGTACCCGATTCTCGGCGTGAGCCTGATGATGGTGATCAACGTTGCGCTGTTCGGTATCGTCGGTCTGACGATCTGGGCCGTGCAGATGATCTGGATTCCGTTCTGGGCGGCTGGCGTGGTCAACGGTCTCGCGCACTTCTGGGGCTACCGCAATTTCAATTCGTCGGATGCGAGCACCAACATTTTCCCGTGGGGCATCATCATCGGCGGCGAAGAACTGCATAACAATCATCACACGTATGCGACTTCGGCCAAGCTGTCGAACAAGTGGTACGAGTTCGACATCGGCTGGATGTACATCCGCATCATGCAGGCGTTCCGTCTGGCCAAGGTGAAGAAGGTCGCGCCGACGCCGCGTCTGACCACCGGCAAGCTCGTGCTCGATCAGGACACGCTGCAGGCCGTGCTCGCGAACCGCTATGAAGTGATGGCGCGTTACGCGAAAGCGATCAAGCGCGCATACCGTCAGGAGCTTGCGCATCTGAAGGAAGTTGGTGCACGCGAGAAGTATCAGGTGATGCGCGGCGCGCGCAGCTGGTTCCACAAGGAAGAGGCGGGCCTGAACGAGCCGCAGAAGCTTCAGTTGCCGCAGATTTTCGCGAACAGTCAGAAGCTGAAAACCTACATCGATATGCGCAACGAACTCGCGTCGATCTGGGAGCGCTCCAACGCGTCGCGCGAGCAACTGCTGGCGCAATTGCAGGACTGGTGTCATCGAGCCGAGCAAAGCGGTATCAAGGCTCTGCAAGACTTCGCGATGCGGCTGCGTCGCTACGCCTGAAATCCATTAAAATTTCAGAACGTCACAAAACCCCGCGTTGGCGGGGTTTTGCATTTTTGGGCCACGAAAATCGTTGCGATTTCGCGGCAGCCGAGTGAGGGCAGAGGAGATGATGGAGCAGCAGGCGATCAGGACTGTCGAATACGACCGGCCTGAGCAGCAGGGCATGATCTGCGGAGTCGGGCAGGCGTGGGCGAAGGTGCCCGAGACACCGTCGGCGGAAGAAAAGCTGGCGCTGAAGGCGCGCATTCGTGCGTTACTGAAGCGCGAGAAGGCGGTGCTCGTCGCGCACTATTATGTCGACGCCGAATTGCAGGAGCTGGCCGACGAAACTGGCGGCTGCGTGGCTGATTCGCTGGAAATGGCGCGCTTCGGACGAGATCACGACGCGCAGACACTGGTGGTCGCCGGCGTCCGTTTCATGGGCGAGACCGCGAAAATCCTCAGTCCGGACAAGCGCATTCTGATGCCGGATCTGGATGCGACCTGTTCACTCGACCTCGGTTGTCCAGTCGACGAGTTTTCTGCATTCTGCGACGCGCATCCGGACCGCACGGTGGTCGTCTACGCGAACACGAGCGCCGCCGTGAAGGCCCGGGCGGACTGGATGGTGACGTCGTCGATCGGATTGAAGATCGTCGCCGATTTGCACGCGCGCGGCGAAAAGATTATCTGGGCGCCGGACCGCCATCTCGGCAGTTATATCCAGGGCAAGACCGGCGCGGACATGCTGATGTGGCAGGGCTCCTGTCTCGTGCACGACGAATTCAAAGGCATCGAACTCGATCTGCTGCGCGCGGAGTATCCGCATGCGAAGGTGCTCGTGCATCCGGAGTCGCCCCCTGGCGTGGTCGCGCTCGCCGACGTCGTCGGCTCGACCACGCAGTTGATCGACGCCGCGCAAAAGCTTGACGCGAGCCATTTCATCGTCGCGACCGACCTCGGCATCCTGCACAAGATGCAACTCGCCGCCCCTGGCAAGACGCTGATTGCCGCGCCCACGGCCGGCAATAGCGCGACCTGCAAGAGTTGCGCGCATTGTCCGTGGATGGCGATGAACGGACTCGCCAATCTGGCTGACGTACTCGAGCGTGGCCATAACGAAATTTTCGTCGATCGCGCGATCGGCGAGCGCGCGCGCGTGCCGATCGACCGCATGCTCGATTTCGCCGCGCGTCAAAAGAAGCGCGTGCAGGCAAGCGGCGATCTCGCGCGCGACGTGCAACTGTATTCGAACGTGGGGGCAGCGTAATGACGGTGGTTGAGAAGGCGCCTGTGCAGGCGGCGGGGTACCAGGGATCTGGCGCGGTGTCGCCGCTCTTCGCGGAGATTCATGCGGAATACGGCGCGGCGTTCGATGCGGCGCTCGCGCGCAACGTCGCCGACGCGCTCGCCGAAGATGTCGGCACGGGTGACGAGACCGGCCGGCTCGTGCCCGCCGACGACATCCGCAGCGCACGCATCACCGTACGCGAAGAGGCTGTGCTGTGCGGCGTGTTGTGGTTCGATGCGGTGATGCGCGCGATCGATCCGCGCATTGAGGTTCAGTGGTGTTATCGCGAAGGCGATCGCATGAGCGCGAATACGCCGGTTTGCGAGTTGCGTGGACCGGTGCGCGCTCTGCTGACCGGGGAGCGCAACGCGATGAATTTCCTGCAACTGCTATCGGGCGTGGCGAGCATAACGCGCCGCTACGCGGACGCGATCGCTCACACGAGTACGCGCGTTCTGGATACGCGCAAGACGTTGCCGGGTTTGCGGCTCGCGCAGAAGTACGCGGTGCGGGTCGGCGGTGGCGCGAATCAGCGTCTCGCGCTGTACGACGGCATTCTGATCAAGGAGAACCACATTGCCGCAGCGGGAGGCATCGGCGCGGCAATGGAGGCGGCGCTGGCATTGAATACGGGCGTGCCGATCCAGATCGAAGTCGAAACGCTCGATGAATTGCAAACCGCGCTCGCACATCGGGCACAGAGCATTCTGCTCGACAACTTTTCGCTCGATATGATGCGCGACGCGGTTCGTATCACGGCGGGGCGGGCGGTACTCGAAGTGTCCGGCGGCGTGAACTTCGAAACTGTGCGCACGATTGCTGAGACCGGCGTCGATCGCGTATCGATTGGTGCGCTGACCAAAGACGTGCGCGCGACTGACTACTCGATGCGGATCGTTTGATCCCCGCGGGCGGGCGCGAGGCGCTCGCGAGTGCTGAACAAGGCCATTGCCGGGGAATTCCGGCGATGGCCTTGTCGTTTTTGCGCTACCGTTTCGTTTCAGCCTGAGGTAGGCGAGCGCGTGTCGATCAGACCACTCGGGTATCAGGCCGGCGCACGTATTCGGGCGACAGTACGGTCGGCAGGGCTTTCGGCAAAGGCGCGGGCCAGTCGCGGCTGAAATGCAGGCCCCGGCTTTCGCGCCGCGAGCGTGCTCCCTCGACGATCAGCGATGCCACGTCGACCAGATTGCGCAGCTCCAGCAGATCGCGGCTCACCTTGAAGTTCGCGTAGTACTCGTGGATTTCGTCGCGTAGCAATGCAAGGCGATGCTTTGCGCGCTCGAGCCGCTTGTCCGTGCGCACGATGCCGACGTAATTCCACATCAGGCGGCGCAACTCGTCCCAGTTGTGCGCGACCACGACTTCCTCGTCAGGATCGGACACGCGGCTTTCGTCCCAGGCCGGCAGCGGTGCATGGATCGCGGAACTGAAGCCTTCTGACTCGATTGCCTGCGCGGCGGAGCGGCCGATCACCAGACACTCCAGCAGTGAGTTGCTGGCGAGACGGTTTGCGCCGTGCAAGCCGGTGCAAGACGTTTCGCCGACTGCGTAAAGGCCCGCGAGATCAGTGCGGCCCGCGAGATCGGTGACGACGCCGCCGCACGTATAGTGCGCGGCCGGCACGACCGGAATCGGCTCTTTGGTGATGTCGATGCCGAATTCGAGGCAGCGGGCCAGAATGGTCGGGAAATGCTCGTGCAGGAATTCGGGCGGTTGATGACTGATGTCGAGATACACGCAATCGATGCCGCGTTTCTTGATCTCGAAGTCGATCGCGCGCGCAACGATGTCACGTGGAGCAAGTTCGGCGCGTTCGTCGTGATTCGGCATGAAGCGCGTGCCGTCGGGCAGCTTGAGAATGCCGCCTTCACCGCGCACCGCTTCCGAAATCAGAAACGACTTCGCGTAGGGATGAAACAGGCAGGTCGGATGGAACTGGATGAATTCCATGTTCGACACGCGGCAGCCGGCGCGCCATGCCATCGCGATGCCGTCGCCGGTCGCCGTGTCGGGGTTGGTCGTGTACAGATAGACTTTTCCGGCGCCACCGGTCGCGAGTACTGTATGCGGTGCCTCGATCGTCACGGTGCGCCCGTTTTGCAGATCAAGTGCATACAGACCGTGGCAACGACGGTCTGGCAGACCAAGGCGTTCGGAGGTGATCAGGTCGATCGCGTGGTGATCTTCGAACAGAGTGATATTCGGATGGCGGCGCACCTGTTCGCTGAGCGTGGCGACAACCGCGTGGCCGGTTGCATCGGCCGCGTGAATGATCCGGCGATGGCTATGGCCGCCTTCGCGTGTCAGATGGAAACCGAGTTCTGCTGCGTCGTCCTTCGTAAACGGCACACCCTGCTCGATCAGCCATTCGATCGCGGCGCGCCCGTGTTCGACAATGAAGCGCGTCGCCGTCTCATCGCACAGACCGCCACCCGCGATCAGCGTGTCGCGCACGTGATTGTCGATGCTGTCCGCTGAGTCGAGTACCGCGGCGATGCCGCCTTGCGCCCAGTCGCTCGCGCCTTCGGTCAAGGACCGCTTGGCTATCACCGCAACTCGCCGGGTTTGAGCGAGGTTGAGCGCGACGCTCAAACCAGCAAGCCCGCTACCGACAATCGCTACATCGAATTCCATTGCCTACATCTCCGTCTTTCGTTTTGCGATGACGACGCACGCGTCGCGCGCCGCTAAAACGACAAAGGATACGCGTGGCAGCGAGCGAACGAAAGTCGGCCGGACGGAATAGGACGGTTTAGTTCTGCAAGAGTAAGCCGTGAACGGATTGCGGAGAGGGGGCGGCGACAAACGGGCGATGGGGCGATACGGTCAATGCGTGGCCAAAAACAAAAAAGCCTCGCATGAATGCGAGGCTTTTTGCTTGTCTTCTGTCTTCGTCAGGCTCAAGGATCCAAGATTACTTGATCTTGGTTTCCTTGTAGTCAACGTGCTTGCGGATGACCGGATCAAATTTCTTGATCAGCATCTTTTCCGGCATGTTGCGTTTGTTCTTCGTCGTCGTGTAGAAGTGACCCGTACCAGCGGTCGATTCCAGCTTGATCTTGTCGCGTGCGCCTTTCGCCATGATTTACTCCTTAGGCTTCACCGCGTGCGCGCAGGTCTGCGAGCACAGCGTCGATACCGTTCTTGTCGATCAGGCGCAGGCCGGCGTTCGAAACGCGCAGACGCACCCAACGGTTTTCGCTTTCCACCCAGATGCGGCGGTTTTGCAGGTTCGGCAGGAACCGGCGCTTGGTCTTGTTGTTCGCGTGGGAAACGTTGTTGCCGCTCATCGGCGCTTTCCCAGTTACTTGGCATACGCGTGCCATGAGAGCACTCCTAATACGCTAATTCTGAGTTCGAACGCCGTGAAAGTTTCCCGAAAAGAGCCGCGCTGAAGTGGAGTGACAAGACTCGCTACTGCAGCCGCCTGACCTTTGCGGAACGCCTTAATGGCTTCGGAACAGGGGGTTGGAAATAGGCAAACCGGAATTCTAGCAGAAAAAAAGCCGCAAAATCAAACCTTATTTGCTGCCACGGACCTGCCTATCATGCGGCGGGCGCTTTGTCTCCAGCAGCGCCTCCGGCTTGGGCGTCAGCCCCGGCCAGCCGGCACGGGCGAACGAGTATACGCTGTCCGCGCCGACGATCAGGTGATCGCTCAGTTGCACATCGACGAGCGCGAGCGCATCGCGCAACGTCTGTGTCAGGCGGCAGTCGCTCGCGCTCGGCTGCACCACGCCGGACGGGTGGTTGTGCGCGACGATGAGGCTGGCGGCATTCGCGGTGAGGGCACGGCGCACGATCTCGCGCGGATAGACCGCCATGCGCGTGAGCGAGCCGCGCGCGCTTTCCTCGCAACGGATCAGTCGATGCCGCGCGTCGAGAAACAGCGACACGAACACCTCCTGCGGCTGTCCGCCGATTTGCAGACGCAAATAGTTTTCGACGACTTCAGGCGAATTCATCAGCTCGCGCGTGCGCATCTTGTCGACGAGCGAGCGGCGCGCCATTTCCATGATCGCGAGCAGCTGGGTCTTTTTCGCCGGGCCGATGCCGCGGATGCCGTCGAAATCGGCGTAGGTCGCATCGAGCATCGCGCGCAGCGAGCCGAAGCGTTCGAGCAGCACGCGTGCGACGCTGAATACATCATGACCTTGCAGGCCGGAGCCGAGCACGAGTGCGATCATGTCGGTATCCGACAGCACATGGGCGCCCTGATTGATCAGCCGCTCGCGCGGCATGTCGCGCTTGAGCCACTTGCCGCGCAGGAGCCGCGGCCGGGCGCGTGCTTTAGGGGCGCGTGAAGTCGCGCTGGCGGCTCGGGTTGGCCCAGCGGGCTGCCCGGCTATTTCGGCGGGCACGGAGAGTTTTTCTTTTCCGATAGGGCCGGGCGGGCCGGCAATTGCCGCAGTCCCAGCACCTTCGGTAATCCCGGCTGCCATGGTCGCCGTATCTGCCAGAGGACGGGGCTTGCGCTTATTGCGCGGCGCAATCTCAGGTGCCGCGTCGATGGTGCTGGCGAAATCAGCCATATATCTAGAATCCTCCGCTGGGGGTTGGCGGCGCGGTGTAATGCGCGGCCGCCGCGCGCGACGGACTCGAACCGTCGCGCGCTAGGTGGCTTACAATAGACGCTTTGCGCACGGCATCCGACGGTTTGCCACACGCGTCGCCTGCGCCCGCGGCGCCCGCGTGCAGCGCGCTTCGACTGAGCGAGCATTGCATGAGCATCATCGATATTTCCGAGGTGAAACCCGGTTCACACGTCACGCTGCATTACCGGCTTTCCCTTGCCGATGGCGCTGAGGTGATCAACACCTTTAACGACAAGCCGGCCACGCTGCTGCTCGGCGCCGGTCAACTGGCGCCGTCGCTGGAAGATATTTTGCTGGGTTTGAAGGTGGGCCACCATTCGACCTTTCGGCTAACCCCCGAGCAGGCATTCGGTCCGCGCAATCCGGAGCTGATCCAGCGTGTGTCGCTTGCCACGCTGCGGGAAAACAGCATGATCGGCGAGGATTTTTCCCCGGGCGACCTGGTCGAATTCAACGCGCCGGGCGGCGGGCGCTATGCCGGCGTGTTGAAGGAAGTCGGCGAAACGTCGGCCCTGTTCGATTTCAATCACCCACTTGCCGGCCAGCCGCTGGCGTTTGAAGTGAAAATCATCGGGATTCTGTAAACATGAGCATCACGGATACGACTCTCGCCGAAGCGGAGATCCTGCTGGCTCAGCCACGCGGTTTCTGCGCCGGCGTCGACCGGGCGATCGAGATCGTCGAGCGGGCCATCATGCTGCACGGCTCGCCGATCTACGTGCGCCACGAAATCGTCCATAACGCCTATGTGGTCGAAGACCTGCGCAAGAAGGGCGCGATCTTTATCGAAAGCCTCGAGGAAGTGCCGGCCGGCAATACGGTGATCTTCAGCGCGCACGGCGTGCCGAAGGCCGTGCGGTCGGAAGCGGAGTCGCGCGGGCTGCGAGTGTATGACGCCACCTGCCCGCTTGTGACCAAGGTGCATATCGAAGTCGCGAAAATGCGCCAGGACGGCTTTGACATCGTGATGATCGGTCACAAGGGTCACCCCGAGGTCGAGGGCACGATGGGGCAAACGGCCGAAGGCATGTATCTCGTCGAAGACATCGAAGACGTGCAGGCGCTGCAGCTTGCCGATCCCGAGCGCATTGCGTTCGTCACGCAAACCACGCTGTCGGTCGACGACGCCGCGGAAATCATCCGCGCGCTGAAAGCCAAGTACCCGTCAATCCGTGAGCCGAAAAAGCAGGACATCTGCTACGCGACGCAGAATCGTCAAGACGCGGTGAAGTTCATGGCGCCGCAATGCGACGTCGTGATCGTCGTGGGCAGCCCCAACAGTTCGAACTCCAACCGCCTGCGCGAACTGGCCGAAAAGCTCGGCGTGCCGGCGTATATGGTCGATTCTCCGGACCAGATCGACCCGGTCTGGGTCGAAGGCAAGCGCCGCATCGGCGTGACGGCCGGCGCGTCGGCGCCGGAAGTGCTGGCCCAGGCGGTGATCGCGCGTTTGCGCGAGCTGGGCGTACGCAACGTGCGCGCGCTCGACGGCATCGAGGAAAACATCGCGTTTCCGCTGCCACGTGGCCTAGGCTTGCCCGCCTGACACCCGTTAGCCGCACTAAGAGAAAAGCGCACCCTTGGGTGCGCTTTTTTTATGCCGTCGCGTGCCGCGCCACATGTCAACAATAAGTACCCGATCAACAGAGATTAGTAATTTGAGTGGCCTTGCGCACAAATCAATTCGAATTGTGATCCGGTGTTTTATTGATTTTGCGCCGATGCATCCCCGTTTTAAGCTGTTCGAAACGGACGTCACCAATTAACCATGCACTGAATTAGTGCGCTTTATCTAATACGCGCTAAAAGCACAGATCGACGCAAAGCCCCGCGCGTCCAGCATTTAGCCGAAACCGCCCGCAACACTTGATGCTATCGGGCTGCACGACGGTGCAACTGGCGCGCGAAAAAGAGTCGCAACCGGGTTGCGCTTTTTGGCGGATTTCGCTTCCAAAATATGGTTGCAATGCAGGAAAACCCTGCCGGTTCAACAATATTGCCCACCGCATAATTGGAGTTACAATGCGCGCGTTCTCAAGGCCTTGAGGTCCTGAACAGTGGATTTTGCAAGGCGCAGGAGACCTTACTTGATGCGAGTCAAATTTGCTTACGCCGTGTCCATCGCGGCCGCGGTTGCGATGCTGACCGCGTGCGGCAAGAAACAGGATGGCGAAGCGGGAGCGGGCGCATCGGCGGCTTCGGCTGCCGCGGTGGCCTCCGCGAGCGAAGCGACTATCGTAAAGATCGGTCATGCGGCGCCGTTGACGGGCGGAATCGCCCATCTGGGCAAAGACAACGAAAATGGGGCGCGCCTCGCGGTCGAGGAAATCAATGCGCAGGGTCTGACGATCGACGGTCGCAAGATCCAACTGCAACTCGACGCGCAGGATGACGCGGCGGACCCGAAAACGGGTACCGCCGTCGCGCAGAAGCTGGTGGACGATCACGTGGTCGCGGTGATCGGGCATCTGAACTCCGGGGTATCGATTCCCGCGTCGAAGATCTATAGCGACGCGAGCATCGTGCAGATCTCGCCGTCGTCGACGAATCCGGCGTACACGCAGCAGGGGTTCAAGACGACCTATCGCGTGGTCGCCACCGACGCGCAGCAGGGTCCGGCGCTCGCCAATTACGCGACCAAGGCGCTGGGCGCCAAACGCATCGCGGTAGTGGACGATGCGACCGCCTACGGCAAGGGTCTCGCGGACGAATTCGCGAAGACCGCCGAGGCGAGCGGAGCGAAGATCGTCGCGCGGGAAGCGACGAACGACAAGGCCACGGATTTCCGGGCCATCCTCACGAAGATCAAGAGTGTTCAGCCGGACGCAATCATGTTCGGCGGTATGGACGCGACGGGCGGGCCGTTTACGAAGCAGGCGGCGGCGCTCGGTATCAGGGCAAAAATCCTTGGCGGCGACGGTGTGTGTACCGACAAGGTAGGGGAGCTGGCGGGAACCGCCGTGCAAAACCTGGTCTGTTCGGAGGCGGGTCTCGCGCTTTCGAAAATGGACCGCGGAGCGGACTTCGAAAAGAAGTACGAGGACCGCTTCCACACGCCGGTGCAGATTTACGCGCCGTTTACGTATGACGCTGTGTACGTGATCGTCGATGCAATGAAGCGCGCTAATTCGATCGACGCGCCCAAGGTGCTGGCTGCGATGCCTTCGACCGATTACAACGGTGTAATCGGCCACATCGCGTTCGACGACAAGGGTGATTTGAAAGAGGGCGCCATTACACTTTACGACTTCAAGGACGGCAAGAAAGCAGTACTCGACGTCGTCAAGATGTGATGACGGGAAGTTGAGCCTGACGGCACCGACACCATCCAACGGTGCCGTTTTTGCATCCGCCCATGGCGAGCCCGCGACCGCATCACGGTCGTTGGGGTAAACCGGCAGCGGATAACCCTTACCGGTCTTTTATATCAGTACCCGCAGTGCCGTTGAGATTCCGTGGTACATCCGCCTACCGGCCGATGAAAAGCGTGAATCCAGTCGCACGGGCTAAGGAGCATTAAATGGATATCTTCATCCAGCAGATCCTGAATGGATTGGTGCTTGGCAGTGTCTACGCCATCATCGCACTGGGCTATACGATGGTTTACGGCATTCTGGGCATCATCAACTTCGCTCACGGCGACGTGTTGATGGTGGGCGCGATGGTCGCGCTCTCCGCCATAGGTGTGCTGCAGAACCACTTCCCCGGGCTCGGCAACGTGCCGACGCTCATCATCGCGTTGATCATCGCGGCGGCGGTTTGCTCGGTGGTCGGCTACACGATCGAGCGGGTGGCCTACCGGCCGTTGCGCCGGGCGCCGCGTCTCGCGCCGCTGATCACCGCCATCGGTGTGTCGATCCTGCTGCAGACGCTCGCGATGATGATCTGGTCGCGCAACCCGCTGCCGTTCCCGCAGCTGCTGCCTACCGATCCGATCAACGTGATCAAGGCCACCGACACGACGCCGGGCGCCGTGATCTCGATGACTGAAATCGTCATCATCGTGGTCGCGTTCCTCGTGATGGGCGGTCTGCTGCTGCTCGTGCACAAAACCAAGCTCGGCCGCGCGATGCGCGCGATCGCCGAGAACCCGAACGTCGCGAGCCTGATGGGCGTGAGCCCGAACTTCGTGATTTCGGCGACCTTCATGATCGGCTCGGCGCTGGCCGCTCTCGCCGGCGTGATGATCGCGTCCGAATACGGCAACGCGCACTTCTACATGGGCTTCATCCCCGGCCTGAAGGCCTTTACCGCGGCGGTGCTCGGCGGTATCGGCAACCTCGGCGGCGCGATGGTGGGCGGGGTGCTGCTCGGCCTCATTGAACAGTTGGGCGCCGGCTATATCGGCAATCTCACTGGCGGTGTGTTCGGCAGTAACTATCAGGACGTGTTTGCGTTCATCGTGCTGATCGTCGTGCTGGTGTTCCGTCCGTCGGGCCTGCTCGGCGAACGTGTTGCGGATCGCGCCTGATCCCGGGAGAAAAAGACATGACCTCAATTCAACCGATCGAGCCGTCCACGACGCTCATCCCCGAAAAGAACCTGGCGAAGACGCTGACTGTCGGCATCATCACGGCCATCCTCGTGATCGCCGCGCCGATCATCATCGGCTCCGCGGGCGGTAACTACTGGGTCCGCGTGCTCGACTTCGCGATGCTGTACGTGATGCTCGCGCTGGGCCTGAACGTGGTGGTCGGCTTCGCCGGCCTGCTCGATTTGGGCTACATCGCGTTCTACGCAATCGGCGCGTACGTCGCCGCGCTGCTCAGCTCGCCGCACCTCACGACGCAGTTCGAGTGGATCGCGCATCTCGCGCCGAATGGACTGCACTTCCCGATCTGGATCATCGTGCCGATCGCGATGGCGCTCGCCGCGATCTTCGGGATTCTGCTCGGCGCGCCGACGTTGCGTCTGCGTGGCGACTATCTCGCGATCGTGACCCTCGGCTTCGGGGAAATCGTGCGGATCTTCATGAACAACCTCGACCGTCCGGTGAACATCACCAACGGCCCGAAGGGGATCACCGGTATCGACCCGGTGCAGGTGGGCGGCTTCAGCCTCGCGCAGTCGCACTCGCTGTTCGGCTTCCAGTTCCCGTCGGTGTACTCGTACTACTACCTGTTCGTGCTGTGCGCGCTGTTCGTGATCTGGGTCTGTACGCGTCTGCAGCATTCGCGTATCGGCCGCGCATGGGCGGCGATCCGCGAAGACGAAATCGCCGCGAAGGCGATGGGCATCAACACCCGTAACGTGAAGCTGCTCGCGTTCGCGATGGGCGCGTCGTTCGGCGGTCTGTCGGGCGCGATGTTCGGCGCGTTCCAGGGCTTCGTGTCGCCGGAATCGTTCACGTTCTGGGAATCGGTCGTGGTGCTCGCGTGCGTGGTGCTCGGCGGCATGGGCCACATCCCCGGCGTGATCCTCGGCGCGGTGCTGCTCGCGGTGTTCCCGGAATTCCTGCGTTCGACGATGGGTCCGTTGCAGAACATGATCTTCGGTCATGAAATCGTCGATACCGAAGTGATCCGTCAGCTGCTGTACGGTCTCGCGATGGTCGTGATCATGCTGTATCGCTCGGAAGGCCTGTGGCCCGCGCCGAAGCACGAGGACAAGATCGCGAAGCTGGCCAAACGCAACGGCAAGAAGCCGGTGCGCGCCTGACGCACGCAGGGAGATAAGACATGAGCGATAACGTAAACAACAACGCAGGCAACGGCCAGATCCGTCTGTCGGTGAAAGGCGTGAACAAGCGCTTCGGCGGCCTGCAGGCCCTGTCGGATGTCGGTCTGCAGATCGAGAAAGGCACGATCTACGGTCTGATCGGCCCGAACGGCGCCGGCAAGACGACCTTCTTCAACGTGATCACGGGGCTGTACACGCCGGATTCGGGCGAATTCAAGCTCGACGGCGAGAACTACACGCCGACCGCGGTGTATCAGGTCGCGAAGGCGGGCATCGCCCGCACGTTCCAGAACATCCGTCTGTTCGGCGGCATGACCGCGCTGGAAAACGTGATGGTCGGCCGTCACGTGCGCACCAAGCACGGCCTGATCGGCGCAGTGCTGCAGACACCGTCCGAACGCAAGGAAGAGCGTGAGATCAAGGAGCGCGCGATCGAACTGCTCGACTACGTCGGCATCGCGCAATACGCGGACTACACGTCGCGCAACCTGTCGTACGGTCACCAGCGCCGTCTGGAAATCGCCCGTGCGCTGGCGACCGATCCGAAGCTGCTCGCGCTCGACGAACCGGCGGCCGGCATGAACGCAACGGAAAAGGTCGAGCTGACCAAACTGCTCGACAAGATTCGCGCTGACGGCAAGACGATCCTGCTGATCGAGCACGACGTGAAGCTGGTGATGGGTCTGTGCAACCAGATGACGGTGCTCGACTACGGCAAGGTAATCGCACAGGGTCTGCCGCAGGACGTGCAGAAGGATGCGAAGGTGATCGAAGCTTATCTGGGTGCGGGAGTCCACTGATGTCCACAACGCAAGCAATGTTGAAAATCAAGGGCCTGCAGGTCAACTACGGTGGCATCCAGGCGGTCAAGGGCATCGACCTCGAAGTCGGGCAGGGCGAACTGGTCACGCTGATCGGCGCGAACGGCGCGGGCAAGACCACGACGATGAAGGCGATCACCGGCCTGAAGGCGTACGCGGCGGGCGACATCGAGTACATGGGCCAGTCGATCAAGGGGCTGCCCGCGCACGAGCTTCTGAAGCGCGGTCTCGCGATGGTGCCGGAAGGACGCGGCATCTTCGCGCGCATGTCGATCGTCGAGAACATGCAGATGGGCGCGTATCTGCGCAACGATAAGGACGAAATCGAGAAGGACGTCGACCGTATGTTCGGCTTCTTCCCGCGTCTGAAAGAGCGTGCGTCGCAGTACGCGGGCACGCTGTCGGGCGGCGAGCAGCAAATGCTGGCGATGGCGCGCGCGATCATCTCGCGGCCGAAGCTGTTGTTGCTCGATGAACCGTCGATGGGTCTGTCGCCGATCATGGTCGAGAAGATCTTCGAAGTGGTCCGGCTGATTTCGTCCGAAGGGATGACCGTGCTGCTGGTCGAGCAGAACGCGCGTCTCGCGCTGCAGGCAGCGAATCGCGGCTATGTGATGGACTCGGGTCTCGTCACGATGTCGGGTGACGCGAAGCAGATGCTCGATGATCCGAAGGTCCGGGCGGCTTATCTGGGTGAATAAGTGGGTGAATGAGTAAGTGAATAAGCCGGCCGAATAAATTCGCCAGACAGGCAGGTTGAGCAGGTCGGCCTGATTCAGCGGCTCGACGGCATTGATAGAAAAGGCTGCATGCGTATTCCGCATGCAGCCTTTTTTTTATTGGGTTTAACCGGCCAGCAGGTATTTTTACGGTTGATCGCCAGCCCTATCTGCAGCCGGTGTGCGCGCTCGCCACCCGGCGCGCCAGTACGGAAATCGCAAAACATCCTCAAGCCCGGCCGTGATCCGCCGATATCATCAGACAAGAAGCCGTGTTTCGCCCACTGTGGCGGCACCCGGTATCCCGCTACCAACCTCGCGGTCACCAGACATGTCGACTCCTATCAGCGGCAACAACGTCCTCGGGTTGCTGAGCGTACCCAATTCTCAAGACCCGTCCGTCAGCCAGGGACAGAGCCAGTCCAGTCAGGTGGGCGCGACGCCGGACGCCAGCCTGAGCCTGAGCTCGATGCAAGTCGTCGCGTCACGCGCCGAAGTCAATGTGGGCCTGCTTGCGCAGGAGTTCGCGCAGGCGGCCAATGGCGCAACGACGGTCGATCCGTCGACTGGGATGAGCGAAGTATCGGCAACCGCGCGCACGCAGTTGAGTTCGACGCTCAACACATTGCTGGTGCAAAGCGGCTTCAGTCAGTCGCAGGCCGACGCGGCCACCAAAAGCTTCGCCGATGAACTGTCTCAAGGCGGCGCTGTCGATCTGAACGCGAGTTTCGACGAATCCACGACGGTCGCGTCGTCGATGTCGACCAGCTACGGTACCGGCTATGGTTCGCGGACGATGTCCATATCGACGGTTGCGGTCAATGAGCGCTCCGGCTCGGTCGCGATCGACTTCGATCCATCGAGCGGAAAACTGTCGATTTCGCTTGCGCAAGGGCAGGTTCAAACTGTGACGTCGACGACGGAGATATTGCGCCCAGCCGCGGCTGTTCCATCAACGTCCGGGGGCGGTCTGCCGGCCAGCGGAGATCAGGCTGGCGACAGCAACGATGCGAAAAAGCAGCAAAACTCCGCCGGATCACTCGATGGGTCCAGCGGCGCAAACAGCCTGTTGAGCGAACTGATCGCGGGACTGGGGCAGCCGAAGCTGCACGGCTCGCAGGAAGCGCTCGAACTGCTGAAGGGCGTGACCAAGGGCGCGCAAGCGGGTAACGCGAACGCGACGACCGGCGCCGGTGACGCGACTTCCGCCGCTACGACAAACACAACAGGCACGACAAGCCCGTCTGCCGATGCGCCGGTCTCCGTGACGATTGGTTTCACGCAAGCGCTGTCGATCTCGCTGCTCGATCTGAACGGTCACGGCACGACCTTGTTCAAGCGGCCCGACGGCGATACCGCCGCGATGTCGTTCGAGCCTACGCATATCGAAGCGTGAGCGTGTGACAGCGGGCGCGAGATGACGGCGCCGCGCCTGCGTGATCTTCCGGATACGCATACGCGTCCAGACTCGAAAAGAAAAAGGCTGCATGCGTATCTGAACCGACCCCGCATGCAGCCTTTTTTTGCCTGAGCACGGCGGACGCTTCAACCAGCCGGTGCCGCCTCCGCGAATTCGCCGAGCCGCTTGCCGAGACTGATCACCGCATCGGCGCGATAACCGAGCGCCTCATAGAACGCCTGAAGATCGGCCTTCGCGGACAGCACCTGCAGATTCAGCTTCGGACAGCCCAGCACGGTCAGCGCGCTTTCGACGTGCGCAACGAGCCGCGTGCCAATGCCATGACGTCGCACCGCTTGATCGACCGCCAGCGAATACATCCAGCCGCGATGCCCATCGTAGCCGCCCATCACGGTGCCGACGATGCGTTCGTCGAGCACCGCGACGAAGAACAGCTCAGGCTGCGTCGCGAGCTTGTTGGCGATCGACAGATGCGGATTGCGCTGCGGCCTCGTCATGTCCCGGTACTCGGGAAAAGCCTGCTGCCACAGTGCGACCACGGCATCGGTGTCAGCCGCGTCGAAGCGGCGGATCGATAGCGTCGTGTTGGTCGTCATCGGCGCGCTCCGTGTGATTACAGCGAGTCGAGCACCGAACGCAGCATCGCCAGCATCTGGTCGATCTCTTCGGTGGTCACATTCAGCGCCGGCATGAAGCGCAGCAGGTTCGGGCGCGCCGCGTTCAGCAACAGACCGTCCGGTTGCATCTCGCGAGCCTTTTCGACGATCTGGTTGCCGATGTCCTTGCCGAGCAGCAACGCGCGCAGCAGACCTTCGCCGCGCTCGCCCTCGAAGCCGCGCTCTTCCGACAGTTCGAGCAGCTTCGTGCGCAGATATTCGCCGCGCGCCTGCACGCCTTCGAGGAAGCCCGGCGCGACCAGTTGCGAGATCACCGAATAGCCGACCGCGGTCATCAGCGGATTGCCGTTGTAGGTGCCGCCCTGGTCGCCGGCTTCGAACACTTCGACGGCTGCCTTGCACAGCAGCGCGCCGAGCGGCACGCCGCCGCCGATGCCCTTGGCGAGCGTCATGATGTCCGGCTCGACGCCCGACAGCTCATACGCGAACAACGTGCCCGCGCGGCCGCAACCGCTTTGCACTTCATCGACGATCAGCAGCAGGTTGTGCTTCTTCGTCAGCTCGCGCAGTTGCTGCATGAATTCGCGCGACGCCGGGATCACACCGCCTTCGCCCTGAATCGGTTCGAGCATCACCGCGACGGTCTTCGCGTTGATCAGCTTTTCGACCGACGCGATGTCGTTCAGGTCCGCCTTCGGGAAGCCCGGCACTTGCGGCGCGTAGATCGTGTCCCAGCCCGGCTTGCCGCTCGCCGACATCGTCGCGAGCGTGCGGCCGTGGAAGCTGTGATCGAACGTGATGATCTCGAACGCGCCGTCCTTGAATTTCTTGCCCCACTTGCGCGCGAGCTTGATCGCGCCTTCGTTCGCCTCGGCGCCGCTGTTCGTGAAGAACACCTTGTCGAAGCAGCTGTGCTGCGTGAGCAGGCCCGCGAGCCTTGCCATCGGCTCGTTGTAGAACGCCGGCGACGGGTTGAACAGCAGCTTTGCCTGCGTGTTCAGCGCCTCGATCATGCCGTCGTTGCAATGGCCGAGACTGTTGACCGCCCAGCCCTGAATGAAATCCAGATAGCGCTTGCCGTTATTGTCGTAAATCCACGAGCCCTTGCCGTGCGTGAAAACGACTTCGGGCCGGTTCGTGATGTACATCAGCGACTCGATCGGATATTCATTGAAATTCATGACGGCAGGCTCCAGGCAAAAGGTAAAGGCAGAGTGAAGGATCAATCACGTTGGCCCGTAAAAAGGCGGCCGGAAAAACAGAAAAGCCACGGCATGCCGTGGCTTTCATGATTCGAACAGCTTGCGCCTTGTATAGCGCGAATCCGTGACGAAGCCAGCGGCGCCCCTAGGGGAGCGGCAAGCGGCGACGTCGGAGTTCGGACTGGATGCGGTTCATGCGCGAAAGAATACGACAAGGAAAGCGCCGATGTAAACTATGAATTTGCATCGGCGCTGCATCGACGCGCATTTTTTCGCGCTGTCTCGATGCTGACACGTTCAGGCGGCACAGCCCGCGTGTTTTGCGCGGGCCGTTCGATCGGCGACGATCAGACCGCGTTCGCGAGGTCGGCGGCGCTCGTGAACGAGTCCGCGTAAAACTCGTCTTCGGGCAGACCGTGATGCTGCGTGAAATCGCGCACCGCCGACTCGACCATCACCGGCGCACCGCATGCATAGACCTGATAGCCCGACAGATCGGGCAGATCTTCGATCACCGCGCGATGCACGAAGCCCGTGCGGCCTGTCCATGCGTCGCTAGCATCCGGCTCGGAGAGCACCGGCACGAATTTGAAGTTCGGAATCTCGCGCGCCCACTGCTCGGCGAGTTCGAGCAGATACAGGTCTTTCTTGCGGCGCGCGCCCCAATAGAGCGTGATCGGCCGCGTGATGTTCTTGAACACCGTGTGCTCGACGATCGCCTTCAGCGGCGCGAAGCCGGTGCCCGACGCGAGCAGCACGATCGGCTTGTCCGAGTCTTCGCGCAGGAAGAACGTGCCGAGCGGCGCTTCGAAACGCAGGATGTCGCGCTCCTTCATCGTCGAAAACACGTGGTCGGTGAAGGCGCCGCCGGGCATATGGCGGATATGCAATTCGATCGGGCCTTCGACGTGCGGCGCGTTCGCCATCGAATAGCTGCGGCGCTTGCCGTCCTTCAGGATAAATTCGAGGTACTGGCCGGCCAGATATTGCAGACGTTCGTTGGCGGGCAGTTGCAGCTTGACGACGATCACGTCGTCGGCCTTGCGCTCGATCGCGTTGACGCGGCACGGCAGCTTCTTCACTTGCACGTCGCCGACACCGGCCACTTCGCGGATGTCCACTTCGAGATCGGAACAGGCGGTCGCGCAGCACAGCAGCGCCATGCCGCGGGTCTTTTCGTCGTTCGACAACGCCGACGACGAATGCGCGCGTTGCTCGACTTCGCCGCTCACGACGGTGCCCTTGCACGAACCGCACGCGCCGTTCTTGCAGCCGTACGGCAGGCCGATGCCTTGACGCAGGGCGGCGGAGAGCACCGGTTCGTCCTGTTCTACCTGAAACTGCCGGCCGCTTTGCCGGAGCGTGACGTTAAATGCCATAGAGTGTTCGGAATCGAAAAAACAGAATCGTTAGCGGATCCGCCGGGTCGACCGCGCGGTACCTGTTGCGTGTGACGGCTACAATGCGTCCACCATGAAAGCGACACGAAACTTCCGCCGGCCGCGCGTACTGATCGTTGGATGCGGCGACGTCGGCATGCGCTGTGTGCCTCTGTTGCGGCCGCGCGCACATGTCTTCGCATTGACGAGCCATGCCGCGCGTTGCGCGGAGCTGCGCGCCGCGGGCGTGACGCCGCTCGTCGGCGATCTCGACGACCGGCGCAGCCTCAAACGGCTCGCGGGTCTCGCGCCGACGGTGCTGCATCTCGCTCCGCCGCAGAAGTCCGGTGACGGCGACCAGCGCACGCGCGCGCTGCTTGCGACACTCGCGAGGCCGGGCTTCGCGCGGGCTTGCGCGGCGGGCCTCGCACCTCGTGCCGGCGCTCGCCTCGGCGCCTCTGCCGCACGCCGAACGGCCGGTTTCGCAGCGCTGCCGGCGGTGACGCCGATCGGGCGAATACGCCGCAAGTGTGCTTCATATCGGGACGCTGAAACACCCGGTATTGTACCCGACGGGGTGTGGCGGACCGCCGCCGCGCGCGTGCCCACGCGGATCGTCTACGCCAGTACGACGGGCGTCTACGGCGACTGCGGCGGCGCGTGGATCGACGAAACGCGCACGACGCGGCCGGCCAACGCGCGCGCGAAACGGCGCGTATCGGCGGAGTCGCAATTGCGGCGCGCGACCGCGCGCGGCAGCGTAAGCGCGAGCATCGCGCGGATTCCGGGCATCTATGCGCGCAGCCGTCTGCCGCTCGCGCGGCTCGAACGACGCACGCCCGCGCTCGTCGATGTCGATGACGTCTACACCAATCACATCCACGCCGACGACCTCGCCGCGATTCTCGTGCGCCTCGCGACACATGGACGACCCGCGCGCACGATCCACGCATCCGACGATTCGTCGCTGAAAATGGCCGCGTACTTCGATGCGGTCGCCGATACGTTCGGCCTTGCGCGCGCGCCGCGCATCACGCGCGCGCAAGCGGAAACCCAGATCGAGCCGATGCTGCTGTCGTTCATGCGCGAATCGCGACGGCTCGTGAACCGGCGTCTGAAACAGGAATTGCGCGTGCGTTTGCGCTATCCGGACGTCGAGGATTTTCTGAGCGAAGTGGCGAAGGCGAGCGGCTAGCGCTCGCTTGTAGACAAGGTAACAGACGAGGCAACGAAAGCCGCGAGCGCGGCAGCGGAGCAGTTACGCAAGAGCGCAGAACAAAGCGGCAAAAAAATCCGCCTCCCGAGACATCGCTGCCTCGCAAAAACGCGCATCCGCCGCGCTGCATCGTCGGACCGCGCGCTTGCCGCATCGCGCGATCCGCTCGTGCTGCCGTGTCAGGTCAGTGACGGCAGCATTTCCAGCAGCAGGAAGCACAGCATCCCGCCGATCAAAGCGCCGATCAGGTTCGGATGGTACTTGTGCCGCAGCCGCATGATCACCAGCGAGCCGCCGACCAGCAGCAGCGCAAAACAGATAAACGCAATCATCGCCTGCGGGATCGTAATCGTGCCGTCGATATGCATGGCGCCCCTCCTTGAAACCTTTGTAGTCGTTTGTTTAAACGAGTATAGGGCGACAGGTCGGGAACGGCATGCTGCGACGCAACGCACTCTGTGCGATGCCCCGCAATGCGCGCGGCCTTTTTGCCGGCGCATCAAAGGCTTATGGTGTGACTAATGGCGCGCTAGATGTTTACCCGCTGCGCAGCGCGTCGAGACCGGCGGCGTCGAGCCATTGCCATGCGCCGGGCGCGAGCGTCGCGGGCATGACGAGGCCGCCGATCCGCTCGCGATGCAGTGCCTCGCAGCGGTTGCCGGCCGCCGCGATCATCCGCTTGACCTGATGGTATTTGCCTTCGAGCACGCTCATCGCAAGCGTGTGGGTATCGCGCGCCTCGGCATCGAGCGCGGCGCTCGGTTTGCTCTCGCCATGCAATAGCACGCCGTCACGCAGCGCGATCAGTTGCGCGTCGTCGAGCGGATGGCGCGTGGTCGCGACGTACAGCTTGGGGACCTTGCGTTTGGGCGATGTGAACTGATGCACGAACTTGCCGTCGTCGGAGAGCAGCAGTAGGCCGGTGGTGTCCTGATCGAGGCGGCCGACGCACTGCACGCCACGCTCGGCGAATTGCGGCGGCAGCAGACTGAACACACTCAGATGATGCTGCGGATCGCGCGAGCATTCGTAGCCAACGGGCTTGTTCAATAGCAGATACGCGTGCTCGCGATACGGCCATTCGACGCCGTCGACAGTGAAGCGAAACGTGTCGCCGGTGATGGCGAAATCGGCGTCGGCATCGGCGCAGACGGCGCCGTCGATGGTGACGCGCGCGTCACCGATCAACGCGCGGCATTGCCGGCGCGAACCGAAACCCTGGGTAAAGAGGATGCTTTCGAGATTCATGGCGAGCGAAGAATAACACCGCAAGAAGCGGGGCGCCTCGCGACGCCCAGTCGACGACGATGAACACCTGACGTTCAATCCCGGGAGTTCATCGATGTCCGCCACGCCATCATCGTCTTCTTCATCTTCGGCTACCGCTGCGCCCCGGTTGTCCGGCGCATTCCGGCGCCTCGCCTGGTCGAACCTGTGCGCGCAATCGGCCGAGCAGATCAGCCTCGCCGCCGCGCCGCTGGTCGCGGTGTTCGCTCTCGGCGCGAGCGCGCGCGATACCGGTCTGCTGCAAACCGCGCAGACGCTGCCGTTTTTGCTGCTGTCGATTCCGCTCGGCGTGTGGGCCGACCGCCGCTCGCGACGCGTGTTGATGACGCTCGCCGAAAGCGTGCGCGTGTGCGCGATGCTCGGTGTGCTGCTGCTGGTGCTCACGCATACGCTGAATCTGCCGCTGCTGGCCGCGCTCGGCTTCGTCGCCGCGACCGGCACGGTGGCCTACAACGTTGCGGCGCCATCGCTGGTGCCGTCGATCGTGCCGCGCGAGGCCTACGCGATTGCCAACGGCCGGCTCGAACTCGCGCGCAGCGTCGCGTATTCGGCCGGACCGGCGCTTGGTGGTTTGCTGGTCGGTTGGATCGGCGCGGGCTGGGCGTATGGCGGCGCGGCGGCCTTGTCCGCGCTCGCCGTCGCCTTGCTCGCGGGCTTGCGCGAGCCGCCGCGCGCGGCCACGCCAGCGCGCCATTTCATGCTGGAGTTGCGCGACGGCACGCGCTTCGTGCTGCGCGATCCGTTGCTGCTGCCGATGCTCGCGACCGCCGTGTTCTTCAACCTCGGCTTCTTCATCCTGCAGGCGGTGTATGTGCCGTACGCGGTGCATCGCCTCGGGCTCGGCGCGTCGGCGGTCGGCGTGACGCTCGGCGCGTACGGCGTCGGCATGGTGTGCGGCGCGCTTGCCGCGCCCGCGATCGCGCGGCGTCTCGCCTTCGGCCGCATGCTGATCATCGGGCCATGCTGCGGTCTGCTCGCGTCGCTGGTGATGGTGGCGACGCTCGTCGCGCCGTCGTTCTGGCTCGCGTTGGCGAGTTTCTTTCTGCTCGGCGCCGGGCCGATCCTGTGGGTCGTCGGCTCGACGACGCTGCGTCAGGCGATCACCCCCGAACGGATGATGGGCCGCGTGTCCGCGCTGATCAGCACCGCCACCTATGGCGCGCGTCCGGTGGGCGCGCTGCTCGGCGCGGCGCTCAGCGCGCGATGGAACGTCGATGCGTGTCTGGTCGCGGCGGCGCTTGCGTTTGTCGTGCAGGCGCTGATCATCGTGATGTCGCCGGCCGCGCGGCTGATGCGGATCCCGGAGCCGGGTGTCGAAGCAAGTGCAGCGGCGTGCTGACCACGTCGCGACATGCGGGCGCGGTGCCATGATGAAAATCCATTTTCATCGTGCCAGCGGCGGCGCGCGAATGTAAAGCCCCTTGCCTGACGGGGTTTTATCGGTAGAAACCCTCGAAAATGAAAATGAATTTTTTCTCGGAGAAGTTCTATGTAAATATACTTTCATCCATTCCGAATAGAGCGATCGCGCCTGTCCGACTGCATGATTCATCACCCGTCCGCTGTTTCGAATCCCGCCGAGCAGGCGATTGCCGCGCGCATCGTCGCGGCGCTGCCGACGCTCACACCGATTCACCGGCGCATGGGCGACTACGTGCTCGCCAATCTGTTTCGCGCGGCGACGATGCGGATCGACGAACTGGCGAGCGCCGTCGGCGCGTCGGTCGCGAGCGCGAACCGCTTTGCGCGCGCGCTCGGCTTCGACGGCTACCCGCAGTTTCGTGAAGCGCTGGTGCGCGGCTTCGAGGCGACGCTCGCGCCGGTCGAGCGGCTGCGCAGCGCGCAGGAATCGCTCGCGGCCGGCGACGATCTGGTCGATGCATCGCTCGAGCAGGCCGCCAACAATCTGCACGCGACCCGCACGTCGATCGACCGCGCAACGGCCGACGCCGCCGTCGACGCGATCATCGCCGCGCGCCGCGTGTTCATCGTCGGTTTCGGCGCGAGCGCGTTTCTCGCGGGGCTGATGGAGCACGGCTTGCTGCCGTATCACGACTACGTGCGCTCGCTCGCGGTCAGCGGCGGCCCGTCGCATGCGGCGCGGCATCTGGTGCGCTCGAACGACGGCGATCTGCTGATCGGCATCGCGTTTCCCCGTTACGTCGAAGACACGATCGAACTCGCGCGCCGCGCGGCCGGCCGCGGTGCGCGCGTGCTCGCGCTGACCGACGGCCCACGCTCGCCGCTCGCGCAATTCGCCGACCTCGCGTTGTATGTCCGCGCCGACCGGCGGCTCGCATCGAATGCCGATTCGGCCGTGCTGGCCGTGATCGAAGCGCTGTGCGACGCGGTCGCGTATCGCGCGCAACGCTCGGTGAAGGCGGCCGCCGACGTCAGCGAATTCGTGCTGCCGTGGCTGTTCGATCCGCAAAGCGGGGTGGCCAGTAGCGCGGATGAGCCGGCGCGATCGCCGGGCAAAAGCGCACGGCCGAAGGACGGCAAGGCCGTGGGCAGCAAAGCGAAGAGCACGGAAACGAAAAGCACGGAAACAAAGCGGACGGAAACGAAAAGCCTCGAAGCGAAAGCTCAACGCGTCGAGCCCAAACGCACCGAGGCCCAACGCGCGAAACTCAGCCGCGCCGAACCCGAGGCCGCGACGGCCGCCGCACATTCCCGCAATCCCCGAACAACCCGCACTCCACACTCCAAACGATGAACTCCAACGCAGTCATTGCCATTCACGGCGGGGCAGGCACGATCCTGCGCGCATCGATGTCGGCCAGCGCCGAAGCCGACTATCACGCGGCGCTCAACGCGGTGCTCGCCGCCGGTCAGCGCGTGCTCGCCGATGGCGGCAGCGCGCTCGACGCGGTCAGCGAAGCGGTGCGTCTGCTGGAAGACTGCCCGCTCTTCAACGCGGGTCACGGCGCGGTCTATACGTCGGCCGGCACGCACGAGCTCGACGCCGCGATCATGGACGGCCGTACGCTCGACGCCGGCGCGATCTGCTGCGTGACGCACGTGCGCAATCCGATTCTGGCCGCGCGCCGCGTGCTGGAGCACAGCGACCATGTGCTCTTCACCGGCGAAGGCGCGGAGGCATTCGCGGCCGCGCAGGGTCTCGAGTTCGTCGATAACAGCTACTTCGACACCGATGCGCGCTATCGCCAGTGGCAGATCGCGCGCGAGCAGCAACGCCCGATGCTCGATCACGACGGCGCGACGCTCGCGGCCGCGGCCGCAACGTCGGGCAGCAGCGAGCCCACGCCGCACGAACCGATCGATCCGAACCGCAAGTTCGGCACCGTCGGCGCGGTCGCGCTCGACCGGCACGGTCACGTGGCCGCGGCGACCTCGACGGGCGGCGTCACCAACAAGCAGGTTGGGCGCGTCGGCGACACGCCGCTGATCGGCGCGGGCTGCTACGCGGACGACGCGACCTGCGCAGTGTCGACCACCGGCTCCGGCGAAATGTTCATGCGGATGGTCGCCGCCTATGACGTCGCCGCGCAGATGGCCTATCGCGAGATCTCGCTCGAAGAAGCCGCGCACGACGTCGTGATGAATCGCCTACCGAAGATCGACGGACGCGGCGGCCTGATCGCCGTCGACGTGCGCGGCAACGTGACGTTGCCGTTCAATACCGAGGGTATGTACCGCGGCTTCGCGCGGTTGGGCGTTGCGCCGGTGACGGCGATCTATCGCTAATTGCGCGCACGCCCTGCCTGACCCCTGTTAGCCGCGTTCGAATTCAAAGGAATCACCGTGCCGACTTCATCGCACACCGCCCGCCCGCTTATCGAAACCTTGCCGCCGCAGCGCGTGCTCGCGGTCGACGATCTGACGGTCGCGTTCCGCCGTAGCGGCTCGACGTTCAACGCGGTGCGCAACCTGTCGTTCACGGTCGAGCGCGGCGAGACGCTGGCGATCGTCGGCGAATCGGGCTCGGGCAAATCGGTCACGTCGCTCGCGTTGATGCGGCTGATCGAGCACGGCGGCGGACGCGTAGCAGGCGGCGCCATCGCGTTCCGGCGCCGCGACGGCAGCGTGCTCGATCTGGCGAAAGCGTCGTCCGGCACGACGCGCACGATTCGCGGCGCCGACATCGCGATGATCTTCCAGGAGCCGATGACGTCGCTGAATCCGGTCTTCACGGTCGGTGATCAGATCAGCGAGGCGATCGCATTGCATCAGGGCAAGAGCCACGATGCCGCGCGCGCTGAAACCGTGCGCCTGCTCGAACTCGTGCGGATTCCCGAGGCGAAACGGGTGGCCGCGCGCTTTCCGCATCAACTGTCGGGCGGCATGCGTCAGCGCGTGATGATCGCGATGGCGCTGTCGTGCAAACCCGCGCTGCTGATTGCCGACGAGCCGACCACCGCGCTCGACGTGACGATCCAGGCGCAGATCCTGCAACTGATCCGCGGCTTGCAGGATGAGATGAACATGGGCGTGATCTTCATCACGCACGACATGGGCGTGGTCGCCGAAGTGGCCGACCGCGTGCTCGTGATGTATCGCGGCGAGAAAGTGGAGGAGGGCGCCGCGGATGCGCTGTTCGCCGCGCCGTCGCATCCTTATACGAAGGCGCTGCTCGCCGCGGTGCCGCGTCTCGGTTCGATGCAGGGCACCGATCAGCCGGCGCGCTTTCCGATTCTGAGCGTCGAGCAGGCCGGCGCGAACGGGGCCGATGCCGCGGTGCAACCGGCTGCCGCGGTCGCCGCAGAAACGCAGCCGCTGGTGCGCGACGACACGCCGCCGATTCTGCGCGTGCGCGATCTGGTCACGCGCTTTCCGGTGCGAAGCGGACTGTTCGGCCGCATGACAGGTCGCGTGCATGCGGTCGAGAAAGTCAGCTTCGATTTGCGGCCCGGCGAAACGCTGGCGCTGGTCGGCGAATCCGGCTGCGGCAAGTCGACCACCGGCCGCTCGCTGCTGCGCCTTGTGGAAAGCCAGAGCGGCTCGATCGAGTTCGGCGGCAAGGACATCAGCTCGCTGACCGGCCCCGCATTGCAGGCGCTGCGACGCGACATCCAGTTTATTTTTCAGGACCCGTTCGCATCGCTGAATCCGCGCTTGACCGTGGGTTTTTCGATCATGGAGCCGTTGCTCGTGCATGGTGTCGCGCAAGGCGCCGAGGCGCAGGCGCGCGTCGCATGGCTGCTCGAAAAAGTCGGCTTGCCGGCCGATGCCGCGCGCCGCTATCCGCATGAATTTTCCGGCGGCCAGCGTCAGCGTATCGCGATTGCGCGCGCGCTCGCGTTGAATCCGAAGGTGGTGATCGCTGACGAATCGGTGTCCGCGCTCGATGTGTCGGTGCAGGCGCAGATCGTCAATCTGATGCTCGATTTGCAGCGCGAACTCGGCGTCGCGTATCTGTTCATTTCGCACGACATGGCGGTGGTCGAGCGCATCAGTCATCGCGTCGCGGTGATGTATCTCGGCCAGATCGTCGAAATCGGGCCGCGCCGCGCGGTGTTCGAGGCGCCGCAGCATCCGTACACGAAGAAGCTGATGAGCGCGGTGCCGGTCGCCGATCCCGCGCGCCGGCACGCGAAGCGCATGCTCGCCGCCGATGAGATTCCAAGCCCGATCCGCGCGCTCGACGACGAGCCGGCGGTCGCGCCGCTCGTCGCGGTCGGGCCGGACCATTTCGTCGCGCGGCATCGCGTGGGTGGCGCGTATTGAGCCGCACAGAGCAGAGACCAAAGTAGCCGCACCGAAGCAAAGCCAATCACAACGACGCTGTCACATCCTTAACCCGTTTCATCTCGCAGCCTGGAGCAACCTCATGAACCTGCTGGTCCCGTCTTCTCCGTTTCGTTTGCGCGCGCTGGTCAGCGGCGGCGCGGTGGTGTTCGCGATGCTCGCGGGCAATCTGGCGCATGCCGAGACCACGGCTGTGATGGCCGTCGCATCGACCTTCACGACGCTCGACCCGTACGACGCGAACGACACGCTGTCGCAAGCGGTTTCGAAGTCGTTCTACCAGGGGCTGTTCGGCTTCGACAAGGACATGAAGCTCGTCAACGTGCTCGCCGACAGCTATGAGGCGAGCGCCGACGCGCGCGTGTACACGATCAAGCTGCGCCACGGAGTGAAGTTCCAGGACGGCACCGATTTCAATGCGGCGGCGGTGAAGGCGAACTTCGACCGCGTGACCGATCCGGCCAACAAGCTGAAGCGCTACAACATGTTCAACCGCATCGACAAGACCGAGGTGGTCGATCCGTACACGGTGCGCATCACGTTGAAGGCGCCGTTCTCGGCCTTCATCAACGTGCTGGCACACCCGTCGGCGGTGATGATCTCGCCGGACGCGCTGAAGAAGTACGGCAAGGACATCGCGTTCCATCCGGTCGGTACCGGCCCGTTCGAACTCGTCAAGTGGGATCCGGCGGGCGACCTGACGGTGAAGAAGTTCGCCGGCTACTGGAAGAAGGGCTACCCGAAGATCGATTCGATCGACTGGAAGCCGGTGGTCGACAACAACACGCGTGCCGCGCTGATGCGCACCGGCGAAGCGGACTTCGCGTTCCAGGTGCCGTTCGAGCAGGCCGCGCAATTGCAGTCGAGCCCGAAGGTCGACCTGATCGCGGCGCCGTCGATCATCGAGCGCTATATCAGCCTGAACATGAACCAGAAGCCCTTCGATAACCCGAAGGTGCGCGAGGCGCTGAACTATGCGGTCAACAAGGACGCACTGACGAAGGTCGCGTTCGCCGGCTACGCGACGCCGGCCGAAGGTGTGGTGCCGCAGGGCGTCGATTACGCGGCGAAGCTCGGCCCCTGGCCGTACGATCCGGCGAAGGCGCGCGAACTGCTGAAGGAAGCCGGCTATCCGAACGGCTTCGAAACCACGCTGTGGTCCGCGTATAACTACTCGACCGCACAGAAGGTGATCCAGTTCGTGCAGCAGCAGCTCGCTCAGGTCGGCATCAAGGCCAGCGTCGAAGCGCTCGAAGCGGGTCAGCGCGTCGCCAAGGTCGAAAGCGCGCAGGACGCGGCGACCGCGCCGGTGCGGATGTACTACGCGGGCTGGTCGTCGTCGACCGGTGAAGCGGACTGGGCGATCAGCCCGCTGCTGGCCGGCAATTCGTTCCCGCCGAAGATGGTCAACACGTCGTACTACAAGAACGACACCGTCGACAGCGATCTGAAGCAGGCGCTCGAAACCACCGACCGCACGCAGAAGGCCGCGCTCTACACGGATGCGCAAAAGCGTATCTGGGCCGACGCGCCGTGGATCTTCCTCGTCAAGGAGAAGGTCGTGTACGCGCGCAGCAAGCGTCTGTCGGGTGCTTATGTCGCGCCGGACGGCTCGTTCAATTTCGACGAGATCGCGATCAAGTGATGAGCTGAAACGTGCGGCTCGCGTAAGCGCGGGCCGTACGAGCGAAGCCGGCAGTTGTGGCCCACATCGCTTCGTTGCCGCCGCATCCGATTCTCCGTTGCCCGCATCCTTGCCGGACTGGTTTCATGCTGAACTTTCTCGTCAAACGTCTGTTGGGCCTGCTGCCGACGCTCTTCATCGTCGCCGTGCTGGTGTTCCTGTTCGTGCATCTGTTGCCGGGCGATCCGGCGCGGCTTGCCGCCGGTCCGGAAGCGGACGAGGCGACCGTCGCGCTGGTGCGCTCCGACCTCGGTCTCGACAAACCGCTGCCGCAGCAGTTCGTCCGCTTCTTCTGGCGGATGGCGCATGGCGACTTCGGCACCTCGACGCGCAGCAAGCGGCCGGTCAGCGAGGAAATCGCCGAGCGCTTCATGCCGACGCTGTGGCTGACGATCGCGAGCATGGTGTGGGCGGTCGTGTTCGGCATGGCGCTCGGCATCGTGTCGGCGGTGTGGCGCAACCGCTGGCCCGACCGGTTGGGGATGACGCTCGCGGTATCGGGCATTTCGTTTCCGGCCTTCGCGCTCGGCATGCTGCTGATGGAAATCTTCTCGGTGCAGCTCGGCTGGCTGCCGATCGTCGGCGATGGCTCGTGGCGCAGCTATGTGCTGCCGTCGCTGACGCTTGGCGCGGCGGTCGCGGCGGTGATGGCGCGTTTCACGCGCGCGTCGTTCGTCGAAGTGATGCACGAGGACTTCGTGCGCACCGCGCGCGCGAAGGGCGTGCCCGAGCGGCTCGTGATCATCAAGCATTGCCTGCGCAATGCGTTGATTCCAGTCGTCACGATGATGGGCCTGCAGTTCGGCTTTCTGCTGGGCGGCTCGATCGTCGTCGAGGTGGTGTTCAACTGGCCGGGTCTCGGGCGCCTGCTCGTCGATGCGGTGTCGATGCGCGACTACCCGATCATTCAGGCCGAGGTGCTGTTGTTCTCGCTCGAATTCATCATCATCAATCTGATCGTCGACGTGCTGTACGCCGTGATCAACCCGACTATCCGTTTCAAGTGAGGCCCGCATGAGCACCACTGCCACCGAGCCGAATGCGGCCAATGCCGCGCCCGCCGAACGCGCGATCCGCACCCCGTGGAGCGAGTTCTGGCGCAAATTCCGCAAGCAGCACGTCGCGATGGCAGCCGGCGTGTTCGTGCTGCTGCTGATCGTGGTCGCGATCATCGCGCCGCATATCGTGCCGTACGACCCGGAGAACTTCTTCGACTACGACGCGCTGAACGCGGGGCCGTCGGCCGCGCACTGGTTCGGTGTCGATTCGCTGGGCCGCGATATTTTCAGCCGCATTCTGGTCGGTTCGCGCATCTCGCTCGAAGCCGGCTTTCTGTCGGTTGCGATCGGCGCGGTGATCGGCACGTTCTTTGGTCTCTTGGCCGGCTATTACGAAGGCTGGTGGGATCGCATCACGATGCGCATCGCCGACGTGCTGTTCGCGTTCCCCGGCATTCTGCTCGCGATCGGCGTGGTCGCGATTCTCGGCAACGGCATGATCAACGTGATCTGCGCGGTCGCGATCTTCAGCATTCCGGCGTTCGCGCGGCTGGTGCGCGGCAATACGCTGATGCTCAAGCAGCTCACCTATATCGAGGCGGCGCGCAGCATCGGCGCGTCGGACTGGACGATCATCATGCGGCACATTCTGCCGGGCACGATTTCGTCGGTCGTCGTGTATCTGACGATGCGCATCGGCACGTCGATCATCACCGCGGCGAGCCTGTCGTTTCTCGGACTCGGCGCACAGCCGCCGACCCCGGAGTGGGGCGCGATGCTCAACGAAGCGCGCGCCGATATGGTGACGGCGCCGCATATCGCGCTGTTTCCGAGTCTCGCGATCTTTCTGACGGTGCTCGCGTTTAACCTGCTCGGCGATGGTCTGCGCGACGCGCTCGATCCGAAGCTGGATCGTCCATGAGCATGTTTGATTCTGCTTCGTTGCGTGCGCCGCATATTGGGCTGTTGCCGGCCGGTGCGTTGGGGACTATTGCGGACGTGGCGGGTGTCAGCGTCGGCCATTGCATGCTCGCCGACGGTGCGTTGCAAACCGGCGTGACCGTGATTCGTCCGCATCGGGGCGACCCGTTCGTCGACAAGGTGCCCGCGGCGGCGTCGGTGATCAACGGCTTCGGCAAGAGCATCGGGCTCGTGCAGGTCGACGAACTCGGCACGCTGGAGACGCCGATTGCGCTGACCAACACGTTCGGTGTCGGCGCCGTCGCGCAGGCGCAGATCGGCGCGGCGATCCGCGCGAATCCGCGCATCGGACGCGAATGGTCGACGGTCAATCCGCTCGTGTTCGAATGCAACGACGGGTATCTGAACGATATCCAGGCGATGGCCGTCGGCGCGCAACATTTCGATCAGGCATTCGATGCCGCGAGCAGTGATGTCGCGAGCGGCGCGGTCGGTGCCGGGCGGGGGATGTCGTGCTTCGATCTGAAGGGTGGGATCGGCAGTGCGTCGCGTGTGGTCGGCGCGGCGGGGCGCGATTACACCGTGGGCGCGCTGGTGCTTGCGAACTTCGGCCGTCTGCCGATGCTGACGATCGACGGTACGCCGCTTGGGCGTGTGCTCGCCGAACGCGCGGTGGCCGCCAGGGCCGCTGCGAGCACTACGAACGCCACGGCCGCGAAGCCCGAGCAAGGCTCGATCATCATGATCGTCGCGACCGATGCGCCGCTCGACGCGCGCCAACTGAAGCGGCTGTCGCTGCGCGCGGCCGCCGGTCTCGCGCGTACCGGCTCCGTGTACGGTCACGGCAGCGGCGATATCGCGCTGGCGTTCTCGACTGCCTACACGGTGCCGCACGGCGTCGATCACGTGACGCTGCCGCCGCTCGTCGCCGATCACTGCATGGACCCGCTGTTTCGCGCGTGCGCGGACAGCGTCGAACAGGCGATCGTCGATGCGTTGTGGAGCGCCGAGTCCGTCACCGGCCGCGACGGTCACACGCGCCTGTCGTTGCGCGACAGCGTGCCGGATCTTGCCCAACTGCTTACTGCTACTTCTACCTGCTGATCGATACGCGATGAAAGTCCTCGTTTCCACCGACATCGAAGGCGTGGCCGGCGTCTTCCATCCCGAGCAGACCCGTGCGGGCAACGGCGAATACGAAGCCGCGCGCCGCTGGATGACGCTCGAAGCCAACGCGGCGATCGAAGGCGCGTTCGCGGGCGGCGCGACCAATGTGTGGGTCAACGATTCGCATGGCGGCTTTCGCAACCTGCTGCCCGATCTGCTCGATCCGCGCGCGCGGGTCGTGCTCGGCAAACCGCGCACGCTCGGCATGATGGCCGGGCTCGAATACGGCGCGGCGCTCGTCTTCATGATCGGCTATCACGCGAAGGCGCAAACGCACGGCATCCTCGCGCATACGATCAACAGCTTCGCGTTCGCGCGCGTGGCGTTCAATGGCGTCGAACTCGGTGAGGCGGGGTTGTACGGCGCGCTCGCTGAAGAATACGGCGCACGTGTCGCGCTTTTATCCGGCGATGACGTGTTCGCCGAAGAAACCGCGCCGCGTTTTCCGGGTGCACGCTTCGTCGTCACGAAGGATGCGGGCGGGCATGCGAGTGGCGTCACGCAATCGCTCGCGAATGTGCGCGTGGCGCTTCACGAGGCCGCGCGCGACGTCGTGCGCGAGCATCTCGACGCGGGCCATTCGGCTACGGCGACGCGCGCGCGGGCGCAAGCGGTCGAGTGTGAGTTGCGGGTGCAGACGAGCGGGCTCGCCGATCTGTTTTGCCAATGGCCGACGCTGACACGCGTGGATGGCGTGACGCTGCGTTTTAGCGCGGCGTCGGCCGAGCATGCGGTGCGGATGCTGAACTGTTTGTCGGCGATGTCGTTTATGTTGCGGTGAGTGGCGGGAGGCGCTTGCCTTGCTTCGTGGGCTGACTGTGCGGCGGTTGATGTTGGCAATTGCGGTCGGCGACTGCCGGTTGGTAACTGTGGCTGGCAACTGTGATTGGCCACTGCGGCTGCTGACTAGCAGTCGCAGCCGACAACCGCACCCGCCAACGTATCTCCGCTACTGCTGCCGGCTCAACTCACGCGCCGCGCGGTCGATCGCATCGGCGACCGCGCCCGCATGCGACACCGGCGCGAGATGGCTCGACGCAACCGGCACGACCTTCGCGCCGATCCTGTCGGCGATCGCTTTCTGCAGCGCGGGCGATACCGCGCGATCTTTCGTGGTCAGCACGTACCACGACGGTTTGTCTTTCCAGCCCACCTGATCGACCGGTTCGTTGAACGCCTTCGCCGCGATCGGCACCTGCGCGGCGGCCAGCACGCGCGTGACGTTTTCGGGCACATCGGCCGCGAGGTCCGCGTGGTAGCGCGCGCGGTCGAGCCACAGAAAGCCGTTTGCGTCCGCGATGACGCTTTGGGCAGACGGCATCGACTCCCCCTGCTTCATCACGTCGACCGCCGATTGATGCAGATCGGGCGCGAGCGCGGCAACGTACACGAGCCCGGCGACGTTCGGCGCATCCGCCGCCACTTCGGTAATGACCACGCCACCCCACGAATGCCCGACCAGCAGCACCGGTCCGCTCTCGCGCGCGAGCACGCGACGGGTCGCGGCGACATCGTCGGCGAGCGACGTGAGCGGGTTCTGCACCGAGCTCACGTGATAACCCTTCTGCTGCAGTTTCGCGACCACGCCATTCCAGCTCGACCCGTCGACGAACGCGCCATGCACCAGCACGATATTGCGCACGGGGCCCGATAGTGGCGCGGCGGGTGGGCTCGCCGATTCATTCATCGCCGGCTGGGCGGACGGCGCGGCACCGGAGCCGGTTTGTGCGAGTGCCGTCGCGCCCGCGAAACAGAGGCACAAAACGGCGCCGCAAAGCAGACGTTTACGCAGCATGTTGAGCCTCCGCGGGCTGACGGTTCGACTACGGCAACATACCGAAGCGCTATTCCCCTGACAATCACAATCCGCGCGCTTAAGTGCGGAGCAGAACCAAAGCGGGTCGCTCCGAATGTCTGACGAATATCGGCCCGGGTAAAATTATCGGTTTTGCCGGGCCTCCTAAGTGTGCGGACCGGCGGTCGATTTCATCCAGCAGGGCGCAATGAATAGTACACAGCAGCAAGAAGGCCTGAAGCGCGGGCTCAAGAATCGCCATATCCAGCTGATCGCGCTGGGCGGCGCGATCGGCACCGGTCTCTTTCTCGGCTCCGCGAGCGTGTTGCAGGCGGCCGGCCCGTCGATGATCCTCGGTTACGCGATCGGCGGCGTGGTCGCCTTCATGATCATGCGGCAACTCGGTGAAATGGTCGCTCAGGAACCGGTCGCCGGCTCGTTCAGCCACTTCGCGTACAAATACTGGGGCGACTTTGCGGGTTTCCTATCGGGCTGGAATTACTGGGTGCTGTACGTGCTCGTGAGCATGGCCGAGCTGACCGCGGTCGGCACCTATGTGCATTACTGGTGGCCGGGGGTGCCGACATGGATATCGGCGCTGGCGTGCTTCGCGCTCATCAACGCGATCAATCTCACCAACGTGAAGGCTTACGGCGAAACCGAGTTCTGGTTCGCGATCATCAAGGTGGTGGCGGTGATCGGCATGATTCTGTTCGGCGGCTATCTGCTGATTAGCGGGCACGGCGGCCCGCAGGCATCGATCGCGAACCTGTGGAGTCACGGCGGCTTTTTCCCGCACGGCTTTCATGGGCTCTTCATGATGCTCGCGGTGATCATGTTCTCGTTCGGCGGGCTCGAGCTGATCGGCATTACGGCCGCTGAAGCCGCCGAGCCGCAAAAGAGCATTCCGAAAGCGGTGAATCAGGTGATCCTGCGAATCCTGATTTTCTATATCTGCTCACTCGCGGTGTTGCTGTCGCTGTATCCGTGGAACGAGGTGGCCGCTGGCGGCAGTCCGTTCGTGATGATCTTTTCGCAGATCGGCTCGACGCTGACCGCGAACGTGCTGAACGTGGTGGTGCTGACCGCGGCGCTGTCGGTATACAACAGCGGCGTGTATGCGAATAGCCGCATGCTGTACGGTCTCGCGGAGCAGGGCAATGCGCCGCGCGCGCTGCTGAAGGTCGACCGGCGCGGCGTGCCGTATATGGCGATCGGTCTGTCCGCGCTCGCGACGTTCGCGTGCGTGATCATCAACTACGTGATTCCGGCAGAGGCGCTCGGCCTGTTGATGTCGCTCGTGGTCGCCGCGCTGGTGCTGAACTGGGCGTTGATCAGCCTCACGCATCTGAAGTCGCGCAAGGCGATGGTGGCCGCCGGCGAAACGCTGGTGTTCCGCTCGTTCTGGTTCCCGCTCAGCAACTGGATCTGCCTTGCGTTCATGGCGCTGATCCTCGTGATTCTCGCGATGACACCGGGGTTGTCGGTGTCGGTATGGCTGGTGCCCGTGTGGCTCGTGCTGATGTGGGCCGGGTATGTGATCAAGCGGCGGCGTGAAAGCGCGCGGCGTGGCGTGGAGATGGCGGGGCGTTAAAGCGTCGCGACCACAAATGACGAACCCGTCGGGCGATGCGCACCGACGGGTTCGAGCAGAGACGTGAATTCGTTTGCTGGCGGACGATGCGATTTAACGCGGAACGTCGATCGACCAGCCGGGCGGAACGGTCAGGTGATAGGACGTAGCGCTCGATTGAATTGACCACGGCTGCTGAATGTCCGCCGCGAATCGTTCACCGGATGCGAGCAGAATCAGGACAATCAGAATGCCCGCCAGTGGCCTGACCAGCGCGTTCCTCGCGTAGGAAATCGACAGCGTCAGCGCCCACAGCATGAAAATGCCCCACGGGTACAGATAACGCGCGCCATAGCCGTACCAGATGATCGGCATCACCGGTGCCGTTCGCGTGACACCGAGACCCCACAGCAGCACGCTGAAGCAGAACAGGCTCAGAAACACGAGCCGCGCGCGCGATAGAACACATACGACAATCACCAGCGCCGCGAACAGATAGCCGGCCGTGGTCGTGGTGATCGCTGTCGGCAGGAAGTCCGCGAACATCGCGCGAATCATCCAGTTGAGCCAGGGGAGATCGTGTACACCTTTGGGCGTCTGCGGATGGCGTAGCATGACGATCGTCTGCACGGCAACGGCAATGAAATACGTTGCCACGACCGGCCAGTTTATTTGCGCGGCTCTTGATCGCAATCGACGCAGCGCGATGGCTATTGCGACGGCCGGCACGAGCAGAACGCCGAACGGTCCGGTCAGCGCCAGCAATCCAACTGCAATCGCGCGCGGCAGCGAGCGACGATTCTCGCCTTCAAATACCGCTTCCCACAACAGCACGAACAGCGCCGGCAGCAGCACCCATTGCAGATTGGTAATCGACAGCAGCACTTCGCCGTTCTGAGGTGCGAGGACCGGTGCAAGACCCATGAAGATGGCTGTGAGCGGCGCGACCTGGCGCAGAGCGAAGGCAACGTACGCACATGCGGCCGACATCAGGGCCGCGCAGCACCACACGAAAAAGTAGGGCGTTGCGCCGAATGGCAAGACGGCGCGTTGTGTCTCGGCAATCAGCCGGGGTATTAAATGCAGATAACCCGCGTAGTTTGCGATGATGGCGCGAATGCCCAACTGATGCGCCTGTTGAATAAAGATCGGAGCGTCTTCGGCCCACAGGAATCCATGTTCAAGTCTGATAGCGGCACGGCACCAGATAACGAAAAAAGCGAGCAGAAAGACTAATGCGGCCCGTGCGCGAGGGTTGGTCGTATTCATGGCAGCGACGATAGCAAAGTGCCTTTGGGGCGTCTAGTGACGTTGCGTCGGTGGTTTGCTCGTGTTGCCGTGGGTGTGCGATGTCAGCCGGGATTGCCTTGGGGCGAGGTTACGGCGAGGTGAGGGAGTTGGTTTGAAGCTGATTTGTAGCCTCATTGCGGCCACGGGGATTGTTAAAGCGCGTAGCCCGTCAGCTTCATCTGGCAACTGTCGACGCCGATTTCAAAAGACCGTGGCAGAAATTGTTGCGCGCGAAAGGCTGCGCATTTTCAATGAACCGGCACTGCGTTGAGGAAATGAAAGCTATCGTCTTCGTTGATTGACCGATGCGCAAGGATGCCGATGTGCGCGCGTTCAACAAAAAGAGGAGAGGCTGAGCAAGCCGTTGTGGGACGCGACGATGGACTGCCGTAACCGCGAGCGCTTGTCGGCGCGTTTCGCAACGAGCGCGGCTTGAGGCATTAGCGGGGAATGCGACGACTGACTGCGGCGGGAATGTGCTGACAAGCTAACAAAGATTCTTTCGTGCGAGGCTTTGCTAGAGAAAACTTGGTGCCAGGGCCGGAATGAAATAATCCTTGCTATCTCAATACTGGTGGTGGTTCGCCTGTTTTTCGTTGAAAACATACCCCCAGAAATACCCCCGTGCGTGGGCTGCTACCCGTACTTGTTCAGGGCTATCGCATCCCTTCGATCTGTACAAAACCACCGTAAAATGATCCGCGGTCGCGCCCGATCGACGGATCGATAGCCGGGTTCCCTCACCCGGCCGGCGCGGCCTTCTGCTCGAGGGCTTTGCGTGAGGGCGCATGGACGAGTTCGAAAAACGATTCGCGAGTCGCGCTGACGACTTGCTTTGTGACCTTCTCGATTTGGCAGAAGGAGTCGATCTTGATCGCCTTTTCAGCATTGGAAAATTCGGTTGGTTGGAGATCGTATCCCGACACTATTACGATGACGGATTTTTAGACGAAGCCGACGTTCCTGTCCTCCATGAGATCGAGGGAGCGTACAAGGCGCTGGCGCAGCCGTCGCATCTGCTAGCTGAGACGTCACCCTTCGTTCGTGCATGGGTAAATGCAACTAGGATAGAGCGAGATCTCGCCACGGGAATTCATTGCTGTTTGAAGCTCATATCTGACTGCCGTAGCGACGACGAGGCTATGGTTTTGTTTAGAGTGGCTTGCGAGCGATACGCCTTTGCGATTGCTGCGTGTGGTACCAACAGGAATCCGGCCGCTGAAATGGCGAAGCTGCGACATGCCGAAAGCCGCGAACTAATCAAGGATGCGGTAGCGCACTGGAGGGCGAATATCGACCCGACGCTATCAGCGCAGAAAGCCGCAACAGAGCTCACCAAGGTTGTTCCCCTGTCGCACAAAAAACTCGCCGAGATAATTTCGGCTGCAAAGAAGTCAACGTCTTGACAGATCCCCTTCTGCGCAGAACGGAATGTCTGCGCTCGCCGAACTGCCAGCGTATGCGGGTAGCAACTTCCGACTTGATGTAAATAATAAGAAGCCATGTGTTCCCGGAAGGGCCGGGGACACTCACTATCCTCCAGTGAGAAAACATGGCCGAGCCAATCAAAACCGCACTTGCCATCCTGCGCCGCAAACAGGTGGAATCCGCAACGGGGCTCTCGCGCTCCACCATCTACCAACGCATCAAGAACAAGACGTTTCCGGCTGCTATCCAGCTCGGCCCCCGCTCGGTAGGCTGGCGCGCCGCCGACATCGAAGCGTTTCTCGCAAACCCCGCCGGTTACCGGGCGGTGGTATGACCGCCCTCTACGCCCACATCGAGCCCGCGGACGATCCGGCGTTCGTCTGGTTGCGCACGTCAGCCAATCCCGGCCCCGAACGCAAACCGGCGATGCTGGTGCAGCGTGACGAACTGAACGACGTGTTGCTGGTGCTGCTCGATGCCGCGCGGACCGGGGCCGGAACATGCTGAACGTTATTAGCACTTGTAAACCTTCCGGAATGTCGTATACTTTGGTTGTGGCTGAGACAACAGCTACCGGGTTTGGCGACCCGATCATGATGGCGGACGACCGCCGCAGTGCGGTTTTTTTACGTCCGTACGCCTTTGCGCGCCTTTTCAATGGGTGGGCCTGGGCGGGGAGACCTCCGGGTCTGCCGGTGCCATCGTGCCGGTTCGCCAACCCTGTTCAGTGCCCGCCCACCCCGTTTGGCGACGGGAAGCGGGCCTTCCTCAATCACGATGGAGTCCGCACCATGCTGCGCCATATCCCCGCTCGTCCCGAGCAAACACAATCCCTTATCGATCGGATCATTCGTGACGCATTGCGCAAAGCCGCACTCGCGCCGACCTACATGCAGGCACTCGACATCACCGGCGCCGCGCTGATCGCCGTTGCCATGCTTGTTCGGATGGAGGCGAATCATGGCTAATCACCTTCGCGACCCGATCCAATTTGCTTTGTCAAATCTCACTGATTCGTCGCATGTGCTGCTGAACGTGAGCACTCTGCTGCACTGTGCGTCAGACCTGCTGGATGACGTGGACAACGACGCCGCTTGCAAGGCGCAAGCACTCCTTCTCGTCGCCGCTGATCTCTCGGGCATAAAGTCCGAATGGATGTGTAAAGCTGTAACTATGTTGAGGGAGGTTGACCATGACTGACCTTCACTGCAAGGTCGGCGACCTCGTCGAATTCGATTGCCCGCACAATCCTGAGAGCCATGGTCGTTCGGCGCGCGTCGTAGGCCCTGCAGGTATCAATGGCCCTGACTGGTGGGAACTCGAACTCCGCGACGAGTTCTTCGTGATCCCTGATATCGACAATCCGGGCTGCTACGTCAAGACGAGCCAAAGCTTCGCGCCCGACCACATTCTCAAGCCCTACGAAGTCACGCAGATTGACCGTGCCCGGCTGCCGCGACGTTTGCCCATCGGTGATCTGTTTTATGTCGTCGGCTCGCACGGAATCATCTATGGACCGCCGATGCTCATGGACGCCGCCAAGCGCAAAGCCGCGGGCCTCAAGCGGGCCGAGATCGTCCCCGCATGGTTGTTAGCCGAGCAGGTTGGCAGCGCGCGCGAACTGTCCGGATCGACACAGGAGGCTCTTTCCGAAGCTAGGTATTCGCGTACAGACGCCGATCAGGAGTCCTATGTAGGAGTTGAACCATGAGCGCGGTTAAGACAGTTAAGGCGCGCGCGAACGAGATGATCGAGAAAGAATTGCAACGCTGCAGAAAACAAATGGGTGAACCTGCGTGGGAAAAGCACAAACAGTGGGTAACGGAAAACGTCGTAACGGCGGCAAAGATATGGCTCAAGCAGCAAGCGTCGGAGGGGAATCTGTGAACGACTATCTTGCCGACCTCGATGTCGATGGACTGAGCCAGGAAAACGCTGTCGCTGCCGCGAGGAAGGCGTTCTTTCGGCGCGAGAGCAAAGGGAGCGCCGCCGAGACCACGGCGCCGACGCGGCCCACCGTCGTGCTGCTACAGGCGTCCAATGTGGTCCCGGAGGCGATTCGCTGGCTTTGGCCAGGCTGGCTACCTGCGGCCAAGCTGACGATTCTGGCCGGCTCTCCGGGGACCGGCAAGACGACACTTGCGCTTGCGCTTGCTGCCGTCGTGACGCAAGGCTCCAACTGGCCGGACGGTCTACCGGGAGGCTCCGCGGCGAACGTCCTGATGTGGAGTAGCGAGGACAACCCCGCCGACACGTTGGTCCCACGCCTGATTGCTGCCGGCGCTGACCTGAACCGGGTTCATTTCGTCTGCAACGTTACGACCAGCGAGGGCGAGATTGTGCCGTTCGATCCGGCGCGTGATATCCCCCTTTTGGGCGAGCGCATCGAACGCATGGGGGGCGCCCGCCTGCTGATCGTCGACCCGATCGTTTCAGCCGTGTCAGGTGATGCGCACCGCGTCAACGATGTCCGGCGGGATCTTCAATCGCTCGTTGATATGGCCGGTCGCCACGGATGCGCCGTACTGGGAATCTCGCACTTCGCCAAGGGTACGCGGGGAAGTTCGCCGGCTGAGCGCGTGATCGGCTCACAGGCGTTCGTGGCACTCGCGCGCATGGTGCTGGTGGCCGCCAAGGACGAAGCCGCTGAGCGGCGGATTCTGGCCCGCGCAAAGTCGAATATCGCGCCGGACGACGGCGGCATCAGTTACACGCTGGAGCAGACTGAGGCAGTAACCGGGATTTCGGCCAGCCGGGTCGTGTGGGGCGAGCTTATCCATGGTTCCGCTCGTGACATTCTGGGCGATGTCGAGCGTATCGAAGAAGAGGATTCGGAGAGGTCAGAGAGGGACGAGGCGGCAGATTTCCTGCGCGACCTGCTTGCGGGTGGTCCGGTTCCGGTCAAGGCGATCAAGGCCGATGCCGGCGGTGCAGGTTACGCGTGGCGAACTATCGAGCGAGCCAAGCGAGATATCGGCGCTGAGGCTCAAAAAGGCGGAATGAAGGAAGGATGGGTTTGGCAACTGTCGGCCGAAGTCCGCCAAGACCGCCACGAAGAAACCGAAGTCCGTCACTCTCCTGGCGTTGGCGGTCTTCGTGTTGCGTGGCGGTCTTCGGTAGATACGGGGGTTTCAGGGGAGTCTACTAAGCCCGAAGACCGCCAATCTTCCGAAGACCGCCACTCAGGGGAGAGTGACGGACTTCGCGAAATTCCCCCGGGCGAGACGGAGGACGATGTATGAGCGCCGTCGAAATTGTCAGCAAGGCGAAAGCCATGGGCGTCCGGCTACTCCTGAACGGTGACGGCATCAAAATGCGCGGCCCGGCCGATGCCATTGCAACTATCAAGCCGGTGCTTGCCGCCCACAAGCCGGAAGTCATCGCGTACCTGCGCACCGTCGAGCACGAAGCAGCGCCCGCCGATTGCTCGGGGGCGTTGCTCGCTCCGGACGGCGGCCTATATCTGCCGTGGGGGCCGTACCTCTCGCCTGACGACGTGCGCCGGATGCGCGCCGAGCTGGCCGAACTGATTGAGGATCTGGCCGACAGCGAGGGCTGGCCGGCAGACCACCGGAACGATGTTCTGTCCCGGGCGATGCGCGGCCCGCTAGCCGATCTGCTGCCGAATCTGGCGTACTTCCGCGAACGGTCGAGGGGGCCAACTCCATAGGTGTACGGAATCGTTCTGTTTCGTTCAGCGTCTTCAGGCATGAACGAAACTAAGGGTTGACTGATTTCGTTCACCCACTACAATACGTACACTACTTTCGTACACATTCCGATGAGGGCCAAACAATGCCGCGCACGTTCATCTATGCCCGCGTCTCCACCGTCGATCAGGAGCCGGAGAATCAGATATGTGAGATCGAGGCGGCCGGATTCGCGATCGATCAGGACAAGCGTAAGCAGCGCGTCGTTAGGGAGCACATTAGCGGCAGCGTTGCGGCCCGTGAGCGACCGGGTTTCGCGAAGCTGCTGGATCGCCTCGAGGCTGGCGACGTGCTGGTAGTGACGAAACTGGATCGACTCGGGCGCAATGCGATGGATGTGCGGGCGACGGTCGAGTACCTGACGGAGATTGGAGTGCGCGTCCACTGCCTCGCGCTCGGGGGTGTCGATCTGACATCGGCGGCCGGCAAGATGACGATGGGCGTGCTTTGCGCGGTCGCCGAGCTTGAGCGCGACCTGCTCATCGAGCGGACGCAGGCAGGTATCGCTCGAGCGCGCGGCGAGGGCAAGGCCTTTGGTCGGCCATCTGCCCTTACGTCAGAACAGCAGGCCGAGGCGCACCAAAAGCTAACCGCAGGTGTATCGGTCAGCCAGATTGCCCGAGATTACCAAACGAGCCGCACGACAATCCTGCGGCTCCGAGAAAAGGTGCGCGCCGGACACATTTCGATCGACGCCGCATGAAGCACGACAGCACGTCCTACCGTGCCTTCTGGAAGAAACGTTCAGACATCTTTCTGAAGGCGTCACGAAATCCCGCAATCGTGAGTCGAGCGGTGCAGGCCGTAAGCCGCAGCACGGTCGATGCCCGACTTAACGGCGGCACACCGCTGGATTTCACGCAAGCATTGATCGAAGCGTATCTACGCGACTTCCATGAGAGGTTCGCTGGTGGTCGCTCGGCTGAAGCGGTGGGCCCGATCCGCAAGGCAATCCGCCGTATGTTGGCGCGCGTTCCAGGGCTGTCGACAGAGGCACTGTGGGACGTTCTCAAAGAGAACCCACCGCGGGGATGGAGATTCCTCGAAAACCGCGCTGGCAAATACATAGAAGGCCCGAAGCCCGGTCAGAACACGGACTACCGCTCCTTCGCCAATGCCTGTACCAAAGAACGAAAACGACTAAAAATCACAGGTTAGCGGCCATGTGATTGGCCTTTGCGAGACTCCAATCGTGCTGAAGACGAATGGAGTTTCACCAGATGGCCAATCCGAATATCCCCTCAGACCACTTTCTGCCGGGCCTGCGCGTCGATCCGTGCAGAGCCGAGTTGCACCAGATCATCGCCCCCGATGGCCGCGTGGTCGTTAATTTCCTGCCGCATAACGAGGTGTGGCACATCCTGCAGTACCTGAAACACCAACATCCGGCCGCACTGTTCACATTCCAGACGGTACCCGCAGACCAACTGGGAATCGCCTAATGGCCGCCCCTGGTGGAATCTCGAATGGCTGGCAGGTAGTCGACACGGACGGCTTGTCTGTGTCGAAAGGGCTAACACGGACGGGCGCGGATGCGTTGGTCAGTTCGTGGCTGGATATCGACGTCGAATTTGGTTGCCAGTTGCGTGTCGTGCCATGGGAACCGACCGAATCAGGGGAGCTGTCCATCACCCCTGCAAACTTCGACCTGCATCCAACGATCCCGATCAACCATGCGCTGAACCTGCCGAACATCGAGCGAGGCGTTGAGCGCGACTATTTGCGCAAGTGCATCGCGCATCACGACGAAGCCCAGGCGGCGTATGGATCGGCCAAGGAAGCCGCTGCGCGTGCCAAAAAGCATCGCGTGAAGTGTGACGGCGAGGTAGCGCGTTTGCAGGCAGCCGATGAGACAGAGATCGCCGCGGCGGGCGCGACGCTAGCTGATCGCATCAAGGCTGGCGAAGCTGCTCCGCTGGAGCCGAACCTGAAGACCGGCCGCGCCGCGCTGCTTGACGCCGAGGCCCGTCGGGACGCTGCACTCGAAGCGTGCGCCCTGCTCGACAGCGAACTCGCTGGCGCAAAACAGCACCTCGATACTGCGGCGTCAAACGTCCAGAAGGCTGCTGACGTCGTCATTCGCGCCGAGCTGATGCAGGCAGTAGAGAAACTTGAGGCGCTTTGGGTTCAGACCGTTCCTCTTCGGCAGCTTCTCGAAAGTGCGCGGTACTCCGGCTTTCCGCCCGATCAACGAACCCTCAAGGCCCTGCAACCGCCCGAGTTCCCGGGGCGTCCCTTGCTGCATGGGTGCATCGCCAACTACCGCAAAGCTCTGACGCGCGAAGCGGAAGCCAGCCTTGCCGACCAACCGCCGAAGGTGACCTCATGACGAAACAACTCGTGCGATGCCGGACGATCGACAAGGGCGCATTTATGGGATCACACAAGCGGGATCCCGCGCGGACGACATTCGATCACCTCACAGAAGTGAGGCCGATCAAGCCGGCCGAGGATATCAACGCACTCCACGAGGCGTTCTGGGCAAAGCTCAGGCGTTGACCGATTCCATGCTGGAGTGATTACCGGACGCCTGTACGGCGCGGATTGGTCGGTGAGTGCCGCGGCTCCAGAAAACCCCGACTGCCGGCGGTCTGTGGAAATTGAAACTCGCCCAGACGTGGCCGGCCGGTAAGGAAGGGGGCGAACAAACTGACGCCCCCTTCCGAATCGAGAAAAAGCAACTTTCATGATTATTTATAGGAGTGCTAAATGCAGCACACGGAACCCGAACAAAAAGAGCCGTCGCCGTTTTCTCTCGACGTGCCCGGAGCCGGTATAGACGAAGGTCAGTTCCGTCGCGAAGTCGACGACGCTCCGGCCGAAGGAGATGAACATGGCGACTGAAAACGACTTCCTGCCTTTTGCCGCCGGCGCGGGTGCGAATGTTCTTTCGCAAGCCGCATACGCCGCGCTGTCCGCTGTCTCGACGGGATATCAGTCCGGTGTTGCGCAGTCAGCAGCAGTCAACAAGACCTTGCGTCAGAGCAGCATCATGGCGGCCGTCCTCGCGCAGTTCATCGTCGCGGAGACGGGGCAGGCGGCGATCGACGACGGCACGACGGCGACACTTCTCGCCAACTTCACGAAAGCCGTTGCCAGCGCCGCAGGACAACTCGCCGTCCTGATCGATACCGGAGCCGCAAACGCATATGCGGCCGCCAACCCGGTCCCGCTCGCAGCTCTTCCGACTACCACGGGCCTCGTGCAGATGGTTCGCATCACGCACGCAAACACCGGTGCGTCGACCTATGCGCCTGACGGACTTGCGTCCAAGCCGATCTATGGCCTGGGTGGTCAGCCTCTCCAAGGCGGCGAGTTGCCGGCGAACGGCGTTGCAACGCTCGTCTCCTTTGTCGGTTCTCTGCTCAATGGCGGAAATCTTTGCTGGGTTCTGTACGAGTGCGTAGGTGGTGCACAGCAGGTCGGTGTAGCCACTGCATCGAATCACGCTGTGCCGCTGGGACAGATGCAGGACGGTCAAAGCGGATTCAGCAGCGTTGTCACGCCCGCGAATGGCGCGACGCTCGACGTGACGATGCTTGGCGAACTGATTCAGGTAGGCGGAGGCAATACCTATACGTTGGCCGCGCTTTCTACGTTCGCTACTGGCAACGGGCTTGCTTGTATTAACAGTTCGTCGGCACAGGTAGCGACGATAAATGTCACTGGTTCGGATGAATTTAATCTGGGTAGTGCGACTAACGTTACGACGTTCCTGGTTCAACCGGGTCAACTCGTTCAGTTCCTTAAGGTTAGTGGTGCGGCATGGCGTCCGGTCGGCGTTAGCGTCAATGCTGTCATTCCTTTGGTCATCGCCGCAGCCACGGGGGCAACGCATGCGGTACCGCTCGCTCAGATGCAGGCGGCGCAAGGTAGTTATGCAGGCGCGTTGACACAAACACCGGCTACGCCTATGGGGGTGAGCGACCTAGGGCAGTTTGTAAATCTAAGCGCAGGCAACACCTATACGCTTGATGCTATTTCGACATTTCAAACCGGGCAAGCGATCAATGTTGTATATGCCAGCTCAACCGGCGTTGCAACAATTTTGCCTAGTGGCTCGGACATCATTTCGTCTGCAGGTTTTAACGTCGCTTCGGTTGTGGTCGGCCCCGGCCAATCGCTGCGGTTCGTAAAGATCAGCTCCACCACGTGGCGCCCGGAGGGTACGGGCATTGCAGCGAATACGCCGGTCACACTGGCGGCTGCTACAGCGCCCGGTCAGGCAGCACAGCTTGCGCAGGTACAGGTCGCACAGGGCAGCTATGCAGGGGTGCAAACACCCGCTAACGGCGCCACGTTCACTTCGTCAAATTTGGGATTTCTTCAGCTTATTAGCGCGCTTGGCACATACAATCTCGACGCCGCAGCGAATTTCGCGGCGGGCAATTCGATATGGGTTGTCAACACGTCGCAAGTGAGTGTCATAACGATTGCTGCGAACGGAACTGACACTATCTTAGTTGGTAGCGCCGCCGCAAGTACGTACACGGTGCAACCCGGTCATTTCGCCAAATTCACGCGGGCCACGACCGGTGTATGGCGCGCCGATAGTTTGTCGAATGCCGCGGTACTGCCGCTTCCTGTTGCCGCAGCAACCGCAAGCAATCACGCGATGCAGTTGGGGCAAGTGACCAATACGACTTCACCGCTGGCGCTCGCGACCGCCGCAGCAGCCAGTGTGAATCAGGCAGTGAACCTCGGGCAGTTTGGATCGACGCTAAATGCCAATGGTTATCAGAAGCTTCCAAGCGGATTGATTATTCAGTGGGGAACGACAAGCGCAAATTCGAGCGGCATCGCTACACTCACGCTACCGATTACATTCCCGAACGGCCTCTATATGGCGTTGGCAAATTACATTCTATCCGGCACACCGGTAATTTCAGCGTCGGCAAGCATATCCAGCAATTCGACGACGTCTCAACTTGTCGCCGTAGCGCAAAACAATGGCGCGCCGATCAATGCTGGTGGAGTTTATTTCTTTGCAATCGGGCATTAAAACATGAGCCAGAAACTAGCAGCCTACAAGACCGACCCTGGTCCTATTGTTGCCTTCTACGACGACATCGACAGTCCCGTCCCCGAAGGCGTGACGGCCATCGAGATCACGAATGATCAGTGGCAGATATGCCTTGCAAATCCGGGCTGGACAATAGCCGATGGAGAACTCGTCGCGCCGACGCCGCCAACGGCGGAACAGCTTGCCTCTGCCGCGCTGATTCACTTGGCCTATGCTGCACTGAATGCGGGCCTCGCGGTTTCCAGCACCGGAACGCCAGCACTCAACGGCACCTATGCGGTCGACTCGCTGAGTCAGGCGGACGTCATTGCGATCGAGACCAGCCTGAATGCCGGGAAAGGCTTTCCGGGTGGAGCATCAACGTTCAGCTATCCCGATGCTAACGGCGCATTGCACAGCTTCAATGAAGCGAATTTCACCGATTTCGCGCAAACCGTGCGTGATTATGTGTACGGTTGCCGCGCGGTCATTGCTGGGCAATCAAGCGTATTGCCGCCGACTTCAGTAACCATCGCGTAGAGCAAAGAGGCTGGCCGACCTCATTGGAATTTCATGGACGGCGCCCTATGGGTTTGTTATCTTCGCCGCCATGAATATAACTAACCCTCGCGTCCGGGCCGCGACCGTTTTTCTGCTCGCCATCCTCATCATCTGGTTCCGTGCGCCTGATCGGCTAGCCCATGGATTCCTTTGGGCAGAAGACGCGAGCGTATTCATCGCACAGGCGCATCAACTAGGACGGCATTCCATCCTGTTCGACTATGCAGGCTACCTGCATCTGTTGCCGCGGCTGATCGCCTACGGTCAGTTCACGCTCACGCCGATCGGCTATGCGCCGTATGTGTTCGTGATAGCCAGCCTGTTGGTGACGGCTGCGGCATGCGCCTATATCGCGGCGGCTGTCCGAGCGCCGCTCGTCGCGATGCTCCTGGGACTTGCGTTAGTCCTTTCTCCGCAACAGGGCGAAGTGCTGTTGTCGATCACCAACCTGCAATGGATGATGTTCCCGGTCCTACTGGCGCTGCTGTGGGAATGTCTGTTTGATCCACCGACATCGTGGATCTGGCCGCGCGCACTTGTGACCGCAATGCTTGGTTTGACTGGACCTTTCGGAGTATTGGTCTCGCCAGCGGTCGCGATCGCAGCATTCTGGAAGCGCAAACTACTGAGTCGAAAGCAGATTGCATGGCTCGCCTGTTATGCGCTCGCCGTCCTCGGTCAAGCCTGGATCATGCACACCCATCCGGCCTATACACCGCCGCCCGGAAAGGTGGATTGGCTGCACCGCGCGCCGAAGGAGTTGTTTGTCGATCTGCTGCCTGGTCAAGCCCCGTTGTGGCTCGGCTGGGCGATGGCCGCCTGGCTGATGGTTACCATTGCTGGTAGTGATTCAGCACTGATTGGCGGTTTCATTTGCGCCGTTGGCATCGCGATCTGGGGCCTAGGCGCTTACCGGGTGAATGGGTATGCTCACGCGTTCGTCTGGTACGGAGCCGGAAGCCGCTATCTGTACATTCCCCTTCTGATGTTCGGATGGGCTTCGATATTGGCTGCCACGACTGCGCGTAGCCGCGCGATCTGCTGTGCAGCTGGCCTGTTCGCTGGAATAGTTCTGCTGGCAAGTGCAACGCGCTTTGAGGCCGGCGCATGGAAGACATGGACGATCGTCGATACGCCGACCGGTTATGAATTGACTGTTCCGCCGGATTGGACGGTAACAGTTCCGCGATGACTATCTTTTGCGGCGACCGTTGATGAGGCGTTCGGCCGTCGTGTACACAATCGCAGTGACGACGCCGATGCCTAAAATAACCAGCATCGGCAGCCCCGCCATGTCGTAAAACGCACTCCAATTGATGCCCATGGTCGTTTGGTGATAGTCAGCCTTGATAGGCGAAATATAACAGATGGGTTACCAGCGATAGCCGGCGTCGCCATATGCACGGCGCGGAAAGTGAAACTTCAAGTCCGACTTTGCCGAATCAGATTTCAAATCTGGTTTCGCGGACCAGCGTCTCAAACGCAATCGGGTACGGCCGACCGTTTAAATAAGGTACCTCCCGCTGCCAGGGCGGGCTAGTTTGAACCTCCGGTGGCCGCACGGAGATATTTTAACTCCGCAGTTTCGAAACGCGCCGATCGGCTGGAAACCATTGTTGGCCGCAGGTATGCCCTGAATCCGGGCACCCTTTTCCGAACGAATAAATCCGAACCGGAAAATCCGCGAACGTAGATTGTTGCGGAATCAACAACAGCGCCGCAGCATGGTTGCCAGCCAGGTTGCCACGGAAACAGCCTGTCTCGCATCGGTTACCAGTCGCATGGTTACCACGTTGGTTACCACGGTTTTGGTGGGTTTCTGGCCTCGGCAATACCCACGATCCGGGGATTTACCTTGATGGAGCATTGAAGGTTTTGTTTGACGTAGCCTGGACGGATTGGGGCAGCGGTAGCACTTGCAATCGTTGCTGGACGGGCGTCTCGGAGAAAATGCGGAGACTCACCGTCAAACTAAATCAATCGGTGGCATCAACCTCCGACCCGTCTTTCAGGCGGCCCAGATAGTCGGCCCATTCCTGCATCATGCTTCGCCGCGCGCGGATGAACTTCGTCCGGTTGTAAGCCGATCCGAGGTTATCGGGAACGGCGTGCGCGAGCTGGTGCTCGATCACTTCCGGTTTGTGCTCGAGTTCCTCGTGCAGGATGGTACGCGCCATCGCCCTGAAGCCGTGACCGGTAATCTCCGTGCGGGTGTCGTAGCCGAGGCGGCGCAGCGCGGCATTGATCGTCGCTTCGCTCATCGGGCGGTTGCGATCGCGCGCGCCCGGGAACACGTAGCGGCCGGCGCCGGTGAGCGCGTGCAACTCGCGCAGGATCGCCACGGCTTGGGCGGCGAGCGGCACCAGATGCTCTGTCTTTGTCTTGCTGACGTGATAACGCCACTCACCCTTGTCCAGATCGAATTCTGACCACTCCGCTTGCCGCAACTCACCTGGCCGGACGAACAGCATAGGGGCCAACTTGAGCGCGCACAGCACCGGAAATGTGCCGGCAAAGCCGTCGAAGGCGCGCAGCATCTCGCCGACCTTGGCCGGCTCGGTGATCGAGGCGAAGTGTTCGGTCTGAGCTGGCGGAATGGCGCCGACGAGATCGCGCGCCGGATCGGACTTGCAGAAGCCTTCCTTGATACCGTAGCGGAACACACGGCTGATTTCGCCGCGCAGCCGATGAGCAGTGAAGCGCGCGCCGCGGCCGTCCACGCGCTTTAGCACGTCGAGGATCTCCGGCGCCTCGATCTCCGAGATGGGACGTTTGCCGAGCCACGGAAAGGCGTCGTTCTGAAAGCGAGCCAGCGTCTTGTCGTACTGCGCCTGTTCGACGTACGGACGGCGCTCGTCCATCCATGCCAAAGCAACCGCTTCAAACGAGTTGGCCGCGGCGATTCGCACGGCACGTTTGTCGGCCTTCTTTGCTTCGCCTGGATCGACGCCGGCCGCCAGCTTCTCGCGCGCCTCGTCACGCTTCTTGCGCGCTGCCGCTAGTGACACGTCTGGATAGACGCCGAGCGCAAGTAGCTTCTCCTTTCCGGCTATCCGGTACTTGAGTCGCCAGTAACGGCGGCCGGCCGGTGTTACGAGCAGGAACAGGCCGCCGCCGTCGAATAGCTTCTGGGCCTTGTCCGTTGGCTTCGTGTTCCTGATGGCGGCATCGGTGAGCGGCATGGGGGTATCTGAGCGTTGAAGCAGCCTGAGCGAGACTACATACCCCGAAAAATACCCCCTCATACCCCCGGCTGTCTATGGGTCAATCTGGAACACTCAGGAAAGAAAAAACCCGCTAGAGCGGTTGCCGTAGCGGGTTTTGATGTTCCTTGGTGTTCCGTAGAAATCCAGCTTTGGTGCCCAGGGCCGGAATCGAACCGGCACGCCTTGCGGCGGGGGATTTTGAGTCCCCTGCGTCTACCAATTTCACCACCTGGGCAGATCTGCGTAAATTGCAGAAGGCGCAGATTATGGCTGAAAATCGATCGGCGGGCAAGCTGCTCGCTTTCACTCATCACCCAGATGCGGCGCTTGCTGTATCGCGCCGTCGATTTCGAGTCGATTCCCGGCATGCCGGATGGCAAGCCGTATGTCATGTAATTTCACTCGCGGCGAACACTCGACTCACACAGCCAGCGGAGTAGTAGCCACCTGATTCCTGGTAGGCGAGAAGTCAGGTCATGCCAGCCGCGCAAAAGCTACCTGGCAAACAGAGACTTGAAATTCTCAACGTTGCTGTCCTCCGGGCCAATTGGTCCTCTATCCTGGCCAGTGGGTGAAACGAGCCAGAACCAGTCGTACGACCCGCCCGCAAGCCAATACCGATGTTGGTTGACGATAAGGTTGCCTGCATACTGGCCTGTAGGAACGACCTCCAGGCTGTTCCCCGCTGTGACGAACCGCTCCTTGGCGTTCGCCAGGTTGACAGCGTGCACGGCACCGGAAGTGACCCAGGCTGAGCTCAAAAAGTAGACAATCTGTCCGTCGGGCGAAAAAGTGGGCGAATGCAGTGCGGCGAGAGCCTGCTTCGGGTCTTTATCGCTGTGCGCCTCGACGAGTAGACGTTGCGCTGTGCCATCGATACTCATCACCCAAATTTCGTTGGCGCTTTCCGAACCGAGCGCGGTGTCAACCTTTCGGTGCGGTGTTTGACGAACAAAGGCGATACGCTGATTGTCAGGGGAAACAACGGGCGCAAAGTCCAAACCGCTTTTGGTAAGTTGCCTTGTGACGCCAGCATCATCGACCGTGGTAATGTTCCCTTCATCGGAGCGGACGGTCGTGGCATGCGCTTCGATAGCCAAAATCGCCGTCAGCGACAGAGATGCCGCCAACAGCTTCACGATATTTTTCACCGGCACTCTCCATGTTCTCAGTGAAACTGCGTCGACCTTCTTGTGGAACCCTGAACGCCAATTATGCATTGCCGAGCTAATTGCGGCGCTTGCTGTATTGCGCCATCCATTTCGAGCCCGATTCCCGGCATGCCGCTCGGCAAGCCGGCGGGCGTGCGCTGCGTGCAACTCGGCGACGATCTGCGTTGCGCAATCTTCGGCCGGCCGGAGCGCCCGGCGTGTTGCTCGGGTCTGCAACCGCAACTCGACATGTGCGGCGCGAACCGCGGCGAGGCGCTTGCGTGGCTCACGCAACTCGAAGCGCAAACGCAGCCGCAATCACTATCTCGTCGCTAACCGTCTGTTGCGCATAGCGCGCTGTGATCAACGCGGCTGCGCAAGCAACAAGCCATATCAGGCAAACGTACGCAAAGATGCCCACAACGGCATCCACAGGAGATTTCGCATGACTCGATTCGCAGCGCCCGCCCGGCGCCGCTTTCTACGTATCGCGCTCGCCAGTTGCAGCGCGCTCGGCATCACCGTGTCGCTCGCGGCCTGCGCGAGTTCGACGTTTCCGTTCATTCCGTCGCACTACACGTTTTCGAAGCAGCAGGTGCAGGAAGCGGTGCAGCGCAAATTCCCGTATCAGCGCACGGTATCGCAGGTGTTCGATGTCGCGCTGGCCAACCCGGTGGTGGACCTGCTGCCCGACGCGAATCGCGTGTCGGTGAAGCTCGATGTGCGCTTCGCGAGCCCGTTTTTGCAGCAGCCGGTCGATGGCGTGTTCACGCTGTCGAGCGCACTCGCGTACGACGAAGCGAGCCGCTCGGTGATCCTCAAGTCGCCGAGTGTCGACAACGTCAGCGTCAGCGGTCAGGCGCAGGCCTATACGCAACAGATCAATGCCGCGGCGGCGCTGCTCGCCACGCAGTTGCTGACCAACTATCCGATTCACACGTTCAAACCTGAGCAGCTGCAATTTGCCGGCGTGAATTACGAACCCGGTACAATCACCATCCTTACAAACGGCATACGCGTGCAGATCGTCGAAAAATGACGCGCGCGGCCGGCAGGGCCGCGCATATCCGGATCGTTCCCGCGCGGGCCCTCGTTGCAACAACCTACCGCGATAAGAGGCACGGATGGACTGGCTACTGGCTTGCAAAGCGTTGATTCTTGGCGTCGTCGAGGGCTTGACGGAGTTCCTGCCGGTGTCGAGCACCGGGCATCTGATCGTCGTCGGCAGCCTGCTGGATTTCTCCGACGAGCATGCGAAAACCTTCGACGTCGTGATTCAGCTCGGCGCGATTTTCGCGGTGTGCTGGGAGTTTCGCCGCCGCATCGGCGACGTGGTGATGGGTTTGCCGAGCCGTCCCGACGCGCGCCGCTTCACGCTGAACGTGATCATCGCGACGATTCCGGCGATCGTGCTCGGCCTGCTGTTCGAGAAGTCGATCAAGGCGGCGCTGTTTTCGCCGGTGCCGGTCGCGTTCGCGCTGGTGGTGGGCGGCGTCGTGATCCTGTGGGCCGAGGCGCGCCAGCGCGCGCGCGGCGACGCGGCGATGCGGGTGCGCAGCGTCGACGATCTGACCGCGCTTGATGCGCTGAAGGTCGGCCTTGCCCAGTGCTTCGCGCTGATTCCGGGCACCTCGCGCTCGGGCGCGACGATTATCGGCGGCATGCTGTTCGGACTCGAGCGCCGCGTCGCCACGGAGTTTTCATTCTTTCTCGCGATTCCGATCATCTTCGGCGCGACCGCCTACGAGTTGTACAAGGACTGGCATCTGCTTACTGTCGATGCGCTCGGCAGCTTCGCGCTCGGTTTCGTGGCGGCGTTCGTCAGCGCGTTTATCTGCGTGCGCTGGTTGTTGCGCTACGTCGCATCGCATGACTTCACCGTGTTCGCGTGGTACCGGATCGGTTTCGGTTTGCTGATTCTATTGATCGGGTATAGCGGCGGGTTGAGTTGGGCGGATTAAGATTCACCACTGGTTGGTTCTTCGCACGATGAACAATGAAAAAAGGTCTGCAATTGCAGACCTTTTTCGTTGGTTCGGCGCGTTCGCGTCAGGCGCCGCCGCGCTTGCGAAATACCAGATCCCACACACCATGGCCGAGCCGCAGCCCGCGACGCTCGAACTTCGTCACCGGACGATAGTCGGGGCGAGGCGCGTAGTTGTCCGCGGTATTTTCGAGCAGCGGATCGGCGCTGAGTACTTCGAGCATCTGCTCCGCGTAGTTCTGCCAGTCGGTCGCGCAATGCAGATACGCGCCGGGCTTCAGACGCGCGACGAGCTGTGCAACGAACTTCGGCTGTATCAGCCGGCGCTTGTGATGGCGTGCCTTGTGCCACGGGTCCGGAAAGAAGATATGCACGCCGTCGAGGCCGTCCGGCGCGATCATCTGTTCGAGTACTTCGACGGCGTCGTGCTGGATGATGCGGATATTCGTCAGCGACTGTTCGCTGATCAGCTTCAGCAGCGCACCGACGCCGGGCTCGTGAACTTCGACGCCGAGGAAATCATCCCCGGGACGCTGTGCGGCGATTTCCGCGGTAGTCGCGCCCATGCCGAAACCGATCTCCAGCACGCGCGGCGCCTCGCGACCAAACACCGCGCTCCAGTCCGGCTGGTGCGGCGCGAACGGCAGCACGAAACGCGGTCCGAGTTCGTCGAGCGCGCGGCGCTGGCCGGTCGACACGCGTCCCGCGCGCGTGACGAAGCTGCGAATGCGGCGGTGGTGCAGCGTGTCATCGGCGGCGCCGTGCGTGTCGTCGGCGCTGTCGGAGTCGGAGTGAGTCGGGAGTTCGTCCGGCAGGCCGGAGTCGTTGGGATCGTGGATCATCGTCGATGCTGCTAAGGGTGAGGGCTTCGCGGCCGGCTTGCGTACCCGGGTACGGTTTGCCGTTGACGCGATGTATGTCTCGCGGTCCGGAGCCGCGTAATGACGTACGGTATGTCGCGTGACCTTTGGACCGCGCGCCGCGTGTACAGCGTGTTATTCGCGCGCTTTGTCAGGCCGTTGCTACTACAAAAAAGCCGCCTTCAGGGAGGCGGCTCTTGCTGGATTCCGCTGAACGCTCAGCCGGAAAGTGGAGCGGGCGATGGGAATCGAACCCACGGCTCTAGCTTGGGAAGCTAGGGTATTACCATTATACGACGCCCGCAGAACCCATGATTTTACAGGGGTTTGAGCGATTTGGGGAGCCCGGTTCGTGTGAAGTGGGGTGAAAAGTGTATCCACTTCGGAAATTCTTGCTGGCTTCACTATATGCGTTTGTTACTGCGCAACGCACCCCGGAGTAATCGGTCGAAATTTCAGGTTTTGGTTAGACGATTGTGCAATACTTGCCGTGCAGCTTTCGCTCAATAGGTGATCCAACCGGGATAAACCATGAAGAGTAAGGTTACGGGGCCAAAAGCGGCCCACAATGCGTCGCAGGTTCTGGCGAGCGGTTCGACCGGCAAAAATTCAAAGGCTGCCGCCGGGAGCGCACTATCGCAGGTCGCCGCGCCCAAAAGAGTTACTTCGTCAGGCGCAGCATCGAGCGCGTCGAAGGTGCTCCGCGATGGCCGGACAGGCGTCGCGTCAAAAAGTGCAGCTGGGTCCGCATTATCACAGCGGCAGACCAGCCGGAAAAAGTAAACCACGAAAGAGTTTGCGTCCAGTTTGTCGACCATTACCGCTACCGATCTTGAGTCTGCTCTAACCGGGGACCCAGAAGCGCTTGAGGTTCACCTTACGCTCGTAGAGCGAGACGTGATCATCGACGGACATTTAGTCAAGATTCACTGTCACTGTCTTTCGGTAGACGGAAATGGCCGTGTGCAACCACATCGGCTCGCGGAGTTTATGCGGAATGCCGTCGTTGACTATGCGATTCCGCGCTCGAAGCTCGCCGATGCGAAGGCGCGCGATAAAAGGTTCAACAGCACCGAGGCAGTCGCCGAACTCGTGGAGCGCGCCAAGCGCTCGTTTACCGATTTGGGGAACACCGGTGAGGGCGGCGAGATGTTGCTGTTTCTGCTGGCGGAGCGCTTCCTCAAGCTGCCACAGATTCTTTGCAAGATGGATCTCAAGACGGACACACGTATGCACTATCACGGCGCGGATGGGGTGTATGCAGGCGTGACACCGAAAGGCACATTAAAGCTCTACTGGGGGGAATCAAAAATCTACGGCGATGCGAGTGCTGCGATTCGCGCCTGTCTCAATTCCCTCGCCCCCTTTCTGATTGAACCCGAACACGAGGAGGCAGAGCGGGAGCGCGACCTGATGCTTCTGAGTGACAAAGCCGACCTTAGCAATCCGGCAATCACCGATGCGCTCAAAAAATATTTCGATAAGTCGTCTGTCATGTCTAAACGGGTCCAATACTGCGGCGCGGCCCTTGTAGGTTTCGACGCACCGTTCTATCCGAAAGACGATGCGAAGGCAGTCGCAGAGGAGATCGCCAAGGCGTCCCGCACGGCACTTACTGGGTGGTGCAAGAGTATCGGAGAGCGGCTCAAATTGGAGAAGCTCGATCAGATGGAAATTGAGATGTTCTGCGTACCTCTGCCGTCGGCAGAAGGTTTCCGTGCAGCATTCCTCAAGGCAATGGGGATTACGGAGCAATGAGCCTCGCCGATCTCCAATCGTGGCTTCTCCGCGAAGGCGTTCGGGACGATCTCGATGCGATCACACGACTTACAGTCCGCAACGAACTCGACAATCTTGGCCCTGAGCGTTCCGCGCCGCCCGCTGCGGCGATTGACTGGCCCAGACTGTTGCTCGCCGGCAGCATTCTGGCGCGATCCAATCAACGGGAAGATCAAGAAGCCGCGCTCCGAATCGCAACCGCCGCAATTTCGTTGACGGGCGATCAAGCGTTAAAAGACGCGGGTGCTGTACTCTTAGGTAAGCTTTCCAACTTTCGGGCCATAGAGTTAGCCATCGATCGAGGCTTGCTGGCAGCAGACCTCGACGGGCGGCTAGGCGTCGCGTTGCGCCTCGAAGCTCAGCGTCGCGAAATGGACCGCTCCATCTTGGTGCAATCGAGCGGGGCCTGGCTACAGGTGAACGATTTTCAGCAACGCTTCTGGACCAATGCGGCTGGGGAGCGTTGGCTCTCGGCATCCGCACCTACCGCCTCTGGCAAAACGTTTCTCGTACTTCAGTGGTTGATCGACCAAATGATCGCGGGCGAGACGCAGGTGGCAGTCTACCTCGCCCCGACTCGCGCGCTGGTCTCCGAGATAGAGACTAATCTTAAGGGGCTCCTAGGTAATGCCGAGCTGATTGAAGTGTCGTCCCTTCCGCTTCCCGATAAGTACAAAGCTGCTCGCGCTGGCGGCGCACGAGTGATTCTAGTATTCACTCAGGAGCGGTTGCATCTCCTCGCCAATGTGCTCGGTGCTGTGTTCTCGATCGATCTGCTCATTGTGGACGAGGCGCATAAGATCGGTGACAACCAGCGCGGCGTGATCTTGCAGGATGCAATAGAGCGGACCACCCGCGCTAACCCAAAGCTGAAGGTTGTGTTCATCAGTCCGGCGACTCAGAACCCAGAAGAGTTACTCACGGACGCGCCCGATGGGGTGCAGACCGTCGCTGTCGATAGCGACGCCACCACGGTTCTCCAAAATCTCATAACCGCGACCCAGGTGCCGAGAAGAGCGAAGCTCTGGAAGCTCACTCTTCGACAGCAGGGTTCGATATTTCCGTTAGGGATTCTTCAACTCGCCAGCACGCCGGATGGACTCAAGAAGCGCCTCGCGTTCATCGCCGCAGCTGTTGGCGAGAGAGGCGGAACGCTCGTTTACACAAACGGTGCTGGAGAGGCGGAGGAGGTTGCTGATCTGGTCAGTCAGCTATTGCCCAAGCTTGGGTCCATCGATTCAGAACTCTTACAGCTTGCCGAGCTTGCTCGAAAGGGCGTGCACCAGGACTTTCGACTTGCGCCGTTAGTAGAGCGAGGGGTGGCGTTCCACTACGGCAACATGCCATCGCTACTCAGGCTAGAGATAGAACGGCTGTTCCGGTCAGGGAAGATTCGCTTCCTGGTATGCACTTCAACGCTGATCGAAGGCGTGAATCTGTCGTGCCGAACAATCGTGGTTCGTGGGCCGCGCAAAGGGAAGGGCCACCCGATGGAGCCGCACGATTTCTGGAACTTGGCCGGCCGTGCAGGCCGATGGGGCGACGAGTTCCAAGGTAACATTATCTGTATTGACCCGGAGGACGCGCGGGCTTGGCCCAGTGGCGTTCCTAGCCGCGCCCGCTATCCCATTAAGCGTGAAAGCGACGCAGTTCTCGAGCTTGGTGACGGAATGGTGGACTATATCTACGAACGCGGGTTATCGGACCTTTCCAGCATCGAGGACACAGATCAATTCGAGCAGGTCGGTGCCTATCTCCTCACCACCTTTATGCGTCTCGGTTCTATATCAGCGGCCAGCCTCGCGAAGCGCCACGAGGCGGCGCTGATCGTAAAGCTCGATCAGGCGCTCGCCGCCCTAGTAGCGCAAATCGAAATCGACGTTGACCTGGCTGCTCGACACCCAGGGGTAAGTGCGATTGGCCTTCAGCGCCTTCTTGACGCTTTCCGTTCGTATGCTGGCGATGTCGAGAATCTGCTCCCGGCCGAGGTGGCAAGTAACGATAGCTACGACCGGTTCATTACGATCATGGGGAGGATCAACAAGCATTTGTTCCTCGCCTTCGCCCCCGAGAGCCGAGTCAGGCTATACGCGTTGATCGTCGTCAAATGGCTAAAGGGATACTCGCTGGCAAGGATCATCCGCGATAGCATCGATTGGCACCGAGACGCTGGTAGGTCTTTTAAGCTCCCGGAGCTCATCCGCGGCACGATGGAACTAGTGGAGCAGATTGCTCGTTTCAAAGCACCGAAGTACCTTTCGGCCTATATGGATGTACTGCACCTACATCTTCGCGAGATTGGCCGCGAAGACCTGATTGACGATGGTTTGGATATCGGCACCCAACTTGAATTCGGCGTTTCGTCGACGACACTTCTCTCGCTCATGGAACTTGGCCTGTCTCGCATGAGCGCAGTCGCTTTGTACGAGAAGATTGCTCGCGACGACCTCGACAGAGAGGAGTGCGTAGGGTGGATCGCCGAGCGCGTGGGCCAATTTCAATCAATGGATATTCCCGCCATTATTATTCGCGAGGTGCGCGAGCGTATCAGGCTGCCTGGCGACGTAGCCACGTAATGTCATTACTGAAGTGGAGCTTACACATGCCTGCGAAGCCCATCACCCTCGGCCCCTTACAGTTCGGCAAGAAGGGGGACGCCGTTACATATTTGAAGGCGATACTCAACCGGTACGACGTGGGCGATCGAGTCAACGCCGACGACGCAGTGATCCTAAAAGCCGCGTTGGAGCATCATCCAAAGGCCGCTGCAAAAATTGGTTGTGGTGTCACCGACTTCAGCGTTCGAACTGCGGACTTCGGTACCAAATGCTTCTGGGTGAATCGTCCTGACGGAACGACTGAAAAGTTCTCCATCACCGGTTCTATCTACGGCAGCTAGGCGAAATTGCGTTGCCGGTGTACGGCCGGCACACTTTGCTGGTCATTCGGATCGAAAGGCCAAACAGCCAAAACGGGTCGCTTCGAGGTAGTCAAACACCTCGTCGTGCGTGGACGAAGATTGTGGTCGCCATGTAAGTCGATTTGTCGAATGCCCGCGACTTTTGGCACGAAGTGCTGAGCCAACAACTATCTTCACGCCCAACCTATCTCACGATAGATTTTCCCAAGCAACGCCAGCGCGCATTCCGCATCGCTTTCTGAGGGAGCGTTGTTGCCCCGTTGCACTCGTTCCGCTGCTTTTCCTTGTGAATGCAAGCGTGCGATGATCCTCGCGGCATTGCCCAATACAAGTCGCCGCTCTTCGCGCGGTTTATGTGGTGGGTCAACGGCATCGGCGAGGACTGCGAGGTCTTTCCCGAGCGAACTGTTACCTGATTTCGTGTTGGCTAAGTGTGCAGTGATAGCGGCAGTTGCAGCTTCGCGGCAGCGGTCGATCACGCTCTCCGCGCTATCGCGAAAAGCGGAGCTCGCAGCCTTCTCGTACTGCTCCATTGCGAGCGCGACGTGTTGGTCCTTGGCGTGAATCGGTTCAATGTCGGGTAGGACTCCGAGACTGGCTCTTGTGCGCGCGGTAATAAGGTCCTCTCCCGTAGCCAGACGCTCTATGTCCAGTACAGTATAGGCGGCAACGCGCGACCCTGAGCCGAGGATCAGAACTGCTTCTCGGCGCTTGGCTAGTAGAAGTTCGGGTGCCGACCAGGGTTGGAACGAGTAAAGCTGTTTAACAAGAAATCCGCGAGCGTCCGTAGCGGCTGGTGCTGAAGCATACGCGGGATGTCGCTGCACGTGCCAAGTTGCGGGTTGCACGTCGGCCCAGCGTTTGTATAAGCGACCTCGGCGAATTCGTGCGACTGGATCAAACGAATCTTCGCGAAAGAGCATGGTCGCCGATGTCAACGTGTCGCTGTGCGGCGAATCGTTCCAGTCGATGTGTGGCCCGATGTACGACGCAATGGAAATGAACGGTGACGGCCATATCGCGTGTCCCCACAGCGAATATGATCCTTCGTAAATCAAGTGCGAATCGGATTCGATGCCCAGCATATGGAAGTCCTCGGTCGTGAGTCTAAGCGTCGTCAACGCGGGCAGAGCTACCGCCGTTGCAGCGCTTGAAGAGCCAGTCCTGTGATTTTGAGCACGACATCAACTAGCCACTGGAAGTTGCGTTTCCACCATGTTTGATCTTCACCAGGATCAAGGTCGATCGCATCCCCTGATGTGTGCATGACGTATTCCAAGCATTGGGAAAAATGGCCTGTTTCCAGTACTTTATATGGCTGTTCCCAGTACTTGTCGTACTCTCCTGCGATGGCTGGAGTATTGGACAGACCCGGGATCGCCCGCGATGGCTCAAACAACTGGACCTCAGGGCAAAGGCCTTGCGCGAAGAAGTTGTTCCGGCCGCCTGCGCTGCTTGGGCCTTCGCCGACAACATGAACTACTGGTTGTCGAAGGTCAGCGAGGCTAATCGAATCTCCGAACGGCCAATTGTTAGCGATTGCCAGCGTATGCGCGCGCCGTTCGCACCGATCGAAAATTGGACAGCGAGCGGGAAGACCCTGAGTTCGCGAGAATTCGAAGTAGTCTGATTTATTTGTTGGTTGGGGCATGACTGGATCGATGGTGCTAGGGTTACACTCGCAAATTTCAATCACCCGACACGCGTTGTACCACCTCGTTCATCGAGTAGTGCACGAACTGTTTGCCGAGCTCGGTCAGGACGTATTGCTTACTGCCGTCGAACGCTGATTCGACTGTGGCGTTGGCAGGCCCGGGCGGCCTCCGTGCTGTCTGCTTGCGCAGGAACTGACCATCGGCATTTGTATCACGTGCTTGACGGATGACGCCGCCGGTACTCAGGTCTCTAATCAATAACTTGTATAGGTCCGCTTCCGCCGAGTCCTCGCGAACGAGGCTGCCGTAAATCGCGGTCCAGATATCAAACCGCGTCGAGCCGGGATTGCTATAGATCTCGCGGATTACCGCGAGGTGGGACTCGTGATAGCTGTCTAACCAGTCGATGAAAAGACGAACAACATCATCCGAACACAGACGCGTCCCAGCAGCGTTCGTCACGAGGTTTGCGACGTAGCGGCGTTTTTCTTCGGTGTCAGCCTTGTCCCAGGCGCGAAAGGCTTTCCGCACGATGTCCAGGTATTCGTTGCTCGCGAGTCGCTCATCGATCTCATCGCCAATTGCCTCGAATCGCCGACCGATATCTTGCATGGTCGCACTCAGGGTTTCCATCTTGGCTTGATGTTCTTCGAGCCATTGCGTCTGGAGCGACGACGCATGCAGACCGGCCTCTTCGGTCTTCATGCTCGCGAGCGCGCTGATGAATCCTCCGACCCATGGGATGCTCCCGAGCGCCGCCAAAGCAAACTTTTCAAGGATGCGGCGTTTAGTGCTCGGGTTAAGTTTTTCGAGCTGAGTTCTAATCTGAGCGACGGCCGAATCCGTTGGAACGATCGGGCTAGTATGGCTGTCATCCGAATTCATCTGGCCTCCACGCGTTGCGCTTTAGGGCACGGACAATTCTACAGCACATGTTCTCGGACTTTTGCATGGGCGGCGATAAAGCGGGCGCCAATCGCCCGTTGTCGGCGTGTTGATGGGGCCCGACAGTGCGCAAAGCCTTCGCGCGGCAACAAAAGAAACACGTAACGCACGGCAGAAGTAGAGCGTTTATTCACCGCCTGCAATCGTCGCAAAGACTTCAGGGAATTCCTTTCCACATAGACCAAGAAGGGCGTTATAGATATCGCTATCTTGCTCTGGGCTGTCCGAATGAGTACACAGGGCAAGATAGACGTTCCTTTGCTCCTGCACTCCGAAGATTAACCATTCTCCCGTCAGTCTTTGCTTGGCGGCGCGCCGCTTGTAGCCTTCGACCACGAACTCGTGAGCCAGCCTTCCTTGCCAGCCAACGCCGGATGGATTTTCGTCTTCCTCAGCCGCGACGCGTGCACACAACTTGTCGAACTTGTCGCTCTTCGGGCTAAACAGACCCCACTCGTTATAGATGTTCCTCATAAGAAATCGCGGATCGAAGAAATGAACCTTCCATAGTCCGCGCAGCGAATCGCCTTTGAATGGGCGTGGCTTCGCCGTGCTGCCGCGATTCGGGCCACGACCTTCAAGTTGTTGGATTACATCGGTGATAGCAAACGTGTTTATGGTCCGATGCTTCCGTGCGCTGGCTAATTGTACGAGCAAGAATTTGCTCAATCGCGAGGTGTCGATTCCAGCGAGTCCAGCGTTCGATTCTGTGAACGACTGGACCTCGTGATCGGATATGTCGAAGCCTGACAAGATGGTCGGATCAAGACCCACGATGCGTTCTCACTGCTAGCAGGTATGACGGGCAACATCCTGTTGCCCAAAGCGGGGCGTCGCCCGGATAGTCTTCGCATGAAAGACATCAATTTCCAGAAAGATTTCCCGTCGCTGACCATTGACCAGATTCGCGATCTCGCCGCTGCGGCTCGCGAAATTTTCGGGAGCAACCTCTCTCGGGCGCAATTTGCCGACAGGCTGCTGATGTTTCTTGAGGATGTGCCGGGATGTGAGTCTGGTAAGGCGTCGTCATCGTTGATCGAGTCAGCATGGGTCAAGTATACCGACCTTTGCCGTGACGGCATTTATTGACTTCGACCGTGATGGGCAACATAACCGCGAACAAAATCTAGTACGAATTCGCGGTCACGACCAGAGAGGTCGGCAAGCAAATCGTCAAGGGTCTGTCCGTTTGCATTGGGCACGACTGATCCATCCGAAAACAACTGCCACGCCTTGACACTGAGCGCCGTGCATAGTTTTTCCAACTGCGGAAATGACGGTGCTACGGCTCCTCGCTCGTAGCGCGAGATGGTTTCAATTTCAACTCCCAAGGCTTGGGCCAATGCATTTTGGGTCAAACCCAGCTCGGCACGTCTTGCCTTGATATTGCTCCCGACAACTGCCGATAGGGGGGCAGTGATTTTCGCTTTCTTAGGCATCGCTCAGACCATAGTTGTGCCGCATGGTCTCTAGCGCCGGCCAATCCAAACAGGGCGTTAATAGTCAAATTTGACGTTTTACGTCTATCTGTGTCAAGATTTCCGCTGACAGTAGGGAAAATGCGGGCCGGCGATGCCCGCCACTGCTGTCGCCTTAGCACAGGCGGCTGCTGGGAGATGAGGTAAGAGCGAACGGGGAAAATCAGATGATCAAGCTGGAAATCAGTCTCTCACGGGCATGGCGAGTCATCGCCGCAGGCATTGTTGTAACCATGCTGAACGCGAGCTCGTGTTGGGCCGACGAGTTAGGCCCAAGCTGCAAGCAGTATCTGGAATTAAAAAAGCAGTGCCTCGCCGCAATGGCGAATCGGATTGAGTCGAACGGAAATACGCAGAGGGCTCGTGAAATCCGGCGCGAGATTCCATTCGAAATACATCAGGTGATCGGTATTCTGGCGAAAAGTAGAGAATTTTCGAGTGCCGATGTTGTAGAGCATAGCTGTGCGGAGGATGCCTGGTATATCCAGAATGCCGAAAGTTCGAAAAATTATCGGCCACAAAGAAGCGTGCAGTTATGCAGCTTAACGACAAGTTGGCCTGAAACTTACAAAATCACACCGGATAGTGATCCAAAAGTCGAGGCACGTATTCAGAAAATGGAAGCCGAGATTGGCTCCTCAAGACCATAAGCGAAATCCAGTTCTTCGGGGGTAGGGTGAATAAAAAGAGAAAGGCTTCTTGCAGGCTCGGCTTGGGAATTCTGGCGATGGCGATCTCTTGTGTAGCTGTGGCAAAGACTCCAGTTGATCAGACGCTTGATTTTCTGGTAGGGACAAGTATGGGCGGCTGGCGGAGCTTCAAGTGCCGGGAAGCGATCAATGAGAAGGTCTCAGACGAACATGCCTATTATGAATTTCACGATGATGGATCTTACTCCCGACTGAATTCATATTCAGATCCACGGACCCGGTTCCTAAAGCCGATGGATGTGAGGGGAATATTCAGAGTGAAGATTTCGGATCGGATGTTGAAGATTTCCTTTACAGACGAGTTCGTGGGGGAGGTACATCAGAACGATCCCAAACCTTATGACGCGATCCTGATCGGAACCGCCAACAACGAAAACGATGGCATTGATGATGAATCGCCCAGTTCCAGGCAGCCCCGACATCCGGGACCATCTGCGTCTTGTGTGCATTGGAGGCGAACCATCAGGTAAGGGGCCGCAGAGAAGCTATTAGGCAGTTGGATTGAGAGATGTGCGCAACGCACAGTGCAAGGAGGATGGGTATGGCCGAGAAGGTAAGTTGCGATTGTCCCTATTGTCTTGGGCCGATTACGGAGTGGACCGATGTATGTCCTCATTGTACGAGAGATATCCCAAATCCATCGGGTGTCGTTGTCGGTGATCCAATGGACGATTTCGCGGAAATATTGATTAAGCTTGGCATGTGGACTGTTGGATTCTCCATTGCTATATGCTTCGCTATCAGTAAGCTAGACTTGACGATGCCTACTGGGGATTGGGTTTTGGCGGTAATACTTCTTATAAGCTTCATAATTTCATGCCTTCTTTATAACAAGCTGCCGCCGAAGTACTGAAAATTTCTCGGATATCGGAAACAGCAGCCTTGGACTTCATTTAGCTCAGAGCGAGATGTTCAATTAATCGCAGTGATGGTGTCTCGGGATAGGGGCGAAATTCGAAAGCCTTCCACGACAAGGATATGTCACACACCGTTGAACGAGTCGGATCCGTCGGCAGGAGCCAAATCAGAGTCGGTCGATTCACCTACGGCTTTGAGAACATCTCTATCAAACAGTGGGGAGAGGGCGCAGCTCTAACGATTGGTTCATTCTGCTCGATTGCCTCATCAATCACTATTTTCCTCGGTGGGAATCATCGAGCGGACTGGATGACCACCTTCCCATTCGGGCATATCTTTCAGGAAGAACTTGATGGAGTGGGAATTCAGGGCCATCCGGCAACAAACGGTGATGTGACAATCGGACATGATGTGTGGATCGGGCATGGCGTGACTATCATGTCCGGAGTGTCGATTGGCAGTGGTGCCGTCATCGCTGCAAATTCAAATGTCGTGAAAGACGTGATGCCATATGAGGTTGTCGGCGGCAATCCCGCAAGGGTGATAAAGAGCCGATTTTGCAGCGAAATCGTCGACTTGCTCCTAGCACTGGGATGGTGGAATCTGCCGGTTGAAGTCATCAGGCAGATAAGCGCGGACCTGTCAGCGAAGCCCACTATCGATTCGCTCGTGAATCTCATCAGGCGCTGCAAAACCTAGGTGGGGTGCAAGCAGCGGCGGGCCGTACAAGGCTCGCACCTTGCAGATTGACGGCCCGAATTTACGATACGTCAAGGCGATCTGGATATGCAGTTCGAGCAGTGGTTTGAAGGAAAACTGTGGCCGGTTATGGCGGAGCGGGTCGGCGTCATGTCGGTCGATACACTTAATCGCCTTTGGCTACCCGTTCGTACAGAGGATGGGTATCTCGTCGCTATCGCGAAGGACGGCAAGGATGCCTTGGTCGGTCGCATGGGCAAGCGTGATGATGGGAAATTCTGCGTTGAACGTGTTGTGAAAGCGAGAATCGACAACGACACGATTTGTGATTTCGAATTCTGGTACGTTGATGTTGCCGACAGACAACGTCAAGCGCAGTGGCTTGATGGTGTGATCCGAAGTCATCTCGGGCAACACGGACCAGAGGGAGACACTCCCTCGATCCGGTGCGAAACCTGAATATCCATAGCACTGGTCGCGGTGCTCGATCCCGGTTTTGTACGCCTTTTATAAAAGCTGAAAGTGCCCTGAATTCAGGCGTACTTGGCTCGTGGAATTCCCCGACCTCATGCGGGGTTGAGCAGCAGCGAATCGATGACTTTTACAGCCTTGCGACTCGCGTCGTTCGGACTCAGGTGAGCATAGCGCTGAGTCATTTTCGGATCGCTGTGACCGAGCAATACCGACACCTCGTAGAGACTGACGCCCGCCCTGACGAGCTTGCTCGCGAAGGTGTGTCGAAACGTGTGCAGAGTGACCCGCCCTCCACGCTCCTTGACCACCGCCGCGTCATTGAGCCCCGCGCGCTCGATCGCCTTCTTGATTGCTTTCGTGCTGTAGCCCCGTTCACTACCAGTGCGGTCTTCGAATACGTATCGTTGTCCGGGGCGGCGTTCCTCCCACCGGCGACGAAGGACCGTTTCGAGTCGGGATGTCATGTGCAATACATCCTCGTTTCGCACCTTGCTCCGGTAGAGACTGATCGTGCATGCGTCAACATCGATCGCCGACCAAGGAATGTTTGCGACCTCGGAGTATCGACACCCCGTATCTAGCAGAAAAACCGTGATGTCGTAGTTGTCCTGGACATTCCGCGTCATCTCGGGTGTTCGCGTTTCTAACGGCTTTAAACCGTTTCTACGCCGTTCCGGATCGAGTTCGAGCAATAACGCCGACTCTTCGTTGGAATCGAGATATCGAAGCCTATAGGAAGTCTTAAGCGCGGGAAACACGATTTCGCGATTCACCTTGAAGCCGAGCTTCGTCATCTCGTTGATGGTTGCTCGCAGCAAACCGATCTCGTGTTTGATCGTCGCGGGCTTGTCGCCTTCGGCCTTGCGTTTTGCAACAAGAACTTCGAAATCGCGGGTTGTCAGTTCGTGCAGTAGCGTGTCGGGATGGAATCCATAACAGGGAAGTTTCGCCTTCGTCTTCGAATGAAGCTTGTACCCCATCGCTTTCCGGATGCCCGACCACATACCGCTGTAGTAGGCGGTGCCCTTACGGGACTCGACATACTGTTCCAGTGCATCTTTCACTGTGATCTCGGGCGAATCACCAAGATATCGCTCACTGTGTGCTCGGTTGCGCATTTCGCGTTCGACTTGCGCGGCCTTCGTCTTGTTTGGCGTTCCGGTCGAACCGAAGAACTTCTTGCCCTGAATCTGGAACTGGTAATACCAGTTCTTGCTGTTGTTTCGACGGATGAGTGTCATGCGTGTTGCTCCTTACGGAATGTAATTAATGAACAACACCATCCGGTCAGATACACGGGTAGGACAACAGCTTTCGCCCACGTCAGGAACAAAAAAACGGACCGTACGCGAATACGGTCCGTTCCGAAGGAGCCACTTACGAAGGCTTACACTGCGGGCGTGCCATCCCCATCGCCGTCCGCGTCGAAATCCTCGTCGGTCATATTGGAGAGCAACTTCTTCTGCCAGCTTTTCTTCCGCTGATAGACTTCCGTCTCATTGAATTCATGTCCGACGTAGGCTCCTGTGTTTTCGTTAAACTCAAGATCAACGAGCAATGTCAAGCCTTTGTAAACGCGGTGGGGCTTTGATGCGGGCTTGTATCCCTTTTCTTTCAGGATCATGCCGAACCGCTTCCCCGAGTATGCGAAGTTATATTGTGCCTCGCTCCAAGCCTTGAAGAACTTGTAGGTATTCCCGAAATGGATTTCGCCGTCCGGATCGTCACGAGTAAATTCCGAGAGCCAACTACTCACGATGTCCATTTCGCCGCGGTACTCTGCGACTTCGTTTGTGATGATCTCGGGTTCATTGAGCTTGTACCCGTTTTCACGCCAGTGCTGGCAGCCGAGTAAAGCCCAATTCAGAATGCCAGGAAGCTCTTCGCAGAGCTTGCGTTCAAGGTCAGGATCACGTTCCTCGGGCGGAATCGTGACGGTGAACGGGATCAGCTTCATACGACGCCAGATGCCGTGATCAGAACCCTTGACGGTAGGCTTGTAGTTGCCAGCGAGCCAGAGCTTGAACCGAGGCTTGAATTCGAATGCATTCTGATAGAGCATCCGCGCTGTGATGATCTCACCACCGGTATACCACTTCACCGTCTTTTCGCTGAAATGGCGTCCGTCCTCCACCTCACTCATGGCAACAAGACGTTTGCCCATCAGGCGTGCAACTTCGCTACTCGCGGCGTTTTGCGACATACCGAAAGCACCATTCTTTTCAAGCAACATGTCGCCGTTGGCCTGAGCACCGAGGTCGCCAAACAGGGTGCGCAATACATTGAGAAAAGTTGATTTGCCGTTAGCACCGCTGCCGAACAGGAAGAACAATACGTGTTCTGAGGTCTGACAAGTCAACGTGTATCCGACGGCACGGCGTACATATTCGACCAGTGCAACGTTACCGTTCATGATCCGCAACAAGAACCTTTCCCAGTTAGGACAGATCGCGTTCGGATCGTAGTCCACCCCGGCGGTATACGTAATGTGCAGATTCGGCCGCATGGGCGTGAACTCGTTGGTCCGCAAATCGATCAGCCCGTTCCTTACGGGCAGTGTCCACTCACCCTGATCGAGACTATTGGCAGACAGGGCGACTCCTGGTTCGGACCTGAACAGGTCAACGGCGTTTTTCAGGCCAGTATTGCTTTCCGTATATTGTGCGTGCTCGAACATGTCCTGACGACTACCGGGATTCAGGCTATACATTTCTTCGTAGATAAGCGAAAGGATACGACGCGCGAGAAAGAGCACGTACAGTTCGTCCACGCGTTTCCACACGCCCGATTCTTGCTTTTCGAGCCACTGCTTTGTCTCGGAGACGTACCGAAGCTTGCTACCGAACAGCTCGTACATCCGCTGCGCGTTGCCGAGGTCGGTTGTGTGCAACGAATTTCCAATGTTCTCTTGGTGAGATTTGATCACGTTTGCTGCGATTTGCGACACCTCCGATTCGGGAAGCGGCGGATTGCAGCAAGTATTGTTGTAATCGAGAAGTTGATCTTCCAGACGGTCGTAATCCAGTCCGTTGTTGAGCATAGAGAACGCGTACAGCATGACTGCATGGTTACGACCACCAAGTGAGACGATTTCGCTTTTGCGCGATTTACGTTTGCGGCGCGTCGTTCCTTGCTTGGCAAGTTCTTCAAGCAACCATTCAGGAGCGGGTGCGATAGGCACGGTCGGATCGACCCATTCATACTTGTTGCCATCGATCGTGGATGGGGGAGCGACGCAGTAGCCACCGTCGGCCCGAATGTCGATGCCGTCACGGAAGCCGACCTTGCACTGAATTTTCATACCTTCAGGGTGCGTATACAGGTAATGGGCACCCCCAGATTGCGTCAAGGCGGTAAGAGTTTCAGGGAAAGGGCCGTGCTTCTTCTCCAGTGCAACGAGGGACTTTGCACCTGAGTTCTTGTTTTTCACATCCATGTCGAGCACGATCAAACGGCCGGATGGAGTGCCAGTCGCGTAGGCGATGTTCGAGTTAGGGAATTGCTCCGCCCACGCCCGATGCTGTTCCGTGTCGAGGCTGGCGTCTTTGAATCCGTGCGGAGTAAGGGGACTTTTCTCGTTCTGGCGAATCGGGAAGCAGGAGAAACCTTTCGCAGCGAGATCGGCGTATTTTCTAATTGGATCGATATTCATAATTTAGGAATACAAAATAGATAGCCGGGAAATAGTGCGAGCACCATCTTCCGGCTACGAGTCAGCGGCGGTCGAGAATTATTTGCCCAAGACCGGGCAGGTCAAATCCGTCGTTGTTGGGAGGTCTCAGGCGTTAGGCATCCACCATTGCTTCTCCATCGACAGGCAAGTCATAAGGCATACCAAGGTCGGTTGTGGTGCAAATGGCGTCGCATTCGTTGCAGACGAAGCCATACGGTTTCCCGTTCATTCCGATGATAGGAATTGCGCTACGCGTAGTCGGGTACCTGGGGCAGTGGATGTAATCCCCGATCTTAAGGCTGGAGAGGGGGCGCCGCACATCGCGTGAGTTAATCGGCCAAACGGAGTACTCGGGAGACAAATCGCATACCCAATCCTCGGGGCCAGTCAATTTCAGGAGGCCTTCTTGCAAAAACAAGCTGATGATTTGCATAGGATCACTAAAATAAATATCGTTAAGCTCTTCGTTCATGAAATTTCCTTTTCAAGATGGTTGCCAAGCCGTTCATATTGAACGTTGCTGGATCGAATTCAGAATGCGAGGGAACGCCTCGTCGCACGTTGGTCCGTTGCCGGAGTGTCTGTGCGGAAATTCGATGGACTTGACTTTACGGAGACGAGGGGCGTTGCACAAGATGAGTAATCTTTGCCTGTTTCCACTCGGAGTATGGGGCGGGGAGGTCTGGAAAATCGAATGCGCGAGCTAGAAGGTAGCTACAAATCGGCAAGGTAGGGGGAGAGGGGGCGCAATATTTGTAACAGGCCTTGCCGGCTCGTTTGGCGCGTCGGGGATGCACGTTTTCGGTCAAGATACCCCTCTGAACTCGATCGAGATGTTCTCATTGCAGGATATAAGGGTAAACACCTACTTTAAGAGTTGGCATCGTTGTCTTTTTACGTCCATCTAGTAGAAACCCCTATTTTTTAGGACTTGGGTATTCTCGGATCGGCTGAAGCTGTCGCAGAAAGCTTTTTTCGACGGGGCTTGTCGTGCAGGTCATGTATGTGACACGCGGCGGCTCTACGGATTACCTCTCCGACTATGGCTTTCGTTAGCGATGGGTCCGTGTCCTCGACCGTTGCTCGTGCGTGCGAGCGCAACACATCTTAAACAATTCAACGATTTCATCGATTTTCAGAAAGTTCTCTCTATCTCCTCCTCTATATAAAAACTTTCTAAAAACAAGAAAAATTGTTTAATCGTTTAAAAAAGCCGTTCCATTCAGTTGGATGGAAGAAATTTCATCCCCACATGTTGGGGCGGTCGGCGACAGCCAGACTGCGGGCTGGGCGGGGATGATCCTGCGGCAGAATCCTAATAAGCTGATGATCTGACTCGAAAATTCCCGTTAGATCAAGGGTATAGAACGCCGGTGCGTAATGGTGACGTGAAAAGTGTCATTGTTGCTCGTCGGATTTTGCGCTGGTCGCCGTCGTGTCGGTCGTAGTCGCTCGCTTGCCGTTGCCTTGAAGGTCGATCTGCTGGACCCTGGACGCACTTTCAACGAATGGAGTGCGATCATGGTCGATCAGAAGCAAGGTGTGGCGAGCAAAGACGATAAAGCGGGCAAGCTTGTCGCCGATGTGAAGGCAAATGCCGGTACCGCAACGGCGAACGATACCGCAGCGAAGGTGGCACCAGCTACGCCGACGAAGATGGAACTGGCGACGGAAATCTACAAGCGGATGCGTTCCGTCAAGGACGTGACGCGGAAAGACATCATCGAGAAGTTCATCTCGGAAGTGAAGCTGACGAAGGCGGGAGCGAGCACTTACTACCAAATGATCAAGGACAAGCACGAGCCGATGGGTAAGAAGTGACGACCGGATTGCGGGAACAGAGGGCTCCTTCGGGAGCTTTTTTTTCGGTTCGACGAAAGGGGCGGTCCGTGACTTCGGCCAAATATTCACACATAGTGAATATTTGGCTTGCGCATGTCATTTTTTCGTGGTCCAATGCTTCTCGCAGGCTAGGCGTATCGCCTAGGTGAGCAATGGCATTTTCCTACCACGGCGAAGGATCAGTTGTGCATTAGTCCGTTTTGCGGAACGGGCAGCTCTAGCGTCCAGGGTTAGAGAGGTATCGGTGCGCGGGTCGGGTACGGCCGCGTCGAGGAAGCCAGCCGGTTACGTCGTTGGGCGGACCGAGGGACTTCCTCTCAGCCGAAGGGACTGGGTTGGGCTTGCGCATCGGGTTGGCTCCTTTCGATCATTTGCTAAGTGGGGACGTTTGGCATCGCCTTGTTGAGGGACTTCGGCGACGTGCCGCGTTCAAGGAGCTGCAAATGCAGAAAGATGCTTTAACAGTAGCAATCGCGACGCTGCAAAAGCTGCGCGAAACCTATCACAGCCAACTCGATGCTGGTGTACTGGCAGAACTCGATGATGTCATCGGATTGCTGAAACAGCAGTCCGACCGCCGGGAAGCTGTTCGGCGGGAAGAACTCGAAGGCCGAGTTCTCCGCATCATCGCAATGATCCTGCGACTTGTGACGAACATTACGAGTCTCATGGACCACTGGCGTTAGGCCAAGTCACAGCAAGCCCCACAGTTGATTTGGATGAGCGTTATGAATATGGGTCAGGCTATCAAGATGTGTCGGACTCGTAGGTCGTTATCACAGGCTGAACTAGCTGGACTTGCGGGTTGTTCGATTTCTTACCTTTCCATGCTGGAAAGCAATCAGAGGGATCCGTCGCTATCCACTTTGAAAAGTATTGCCGGAGCGTTACGCATCCCGACGGAGATTCTATTCTTTCTGGGATCAGACCGAGAGGAGCTTGCCGGTATGGACAAAGAGCTCTCCGGTCAGCTCGCCCGCGCGGCGTTGGAGATACTGAGTGATACACATGAACCGGTTAGAGGTTCCTAGGTACACGGCTGCTCCCATAGAAAGTATGGCGGCATTGTCGCGAGCGTTGGGTGTAACGGTCGAGCATCTCGCTGCAGTCGCCGCCAAAGCTTCCTCTCTCTACCGAGTCGCGGACAAGATCGAAAAAGCGGACGGTACGCTTCGCGAAACGTTTGATGCGAAGCCGGTGTTGAAGGATATTCATCGGCGGATCAAACTGGCCATTCTCGATCGAGTAAGTTTTCCAAACTATCTGACTGGCAGTGTGAAGGGGCAGGACTATCGTACGAACGCGCTGCTGCATCGCAATTCAAAGATCCTGATTAGCGAAGACATCCAAGGATTCTTTCCCTCGACCACGCAGCATCTCGTGCAGGAAGTCTGGTCGCAGTTCTTCCGTTTTTCGGCCGATGTGGCGCAGTGCCTAACGGCTCTTTGCACCAAAGATGGCGCTCTCCCGCAGGGAGCCATCACAAGTCCGCATATCGCGAATCTCGTTTTCTGGCGCGTGGAGCCGGCGATACATACGGAGATGGCGTCTCGTGGATTACGATACTCGCGATATGTCGATGATGTATGTGTTTCGTCCAGCACTGGTATTGCTCATGCCGATAAGCAGTCAGTGATCGCGGTCATATATGCAATGCTGGCGCGACACGGCTATTCTGCCAAACGATCGAAACACAAAATCCAGACGGGGAGCGGCCGCATCACGGCGACGAAGCTCGGTGTCAATGGTGATCCCAGCCTTTCAGGTCAGCAGCGAGGACAGATTCGCGCTGCCGTACACAAGCTCGAACTGACATTCGCGACTGGAGCTTTCTCGGAGGCGCGAGCGCTCTTACCCTCCGTCACAGGTCGGGTCAGTATGCTCGCACGTTTTCACTCTGCGGAAGGGCTGGCACTGAAGCAACGTATCGCGTCCGTACGTGAGCAATTGCAGCTCGTCCCAATGGTGGCGAAAAGAGATTCCTCGACTGACATGGGAGTGTCTGTCGGGTTTGAGGGCAATTCAACCGTTCCATGGTGATCTGTTCAGCCGCGACGCCCGGCCGATTGGATTTTATTGAACACGGAGCAGACGCTCGATGCTCAGAATGAATCTGTTCGGGCGAGACGCTATCGTCAGGTTACGCCTATAAGAGATCGGGTATGTCTTGAGCTGTGAGAGTCGTGACGAGCCCCTTGAGAATTTGCTGCATTAGCGCTTCCTTAATTTCCGTGAAGCAATTTTCCGGCTTCCCAATGTCCTCACGTCTGTATAGGAAAATTGCCCCCTCCCATGCTCCCGCCATCATCTTCGAACCCAGCAGGCGACCTGCCTCATTTCGCGAGTTCGGCATAGCCAACCGATGGGTATAAAAAGAGTCAACGCGGAACGGCTCGTTGTTCCCTACCGCGAAGTCTGGAAGCAAGAACGGAACGAGATCAGGGACGAGGCCTGACCGGTTAGCTGATAAGGTCGCTCGTACGTAATATTCGTCGAGTTCCAATGCTCCGCGGCCATATGGCGGACCTAGCTCGATTTCGACGGAGAACGCGCCTGCTGTCAAAGCATGCCTTCTGACTGTCTCAAGGACGAAATTCCGAAGCATCTCGCTCGGCGTTGTTCCCTCGGCAGCGCAAATGATTGTGAAGGCGTCAGCGGTAGGTGCGTCAACGCGGGTTTTGAGAATGTAGGGTTTGCTTTCTTTCATCACAATTTCCACAAGGGTCGGCAATATTGTGACACAAAGAGATGGTTGTGCCCTATACTTGTGTCCCAAGTGCGATTTTGTGCCCCACGGAAGGTAGGCAACAGGTGGGCAAAGAAGAGGTATCGGTTCGCACCGCAGTAGGACCGGTGGGATCTCGAAAAATAAAAGCCCCCGCGACGCGCCAACGTCGCGGGGGCTTCTGGCAAGGTGGTGAAGGCACCCCTCTGCCACCTACAGCTTCGTCTCGGAAGACGGCCTAGAGCTTATACGCTCAAGGGGTTGTGGGCAACTATTGCCTTCGATTCTCTGTGAGGATGGATATGCTACGTGCATCCAACCCTAAGAGCGTGTTGGTGCGACAGTACGTTCGGTTCAGATTTGGTCGCACTGAGCATGTGCGCATGCACTGGCGCTCGTATCCCAATTAGTTTTTCTCGCGCTGGTTAAAGGTCAGCAGCCGCACTGTGAAAACAGTGCGGCTTTTTTCCATGAGGCCATAGAGCAGCTTATCCGAAGCGTTGCTGGTGTGAGAACTGGCATCGCCGTGAAGCCCGCATGAACAGTGGGGCTACGTGGACTCGAGAGAAAACCCGACGTGAGAACGCGCGTGGATAGTGGTGTTACTTAACGCGCTGGGGCTTGGGAAGCTAGGGTATTACCATTATACGACGCCCGCAGAAGCCGCGATTTTACAGGGTTTTCGATGTTCACGGCAATCCCGGGGCATGGGCGCTTCCGTCAGTCTTCAGAACCCACCTGGCCTGCCGTTAACTCTGGCTTGCGCCAACCCCGCGATTTCTCGCCGGAGAAATCAACACACCCGCGGCGCGTCCTATTCCGATCGAGAGACTTTCCCCAAGATGCAGTGGTTTTCCAATCTCAAGCTCAGTCACAAGCTTGTTGGCTCGTTAATGCTGTGCGCGTTCGTTACGGCTATCGTTGGCACGGTGGGCGTGCTCAAGGTGCGCGAAGTCGCGACGATGCAAACCGAAATGTACGACCGCGAATTCGTGCCCGTGCGCAACGACGGCACGGCCGCGTGGCAAGCGGCATCGCACTTCCGGCGTCTCTATTCGTACATCCTGAATCCCGAGCCGGCCGGCCGCGCCGATACCGTGCGGCTCAACCACGGCGGCGAGGCGGTGATTCTGTCCGCGTTCGACTACGAGCGCAAACACGCGACCAACGACGCGCAGGCGCAACTGCTGAGCGACTTCGATGCGACCTGGCCTGCCTATATGAGCTCGGTCGCCAAGGTCATGGCGCTGGCCGACCAGGGAGATCAGACCGGCGCGCTCGCCGAACTGAAATCGACCACCGATCCGCTGCACGTCAAACTGCGCACACTGATGATCAAGCTGTCGGACGTGCGCGACGAACTGGCGAAACAGCGCGTCGAAAGCGGTATCGACGCGGTCCGTTCGGTGACGTGGTGGATCGCGAGTTGCGCGCTCGCCGGCGTTGCGATTGCGCTCGGCCTTGGCTTGCTCGTCACGCGCGCGGTCGTGCGGCAGATCGGCGGCGAACCGGCCGAGGTCGCGAAGGTCGTCGAGCAGATCGCCGGCGGCGATCTGAGCCAGCGCCTGCATACGGGCGAGGTCGACGAACGCAGCATTCTGTCTGCGATCGCGCATATGCAGCAGCGTCTCGCGACGGCGATCGGCTCGATCCGCGAAAGCGCCGAGTCGGTCAGCATCGCGTCGCAACAGATTGCGAGCGGCAACGTCGATCTGTCCGCGCGCACCGAAGGGCAGGCCGCGTCGCTCGAACAGACGGCGGCAAGCATGTCGGAGCTGACGCAGACCGTCAGCCGCAACAGCGACAATGCGCACAACGCGAGCGCGCTCGCGACTCAGGCCGCGCAGATCGCGAGTACCGGCAACACCGCTGTCGAGGGGATGGTGCGGACCATCGGCGACATCAGCGGCAGCTCGACGAAGATCTCGGACATCACCGGTGTGATCGAAGGCATCGCGTTCCAGACCAATATCCTCGCGCTTAACGCGGCGGTCGAGGCCGCGCGCGCCGGTGAGCAGGGACGTGGTTTCGCGGTGGTCGCGAGCGAAGTGCGCAATCTCGCGCAGCGCTCGGCAAGCGCGGCCAAGGAGATGATCACGACGTCGGCCGCGATCATTCAGGGCGGCACGCAGCAGGCTGCCGACGTCAGCGCGACGATGGCCGATATCAAGGACGCGATCCATCGCGTATCGGATATCGTCGGCGAGATCGCGACGGCCTCCGAGGAGCAGAACCGCAGCATCCATCAGGTCGGGCAGGCCGTCACGCAGATGGACGAGACGACCCAGCAGAATGCCGCGCTCGTCGAAGAGGCCGCGGCGGCCGCGCAATCGCTCGAAGCGCAGGCGCGCAAGATGAAGGAGACCGTGTCGGTGTTCCGCACCGGCGACAGCCGCAATGCGGCGGCGACGGCCCCGCTCAGATCACAAACTCAGATCACAAAATAAGTCAGCTGAACCGCCGCGCGCGTGACCACCATCTGCAGCACCTGCACGATCACGAACAGCAGGATCGGCGACAGATCGATGCCGCCGAACTGCGGCAGCACGCGCCGCAACGGATTCAGAAACGGCGCGGTCAGCTGATACAGAATCGGCATCGCCGGCGAGCGCGGATTGAGCCACGACAGCAGCGCCATCAGGATCGTCATCCAGATGATCAGATTCAGCGCCCACTTGATCGCGGTCAGCACCGCGACGATCAGCAGCGTCGGCACCAGCGTCAGCGGATCGGCGCCGGTGAGTACGACCATCAGCACCACGTAGATGATCGCCGCGATCAGCGTCGCGGCGATGCTGGCCCAGTCGATGTTGCGCGTGCTCGGCAGAATGCGCCGCAGCGGCAGCACGATCCAGTTGGTCGCCTGCATCACGGCATTCGACACCGGGTTGTACGGCGGCAGGCGCACGACCTGCAGCCATGCGCGCAGCAGCAGCGCCGCGCCGAACAGCGTGAAGATGGTATTGAGCAGAAAACGGGCGATATCGCCAAACATCTCGTGTCCTTATGCTTCTGATGGCGGCCGCTTGCGGCCGCGGGCTACCGGCTTCGCCCGATGGGTACGCGCCGGCGTTGGGTTGGGAATCGCGTTACGTCGCGGCGACCGGATCGTTCAACTGACGGCTCGACGTCATTGCGCGCCGCGGCTCGTCTGCTGTCTGTCCGGCATCACACGGAAACCCGGACCTCGCTGATCAGGATCGTGCCGTTGCCGCCGTCGGTATAGTTGGGGATGTCCGCCAACAGTTGTTCGGATGCCGGCTTGAATACTTTATAGAAGTCATCCGCGCTGTCGAACAGGAAGTGACCGGCGGCCACGTACGGCGGTGGCGTGCCGGGCGGCCCGGCATTGATGCCCGCATCGACAGACCAGCCCTTGAGCACCGCCCCGAACAGCTTTGCCGCGAGCGGCATGTGCGTGGCGCAGTAGTAGTCCATGTCGAAGCGGCCGTTTTCCCGGTACGGATAGAGGATGCTGACCTTGATCATTGTGCGTTCTCGTCTGTTGATCCCGAAGCGCGGAGCGGCGCAGCGGTGGAACCGTTCGCGATTCGCCTGCCGCGCCGGACGTCACATTATCACGGCTTACTTCACGCTTGCACCTGCCGACGCCTGATTCAGCGAGCGCTCCAGCGATTCTTCCACGGCTTCGGAAATGGCCTCGATCGTGGCGGGCGGGTTCGCGCGGCGTTGCGCCAGATTGACCGCGCGGCGCGTCATCAATCCGTACAGCGCGGCGTGGTCGCCGCCGAGTCCTTCGAGCAATGCCAACTGCTTCTGCACGACACCAGTGTCGCCGCGCGACACGGGGCCCGCGAGCGCATTCGGCAGACCCTTGTCGCGAGCGGTTTCGATCGTGCCGGCGAGCATCGGCAGCAGCGCGCGCAGCGCGTCGTCTTCGGCAAATCCGAGCGTGCGCCACAGCGCGACACATTCGGCGAGGCTGCACAGCGCGAAGCTCGCCGCATAGTGCGCGGCGCCGTGATACAGCATGCGGCCGCCCGGCGGAATCGACAGCGGATGGCAGCGCAGCGCGACGGCGAGCGCGGTCAGCGTGTCTTTCAGCGCGCCGTCGGCCTCGATCGTCACCGAGCAGCCGGCGATCCGTTCGAGATCGGCAAGTTCGCCGCCGAACAGATACAGCGGATGAAAGCCGCCGATCACCGCGCCCTGGTTGCGCGCCGGCGACAGCAACTCGACCGGCGACGCGCCGCTGCAATGCACGAGCGCCTTGCCGCTCGCGACCGGCGCGGCGAATCGGAGTGTGTGCGCTGTCGTACCGATACTGTCGTCGGGAACGGCTAAAAAAACGATATCGGCGGCATCGACGACCTGCTGCGAATCGTCGCCGGCCACACAGTTTTCGATCTGCGCGGCGAGCCGGCGCGCGGATTCGGCCGAGCGGCTCGCTATCGCCGTGACCGGATAGCCGGCGCGCGCAAAGCCCAGCGCGAGACAGCGCGCGAGCCGCCCCGCGCCGATGAAGCCGATGCGCGGCAAGGAAGACTGGGACATGTCGGCTGCTCCAGACGGTTCGTTCGAACGGAAAGCAGCAGTATCGCGCATCCGGGGAGCCGCATGCGTGATCCGGCCCCGATGGTTTCCGTGGCCGCCCAAACAACTGTCGTCGGATCAGTTTGCCGGCGATATGGCGAGAGCGGTCGGTCATCGGGCAGCGCGACGCCCGCGGGCCCGAAAACTGCTCACAATCGTCGGATAGCCACCGTCGATCCAGTTCGACGAGCCGGTTTTGCAGTTGCTGTTCCGTACATCTGCTGTTTCGTACTTCTTTCGCAGTCAGAGATTCGGGAGGGTCGAGATGAGTATTTTTTCTTACCGGAAGCACTTGCGGTTCCTCACGCCTGCACAGCGCCGTCGCTGGTGGGATCAGAAAAAGCGGCTGACGCCGCGCGTGCGGATCAGCGGCGCCTATGTGCCGCCGAACGTGTCCCGCGAGTTCACGTATGTGAAGGTCGGCTAGCTCGCGCCTTTCGCAGGTTATCCAGCAGGTGAGAAAATGCCCGGCGTCGCAAGTCGCTGGGCATTTTTTATGCGGTAACTCCTTCCCGCTGTCAGGATTGAAGCGAATTTGTAATCAAACATTACTGAAATGCGAACCGCCTAGCGCCCGCGCGATCTCACCTCTCAAGCGCGGCTGGTTGAACTCCGCCTCGTCCTCCCCAACTTGTTGATTGCAGGCTTGTTTTGCTTTTGTGGCGACGGCCTTCGCAATGGGGCTGGCGACACATGGGCGGAGCTGCCGCGCGGTCAATTGCAATTTGCAACAAATGTGAACAGCCTCGCCGGGGCTTTTTCGATACATTGATTTCACAGCATGCGAGGCATGCGCAGTCGGCGACCTTGGCAGGCCGCGCTAGGAGAATAGAAGTGAAAAAGATCGTTCCGTTTGTCGTTGCAGGCGCACTCGGCTTGGGGCTTGCCGGTGCCGCCGAGGCGCACGTTTCTGTCGGTATCGGCATTGGCGTCCCAGTCGCGCCGGCGTATCCGGTGTATGCGGCGCCGCCGCCCGTCTATTACGCACCGCCTCCGCCGCCGGTTTATGCGCCGGTCGTGGTGGCGCCGCCTCCGGTGGTTGTGGGTGGCTATTACGGATATGGGCGTCCTTACTATCGTCACGGGTACTACAGGGGCTACTACGGCCACGGGTACTACCGCCGCTAATCGTCAGCGCGCGTAAGGCAGGAATACAGCTTGAATGTCGACGGCGTAATGCCGGCCTGAGTGCCGGGTTACGCCGTTTTCTATTTGCGCGACTGCTTTGCTGCTGATTTTCACCGCGGCGCGGACGCGAGTTGCGCCGCCCAAGCGAGATTCCAAAGCATCGGCGAAGCTGGGAGAATGGCTGTTTCGCCACCGCTCCGGAGAGTTTCGCCAATGCAAGCGCTTGCCGCTCCCACTTTCGATGACGTCCTCGACGCCGCCGCGCGTCTCGAGGGCGTCGCGCACCGCACCCCCGTCCTGACGTCGAGTACGTTCAACGAGCGCACCGGCGCGTCCGTGTTCTTCAAGTGCGAAAACTTCCAGCGCATGGGCGCATTCAAGTTTCGCGGCGCGTACAACGCGATTTCGCACTTCGACGCGGAGCAGCGCAAAGCGGGCGTGCTGACCTATTCGTCGGGCAATCATGCGCAGGCGATCGCGTTGTCGGCACGCCTGGCCGGCATCCACGCGACGATCGTGATGCCGCACGACGCGCCCGAAGCCAAGGTCGCCGCGACGAAGGGCTACGGCGGCGAAGTGATCACCTATGACCGCTACAAGGAAAATCGCGAGGAGATCGGCCAGCGGCTCGCGCAGGAGCGTGGCATGACGCTGATTCCGCCGTACGATCATCCGCATGTGATCGCCGGGCAGGGTACCGCGGTGAAGGAACTGATCGACGAAACCGGGCCGCTCGACATGCTGTTCGTGTGCCTCGGCGGCGGCGGGCTGATCGGCGGCAGCGCGTTGTCGGCGGCGGCGCTGAGCCCGGACTGCACGGTGATCGGTATCGAGCCGGAGGCGGGCAACGATGGCCAGCAATCTCTCGCGCGCGGCGAGATCGTGCATATCGACGCGCCGCGTACGATCGCCGATGGCGCCGCCTCGACGCATCTCGGTGACTACACGTTCGCGATCATCCGCAAGCTGGTCGCGCGGATCGAAACGGTCAGCGATGCGCAGCTGATCGACACGATGCGCTTTTTCGCGCAGCGCATGAAGATCGTCGTCGAGCCGACCGGTTGCCTCGCGGCGGCGGCGGTGCTGAACGGCATCGTGCCGGTAGAGGGCAAGCGAGTCGGCGTGGTGGTGAGCGGCGGCAACGTCGATCTGGTGAAGCTCGCGCAGTATCTCGCGTAAGCGTAGCGCCCGAAATCACCCGCCTGAATGGAAAACGGCTCGCCGATGCGAGCCGTTTTGCTGTCCGCGTGCAGCTTCAACTGGCCAGCGGGGTCGCGCTTTGTACGATCAGATCGTGATACCCGTTGACGATCACGCTGTACGAGAAATACGCGAACAACAGCGCGGATAGTACGTGACAGACGCGCAGCATGCCGGCGCCGGCGCGCTTGCGGCCATGGCTGCCGAGTCCGCAGATAAAGAGCGTCCAACACAGGCCGCCGAGAAAGAAGCCGCCGAGGAAGATCAGCGCGGTCTTCGGGCTCGTCGCGCCGGCTTTCGCGATCAGTGCGCCGCCGACGGCCGCGAACCACAGAATCGCCGATGGCGACGACACCGCGAGCAGCACGCCGCGCAGAAACCCGCGCCACGCGGACAGATGCGGTGCGTTGGCGTCGCCGTCGCCGGCCACCGCGGGCGCGGTAGCCGGGAACATCGCTTCGCGCGCCATCTTCCATGTGAGAAACAGCAGGATCGCCGCACCGCCGATCCACACGACCCAGCGTACCGATTCGAACTGCAGCAGCGCAGCCATGCCCGCGAGCGCGAGCGCCGCGTAAATCAGGTCGCCGACGCAGGAGCCGAGGCCGAGCCAGAAGCCAGGCCGGAAGCCGTGTGACAGCGTCAGCGAAATCATCGCGACATTGACGAGACCGATGTCGAGGCACAGCGACAGCGACAGAAAAAATCCATCCGACATCATTGAAAACGCGTGCATCCGGGCAGCCGCTCCATCTATTCCGTGGTTCGTTGTTGTGACAGGCGCGGCTCAGCGCTTACCGAGGTCCAGTTCGTCCCACAAGCCGTCGATGCGCTTCTTCACCGCATCGTCCATCGCGATCGGGCGGCCCCACTCACGGTCGGTTTCGCCGGGCCACTTGTTGGTCGCGTCCAGCCCCATCTTCGAACCGAGCCCGGCCACCGGCGACGCGAAATCGAGATAGTCGATCGGCGTGCGATCGACGAGCACCGTGTCGCGCGTCGGGTCGACGCGGGTCGTGATCGCCCAGATCACTTCCTTCCAGTCGCGGATATTGACGTCCTCGTCGACGATCACGATGAACTTCGTATACATGAACTGACGCAGGAAGCTCCACACGCCGAACATCACGCGTTTCGCGTGGCCGGGGTAGCTCTTCTTCATCTGGACGATCGCCATGCGGTAGCTGCAGCCCTCGGGCGGCAGATAGAAGTCGGTGATCTCGGCGAACTGCTTCTGCAGCAACGGCACGAACACTTCGTTCAACGCGACGCCGAGCACGGCGGGTTCATCGGGCGGCTTGCCGGTGTACGTGGAGTGGTAGATGGCGTCGCGCCGCATCGTGATGCGCTCGACCGTGAAGACCGGAAACCATTCCTGTTCGTTGTAGTAGCCAGTGTGGTCGCCGTACGGGCCTTCGAGCGCGTGTTCGTAACCTGCCGTCGCACCCTTCGACGGGCGCGGCGGCGCGCCCGCGGGAGCCGGGTCCGGCTCGCCGTCCTCCGGGTAGATAAAGCCTTCGAGCACGATCTCGGCGCGCGCGGGCACCTGCAGCGCGTCGACACCCGGCGTCAGGCACTTCGCGAGTTCGGTGCGCCCGCCGCGCAGCAGTCCGGCAAACTGGTATTCAGACAGCGTGTCGGGCACCGGCGTAACCGCGCCGAGGACCGTGGCCGGGTCCGCGCCGAGCACCACGGCCACCGGATACGGTTGGCCCGGATTGCGCAGCGCGAACTCGCGAAAATCGAGCGCGCCGCCGCGATGCGCAAGCCAGCGCATGATCAGCTTGTTGCGGCCGATCAATTGCTGGCGGTAAATGCCGAGGTTTTGCCGGCTTTTGTTCGGGCCTTTCGTGACGGTCAGGCCCCAGGTGATCAGCGGGCCGGCGTCGCCGGGCCAGCAGGTCTGGATCGGCAGCCGCGTGAGATCGACGTCGGCCGGATCCCAGACGATTTCCTGGCAGGGCGGCGCGCTGACCGTCTTCGGAGCCATGTCCCACACCGCCTTGGCGAGCGAGAGCAGCTTGCCGGCGTCCTTGAGTCCCTTCGGCGGCTCGGGCTCCTTGAGCGCGGAGAGCAGACGGCCGACGTCGCGCAGCGACTCGAGTGCCGCGTGGTCGCCAGCGCCAGCCTCCGAGTCGATTCCCATGCCGAGCGCGACACGGCGCGGCGTGCCGAACAGGTTGCCGAGTACCGGAAACACGTAGTCCTCGGTGTTCTCGAACAGCAAGGCCGGGCCGCCCGCGCGCAACACGCGGTCGCATAGTTCGGTCATTTCGAGATTCGGCGACACCTTTTGCGGGATGCGGCGCAACTCACCGATCGTTTCGAGGCGGCCGACGAAATCGCGCAGGTCTTTGTATTTCATCTGTGATGGTTCGCAGCCGCATGGCGGCAGGTAAGGACTGAAAGTCGTCCGGGCATCGGGACGAACAACGGGCAGGGCAAAACAATCGGTTACAAAAAGAGCGGCCTGTGCCTGCCCGCGCAAAAAACGATTGTCGATTTTACCTGCGTTGGCTAGCGCACGTAGATTAGCCGGATGGTCTAGCCGAAACGTCGAGGGCCAGATTGCTCAAAACGCGCATCGCGCGCGGTTCTCGGGCGACTGAACAGTGTTCATAATTACAAATAGTTATAAATTGTGATTTCTATAGTGTTGACGATCTATAAAACCGTGCATAGAATCCGTCCACATTGGTTGAAGGGCGCTAACCTTTTTACCGCCGCCCCCGGTCCTAAGACGCACCGCGTCACCGTTTCCGCTCCCAAGCTGGGTACGGAACGGCCTATTGAAGTCCTCGCCAGCGTCCACAAACGCTGGTTTTTCGCGTGGGAGCCCGAGCCCCGCATGCCTGGAGCATGTACGGCTGGTTTCGAGATGGCTCCCCAACGGTATTTGCCGTTTTCCCGACGTCGCTGCTGCCCGACCAGACAGCACACGCGGCGTCTTGACTCTGCGAACACTCTGTACCGCCTGATCACTCGGGTGGGGTTCGCGGATCATGCAAGATGGGAGATCTGAATGAACGCCTGGTTATCGTGGCGTCCCGATGAGCGTATTGCGCAGGTTGTGCGCGGCGCGCTACGTCGCGGGACGCGACTGAGTCATCACCTGTTCAGCATCGTCGGCGGGATCGCCGTGGTGCTGGCGCTCGCACTGTGGATGATGCCGACATGGCGCGGCGCGCTCGCCGCGCGGCTGATGCCGGTCATTTCCGCCGCCGTGCAAGCGGGCCCGGCCCGTCTGCTGCAAGGTAATCCGCTGCCGGCCATCGGCCCGGCTGGCACCTCCGGCGCGTCGTCCGACGAGTCGCTTTCGGCCAATTCGCCGAACAGCGCCGACAGCGCGAACGACGGCAGCCCCGTCCTCACTGTAAGCAACACCAGCTTCGATGGCGCTTTCGACGGCAGCGGCTCCGCCGGCAACATGGGCGTCGCAACGCTGAACGGCCTCGATCCGCGCACGATGCAAAGCGTGAGCGCGCTCGCGCGCCTGATTCCTTCGCAGCGCGTGTCCGCCGATGCGCGCGATGATCGCGTCCTCGTGTCGAGCCGCGAGCAGGATCTGGTTGCCTCGTACCTGGCTCGCCGCTATCGGGTCGCTCAGGAACCTGTCAGCGAGCTCGTCAAGGCTGCGTTCGACACCGGCCGCGAAGTCGGTCTCGATCCGCTGCTGCTGCTTTCCGTGATGGCGATCGAGTCGGGCTTCAATCCGTACGCCGAGAGCGGCGTCGGCGCGCAGGGACTGATGCAGGTGATGTCGAAGGTCCATTCGGACAAGTTCCAGTACTTCGGCGGCCAGAGCGCGGCGCTCGAACCGCTCGCGAACATCAAGGTCGGCGCACTCGTGCTGAAGGATTGCATCGCGCGTGGTGGTTCGTTGCCGGGCGGCTTGCGCCTGTACGTCGGTTCGAGCACGTCGGACGACGGCGGCTACGGCGCCAAGGTGATGGCCGAGCGCGGCCGTCTGCGCGACGTCGCACGTGGCCGTAAGGTGCCGATCAACGCACCGCAGGCGCCGGTTCTGACCGCGTCGGCGAATCCGGCTGCGGCTGCCGCTGCCAGCAACGGCGGCAATGGCGGTAACGGCAAGCGCGTTCAGGTGACGCTGCAGACCGGCCATGCGGCGAGCCCGGCCGCGACGCCGGCGGCGCATACGCAGCCGTCGGAGCAGGATGATGCGAGCACCAGCGCGACGCGCCATGTGGCGTCGGCTTCGGAGTTGGGGGCCTGAATCACGCGGTTCTGAGTTCCGCAGTGATGTGCACGTAAAAAGGACACCCGAGGGTGTCCTTTTTTGCGTTTGGCCGGTCGGCGGCAGGAAGCGGAGCGTCGTGCGGCTTGCGTCGCTGACCGCAGAGGCGAAAACGCGTCAATGGCAATAAATCACCAGGCGCCTCGCCGCCTCACGTACCTCCGTCCTCGCTTAATGCCGTCCGAATAGCTTCGCCAGCCGCTCGACAGCTTCCTCGAGCTTCGGATACGCGGTTGCATACGACAGCCGGATGTAGTCCTTCGGCGCGTGCGTGCCAAAGTCCATCCCGGGCACAAGCACGACGCCGGCATCGTGCAGCATCGCCTTCGTGAGCGCGGCGCTGTCACCGGCCGCCGGATGCGCGACGCCGCGGCAGTCGGCATACACGTAGAACGCGCCGTCCGGCATCACGGGCACGCTGAAGCCCAGCGACTCGAGCGCTGGCGCAATGAAGTCGCGCCGGCGCTTGAATTCGAGGCGCCGCGCGTCGTAAATCGCGATCGTCTGCGGCTCGAAGCAGGCGAGCGCCGCGTGCTGCGCAAGCGCCGACGCGCAGATGAACAGATTCTGCGCGAGTTTTTCGAACGCGCCGACCATCGCGGGCGGCACGACGAGCCAGCCGAGCCGCCAGCCGGTCATGTTGAAGTACTTCGAGAAACTATTGACGGTGATCACATCGTCGCCGTACGACAGCGCCGACACGGGCTTCGCGTCGTAGCTCAGACCCTGATAGATCTCGTCGACGATCGTAAAGCCGCCGCGCGCCCTGACGGCCTTCACGATGCGCTCGAGTTCGGCCGGTTCGATCGACGTGCCGGTCGGATTCGACGGCGACGCGAGCAGCACGCCACGCGTGTGTTCGCCCCACAGGCGTTCGACGTCGGCGGCAGTCAGCTGGAAACGCTCGGCCGGGCCGCTCGGCACCATCACCGGCTTGCCTTCGGCGGCGATCACAAAGTGGCGGTTGCAGGGGTAGCACGGATCGGGCACCAGCACTTCGTCGTCGCGATCGACGAGCGCCGCGCACGCGAGCAGCAGCGCGGCGGACGCGCCGGCGGTGACGATGATCCGCGCCGGGTCGACGTTGATACCGTAGAACGACGCGTAATGCGCGGAAATCGCGTCGCGCAATGCGTGGATGCCGAGCGCATTCGTGTATTGCGTGACGCCGCGGCGCAACGCGTTCGCGGCGGCCTCGATGACCGGCTCGGGCGCCGTGAAATCGGGCTCGCCGATGCCCATATGGATGATGTCACGCCCTTCGCGCTCGAGGAGCGCGGCCTCCTTGGCCAGTTCCATCACGTAGAAAGGCTGGATGGCGTCGACGCGGGCGGCAAGCCGCGCGAGCGGTTCGGTCACGGAGTTCATACAGTCAGATCCAGTTCATCAGAAGCACAAGCGGTACGTCGTTCCGCGCGTCGGGCAAAGCGCCGATGTGCGTGCACGGTCACACGCTTTGCGCGGCGTCGTTGCGGGCCGGCCGATGCGATTCGGCCGATGCGGTTCGACGGTGCAGCGGCGCATCGCCGCCGCGCTGCCCGCGCGACGGTACGCGCCGCGCTCAGCCCTTGCGGGCCGCTTGCGTCTCGGCCGCGCGCAGCTGCGCCGAGAGCTTGTCGAGTACGCCGTTCACGTACTTGTAGCCGTCCGAGCCGCCGAACGTCTTCGTGAGTTCGACCGCTTCGTTGATAACCACGCGGTACGGGATATCGACGTGATTCTTCAGTTCGAACGCGGCGACCAGCAGCACCGCGCGCTCGACCGGCGACAACTGGTCGATCGGACGATCGAGACACGGCGCGATATCGGCGGACAGCGCCTCCGAATCGCGCATCACGCCGTGCAGGATTGCTTCCAGATGCTCGTGATCGGCCTTGTCGTAACCTTGCGCGCCGCGCAGTTGCGCGTCGATCTCACCCGCGGGCGAACCCGACAGCAGCCACTGGTAAAGCCCCTGCGTGGCCAGCTCGCGGGAGCGTCGGCGTGCGCTCTTCATGCCTCTTCCTCGTCTTCGTCTTCTTCCTCGTCGTCGTCATCGCCGCCGAGCTGTTCGAGCGCAACCGCGAGGTTCGCCATTTCGACAGCCACGCGCGCGGCGTCGCGACCCTTCTCGGTCATGCGCGCAACAGCCTGCTCGTCGTTCTCGGTGGTCAGCACCGCGTTCGCGACGGGGATGCCGAAGTCGAGGCCGATGCGCGTGATGCCCGCGCCGCTTTCGTTCGAGACCAGTTCGAAGTGATAGGTCTCGCCGCGAATCACCGCGCCGAGCGCGATCAGCGCGTCGAATTGCGCGCTTTCCGCGAGCTTTTGCAGTGCCAGCGGGATTTCCAGCGCGCCGGGGACCGTGACGAGCAGCACGTCTTCGCCGGTCACGCCGAGGCGTTCGAGTTCTTCGATGCAGGCGTCCGCGAGGCCGTTGCAGACCGGTTCGTTAAAGCGTGCCTGGACGATGCCGATGCGCAGACCGTCGCCGTCGAGGTTCGGTTGGTATTGTCCGATTTCCATGTCTGTCGATTCCGTAGTGTTTAAGTGGGCGCAATAAGTGAGCGCAAGTAGCGGGCGTGATGCGCGCGGTGACCGGATCAGCCTTGCGGGGCTTGGGCAGTGCCGCCGGGCATCGGCACAAAGCCCGTGACTTCGAGACCGTAACCCGACATGCTGCCGAGCTTGCGCGGGTTCGACAGCACCTGCATCTTGCCGACGCCGAGTTCGCGCAGAATCTGCGCGCCGATCCCGTAGGTCTTGAAGTCGACCGGCCGGCGCTTGAGTGCGTTAGCTTTTTCCTTCGAGTCGAACGCCTTGAAGACGTCGACCAGATGTTCCTTCGAGTCGCCGCAGTTCAGCAGCACGACCACGCCAAGGTCGCGTTCGGCGATCTCTTTCATCGCGGCGTCGAGTGTCCACGAGTGGGTGGATTCGCCGACTTCGAGCAGATCCAGTACCGACAGCGGCTCATGCACGCGCACCGGCGTGTCCTGATCCGGCGATGGCGTGCCGCGCACCAGCGCGAGATGCGGCTGCCCGCTCGGCTGGTCCAGATACATGACCGCGCGGAACGCGCCGTGCGCGGTCTGCATTGTGCGTTCGCAGATGCGCTCGACGATCGATTCGGTGCGGCTGCGATAGTGGATCAGATCGGCGATCGTGCCGATTTTGAGCCCGTGTTCCCGCGCAAATTCGATCAGGTCGGGCAGACGCGCCATCGTGCCGTCGTCCTTGATCACTTCGCAGATCACCGAAGCCGGCGTGAGGCCCGCGAGCGCGGTGAAGTCGCAGCCGGCCTCGGTGTGGCCGGCGCGCACCAGCACGCCGCCCGGCTGCGCCATGATCGGGAACACGTGGCCCGGCTGCACGATGTGCTCGGCGCGCGCGTCCGGTGCGACCGCGGCGGCGACCGTGCGGGCGCGGTCCGCCGCCGAAATGCCGGTGGTCACGCCTTCGGCCGCTTCGATGCTGATCGTAAACGCGGTGCCGTATTGCGTGCCGTTGCGGTAGGTCATCAGCGGCAGGTTCAGCTGCTTGCAGCGTTCCTGGGTGAGCGTCAGGCAGATCAGGCCGCGGCCGTAGCGAGCCATGAAATTGATCGCTTCCGGGGTGACAAACTCGGCGGCGATGACGAGGTCGCCCTCGTTTTCGCGGTCTTCTTCGTCGACGAGGATCACCATCCGCCCGGCTTTCAGTTCGGCGATGATCTCTTGGGTGGAGGCGAGCGTCATGTTGGCGTTGGCGACTTTTTCGGGAAAGCGCGTATTTTACGCCACGCGCGAGTCCAAGTCGCCTCCGCCGGACGACATAGGCCGTTCGGCTGACTGGCGCGCGCATCACGAAGCCGTCAGCATGGCTTGTCGCGGCGCCGGCACCGGTCGAAACGTCCGGCAACCCGCCGCGAGGCCGCACGGCCGACCGTATTGCCGCGCTGGTGGCGCGCGGCGAACTGTAGCCGTAGCGCCGGGGATTCACCCCACTCGCGCTTGCGTTGCGCGGCGACATTGCCTATATCGTTCGCTGAATGCCTGCGCGCGAATTCCCGCGCGCCTGACAGCAGGAGGATTTCTCGATGAAACGCATCTGGACGATCATCGGCGTAGCCGACGTGGCAACGAGCTTCGGCTGGTATCAGTCGCTGTTTGGCCAGCCGCGCACTGCGCCCGCACACGACGACTTCGGGCAGATCGTCGATGCCGACGGCACGGTGCTGCTGTGTCTTCACGAGTGGGGCGCGCACGAACATCCGCCATTGGCGAGCCCCGCTAACGGCCAGCCCGGCAACGGCCTGCTGCTGTTTTTCCGCGTCGACGATTTCGCTTCGTGTCTGGCCAGAGCGCGCACGCTCGCCGGTCGACTCGAAGAGGAGCCGCATCGGAACCCGAACACTGAAACGATGGAATTCTCGTTACGCGATCTGGACGGCTACTACGTGATGGTCAATGCGCTTCCCGAGGCCTGAAAGCTTGTCTAGGCTCAAGAACTTTCAATGCGCGACATGCATGGTGTGACGTGCAAGCCCCCGGTTATACGCTGAAAATCCGGGGGTTTCGGCTATACGATACCTTGAGGGTATGAAAGCGGATAGGAAAAGTATTGGACGCCCCGAACACGCGAAGGGTATAAAAACGTCCAATGAACTCTCCTTTCGCAGTATCCGCCATGACCCTAGCGACCATCGAACGCATCGAAACCTGCCTCGTCGATTTGCCGACGATCCGTCCTCACAAGCTGTCGGTTGCCACGATGTACGGGCAGACCTTGATGCTCGTCAAGGTGTACTGCAGCGACGGCGTCGTCGGCATCGGCGAGGGCACCACGATCGCCGGCATGGCCTACGGCCCGGAAAGCCCCGAAGCGATGAAACTCGCGATCGACGCGTATCTCGCGCCGGCGATGATCGGCAAGGACGCCACCCGCATCCAGGCGTTGATGGCGCACCTCGGCAAGCTGGTCAAGGTCAATCATTTCTCGAAGAGCGCGCTCGAAACCGCGCTGCTCGATGCGCAGGGCAAGCGCCTCGGCGTTCCGGTCAGCGAACTGCTCGGCGGCCGTCGCCGTGAGCGTCTGCCGGTTGCGTGGACGCTCGCATCGGGCGACACGACGAAAGACATCGCCGAAGCCGAACACATGCTCGAAGTGCGCCGTCACAAGGTCTTCAAGCTGAAGATCGGCGCGAAGGAACTGAAGACCGATATCCGCCACGTCGCCGAAATCAAGAAGGCAGTGGGCGACCGCGCCGCGGTGCGCGTCGACGTCAACATGGCATGGAGCGAGACCGAAGCGGCTTGGGCGATTCCGGCGCTGGCCGACGCCGGCTGCGATCTGGTCGAGCAGCCGGTCGCGTCCGCCGCGGCGCTCGCGCGCCTGATGCGCCGTTTCCCGGTCGCGTTGATGGCCGACGAAGTGCTGCAAGGCCCGGAAAGCGCATTCGAAATCGCCAGGAACGGCGGCGCCGATGTGTTCGCGATCAAGATCGAACAAAGCGGCGGTCTGTTTGCCGCGCAGCGCGTCGCGGCGATCGCCGATGCCGCCGGTATCGAACTGTACGGCGGCACGATGCTGGAGGGCGCGTTCAGCACGGTGGCCTCCGCGCATCTGTTCGCGAGCTTCGCGAACCTGCAATGGGGCACCGAGCTGTTCGGCCCGCTGCTGATCACCGAAGAAATTCTGACGAAGCCGCTCGACTACAGCGACTTCGAGCTGACCGTGCCGAACGGCCCCGGTCTCGGCATCGAACTGGACGAAGCGAAGGTCAAGCGCTTCACTCGAGATGGGCTGATGAAAGTCACCCAGTAAACGGACACAAACCCGACACGAACGGACACCGATCAAGAGGATTCAACGATGCTTTTCCATGTACGAATGGACGTGCACCTGCCGGTCGACATGCCGGCCGACGTGGCGAACGAAATCAAGACCCGCGAAAAGGCTTATTCGCAGGAACTCCAGCGTAGCGGCAAGTGGCGTCATATCTGGCGATTGGTTGGCGAGTACGCGAACTACAGCATCTTCGACGTCGAGAGCAATGCCGAACTGCACGACATTCTGTCCGGCCTGCCTCTGTTCCCCTACATGAAGATTTCGGTGACGCCTCTATGTCGTCACCCGTCGTCGATCCGGGACGACGACATCTGAGCCCAGGCCGCGTTCTTCGAAGGCGAGCGCGGTCAACGCCATTTTTCCCCCAATACCAACTGGAGACAGTCATCGTGAGCGCCAAAGTATTTGAATCCAAGGAAGTCCAGGACCTGCTGAAAGCAGCCTCCAACATCGACGCCGGCAACGGCGACGCCCGTTTCCAGCAGATCGTGTTCCGTCTGCTCGGCGACCTGTTCAAGGCGATCGACGACCTCGACATCACGCCGGACGAAGTGTGGGCCGGCATCAACTACCTGAACAAGCTCGGCCAGGACGGCGAAGCGGCGCTGCTCGCGGCAGGCCTCGGTCTCGAGAAGTACCTCGACATCCGCATGGACGCCGAAGACAAGGCGATCGGTCTGGAGGGCGGCACGCCGCGCACGATCGAAGGCCCGCTGTACGTGGCCGGCGCGAAGCTCAACGATGGCGTCGCGAAGATCGACATCAACGAGGACGCGGACGCGGGCCCGCTCGTGATCCACGGCACGGTCAAGGACATGGACGGCAAGCCGGTTGCCGGCGCAACGGTCGAATGCTGGCACGCGAACTCGAAGGGCTTCTACTCGCACTTCGACCCGACCGGCGCGCAAAGCGAATTCAACCTGCGCGGCGCGGTGAAGACGGGCGCTGACGGCAAGTACGAATTCCGCACGCTGATGCCGGTCGGTTACGGCTGCCCGCCGCACGGCTCGACGCAGAAGCTGCTGAACGTGCTGGGCCGTCACGGCAACCGTCCGGCGCACGTGCATTTCTTCGTCACCAGCGATTCGCACCGCAAGCTGACCACGCAGTTCAACATCGAAGGCGACCCGCTGATTTGGGACGACTTCGCGTATGCGACGCGCGAAGAGCTGATCCCGCCGGTCACGGAAAAGAACGGTGGCGCGGCGTTGGGTCTGAAGGCTGATGCGTACAAGGACATCGAATTCAACTTCACGGTGACGCCGATGGTGCAGGGTAAGGACAACCAGCTGGTCTATCGCCTGCGCGCTTCGGCCGAGGCGTAATAGCCGACGGCGGGTGACCGGCGACGGGCGGCAGCGTGGCGACACGGTCGCCGCCCGATTCACGGCAAACCACGGCAAACATCGATCGATACCGATACGAGTCCTCGTGCATGGCGTTGACCATGCATGAGGATTTCTTGCTTATCGGTAAGCGTTGCGATGGCCGGCAAAGATGCCGGCCGGATCTTTGAAGCGTTGAGGAGCGGATGGAGTCGAGCAAAACTCGCGAGCAGGCGGCACACGATATCGCGTCCGTGTTGCCGGGCCGGACCCACGATCTGGCGCGGCTGCGCATTCTGATCGATGACAGCGAACCCGTGGTGACCGTCGTCGGCAAATACAACCATGGCAAGAGCAGCCTGCTCAACGAACTGCTGGGCCGCGATGCGTTTGCCGTTTCCGACTGGCGCGAAACGGTGCGTCTGTCCGACAGCGTGCATCAGGGCGTGCGCTGGCTCGATGCGCCGGGGCTCGATGCGGACGTCGGCACCGCGGACGATCGCGAGGCACTGCGGGCCGCATGGCTGAAGTCCGACATCCGGCTCTTCGTGCACGCGGCGAAAGAAGGCGAACTCGACGCGAAAGAACTGAAGCTGTTGACCGAACTCGACGCGGATCGCGCGAGAACCGGGCGGCAAACGCTATTCGTGCTGTCGCAGGTGGATCAAGTGGCCGACGATGCCGCGCTGCGAAGCGTCGGCGACGCGATCGACCGACAGATGCCGGGGCTCACGCTGAATGCGGTGTCGTCGGTGCGTCATCGCAAGGGGCTCGAAGGCGGCAAGCCGCTACTGCTGGAAAAGAGCGGCATTCCGGCGCTGCATGCGGCGCTGCACGCTGAACTCGCGCGCGTGCCGCACGCGCGAGCGCATGAAACCGCGCTGCTGATCCGCGAAATCGACGCGGAACTGCAACTGCTTCGCGCCGCGCAGCAAACCTCGCTGGATCTTCTGCGCTGCACGCAGCGTCAGCAGCGGCTCGACTTCGATCGAGGGCTTGCAACCGTCATCGAAAAGGTCGCCGGCGATATCGACGCGATGTTGAACGCGCTCGCCACCGATCACGCAATCGTGCTGGACTCCGCGAAAGACGCGTACATGATCACCGCGGGCAAGCTGGAACGCGCGCATGTCCAGATCGCCTACTCGCGCGCATGCATCGAAATCGATGCGGTGCTGACCGCGCATGGCGTGATGGGCTTACCGACGCAACAGCAGGTCGCGGCATCGTCGAGCTTCAATTCGGTGATGATCGCGGTGATGGGCGTGTCGGTGAAATTCCGCAAGGATCTGCGCAGGATGTTCTGCGAAGCATCCGGACGCGAGCGCATGCAGCGCGAGTTCACGCACTATTACGAACTGTCCGCCGACCGCAAGGCACTGGCCGCGCAGATTGCCGACACGCAAGCCGCGATCGCCGCGTCGGAACAGGCAGCGGCTGCAATGCGGCTATTCGAGGCGCGCGCATGAAAGCCGATGTGAGCCATGAGCAACGCTTCATCGCCGAAGTCGACGCGCTCGATTTCGTCGCTGAAGATATCGACGCGCATCTGCGCGCGCTGAACGCGTGGCTCGCGAAGCTGAGCGCCGAACTGCGGGCCGGTGGTTTGTCGTCGGACGGCTTGCAGGCGCACAACGCACTGGCTCGTCAGGCCGATACGATCAACACGCTGCTGCGCGATAGCGCGCACGCGTGGACGCAGCAGTGGGCCGATCTGCAAGCCACGCGGGATCTGGCCGATCAATTCGACGATCAGGCGTTGCTGCTGGTGTTCGGCAAGTTCAACGCCGGCAAGAGTTCGTTCTGCAATTTCCTCGCCGAGCGCTTCGCCGCCCACCACAGGCCGGTGCGCTATTTCCACGTCGAAGCGGGGCGCGTCGTGGAAACTTCGGAGCCGTTCACGGAAGGCGCGACCGAAACGACGTCGCGGCTGCAAGGCGTGCGTCTCGGCGACAAGCTGGTGCTGCTCGATACACCCGGCTTGCATTCGGTCACGCCTGAAAATGCCGCGTTGACGCAGCGTTTCACCGATAGCGCGGATGGCGTGTTGTGGCTGACCAGTTCCACGTCGCCTGGGCAGGTGCAGGAACTCGACGAACTCGGCCGCGAGTTGCACCGGAACAAGCCGCTGCTGCCGGTCGTGACCCGCAGCGACGAGTACGACGAAGACGAAGTCGATGGCGAAATCGTCAAGCGTCTGTGCAACAAGGGCGCGCAGCGTCGCGCGTTGCAGGAGCACGACATCCGCGTGCGTGCGCAGGACAAGCTCGTTGCGATGAGCGTCGATGTCGCGCTGCTGAAGCCGCCCGTGTCGATTTCCGCGTATGTGGCGCGCGAGCAGGGACAGACGCCGGAGGCGATGACCGACGCGGGGTTCGAAAAGCTGTATGCGGCCTTGCTGGCGATCACCGAACCGGCGCTCGCGTACAAGCGGCGCAAGCGCGCGGAGATACTGCTGCATCATCTGGAAGAGAGCGTAGTGGGTTGCTTGCGCGGCGGCGTGTCGCCGTTGCTCGCCGAACTGCGGACATCGTCGCAAGCAGCGCTTGCGACGATGGAGATCACGCAGGAGCAGCTTGCCAATGCAGTGTGGCGCGCTATCGTGCCGACGTTGCCCGCGCTGGTGGATGCGTATGTGGCAACGCGTGATAGGAAGGCGCTGTGCGGTGCAGTGTCTGAATCGATCGTGGGGATGTTCGGTCGCGAAGCGGAGCGGTTGTTGGGCGATTACGTTGTTGCGTCCGACGTTTCGCTGGCGCGGATCGAACTCGACGATGACGACGGCGCCGTCGAGCATTCTGGTGTCGACTTTGCGCGAGTCCACGCGGCGCTAAGCAACGCGATTCGCGATTGCCTGTTGCGTCTTTGCGGCGATGTCGCGCGCCGCTGCCGTGCATCGATCAATCGATTACTCGAACTCACGCAAAGCCTCGAAGAATCGTTGAAGCTTCATGAAGAACAGTTGCTCGAACTGAGAGACAAGGTGCGCTCGGAATCCGTCTGACGTGCGTGTGAAATAGCGAATAAGGCCGGACATTACGCCATTAACGCGGCGGTGTCCGGCCTTCTGTTTTATGGTCGCGCGGTTGTGTAACGCACCCTGGCATGCGGTTATGATTGTGCGCAGCCGCTTTGCGACATCTGAAACAGCGCAGGCAATCCAGCCGCCCGGCGTGCGACATAACAAGACCTTCGCATAAAAACCAACGGGGTAAGCGTGAACAAAACACCAGCACATTACGGTGCCCTTGCACTGGCTGTCGCGCTACTGACGGGCTGCGCATCGACCGTCAGGAACTACGGAGCAGGCGACTATTTCTCCGGCTCGGAAGCCCTCTCGGGATCGACGTCGACGCCGCAGCAATGCGCCGGAACGATCAACGCCGTGTGGGTCGAGGGTCCGTCGTTTCATGAATGCATTCGCTATTTCCCATCCAGTGATTTCAGCACGGGGCACGTCGAGCGTGCCGTGGTGTTTATGGAAGGCGACGTCCTTTCAACCAGCGGAGCGTCCGCCGGCTACGAAAAATGGACACCGAGGCGCGAACTCGAAGCGTCGCAGCTCGAGCAGCAGCGCGGCGGTACGCCGTATCTGACGCTCGCCCGCCCGGGCGTCGATGGCAGCAGCGGTAATCAGAACCGTCGCCGCACGCAATACGAGACGCTCGTGATGAACGCGGCGCTCGATCAGATCAAGGCGCACTACGGCATCCGGGAATTCGGCCTCGTCGGACAGTCGGGCGGCGGAGGGCTGGTCGGCGCGTTGATCGCCGAGCGTCAGGATGTGGTGTGCGCGGTGTCGTCATCAGGTGTGACCTCGGTGGTCTACCGGGCTCGCGAGAAGGGCCGCCGCGACGATCTGACAGGCGTGCCGTTGTCCGACGTATGGGACCCGATTGCGCAATTGTCGCGTGTTCATCCGATGCCGGGCTTTCGTTTCTTCGTGACCAGCGACGCGACAGATACCGACGTCAGCTTCACCTCACAGAACGATTACGTGCAGGCGGCGAAAAGCGCGGGGCTGCCCGTCTATCAGATCATGGTTCACGGCGGCGGCAGCCGTCATCACCAGACCTATCGCATCGGCAACCGCGTGGTCGAGGACTGCATGCTGGCTTTGCCGACCGATACGATCATGCGCACCTACAACGACATGGACAACCGGTATAACCACATGACGGAACTCGCCGCGCGCGAGCGGGCGCTGGCCGCGGGCGCATCGCTGCCGGCAGGTCACGACGCGTCCGATGATCGCGATGCAACCGTCGGCCGCTAAGCCGTTTTCTTTCGGAGTGTCGTGTATGAAACTGAAACGTTTCTGCTGTGCATTGGCTGGTTCTCTGCTCGTAGCTCATAGCTACGCCAACCCGCTCGACCACGGCGATCTCGTCACATTCCCGACGCGCGACGGCGTCGCGCAAAGCGTTTTCATCGAATCGCCATCGGCGAATCCGCTGTGGGTGGTCGTGCTGTTCGGCGGCACGGTGGGCGCGTTGCATCTCGATGCGAGCGGCGCGACGACGCTAAGAGGCAATTTCCTGATCCGCTCCGCGAGTCACTGGATCGATGCGGGCGATGCGGTGGTGCTGGTCGATACGCCGTCGGATCGCAGCGGCGGCGTCGATGGCCTGTTTCGCCGCGGTAAGGAGTCGTTCGCGGACACCCAGGCCATCGTGGCGAAGGTGCGCGAGCGTTTTCCGGGGGCGAAGATCGCGCTGGTCGGCACGAGTGCGGGCACGATGTCGGTCGGTAACGCATTGCAGCGCGACCCCGGACTCGTCGATGCGTTCGTGCTGACGTCGCCCGTGACGGTCGCGCGTGGTGCGGGCGGCAGCGGCGCCATCTCCGATATCGATGTGGACGGCACCAAATATCGCGTGCTGGTCGTGTCGAACGAACACGACGCGTGTCTGGTGTCGCCGGCCTATGCGGGCAAACGTCTCGCCGAGCACAACCACTTCGATTTCATCTCGGTCGATTCGACCGCGGGCGGCGGCGACCGGGTGGCGGACTGCGGCGGGCATTCGCCGCATGGGTATCTTGGGATCGAGACGGATGTGTTGGCGCAGATCAATCGGTGGTTGAGGGGAGAGGGGGCGGCAGGCAAATAGGCTTTGCGAAATCGCCTGGATGGATGAGCATCGCGCGCGCATCCACCCAGATTGTCATTCGCGAGGACTTGAACTCAGCCCACTACCGCATCACGCCACCCGAAACACCGCAACAGTCTCACTCAACGAGCGTGCCTGCTCCGCCATCGACTGCGCGGCCGCCGACGCCTGCTCGACCAGCGCCGCGTTCTGCTGCGTCGCTTCATCCATTTGCGCGACGGCCACGCCGATCTGGTCGATACCCGTGCTCTGCTCGGACGACGCGGCCGAAATTTCCGCGACGACCGTCGTCATCTGCCGCACCGACTGCACGATCTCGGTGATGATGTCGCCCGCGCCCTGCACGAGTTGATGGCCGGCTTCGACGCGCCCCGCTGATTGCTCGATCAGCGTTTTGATCTCCTTCGCGGCCGCGCCGCTGCGCTGCGCGAGCGTGCGCACCTCGCTCGCAACGACGGCAAAGCCGCGGCCCTGTTCGCCCGCGCGGGCCGCCTCGACCGCGGCATTGAGCGCGAGGATATTGGTCTGGAACGCGATACCTTCGATCACGCCGATGATCTCGCCGACCTTCGACGAGCTTTCGGAAATCTCCGCCATCGTTTCGACCACGCGCGCCATCACGTCGCCGCCGCGCGCGGCCGTGTCGGACGCGGCCACGGCGAGCGTCGACGCATGCCGCGCGTTGTCCGCATTGCGGCGCACGGTGCCGGTCAGCTCTTCCATGCTGGCGGCCGTCTGTTCGAGCGATGCCGCCTGCTCTTCGGTGCGGGCCGACAGGCTCAGATTGCCGGCGGCGATCTGCGAGCTGCTGGCCGCTACACCTTCCGCATTGCGCCGCACGTTGCTGACGACACGCGACAGCTTCGTCTGCATGTTCTTCAGCGCGCCCAGCAGTTCGGCGACTTCGTCGCTGCCGGTGGCGTGCCATTCGCTCGTCAGATTGCCGTCGGCGACCGTGTGCGCGACGTCGATCGCCCGATTCAGCGGCCGGGTGATCGAGCGGCTGAACACGAACGCACCGCCGAGACCCGCGCCGAGCGTCACCAGCATCAGCGCGACACTGACGACGAGCGCGCGTCGCGCGCCGGCCGCCGCGCTGGCCGACACGGCTTCGCTGTGCGCGGCGATTTCCTGTTGCGATTCCGCGAGCAGCCGCGCCGGTTCGCGATCGACACCCGCTACCGCATGATCGCCGGCGGTCGGATCGAAGTTGGCGCTTTTGAAGGCTTCGAGACCTTGACGATAACCGCTGCCCATCGCCGTGTGCGCGGCGGCGAACTGCGCGACCAGCTCGCGGCTTTTGCCCTCAGGCAGCGTGTCGAGCAGCGCGCGAGCCTGCTCGTCGACCGCATGCTCCTGCTGTTCGAATGCCGCCCATCCGTGTTCGAGTTTCGACGGGTCCTTGCCGCGCAGCAGGATGTCCTTCCATTCCTGCACCTGCAGCTTGAACGTCGCGAGCATGATCAGCACCGCGCGTTCATTCGCGACCTGATTGCGCACGTCGGTGTTGTAGGTCTTGACGGATTGATTCAACGAAAAGAGCCCGTAGATGGCGGCCGAGAACATCAGCAGCAGGGCGGCGGCAAACGCGAGAGACAGCTTGGTGGTCAGTTTCATGAAAGGCGGAGGACAGCGTGCCGGAGGACGCGCGCGAGCGCACGGCTTGATGGCACCGCAGTCGTCAAAAGCCGCTTTTACGGCCTGCCGGAGGCGAAATGAATCCCTACCCAAATATTGAGATGCGAAATCTCGGGGGGGAGGGGGCTCCCTTCCGTGTGCGGATCGCTGGCCGGTCGCTGGAACGCCACGTACCGATCGAGAACAGGCAGTTTCCGGATTGGAAACGATAACGCTCCCGACGCGGTGCTAGAGTCGTTCGACGCAATTGGCCGAGCCGCCCCGCTTGCCGGGCGGTCGAGCGCAGCGACCACGGAGGATCACAGCATGACCCAACCGACGTTCCGGATCGCCTATCTGGACCGCCCGATGTACCCGAGCTTCGACGAAACGCTGGCTCGCGCACCGGGTGTGGAGTTGATCCGTATCGCGCCCACACAAGCGGATGAGGACATCCTCGCGACGCTCGCCACCTGTCACGGCTATTACGTGATGGCTTCGCGCGACGAATTGCCGAAACAGTGGCACGTGACGAGCAGCCTGCTCGCCACGCTGCCGTCGCTGGTGCTGGCGGTGAGCTATGGGGCAGGCTACGACACGATCGACGTCGACGCCTGCACGCACGCGGGCGTCGCCGTCGTCAATCAGGCCGGCGGCAACGCGCAGGGCGTGGCCGAGCACGCGATCGGCATGATGATGGTGCTGTTCAAGCGGATTCCGGAAGCGCAGTACGCGATCATCGCAGGCACCGCCGCGCAACGCGACGCGTTGATGGGCCGCGAACTGTCGGGCAAGACGGTCGGCGTGATCGGCCTCGGCAATACCGGCTCGCGTACCGCGGCGCTCGCACGCGCGTTGGGCTGCCCGGTGCTCACCTACGATCCGTATCTCGATGCATCGACGTGTGAGGCGCGCGGCGCGCGCAAGGTCGAACTCGACGCGTTGCTCGCCGACGCGGATGCGGTCAGCGTGCATTGCCCGCTCACCGCCGAAACGCGCGGCCTGCTCGGCGCGGCGCAATTCGCGGCGATGAAGCGCGGCGCGATCTTCGTCAACACCGCGCGCGGCAGTACTTACGACGAGGCGGCGCTGCATGCGGCGCTCGTGCGCGGCCAACTCGGCGGCGCGGGCATCGACGTGTGGGAGCAGGAGCCGCCCGCGCGCGATCATCCGTTGCTCGCGCATCCGGCCGTCATCGCCAGTTCTCATATGGGCGGCGTCACGCACGAGAGCCGCGACCGCGTCGCGCGCATGGCGGCCGAAGCATTTATCGACGCCGCCGCAGGCCGCGTGCCGCAACGTCTGGTCAACCCCGGCGTGACCGCGCAATTCCTCGTGCGGCTCGGAGCAACCCTCGGCGAGCCCGCGGCGGCGAGCTAACGGCCGGTTCGTCTGGCCTATATGCCGGCGCGGCCAGCGCGCCGAGCCTTGAAAGCGCCGGCCACGACCGGCGCGCAGCAGGAGACGCATCGTATGACCGACAACGCTCCGTACCCGGTGCGCGCGCCGACCATCGCCGCCGCGGCCACGCCGACTCACGCGCCGCGCACCGCGCTGCCGCCGCTTTCCTGCGACTGTCACGCGCACGTGTTCGGCCCGCAGTCGCGTTATCCGTATCTGCCGAACGCGTCGTACATCCCGCCCGACGCGACGCTCGACGACTACGTGCGAATGCTCACGGCCATCGGCTGCGAGCGCGCGGTGCTGGTGCAGCCGAGCGTCTATGGCACCGACAACCGCTGCATGCTCGATGCGCTGCGCTCGGGTGCATTCGCGCTACGCGGCGTTGCGGTGGTCGAGCCCGACGTGAGCGACGCCGAACTCGACGACATGCATCGCGCGGGCGTACGAGGGATTCGCATCAATGTCGCATCGGTCACCGCCGGTCTGCGCTTCGATGACGCGCCGCGGCTGGCCGCGCGAATTCGCGAGCTTGGCTGGCATCTGCAGTTTTTCGTCGATGTGGGCGCGACGCCCGATCTGGTCGAACGGCTCGCGGCTTTGCCGGTGCGTTGCGTGATCGACCATTTCGGGCATCTGAACGCCGAGGATGGCATCGGCTCGCCGGCCGCGCAAACGCTGCTGCGACTCGCGTCGCTCGATCATGTGTGGTTCAAGCTGAGCGGCGGCTATCGCGTATCGCGCGAGCGGCCGCCGTATCCGTCGGTGGCGCCGTTCGCGCGGGCGCTCGTCGAACGCGCGGCGGACCGCTGCGTGTGGGGCACGGACTGGCCGCATCCGGTGGTCGAGCAGATGGATAACGACGGCGACATCGCCGATGCGCTGGCCGCCTGGATCGACGACGAATCGATACGCGCCCGCGTGCTGGTGGACAATCCGGCGCGCCTCTACGACTTTCCCGCGTCGCGTTAGCACGGCCCTGCATCACGCACGGCCCCCGAGAGGCCGGCCGCCGCATTCAAAGGAGGAGACATGGCAGACAAACGACGCTGGATCATCATCTGGGTGCTGTTCGTCGCGAATGCGCTCAACTACGTGGATCGCGTGAACATCTCGGTCGCCGGACCGGCCATCGCCAAGGCGTTCAACCTCGGACCGGCCGCGATGGGCGTGGTGTTTTCGTGCTTCTTCTACAGCTACGTGCTGCTGATTCTGCCGATGGGCATGCTCGCGGACCGCTACGGTTCGCGCGCGGTATCGAGCCTCGGCATGGCGGTCTGGTCGGTCGGCGCGATGCTGACCGGCGCGGTCGACGGCTTCGGTGCACTGATTGCCGCGCGCCTGCTGCTCGGTGCCGGCGAGTCGTCCAGCTATCCGACCGGCAACCGGATCGTGCGCGAATGGAGTCTGCGTCACGAGCGCGGCGTCGCCACATCGATTTTCAACATGGGATCGACGCTCGGGCCGGCAATCGGCATCGTCGCGGCGTCCGCGCTGATCGCATCGGCGGGCTGGCGGATGTCCTTTTTCGTGCTGGGCGGACTGACGCTGGTCTGGACCGTCGCGTGGGCGACGATCTATCGGTCCCCCGAGCGTGCCGCGTGGCTGAGCGACACGGAGCGCGCGCGGATCGTCGCCGAACGCGAACCGGTCACCGCCGCGCCGGTGACGCCGATGTCCGTCAAAACGCTGCTGAAGAAAAAGACCATGTGGGGTTTGCTGCTCACGCACGGCTGTCAGACCTATTCGATCTACCTGTTTCTGACCTGGCTGCCGTCCTATCTCGTCAACGTGCGCGGCCTGAAAATGATCAGCGCCGGCTGGCTCGGCATGTTGCCGTACGTGGCGGGCAGCGTCGGCGCGGTGCTGGTCGGGCTGGCGAGCGACCGGATGTTGCGCGGCAAGGACCTGTCGAGCGGCGCGCGCCGCAAGCTGATGATCGTGCTGATGCTGCTCGCGCTGTGTGTCGCGGCGATTCCGTTTTCACGCAGTCTCGTCGCGCTGGAAGCGTTGCTGATTCTGTCGGTGCTGTTTATCTCCGGCGCCAACACGCTCAATTTCGCGTTGACCGGCGATATGATTTTCGACCGCCGTTCGGCGGGCGCAGTGTACGGACTGCTGGTGCTCGGCGGCAACTTCTTCGGCTTTCTCGCGCCGCTTCTGACCGGCTACATCATCGCCGCGACGCATGAGTACACGCTGAGCTTCGCGCTGGCCGGCGCGTTGCTGCTGGTCGGCGCGGGACTGTCGATGGTGTTGGTCACCGAGCCGCTGCAACCGCGCGAGACTCGCGATGCAGCGGCGGAGCTGGAAAGATCGGCGGCGGCGTCTTGAGTTCTCCGTCAACCCGCGCGCTCGTCGGCCGCGCCAACCGGTGACGCTGACGGCACCGCCGCCGTCGCGACAGCGCGCAACGGCATCGTCCACACGATCAGCGCGCCCACCGCGAGACAGGCCGCGAGGATCGCGAGGCCGGCCGAAAAACTGCCGGCCGCTTCACGCGCAAGCCCGATCACATACGGTCCCGCGAAGCCGCCGAGATTGCCGAGACTGTTGACGAGCGCAATCGCCGCGGCGGCCTGCGCGCCGCTCACGAGCGAGGCCGGAATCGAGAAGAACATCGAAATCGCACTGAGGATGCCGGAGGCAGCCACGGTGACGCCGATCAGCGCGACCGCGGTATTCGTCGCATAGGCACTGATCGCGAGCGCCGCCGCGCCGATCAACGCCGGCACCGCGACATGCAGATGGCGCTTGCCGCTACGCGCCGCGTAGCGCGCGTTGACGATCATCGACAGCGTGGTCACCGCATACGGCACCGCCGCGACGAGGCTCGCGCGCGCGGGATCGAAGCCGCCCGCCTGGCGCACGATCTGCGGCAGCCACAGACTCAGGCCGAGATTGCCCATCATCATCAGAAATAGTGCGAACGCGAGCCGCAGAATCCGCACGTCGGTGAGCACCAGCGCGATGCGCGGATGCAGGGTTTGCGCCGACGCTTCGGCGGCCAGTTGTGCGCGCAGTGCATCGCGTTGCGGTGCGCTAAGCCAGCTCACGTGATCCGGACCGTCCGGCAGGCGCCGGAACACATAGGCGGCCAGCACGATCGCGGGCACGCCTTCGACGATAAACATCCATTGCCAGCCATGCAGTCCGAGCACACCGTCCAGCGACAGCAGCGCGCTCGCGAGCACGCCGCCCGCCACCAGCGCAACCGGCAAGCCGGTGGTGAACCACACCATTGCACGGGCCCGTTCACGCTGCGGAAACCACAAGGTCAGATAGAACAGGATGCCGGGGTAGAAGCCGGCCTCGGCGGCGCCGAGCAGCATCCGCATCGTGTAGAACGACCACGGCCCGCTAACCGCCGCCATCAACAGCGCGACCACGCCCCAGCTCAGCATGATCCGCGCGATCCAGCGGCGCGCGCCGTAGCGATGCAGCAGCAGATTGCTCGGCACTTCGAGCGCCGTATAGACGATGAAGTACAAGCCCGCGCCGAGCCCGAACGCGGCCGGCGACAGATGCAGATCGTCGTTCATGCGCAACGCCGCGTAGCTGATATTGGCCTTGTCGATGCATGCGACCACGTACATCAGGATCAACAGCGGCATCAAGCGTCGGAAGGCAATGCGAGTCGAGCTATCGAGCAACGCGGCGTGATCTTCCATGCGAGTCTCCAGGTCGTGAGCTTCCAGATTTCAGGCGAGCAGGTCGGGACCGATGTCGGCGATGCGCGCGATGCCGCACAGTTGCAGCGTGCGGCGCAATTCGTCGGCGAGGATATCGAGCGCGCGCTGCGCGCCGGCCTCGCCACCCGCGCAGGCGCCGTATAGCGTGGCGCGTCCGACCAGCACCGCTTTCGCGCCCAGCGCCAGCGCGATCGCGATGTCGGAGCCGCGCCGGATGCCGCCGTCGACCAGCACCTCGACCTGCGCGCCAGCGGCCTTAACGACGCCGGGCAGCGCATCGAGCGTCGCCGGTCCCACGTCGAGCTGACGGCCGCCGTGATTCGACACGACGATTGCGTCGACGCCGAGATCGGCGGCGCGGCGCGCATCGTCCGGATGCACGATGCCTTTGACGATCAGCTTGCCGCGCCACAGATCGCGAATTCCGGCGAGACCCTGCCAGTCGAACGACGGATCGTAGCTGCGTCCCACCGACGACGCGAGCGACGCCGCGCCGCCTTGCTTCGCGGCGATGCCCGGCAGGTTGGGCATCGCCGGCACGCCGTGCGCGAGCATCGGCAGCGACCAGCCAGGCCGCGACGCAAAGTCGGCCAGATTGCGCGCGGTGTAGCGGAACGGGATCGAGAAGTGGTTGCGCAGATCGCGCTCGCGCTTGCCGCCGACCGGCAGATCGACCGTGATCATCAGCGCTTCGTAGCCGCTCGCGGCGGCGCGTTCGATCAGCGCGAGCGTCGCATCGCGGTCTTTCAGCACGTAGGCCTGGAACCAGCGGCGCTTCGCCGCTTGCGCGATCTCTTCGATCGACGCGGTCGCGGAGGTCGACAGCGCATACGGAATGTCGTGGCGCGCGGCCGCGCGCGCGATCGCGACGTCGCCGCCGCGCCAGCCGAAGCCGACCGCGCCGGTCGGCGCGATCGCAACCGGCAGCGCCGACGGCGCGCCGAGTATCGACGTCTCGAGCGACGGCTCGCTAACGTCGCGCAGCACGCGCGGCATCAGTGTGTGCTTGCCGAACGCGGCGCGGTTCGCGCGCAACGTGCGTTCGTCTTCGGCGCCGCCGTCGAAGAAGTCGAATACCGCGCGCGGCAGACGGCGCCGCGCCAGCGCGCGCAGTGCGTCGATCGACGGCGCGCGCGCGCAGCGCGAGGCGTGCCGCGTCATACGATCGTGTGTTCGAGCACGCCGACCTGAGCCACCTCCAGCCGCAGCGCGTCGCCGGGCTGCAGGAAACGCGGCGGCTGCCGGAATGCGCCGATGCCGGATGGCGTGCCGGTCGCGAGCACGTCGCCGGCTTCGAGTACGCAGTATTGCGATACGTATTCGATCAGCACGTCGACCGGGAACAGCAGGTCGCGGGTATTGCCGTGCTGCATCGGCTCGCCGTTCAGACGCAGCGTCACGTCGAGCGCGCGCGGATCGTCGATTTCATCGGGCGTGACGAGCCACGGGCCCATCGGCGCGAAGCCATCGCCGCTTTTCGCGTAGGTGGTCTGCGCCGGATTCACGTCGAATTGCAGCTCGCGCGCGCTCAGATCGTTGAGCACCGTATAGCCGGCGATGTGGCGCGCGGCCTGCTCGCGCGACACGCGATACGCGGGCTCGCCGATCACGACTGCGAGTTCCACTTCGAAGTCGAACTTGGTCACGCCGGGCGGCCGCTCGATCGCCGCGCGATGACCGCGCACCGAGGACGGAAACTTGCTGATGATGCGCGGCTTCTCGAACGGATCGACGCCGGTTTCCTTCGCATGGTCCGCATAGTTGCGGCCGACTGCGACGATCTTGCCGGGGTTCGGCACCGGCGCATACAGCATCGCGTCGTCGAGTGCGATGCCGGCACCGCGAGCGCTGGCCGACAGCGTGTCGAGACGGCGGGCGAGCGCGGCGCGCGCGTCGGTGCCTGCTTGCAGCCAGCGCAGCAGGCCGCCCTCGGCGAGCGGGCGGCCGGTGGCGAGGCTGCGCGCGCGGCTCGCTTCAGCGTGCGGCAGCGTCTCGATCCATGCAGCGATATCGACGATGCGGCCATCGAGCACGGCGCCGCAACTGATGCGCTGATCGCGCGTACGGTAGGTGACGAGCTTCATGCGGCGGCTCCGAATACGCGATCCGCCATCACCTGGCAACGCTTGATCAGGCGCGGCTCGTCCGCGCGGTAGTCGGCGACCGCGTTGTGGATCGTGCCGATGTTGTCCCACATCAGCACGTCGCCGGCTTGCCAGTCGTGCGCATAACGAAAACGCGGCTGCGTCTGGTGCTCGAACAGGAACGCGAGCGTGCGTTCGCTGTCGGCTTCGGACATTTCGTTGATCCGCATCGCGTAGCCGGGATTCGCGTACAGCACCTTGCGGCCGGTCAGAGGATGCGTGAGGAACACCGGATGACGCACCGGCGGCTTGGCCGCGCGCTGCGCGTCGGTGAGCGGCGGGCGCGTGCTGTTGCGCTCGCGGCGCATCATTTCCCAGAACTTGTTGAAGTCGTGGGTGATCGTCATCGACGCGAGGCGCGTCTTCAGTGCGTCGGGCAGTTCGTCGTAGGCGGCGTGCATGTTGCAGAACTCGGTGTTGCCGAGCGAACGGCCGTCGCGCCGCGGAATCTGGATGCCGTACAGGATGTTGGTGAAGGCGATCGTGCGGCTGTACGACATGTCGGTGTGCCAGCTCTGGCCGGCATCCGCGAGACCGATCGGCTTGCCGTCGCGCACGATGTTCGACAGCACCATCACTTCCGGAATGCCCGGTTCCTGATAACTGTTCGCGACGTTCACTTCGAGCGTGCCGAAGCGTTCGGCGAAGCGCTTCAGATCGATCGCCTGGAGTTGCTGATGCGGATAGCTAAGCACGCCGTGCTCGCCGAGCGCCTGCTGAAGTGTGGCGAAAGTCGTGTCGTCGAGTGGCTGCGACAGGTCGATGCCTTCGATGCGTGCGCCGAGCGTCTGGCCGCTGCGGGTAATTCTCATGTCGATGTCCTGGGTCGATGCGAAAGGGGAAGGTGCTGAACGGCGGGTACGGGCAACGCGTATCGCGTCACTGCGCGCCGAAGCTGAATAGCGGCGTGAGAATCTGCTCGGTGATGAGCCAGCCGGACGCGCAGCTGCAGGTATCGGTTGAGGCTTCGTTTGGGGTTTCGCTTTGCGCCTTGTTGTGCGCTTTGTTTTGCGCTTCGAAACGCGTGGTGACGCGCGACAGGCGCAACGGCCCGGCAATCGTTGCGGGGCCATCAGGCGGCGGTCCGTCGCCACTGCGATAGGCGGTCATGTACGCGCCGAGCGTGATGCTGGCGGGCGTAGCGTCTTCGACGACGGCATTCGTGATCACGTGGACCACGCGTTGCGTGCTGGGACGTTCGTTGAGCGCGGCCAACACGTCGGTGTGACCGTCGAGGATCTTGCCCTGCCGATGCCAGCGAAAGCGCGCGTGCGTGAGCGCGAGCAGCGCCGCGTAGCTGGAGCGGTCGAGATGCAGAAAGAACTGCGTCAGCGTGTGCTCGAGTTCACTTGCTGATGGCGCGACGGCCGCGACGTGCGGTGTTTCGAAAGTCTGCGACACCGGTCCTCCTTGCTGTCGATAACGATGGATGGCGATGGATTGCGATTGCGTGAGGCGGGCGCTGCCATGTTTCCAAACCACGAACAAGCGCGCCGCTCATTGCGTTACGGTTCGGGCGACGCCAATGGCTGCCACACTAAATCAATTCCACCGTGACGAGCGGGTCCTGACGTTTCCGATATGGAAACAACCTGTTTCCCCATTGATCCACCGTCAGCGTCGCGAGGCCTCCTAGAATGTTGCTCGATAAGCCGAGCTGCCCGAGACGCGCCGGCACGAGACAACGCCGCGATCGAGCGGCTCCCGGAGGACGACGACCATGCCTGACGTTCACACCGCGCGCCGCGATTCGTACGATTTGCGCGCTTCACGGGCACACGCATGAGCGGCGTTGCCATCGTCACCGGCGCGAACTCCGGCATCGGCTTCGAATGCTGCCGGCAACTGCTTGCACAAGGGTGGACCGTGCACGCGCTCGATCTGCGCACCGATGCGCTCGCCGCGGTACCCACCGATGCACTTCATCTCCATCTTTGCGACGTCGCGAACGCGGAGTCTATCGATCACGCGATGCGCGATATCGCGGGCATCTCATCGCACGTCGACGCGCTGATCTGTTCGGCCGGCGTGCTGCGCACCGCGCCGCTTGCCGACATGCGCGACGACGAGTTCGATCTGCTGTTTGCCGTCAATGCGCGCGGCCCGTGGCGCTGCGTGAAGGCCGCGCTGCCGCTGCTGCGCGCGCAGGCAAGTGCCGAGCGGCCCGCGCGGGTCGTGATGGTCGCGTCGATCGCCGCGTGGCGGCCGAAGGTCGGCGGCGGCGCTTATGCGGCGTCGAAGGCGGCGTTGAATCTGCTGATGCGCGTGCTGGCGGTCGAACTCGGAGCGGCGCATGTGCGCGTCAATGCGGTCGCGCCCGGCACCGTCGATACACCGATGATCCACGCCGCGCTCGCGGCGCAACAAGGCGGCGGTTATCGCGCGTCGGGGCAGTCGCCAGTCGGGCGCATTGCCGAGCCGCGCGATGTCGCCGATGTCGTGCTGTTTCTGCTCGGCGACGGCGCGCGCTATGTGAACGGCGCCATGATTCCCGTCGACGGCGGCACGTCCGCCGCGCTCGTCACCGGCGAGTTGCCACGCTGAACCGCCGCTCTGAATTAAATGAGTCGGAACGGCGATTTTCTTTCATCCCAGCAAGGAGTGCTCATGCCCGCGCTATCCGTCGCGCAGCCGCTGCCGAACGCCGTCGAACCGAGTGCCGTGCAGCGGCGCCGCGCGATCATCGCGACGACGATCGGCAACGGTCTCGAATGGTTCGATTTCACGGTCTACACGGCCTTCGCGGTGATCCTGTCGACGCAGTTCTTTCCGACCGGCAACCCGCTCAGTTCGCTGCTGCTGACGGTCGGCGTCTATGGCGCGGCGTTCATCATGCGTCCGCTCGGCGCGATCATGTTCGGCGTCTACGCGGACAAGGTGGGCCGCAAGCCGGCGCTGTCGATGTCGGTGCTGATGATGGCGTTCGGCACCGCGCTGATCGGACTCGCGCCGCCGTATCGCGTGGCCGGCTGGTTCGGTCCGCTGATGCTGATTTTCGCGCGGCTTTTGCAGGGCTTTTCGGCCGGCGGCGAGATGGGCAGCGCGAGCGCGTTTCTGGTCGAATATGCGCCGCCCGGCGAGCGCGCGTTCTATACGAGCTGGATCCAGTCGAGCATCGCGTTCAACATCGTGCTCGGCACGCTGATCGGCGCGATCCTGACGATTTTCCTGACGCACGATCAGCTCTATGCATGGGGCTGGCGCATCCCGTTCCTGTTCGGCGTGATCATCGGTCCGGTCGGCTTCTATATTCGCAGCCGTATCGACGAAAGCCCGCGCGCGCCGCAAGCCGATGCGCGCTCCGCTTCGCCGTTCATCGAGGTGTGGAAGGAATTCCCGCTGCAGACCTTCGCGAGCTTCGCGCTGGTCGCGCTGTGGACGACCTGCACGTACGTGTACATGCATTACATGCCGACCTATGTGGTGACCGAACTGCATCAGCCGCAGAAGCTCGCGTTTCTGTCGGTGACGGTCGGCGGCACCGTGTTCATGGTGCTGTCGCCGGTGGTGGGCCGATTGTCGGACCGCTGGGGACATCGGCGTTTTCTGATGTGGTCGGCCGCGGTTATTTTCGCGACCGCGTATCCGATGTTCTCGTACATCCTGCGTACCCCGACGCTCGGCGCGCTGACCGTGTTTTCGGTGCTGGCCGGCATCTTCAGCGCTTGCTATACGGGCCCGCTGCTGGCGGCGCTCGCCGAGCTGTTTCCGTCGCGCGTGCTGTCGACCGGTATTTCGGTGTCTTACAATCTGTCGGTCACGGTGTTCGGCGGATTTGCAGCGTTCTTCATCACGTTGATGATTTCGTTCACGCATTCTTCGTTGTCGCCGGCGTTCTACATGATGCTCGCGGCAGCGCTCAGTTTCGTCGGAAGTTTCGCTGTGAAGACCTGACTCGCGGGCGTCGCCGTCCAATTTGCGCGGGACCTTGACCCATGGATCGCTTGCGCTGTATCGAAGTCTTCATCGAGGTCGCGCACGCGGCGAGCTTTTCGTCCGCGGCGCAGCATCTCGGTATGTCGAAGGGCAACGTGACGAAGCACGTTGCGTGGCTCGAAGAGCGGCTCGGCGCGCAATTGCTGACCCGCACGACCAAGAGCGTGAGTCTGACCGAAGCCGGGCTCGCGCTGCTCGACAGCGGCCAGGGCATGCTCGAACAGATGTCGGAGATCGAAGCGCAAATGCGCAACACCGTGGGCGGCACGCGCGGCATCCTGCGCGTGGGTACGCCGCCGTCGTTCGGCGCGTATCACCTGGTGCCGGTGGTGGCGGCGTTCGCCGAGCGTTATCCGGACATGCAGGTGCTGCTCTATCTCGACGACGGCGGCGCCGATCTGGTCGCCGAGCGGCTCGATCTGACGATCCGCATCGCGCCCGCGCTGAAGGACACCAGCTACGTCGCGCTGAAACTCGCGCGCGTGCCGCAAGCGCTCGTTGCATCGCCCGCGTATCTCGCGCAGCGTGGCGAGCCGCGCAGTATCGAAGACCTGCAAGATCACGACTGCCTCGTCAACATCAACAAATCGCCGAACGGCGTGTGGATGTTCGGCGATGCGCATGGCAGCGGCTCGGTGCGCGCGCGTGGCCGTGTGCGCGCCAATTTCGGCGAGGCGCTGCTGCGCGCGGCGATTCTCGGCCACGGCATCTCGATGCATCCGCGCTACATGATTGACGACCATCTGAAAAGCGGGGCGCTGCGGATCGTGCTGCCCGATTCGTCGCCGACCGAACTCGATATTTACGCGATGTATCCGAGCCGCCGGCATCTGCCGTCGCGCGTGCGGACCTTGCTCGAATTCCTGCGCAACTGGTTTGCCGAGGGACAGGCATGGGCGTCGCCGCGCGCGCCGCGTATGCGGCGGGTGCCGGAGGCGCAAGGAGCGGGTGCGGCGGTTGTGCGGAATGCGCGCGGCGAGTCGGCGGATGTCGATGCACACGATGAAGCGCACGATGATGCGGATATCAACGCGGGTGTCGACGCGCGAGAATGAGTCAATCCGCGCGAACGTCTGCGTCTGCGTCCGTGTCGTCGCCCGGCTCTTCGCCGCTATCCGCACCCGACACTCCACCTTCCTGCCGCTCCCGCTCGACACCATTGAGCAGAATCAACCGCAACGCGTTGGCGCTGCGCGACAGCGTTTGCCGGTTCGACCAGACGAACCATACTTCGCGGCGGATTTCCGGATCGACGATCGGATAAGCAGCCAGTTCGGGGGCCTGCATCGTGCGGCCGATCGCTTCGGATAGCACGGCGATGCCGAGTCCTTCCTTCGCGAGCGAGATCGCGGTCGCGTCGTAGACAACTTCGTAATCGGCCCGCATGTCGAGACCGTGATCGCTGATCGCCTGATCGAGCAGCTTGCGCACGATGCCGTTGCGTCCCGACAGGATCAGCGGCTTGCTGGCGAGTTCGGCGAGCGTAATCGACGTGCGGGGCGGATCGCCGGCCGTCGCGACATGTTCGTAGCCGAACAGCCGGTCTTCGAGAAAATACTCCCAGTGCAGATCGGGGTCGCCGGCCACGCGGCTCGTGATGCCGAAATCTGCGTCGCCTTCCTTGACCAGTTCGATCACGCGTTCGGCCACTGCGTCGAGAATTTTCAGCTGGAAGCCGGGGAATTCGCGTTTCAGCGCACGCGCGGCGGGCGCGACGTAGCGCGATGCGATCGAAGGCAGCGTCGCGACGCGCACGATGCCGCGATCGAGACCCGCCAACTCGCTCGCGGCGGCTGCGAAGCCATCGACTTCATCGACGATGCGCGCGGCGAGCGCGAGCAGGTTGTCGCCCACGAAGGTCAGGCTGACCTGACGGCGGCTGCGATCGAATAGCTGCACGCCGAGCTGGTTTTCGAGCGCACCGATCTGCATCGTCAATGCCGACTGCGAGATGTGCAACGCGTTGGCGGCCTGCGTGAAGCTCTGCAGACGAGCCACTGTGCGAAAGGCATTCAACTGACGGAATGTGACGCTGGGCTTCATGTGTCGAGTCCGGATCGAAGAAGGGCCGCGCGCGGCATGCTCGCGCACGCGCGCAGTATAGGCCGTCGTTAATACCGCGCAAATCCGTGTTGTCAGCGGTCCTCGCGACTTATCAAAAAAGCTGAAGCGACGGTTTCGAATTATGAATTGGCCTCGGCAGAAAGCGAAACCTAGAATCCCCCCATCGAAAAACAACGCGCGGATCCCGGTTGCAACGAGTGTCCGATCCGCTGAACGAGACACACATCGCCCGAGCGCTGACGCACGGGCGCCGCATCGAAAACGACTCCATGGCCAACACGCATCGGCACGCCTACAACATCCACGATCTTCGCACTCTGGCACGACGCCGCTTGCCGCGCGGTGTTTTCGATTTCATCGATCGCGGCACGGAAGACGATGTCGCGCTTGCCAACAACCTCGATAGTTACCGGCGCATCAAGCTCAGGCCCTCGCAACTCGTCGACGTATCGAAGCGCGATCTGCGTCGCGCCGTGTTCGGCAACACGCAAAGCATGCCGCTGATCATCGGCCCGACCGGTATCGCGGACATCCTCTGGTATCAGGGCGAACTGGCGCTGGCGATGGCGGCGACGCGAGCCGGTGTTCCGTTCACGCTGTCGACCAGCGCGACCACGCCGATCGAAGCGATCTTCGACGCGACCCAGGGCGCGATGTGGATTCAGACCTATCTGTGGGAAGAGCGCCGGCACTCGTACGCGGTGATCGAGCGGGCACGGGCCGTCGGTGTGAAGACGTTGATGCTGACCGTCGATACGGCGGTGATGCCGAATCGCGAGTTCAATGCGCGCAACGGCTTTGTCAATCCGTTTCGTCTGACGCCGCGCATGACCTGCGACGTGCTGCGTCATCCGGGCTGGCTCGCGGGCGTGATGGGCCGTTATCTGTTCGATGGAGGCATCCCCCGTTACGCAAATTACCCGCAAGGGATGAACGCGAGGATTACCGGCGCGCCGGTGCGGCTCGCGAATGCGGCGTCGGTGACGTGGGCCGATGTCGACGCGTTGCGCGAGCGCTGGCCGCATACGCTGATCGTCAAGGGACTGATGAGCGCCGCGGATGCCGAGGCCGCCGAGCGTCATGGCGTCGACGGCATCGTGTTGTCGAACCATGGCGGGCGCAACCTCGATTCGGCGATGGCGCCGATCGATGTGCTGCCGGAAGTGCGCGCCGCGCTGTCGAAACGCGTCACGCTGCTCGTCGATAGCGGAATCCGGCGCGGCTCCGATGTGGTCAAGGCGATCGCGCTCGGCGCCGATGCGGTGATGGTCGGCAAGGCGGCGCTGTATGGGCTCGGCGCGGGCGGAGAAGCGGGCGTGAGCCGCGCGCTCGAGATGCTGCGCGACGAGATGGACCGCACGCTCGCGCTGGTGGGGCGGTGCTCGTTCAATGAAGTCGACGCCACGCTGATTGCGCGGCCGGGCCTCTGATATCGCGTCGGGAACATCGACATGCATCGACATGCATCGGCAACGCGTCGAAGCGCGCCGGCCCAAATTAAAAAACGATAGGAGACAGTGATTGTGACCCGAACCATTTCCGGAGCGGACCCGGTGAGCGCATCCTCGTCCGCCGCGGGCATCACGCGCGCGGACAAGAAACTGATTTTCGCGGCCAGCGTCGGCACCGCGTTCGAGTGGTACGACTTTTACCTGTACGGCGGACTGGCCAGTTCCATCGGCCGGCATTTCTTCTCGAACCTCGACGAAGGCTCGCAGATGATCTTCGCGCTGCTCGCGTTCTCCGCGGGCTTCGTGATGCGGCCGTTCGGCGCGCTGGTGTTCGGCCGGCTGGGCGATCTGGTCGGACGCAAGTACACGTTTCTGGTGACGATCCTGTGCATGGGGCTGTCGACGTTCGCGGTCGGTATTCTGCCGACCTATGCAAACATCGGAATTGCCGCGCCGGTGATCCTGATTTCGCTGCGTTTGTTGCAGGGGCTCGCGGTCGGCGGCGAATACGGCGGCGCGGCAACCTACCTCGCCGAACACGCGCCGCCAGGCAAGCGCGGCGCGTTCACGTCGTGGCTGCAAACCACCACGACGATCGGCCTGTCGATGTCGTTGATCGTGATTCTCGGCCTGCGCTACGTGCTCAGCAGCGAGGCGTTCGATGCCTATGGCTGGCGCATCCCGTTCCTGATCTCGGTCGTTCCGCTCGCACTGAGCGTATGGGTACGGCTCGCGATGCACGAATCGCCGACCTTCCAGAAGATGAAAGCCGAAGGACGCCTGTCGAAGGCGCCGATCAGCGAGGCGTTTCTCGTCTGGAAGAACCTGAAGATCGTGCTGATCGCGCTGTTCGGACTGGTGCTCGGCCAGGCATTGGTTGGCGTGACGGGGCAGGTCTATACGCTGTTCTTTCTGACGGGTGCGCTGAAGGTCGATCCGTTGACCGCCAACATTCTGATCGTGATTGCGCTGCTGCTCGGTACACCGTTTTTCGTCGTGTTTGGCGCGCTGTCGGACCGGATCGGCCGCAAGCCGGTGATCATGGGCGGCATCCTGATCGCGACGCTGACGATCTTTCCATTGTTCAAGGCGCTGACCGCCGCGACCAATCCGGCGATGGCGGCAGCGCAACAACGTGCGCACGTCACGGTGAGCGTCGATCCGTCGGAGTGCTCGTTCCAGTTCAACCCGACCGGGCTGAAGAAATTCACCAGCTCCTGCGATGTCGCCAAGCAGGCGCTCGCCGCCGAAGGCGTCAGCTACGACATCGTCGATGCGAGCGGCCCCGCGTCGATCAGCATCGGCGGTCAGACGCTGCCGTCGTACTCGGCGCAGGGCCTGTCGAGCGCCGACGCGCAGCAGCGCTTCGCCGCGTTTCGCAAGCAGCTCGGCGCGGTGCTCACGCACGCCGGCTATCCGTCACGCGCCGATCCGGCGCAGATGAACAAGCCGCTGATCGTCGCGATCCTGACGCTGCTGGTGATCTACGTGACGATGGTGTACGGCCCGATCGCGGCGATGCTGGTCGAAATATTCCCCACACGTATCCGCTATACGTCGATGAGCTTGCCGTACCACGTCGGCAACATTCTCGGCAGCGGCCTCGCGCCGGCCGCCGCGCTCGCCGTGGTCGCACAGACCGGCAACATGTACGACGGACTCTGGTATCCGGTGATCGGCTCGGCCATCGTATTCGTGATCGGCATGCTGCTGGTCCGTGAGACGAAGGATGTCGATCTCGCCGCACAGGACTGAACGCCATGGACATCATCGCCAACGAACTCGGTTTTCCCGAAGGACCGATCTGGTGCGACGACGGCAGCGTGCTGGTCGTCGAGTTGCGGCATCAGCGGCTCACGCGCATCGCCGCGGATGGCACGAAGCAGACGGTCGCCACCTTCGAAGGCTCGCCGAATGGCGCGGCGATCGGACCGGATGGCGCGTGCTACGTGTGCAACAACGGCGGCATGCGCTGGACACCGGTGCATGGCGTGCTGTTTCCGGTGGGCCAACCCGACGATTACGTCGGCGGGCGCATCGAGCGTGTCGATCCGACGAGCGGCGAAGTACGCGTGCTGTACAGCCATTGCGGCGAGCATGCGTTGCGCGGGCCGAACGATCTGGTCTTCGATTCGCACGGCGGCTTCTGGTTTACCGATCAGGGCAAACGCCGCGAGCGCGACGGCGATCGCGGCGGCATCTACTACGCGCGCGCGGACGGCTCGTTGATCGACGAGGTGATTTTCCCGATCGTTACGCCGAACGGTATCGGCCTGTCGCCGGACGAACGCACGCTCTATGTCGCCGAAACCGATACCTGCCGGCTCTGGGCCTTCGATATCGAAGCACCCGGCCGTCTGCGGCTGCAGAAAAGCCATACGCAGCCCTACGGCGGACGGATGTTGTACGCGCCGCCGTACTACGCGCGCTTCGATTCGCTGGCGGTCGAGGCGAACGGCAACGTCGTCGTCGCGACGCTTGCGCAGGGCGGGCTGTCGGTGATTTCGCCGCAAGGCGGGCTGGTCGAATTCGTGCCGATTCCCGATGAGCCGACAGTCACCAATCTGTGCTTCGGCGGTCCCGATGGCCGGCATGCGTATGTGACCGCCGCGTCGCGCGGTGAATTGCTGCGGCTCGACTGGCCGCGCGACGGACTCAAGCCGGCGTATTGACCGGCTCGGCCGTCGCGTCGAATCGACGTCGCATCACGAGTGATACCAACAATGATGGAGGAGAACATGGAGAAGACGGTTTGGAGATGGGCCGGTTTGCTGGCGTTGCCGTGTGCGTGCAACGCGTTCGCGCAGAGCAGCGTCACGCTGTATGGCGTGGTGTCCGGCAACGTGTCGTACATCACGAATGCGCAGACGAGCGGCACGAGTCCAGGTGGTGGCCCCGTCGGCCATCATCAGGTCGCGCAGTTCGATGGCGCGAATTCGGCGCTCGGCGCGAGCCGCTTTGGCTTGACGGGCGCGGAGGATCTCGGTGGTGGCCTGAAGGCGATCTTCACGCTCGAAAGCGGCTTCAGCATGAATAGCGGCGCGATCGGACAGGGCGGCTCGTTCTTCGGACGGCAGGCGTGGGTGGGCCTCGCGAGCGCATCGGCCGGACAGGTCACGCTGGGCCGCCAGGGCGACGCAATGACCGATTTCACCGACCCGCTCACGTATGCGTACAACTGGGGCTTCTTCAACGCGCATCCGGACGACTACGACAACGTCGACTACTCGCGCCGTATCAACAACTCGCTGAAGTACATGAGCCCTGTGTGGCACGGCTTTCGTGTCGGCGCCGTGTATGGCTTCGGCGGCGTGCCCGGCAGCATGGGCGCGAACCAGGTCTGGTCGATCGGCGGCAGCTATGCGATGGGCGCGCTCTCCACCGCGCTTGCCTATGTGAACGGCCGCAATCCGAATACGTCGATGTTCGGCAACAACCCGAATGCGTCGGCGACCGGCAACAACATGGGCTCGTTCGGCTCGGCCACGTCCCCGCAATCGAACCCGGTCATTGCCGGCTTCGCATCGGCGTCGACGCTCGATACGATTGCCGCCGCGGCGACCTACAAGTTCGGCAGCGTGCTGGTGGGCGGTGCGTACAACCACACACGCCTGTTGGGGCTCGGCAGCAATGCGAGCCTGAATCCGCTGCACTACAGCGGCGACGTCGCGTTCGACAACTTCGAAGGCAGTCTGCGCGTGTCGGTCACGCCGGCGTTCCGCGTTGGCGTGTCCTATGATTTCACGAGGCGCGGCGCGGTGAATGGCGCGATGAGCAGTTCCAGCAGCGCGCACTATCAGCAGCTCAATCTGGGCGCCGACTACAACCTGTCCAAGTCGACCGATATCTACATCCTCAGCGCGATGCAGAAGGCGTCGGGCACCGATTCGCTGGGGCAGGCCGCGGTGGCGTCGATTGCCGGCATCACGCCGTCGGCGACCGCTTATCAGATGATCGTCGCGGTGGGCATGCGGCATCTGTTCTGATTTTGTGACTGCTTGAATCAGGCGCGGCAGCGTGCCGCGCAGACCGGAGGTAACGATGCTGAAAACAGGCTTTACCGTCGCATCCATCAGAGACAAGGTCTCCGCCGACGAGTGGCACGCACGCGTCGAACTCGCCGCGTGTTACCGGCTGGTGTCGGTGTACGGCATGACCGATATGATCGCCAATCATATTTCCGTCGAAGTGCCTGGCGAGCCTGGGCATTTCCTGATCAACGCGTATGGTCTGCTGTATCCGGAGATCACCGCGTCGAATCTGATGAAGATCGATCTGGACGGCAATATTCTTTCGAAGCCTGATTTGCCGTACGGATTCAATCGGCCGGGCTTCGTGATTCACGGCGCGATTCATCGCGGACGCGCCGACGCGAAGTGCATCATCCATACGCATTCGCGCGCGGGCATGGCGCTGTCGGCGCTCAAATGCGGGTTGCTGCCGCTGACGCAAACCGCCACGCGTTTCGCGAAAGTCGCCTATCACGAGTTCCAGGGTATATCGATCGATCTCGACGAACAGCAAAGCCTGATCGACGATCTCGGCGACGCCGAAGTGATGGTGCTGCGCAATCATGGTCTGCTCGCGGTCGGCCCGACGATTGCCGAAGCATTCAACTCGATGTATCGGCTCGAACTGGCGTGCAAGACGCAGATCGATGCGATGGCGTGCAATACGGAACTGGTGATTCCATCGCCGGACATCGTTGCGAAGGCAAATGCGCAGTGGCAGCCGGACGTCACACGGCGTTACGGCGTGCTCGAATGGCCGGCGATGCTGCGTCAGCTCGACTGGCTCGATACGAGCTACAAGGAATGAGCGAGGCGACGCGCGCGGCGGCACCGGGGCGGGTATCGATCATCGTCGCGTGTGCGCTGCCGGCGCATGGTCTCACGCGTCTATCCGCGGCTTTCGACGTACATTACGCACCCGATGCCGCGCGGCGCGAGCATGCGATCGCCACGTGGGGAACCGTGGTGCGCGGCGTCGTCACCAATGTCGCCACCGGCTGGCGCGCGCAATGGATGGACCGGCTGCCGGCGCTCGAAATCATCTGTGCGATCGGCGTCGGCTATGAATCGATCGACGTCGCGGCGGCTCGCGCGCGCGGTATCGCGGTCACGCACGGCCGGGGCGCAAACACCGCGAGTGTTGCCGATCACGCGATCGCGTTGCTGTTTGCCGCGGTGCGCGGCATCGTCAGCAACGATCGCGCGATGCGCGCCGGCGAATGGAATGCGCTGCGGCATGCGTGGCCCGATCTGAGCGGACGGCGTGCGGGCATCCTCGGGCTCGGCGCGATCGGCATGGCGATCGCGACGCGGCTCGCGGCATTCGACATGCCGATCAGTTATCACAACCGCAATCCGCGCGGCGATGTGCCATTCGACTACGCACCGGATGCCGTCGTGCTCGCGGCGGCCGCGGATTTTCTGTTCGTGTGCGCGCCGGGCGGCGCGGCAACGCATGGCCTTGTCGACGCACGGGTGCTGCGGGCACTCGGCCCCGACGGCTATCTGGTCAATGTCGGGCGCGGCACCGTGGTCGATACGGCGGCGCTTGCAGAAGCGCTTCACGCACGCACGATCGCGGGTGCCGCGCTCGATGTGTATGCCGAAGAGCCGGCGGTGCCGCAACGCTTGCTCGACGCACCGAATCTCGTGCTGTCGCCTCACGTGGCCGGGCTTTCGCCGCGCGCGGAAGAGGCTTATGTGGACGGTATCGTCGCGAATCTCAGCGCGTGTTTCGACGGGCGAGCGTTGCCGACGCCTGTATCCGGCAGCGACGATCGCTGATGCAGCACCCGCGTGCGCGGAACAACACCCGCTGCAAACCGCAATCGCAAAACAATCGCAAACATAGGCACACGCTTGCTTCGCTCACGCTTCACGCACTTCGACGACGCGAGAATTGCTGCTGCGCACAACAGAACGGCAATATGCGACTGCTGTCGCCTTTCGTTAGAATCTGCTTTCGCGGAGGAAGGGCGGATTTGCATATTGGCACCGATATGAAATCGCGAAAGCCTCCCGCATTGTTCATCCTTACCGGAGGCGACTGTGCCAGGCTTACTTCCCGATGTCGATCGCGAGGGGCTCCTCGAATATTCAGTGGTCTACACCGACCGCTCGATCAATCATATGTCGCAGCTTTTTCAGGGCGTCATGCGCGATATTTCCGCAGCGCTGAAAAAGGTCTATAACGCGCAGTCGGCCATCGTGGTTCCGGGCAGCGGGACCTTCGGCATGGAAGCCGTTGCACGGCAGTTCGCGACGAACAGGAAGTGTCTGGTTATCCGCAATGGCTGGTTCAGTTTCCGCTGGTCGCAAATATTCGATATGGGCGGCATTCCGTCCGACTCGATCGTATTGAAGGCACGCCCGGTCGAAGCGGGCAGGCAGGCCGCCTTTGCACCGGCGCCGATCGAAGAAGTGGTCGCCGCGATCAAGCAGAACAAGCCCGATCTGGTATTTGCGCCGCACGTCGAAACCGCGTCAGGCATGATGCTGCCCGATAACTATCTGCGCGCGGTGGCCGACGCCGTGCATGCGGTCGGCGGCATGTTCGTACTGGATTGCATTGCGTCCGGCACGGTGTGGGTCGACATGCAGAAGACCGGCGTCGATATCCTGATCAGTGCGCCGCAAAAGGGGTGGAGTGCGTCACCGTGCTGCGCGCTCGTGATGCTCAACGGTCTCGCGCGCGAACGAATCGACGCAACGACCAGCACCAGCTTCTCGTGCGACCTTCGCAAATGGCTGCAGATCATGGAAGCCTACGAGAGCGGCGGCTTCGCATACCACGCGACGATGCCTACCGACAGCCTCGCGACGCTGCGCGATGTGATCAAGGAAACCGAGGCCTACGGCTTCGACAAGGTGCAAGCGGAGCAGCTCGAACTCGGCAAGCGCATTCGCGCGCTGCTGGTTGCCAAAGGCTTCAGAAGCGTGGCGGCCGAAGGTTTTCAGGCACCGGGCGTGGTGGTCAGCTACTCGGACGATGACGGCATACGGTCCGGCAAGAAGTTCGCCGAGGTGGGCTTGCAGGTCGCCGCTGGCGTGCCGTTGCAATGCGATGAGCCCGAAGATTTCAAGACCTTCCGCATCGGCTTGTTCGGGCTGGACAAACTGCATGACATCGATGGCGCGGTCGCCCGATTCTCGAACGCATTGGACCGCATTCTCTGAATTTGGTGTGGCGGTAGAACGGGCGGCGCCGCTCGACTACCGCCTGCGGTTCGCCTGCTTTTCGGCGGCGAGCGGTGGCAGGGACTGCTGCTCGCGAATGATGTTGATCAACGTGCGCAGAGCAGGATGGTTGTAACGGCGACTGCTGTAGTAGAGGTGAAACGGATCCTCGGCGTAAGCATTTTTCTTCAGCACGATCTGCAGTTCACCGCGCGCCAGTTCGTCGGCGATGCGGGCCTCCAGGATGTACGCGATACCCAGCCCCGCCTTGCATGCACCGATGGTGGTCGCCGTATCGTTGATCGTCAGCAGGCCGGGCACTCGCAGACGGCATGCCACTCCACCGTCGTTCAATTCCCATCGATAGCTCGAATTGTCGCCAAGCAGAAGCTGCAGGCAGGTGTGCTTCGCGAGATCGTCGAGACGTCGAGGCGCGCCGTGCTGCTCGATGTAGCCGGGCGAAGCCGCCATCACCCATCGCTGCGGGCCGCTGAGCGGCACGGCGATCATATCTTCCGGCACGTAGTGACCATATCGGATGCCTGCATCGTAGCCTTCGGCCACGATGTCGATAGGGCGATCTTCGACGACGACCGTCAGCCGTACGTCCGGGCACCGGCGCGCGAATTCCGGGAGCGCCGGCGTCACCAGCAGATGTGCCGCATCGGCAAACACGTTGAGCCGGATCTCGCCGAGCCCCGCGGCGCCAGGCGCTTCGAGTGTTTCGAGCGCCGCGCCGATCTGATTGAAGCCGTCTTCGAGGCGCGCGGCTAATTCGCGGCCGACAGCGGTGGCCGATACGGCCCGGCTCGTCCTGTTCAATAGTCTTGCGCCAAGACGCTCTTCCAGCCGGCGCATCGCATGGCTGACCGCCGATGGCGTCTGCCCCAGTTCGATCGCGGCGAGCCGGAAACTGCGGCACCGCACGATCGTCAGAAACGACTTCAGGTCCGCGAAGTCGACTCGTTCCGTTTTTGCCAAGATGAATGTGATTCAGCAAGTCAGTGAATTCATTTCATTGTACTCCGTGCCATCATTCCATCCGGCGGATGGTACGGTGGCGCGCGTCTCGCGAGCCTGCAAGCGGATCTTTGGCGGAGGAATGTGATGGCAACTTTCGAGCACATGCGAATCGGCGACCTGAACGGCACGAAGGTTCTGGTCACCGGCGGATCGACGGGAATCGGCGCGGCGGTCGTGCGCGCGTTTGCCGCCCAGGGCGCGCAGGTCGTCGCGCATTACAACCACAGCGAAGCGCAAGCTCAGGCACTGCGCGCCGAAGCGCCACAGCAGATCAGCCTCGTTCGTGGCGACATGAGCGAACCTGGCGGCGCATCGCGCGTCGTGCAGGAGGCCGCCGAATTGCTCGGTGGGCTCGATGGTCTGATCAACAACGCCGGCGGCATGTTGGGGCGGATCAAAACGACCGAGATGCCGGACGATCATTTCGATCAGGTCGTGAACCTCAACGCCCGTTCGGTATGGGACGCGACGTTGGCGGCCTATCCGTTTCTGAAAAAAGCCGGCGGCTACATCATCAATACGTCGTCGGTCGCGGCGCGCACGGGCGGCGGCGCCGGCGCGGTGCTCTACGCGGCCACGAAGAGCTTCGTCAGCAGCTTGACGCGCGGCCAGGCGAAGGAATTCGTCGGCGACGGCATTCGCGTCAACGCGGTGGCGCCCGGACTGATCCAGACGCCGTTTCACGACAAATACACTTCGCCCGCGATCTGGGCATCGCAAACCACGTCGATACCGATGGGGAGAGCGGGTTCGCCCGAGGAATGCGTCGGCGCATTCCTGTTTCTGGCGTCCCCGGCGATGTCCGGATACATCACCGGTCAGATCATCGAGGTGAACGGCGGACAACTGATGCCATAAGAGAGGAAAGAAAGTGAAGCAACGACCATTTGGACAGACAGGACAGACCGTTTCCGAGATCGGCTTCGGCGCATGGGCGATCGGCGGCTCGTGGGGCGACGTGTCGGAAAGCGACGCGAAGGCCGCGTTGCATGCGGCGCTGGACAACGGCACGACGTTTATCGATACCGCCGATGTCTACGGTGACGGGCGTTCCGAGCGCATCATCGCGGCGGTACTGAAGGAGCGCGGCGGCGCGCGGCCGTTCGTCGCCACCAAGGCGGGACGCCGGCTCGATCCGCATCTGGCGCAGGGTTATAACGCGGCGAATCTGAACGCGTTCGTCGATCGATCGCTGCAGAACCTCGACACCGATTGTCTCGATCTCGTGCAACTGCATTGCCCGCCCACCGAGGTGTTTTACCGGCCTGAAGTGTTCGAGGCGATGGACGCGATGGTTGCCTCGGGGAAGATCCGCCAATACGGCGTTTCGGTGGAGAAGGTCGAGGAAGGTCTGAAGGCGATCGAGTATCCCGGCGTAAAGTCCGTGCAGATCATCTACAACATTTTCCGGCAGCGGCCCGCGGATCTTTTCATGCGCGAGGCACAGGACAGAGGGATTGCGGTTATCGTCCGCGTGCCGCTCGCATCCGGCCTGCTGACCGGGAAGATGACGGCCAGCACCGGTTTCGCGGCCGACGATCATCGCCATTTCAATCGCGAAGGCCAGGCGTTCGACAAAGGCGAGACGTTTGCCGGTGTGCCTTATGACGTGGCGCTCGCGGCGGTCGAGCGAATTCGCCCACTGGTTCCGCAAGGCGTCACGATGGCGCAATTCGCGCTGCGTTGGATCCTGATGAATCGTGGCGTGACGACCGTGATTCCCGGCGCTAAAAACGCGGAACAGGCGAAGGCCAATTGCGCGGCGAGTGATGTGCCGGCGTTGACGGACGACGCGATGGCTACGTTGCGCGCGTTGTATCTGGAGACGATCGCGCCGTTTGTGCATCATCAGTGGTGATATTTGAAGGCTAGAGCGTCGCGCCTGTCTATGCAGGCGCGACCATTGATCAGGTGCAATAACACAGCACGTGTCACGATCGCCTCCGCACCAACTTCAAGAACATCGCTCGCCATCGAGCGAGCGATATCACCCGCACCGCACTGCACCTCGCCGCCCCGCCCCGCGCCTCGCAACCGGCCGCGCGCCTTTACCCGAATCCAAAAGAAAGGATTCGCACCATCCATCGTTTCCCCCCACCCCTGCATCGTCTTGACTCAATATCGCCGATTCCGTTTCCGGCGAATCCCCTATCGGCGCGTCTGCTCAATTCAATCGAAGAAAAATCTGAATATTCGATCGATTGAACCGTTAACACCGGCGAAGGCCGACTGCGGAAATTGCGCAGCCAGCTCGAGAAAACAGAGTCAATTAATGTTGCAGGAATATGTTTACATTTCCCCAAGGGCAGCGAGTTGCCCACTTCGCGGCAGCGCTCACCGTTGCACTAAGCTCGACCCACGTCCTCGCGTTCAAAGCCCAGGTACGTGACCAGAATGGTGCACCGATCGAGGATGCGGTCGTCTATGCGGTACCGATCGACGGCCGGCTACCGCATACGCGGCCCGCGCCGGCGATGATCATGCAGAAGAACAAGATGTTCATGCCGCTCGTCACGGTCGTGCAGAAAGGTGCGTCGGTTGATTTTCCCAACCACGACGACATCGGTCACGACGTGTATTCGTTTTCCGACCCGCAGCGCTTCGAATTGAAAATCTATCGCGGCGCTTCGCATCCGGTCGTGTTCGACAAGACCGGTGTGGAAGTGATCGGCTGCAATATTCACGACACGATGATTGCCTATCTGCTGGTGGTCGACACGCCGTACTTCGCGAAGACCGGTCATGACGGCACCGCGACACTGCCCGATCTGCCGCGCGGGAGTTATCGCGTTCTTGCGTGGAATTACCGCCAACACGATCTGGACGCACGCAGCGAGCAGACGATCCAGACACCCGCGGCAATGCCGGTGACCTTCTCTTTGCAATTGGACCCGCGCTAACGCGCCCCGTCATCAAAAGGAGCCGTTTGTGCGACTTCGCAGTCTGCGCTCGAAAATAGCGCTGGTGTTTGTATTGATGATTCTGATCGTCCAGGCGGCGGTAGAGATCGCCACGGTCCATGCGTTCAGTTCGGCCGCGCGCAACCAGGTCAACGAGCAGCTCGCCGTCGGCGATCGCGTTTTCCATAATGCGCTGCAATCGGAGGCGGACAGGCTCGCGCAGGCAGCCTCGATCGCCGCCGCGGATTTCGGCTTTCGTGAGGCGGTCGCGCTGCATGACGACACGACCGTGCACTCCGCGCTGCAGAACCAGCGCGAGCGCCTCGGCGCCGATATCTCGATGCTGGTCGGGCTCGACGGCCGCGTCGTCGCGAGCTCGCCATCGGTCGCGGCCGTCGGCCAGCCATTTCCTTACCCGTCGATCATCGGCGGGCAGCGGCACGGTGTGACGTCATTGATCGGCATACTCGACGGGCGGCCGTACGAACTGGTCAGCGTGCCCGTGAAGACACCGCTGACGGTCGCCTGGATGGTGATGGGTTTTGCCATCAACGACATGTTTGCGCGCGATATGCACGGCGTCGCCGGGCTCGACATCTCGTTCATGGTGCACGGCGCCGATGCCCGCTGGACGGTATTTGCAAGTTCACTCGCGCCCGCGGACCGCGCGGCGCTGGCAGCGGCGGCCGCTGACGTCACCCCTGGCCGCGCGGAGCTGGGTATCGACGGCTACGGCTCGCGCATCATCTGGCTCGCTAATGGGCAGGCGCCGGTGGCGGCCGTCCTGCAGAAGTCGCTGGCCGATGCCTCCGCGCCATTCCGTGAATTGCGCTCGACGTTGCTGCTGCTCACGCTGTGCGGCATCGCGATTTCGATCGTCGGCGCGACGCTGACCGCGCGAAGCGTCACGCGGCCTTTGGGCGAATTGACGCGTTTCGCCGAGCGGGTCGGGCGCGGTGATTATCGTGCGTCGATCGAGATTCATAGCAACGATGAGACGAGTGGGCTTGCGGCGGCGTTCCGAACTATGCGTGACGATATCGCGGAGCGCGAGGCCCGTATCACCGAGTTGGCCTATATGGACCAGCTAACGGGACTGCCGAACCGCGTGTCGTTCAACGAATGGCTGCAGCGCGAAATCGATCGAGCAGCGCGGAACAGCCAGCCTTTTGCGGTGCTGCTGATGGATCTCGACCGCTTCAAGGATGTGAACGAAACGCTCGGGCATCATGTTGGCGACAGCCTGTTGCACGGCGTCGGCAAACGGCTCGCCGATAGTCTCGCCGGCAGTCTGGCCGATAGTCTGGCCAATGCGCCCGGCACCGTGGCCCGGCTCGGCGGCGACGAATTCGCGATCCTGCTGCCGGGCAGCGGACTCGATGCGGCGCAGCGCTGCGCCGGCACACTGCTCAAGGCGCTCGAAGCGCCGATGCTGATCGAGGGTCAGCCCGTGGATGTCGGCGCCAGCGTCGGCATCGCGTGCTTTCCCGTCGATGGCACCGACATGCATACACTGCTGCGCCGCGCCGACGTCGCGATGTATTCGGCCAAGCAGGCCAATACCGGCATGGCGATCTACGACCACGGTTCGGAGCGCCGCGACCTCGAACGCCTGTCGCTGATGAGCGAACTGCGGCGTGCAATCGAGAACAACGAACTGCTGCTTTACTACCAGCCCAAAATTCATCTTGCTGACAACAGCATGGCGCATCTGGAGGCGCTGGTGCGCTGGCGGCATCCGGAACGGGGTCTCGTACCGCCTGGCGATTTCATTCCGTTCGCCGAGCAGACCGGCTTTATCCGCTCGATCTCGCGGTGGATCGCGAGGGAGGCCGTGGAGCAATGCGCCCGCTGGCGGGCACAAGGGCTCGATGTCAACGTATCGATCAACTTTTCCGCTCGCGATCTGACCGATCGCACCGCGCCCGACTGGATTGCGGCACTGCTGAAAGAGCACGGCGTCGAGCCGCGTCAACTGTGGATCGAGATCACGGAAAGCGCGCTGATGGACGACCAGGCCCATGCGCTGACGACCCTGGAGCGGTTACGGGCGCTCGGTATCCGTATGTCGATCGACGATTTCGGAACGGGCTATTCGTCGCTGTCGTACCTGAAGCGGATGCCCGTGACCGAACTGAAAATCGACCGCTCATTCGTCATCGGCATGGCGAGCGATGCGGATGACGAATTCATCGTGCGTTCGACCATTGCACTCGGTCACAACATGGGGCTGCTGGTGGCGGCCGAAGGCGTCGAGGACGAGGCGACGCTCGAAAAGCTGCGCGCGCTCGGTTGCGATACGGCTCAGGGCTACTACATCGGTCGCCCGGTCGCTGCTGATGAAATCACCGCATGGCTCGCGCGTTGGACCGAGAAGCTCGCTTCGATCGCGTGACGTGCAGTGGACACGCGGCATTAACGTAAAGAGGTTCGAGATGACTATCGTTCGCCGTCTTGTCGTGACCCTCGGGGTCACGCTATGGGCACTCGTCGTGGTAGGCGGCTATGGGCTGTATCAGTTGCATGCTTCCTACCAGCGCGTCGAAGATCTGGAAACACATACCATTCCCGGGCTTCGGGAAATCTCGCGTGCTCTCGATGAAACGGCCGCGATGCGCTTCGCCGTTTATCGTTACGTAGTCGATGGCGTCGACGATACGAGTCGCGCGGCCAGCGAACACGAAGTCAGCGAAGCCGATCGCGCATTCGATGCGGCCATGGCCGACTATGAGACGCACGATCTGATCAGCGAGCACGACCGCCAGATGCTCGACACAGACCGGGCGCTGATGACGGCATACCGCAACCAGCGCACGATTTTTTTCCAGCGTATTCACAGCGGCGACCGCGACGGCGCACTGACGATGCTTCACGATGGCGGCGCCGTCCACAATACCGCGCTCGATCTGAACAACGCGCTCCATGCGCACCTGGACGCAGTGATCGGCAGCGTGAACGCGGTGCGTAACGAGAACACCGCGGCCTATAAGCTTGCGCTGGTGCTGATGCTGGGGGCGGTCGGTGCCGCGCTGCTGGCCACCGGGTGGCTCGGTACGCGACTGTATCGGGTCGTGAGTCTGGGGCTGGGACGGCTGCGCGATACGCTCGAAACCGTGAGCCGCTCGCTCGACCTCGCGCTGCGAGTCCGGGTGGACAGCAAGGACGAGATCGGTCAGACCGCGGTCGCCATCAATCACCTGCTCGAGCGGATGATGACGGTGGTGTCCGACGTACGCGTATCGAGCGACACGGTGGGTGTGGCATCAAGGCAGATCGCGGCGGGCAATCTCGAACTGTCCTCGCGGACGGAACAGCAGGCCGCTTCGTTGCAGCAAACGACGAGCAGTATCACGGAGCTGACCGAAACCGTGCGCCGCAACGTGACCGACGCGCACACGGCGAAAACGCTGGCGGGCAGCACGACACAAATGTCCGACGAGGGCTCGATGGCGGTCGAGCGGCTGGTGGGCACGATGAACGATATCGCGGCCAATTCGGCGCGTATCGCCGAGATCACGTCGCTGATCGACGGCATCGCGTTTCAGACCAATCTGCTGTCGCTGAACGCGGCCGTGGAGGCCGCGCGCGCCGGCGAACAGGGGCGAGGTTTCAGCGTCGTCGCCGCGGAGGTGCGTAATCTCGCGCAACGCTCGGCGGGCGCGGCACGCGAAATCAAGCAATTGATCGACAGCTCGGTGACGACCATCCGCTCGGGTTCGCAACAGGCCGAAGAGGCCGGGCGCGCGACCGAAGCAGTGCGGCTCGCGATTCGCCGCGTCGCAACCATCGTGGACGACATTGCCACGGCATCCGATGCACAGGGCGTTGGCATCGACGAAGTCAACCTCGCGATTACCCAGATCGACGCCGTCACGCAGCAGAATGCCGCGCTGGTTGAACAGGCGGCGGCCGCGGCGCGCTCGCTCGACGAACAGGTCGAGAAACTGGGCGGCGCGGTTTCGGTGTTCAGGATCGACTACGCGGCTGAACGCGCATCCTGAGAAACATCGGTTGATGTTGCATCCGGCGAGTCTTGATGACTTCGACGGATGCGAGGTGCCAGGCTGGTTCGCTCGCGCGCCTCGTCCCTTCTTCTTTTTCTTCTTCGCTGCGCACGATGCCGTCCCATCGTGCGATCCATCCAGCGTGTCACTCCGCCGTCGCTGCCCAAATATCAGGATATTTGGCGTATTGCAATATAATTGTATTACGTCTTATACTCGCGGCGACAGTGCATCAGCGTATCGGCAGAGCCGATGAAAAGCAGGCTGATTGCAAGGAAAAAATAGAAAGCATGGAGACAGCAGCGTGTATGCATCGCAGGACATCTGCGCGGACATAACACGGCGAGACCGCCCGGTTTCCGTCCGTCGCGCTACCCGAGGCTCATGCCCATTTCGGCGTTCGTCGACTGGTGAGATCACCAACGTGACCCTGAACCCATCCACCGATCCTGGTCGGACGGGCATCTCTTTCGGCATCAATCAATTGTTCTGAACGTCGCGCCTGGCGCCGCATGTGCGCGGCGCGCGCGTGATCCTGATCGTTTTGCCTCAACGAGTGAAAACAATGGACAGAAAGAAAACGCAAGTGGGTGGTCCCAGCCGGCGAGGTTTTCTCAAAGGCGCATTGGCTGCGGGTGCCGCGGGCGTAGCGGGGGCTGCTAACGCCGCTACGATTGTCGGTACACCGGGCGAGGGGGAGGCGGCGGCTGCCGCGCCAATGGAGCCGTCGTCGCGAACGATTGCCTCCGAAACCATGGGTACGCATGCCGATGAGGTTCCGAAAGGGCACGTGCGCAATCCGGGTTCGGACTTCATGGTCGATGTGTTGCGCAGCGCGGGCATCGAGTACGTATCGATGATGACCTCGTCGGCACTGCGCGGCCTGCAGGAATCGATCATCAACTATGGCGGCAACAAGGCGCCGGAAATCATCGTCTGCTGCCACGAGGAAGGGGCGGTCGGGATGGCGCACGGCTACGCCAAGATGGCCGGCAAGCCGATGGCGAGCATGGTGCACGGCGTGGTCGGTCTGCAGCATGCGTCGATGGCGATCTACAACGCGTGGTGTGACCGCGTGCCGGTCGTCGTGCTGGCGGGCAATACGGCGGATGCGGCAAAGCGTTTGCCTGGGGTCGACTGGATCCACACCGCGGTCGATGAAGGCTCGATCGTGCGCGACTACGTCAAGTGGGACGATGCCCCCGCGTCGCTGCAGCAGTATGCGGAAAGCTTCATGCGCGCGCGGATGGTAGCGATGACCGCGCCGCGCGAGCCGGTGCTGATCGTCACCGATGGCGAACTGCAGGAGAACCCGATCGAAACCGCGCAGCCGCTGCGCATCCCCAAACGGGTCGATGTCGCGCCGCCGGTAGGCGATGCGGCAGCGCTGGCGCAAGCGGCGCAATGGCTGGTCGCCGCGCAGCATCCCGTGATCGTGGTCGACCGCGCGGTGCATTCACAGGACGGCGTCGTGCAACTGACGCAACTTGCCGAGTCGTTGAACGCACCGGTCATCGATCTGTATGGGCGCATGAATTTCCCGACCACGCATTACCTGAACCACACCGCGCGGCGCAGGGCATTGATCGGCGAGGCGGACGTGATACTCGCGATCGGCGTGGGCGACCTTTGGGGCCTGACGAATACGGTTTCCGATACGCCTGGGCGCCCGGCGAAACGGCTGATCCAGCAGGACACCAAGGTGATCAGCATCAGCGACGCCTACCTGTATTCGAAGTCGAGCTACGGCGACATACAGCGCTATCTCGCGGCTGACCTGCCGATTGGCGGTGACGCGCAGGCGACGGTGCCACCGCTGATCGAAGCGATTCGCCGCGTCGGACAACCGGCCGGTTTCGACGCGCGCAAAGAGGCCATGCAAACGGCGCACCTGAAGATGCGCGAGACAGCGCGCAACGCCGCCGCGGTGGGATGGGATGCCGCGCCGATCAGCACCGCACGGCTGTGCCAGGAAATCTGGGCACGCATCCGGCACGAGAAATGGGCGCTGGTTTCACAGCCGCAATTCGAAAGCTATTGGCCTCAACGGCTGTGGGATTTCACCGAGTACGAGCAGTTCATGGGCGGCTCGGGCGGGTACGGCATCGGCTATGGCTTTCCGGCCGCGGCGGGTGCGGCGCTCGCGTGCAAGGGCACCGGCCGCATCGCGGTCAACATTCAGCCGGACGGCGATCTGCTGATGGTGCCGTCGATCTTGTGGACGCTCGCGCATCACCAGATTCCGCTGCTGACGATCATGCACAACAACCGCGCGTGGCATCAGGAAACCATGCACATCCAGCGAATGGCGGCACGGCGCGATCGCAACCCGGAGACCTGGCGCATGGGCACGCTGATCGAGAAGCCCTATGTCGATTTCGCGACCGTCGCGAAGGGCATGGGCGTGTGGGCGGAAGGACCGGTCACCGATCCCGCCGCGCTAGGTCCGGCAATCGACCGTGCACTGGCGGTCGTCAAGAGCGGCCATCCGGCGCTGATCGATGTCGTCACGCAACCGCGTTAAGGGAGCCGCCATGAACGTTTTCAGACAGTCTGTTTCTCTCGCGCTTGCCGCGTCGTGGGCGTTGCTGACACCGGCGCTTGCGCAAACGTCCTCCGATGCCATTGCGCGCGGCCACGAACATTTTTTGAAAGATGGCTGCTACCTGTGCCATGGCACGGTCGGGCAGGGCGGCGTCGGGCCGGCCATTGCGGTCGGCCTTCTGCCCTACGTGGCGTTTGCCAATTATGTACGGGCGCCGTCCGGCGCGATGCCGCCGTTCTCGGAAAAAATCCTCAGTGACGCGGATTTAAGCGACATCCATGCGTATCTGGCTTCACTGCCGAAGCCGCCGGCGGCAGATAGCATCAAGCTGCTGCAGAAGGAGGGGAAGTAAAGTCCGAACGGGGTGTTGTGTGAGCGGTTGCGATGCGACGCTCATACGACGCCCGCCGCTTTTCTAGTACACGCTGCCGGCCGGAAGCATTCGCATCGGCTTTCTCAACGCAGAAGCGTTCCGTAAAGATCGTCGTGCCGCCTCGCGTCACCATTAATATTTACCTCACGAGACAACACCATCTTTGCACCGTCGAAAGACGCTGTTACCGTGTCGCGAAAAGCTGTCTCGGGGAAAATCCAGATCATCTTCAGAGCCGTCGGCTCAACCCGTTCTGCCCGAGCAACTACGGGGCTATCCTGCATTTCGTAGCCGTGATGCAAATCGCGTCCGGGCATACTAGTGCGGCCTTCGATCCAATGACCGACTCCTCCAGCGATGCTGTGCCGCCCCAGATCGTCTATCAGGGTGATTTCACAACGGTCCGACGCGAAGACCCACTCAACACCGACCACCCCGTGTCGATTCGGGGCGATCACGTAGGATCGCGTTTCCTCCAGTGCAACCGCGCCGTCCGCTTTAAGGAGCATTTTCCAGCTTGCGGGAGCCTGCTCCGATTGCCACCGGGTGAGTTTTTCAGCAAGCCGGTCATCCGCCTTTGTCGAGTCTGAGTGTGATCGAATCGGCTCGCAAGCAGGCCAGAGATGTTCCTCGATGAACGGGAATAGCAACTCGCTCTCCTCGATAGCAGCCATTACTGCTAAAACTATTCCTTGGGCTGGATGAACCGTGGTCATCTGAACGAATTTGCCGATTGCACTATAGGTGCCATTGGGGCGCGTCCACCAGTGGTAGCCATACTCGCCCGTCTCGACGTGTGACCGCGTCGCCAGGTCAATCCAGGATTGCTGCATCACGCGCTGTCCTTCCCACATACCTCCCTGCGCATGCAAAATGCCGAGCTTCAACAGGTCGACGAGCTTGACTGACAATCCGTTCCCGCCAGGATTCACGCCATCCGGGCTGATGTCCCAGGTTTCGCCGGAGATACCGAGCGGCTGAAACAGGCGCGGTTTCAGGTAATCATGGATGGTCTCGCCAGTCACACGGCTCAGGATCGCCGAGAGCGCGTAACTCGCGGCACTCGTGTACATAAAAACGGTGCCCGGTTCGCATACCAGCGGAATCTTGAAAAATTCAGCCGTCCAACTGGTGTCGAGCAAACGCCAGGCGGCTCCAGATGTCTCGCTTTCATGGCCGATACGCATGGTCAGGAGGTCCTCGACCGTCATGCGTGCCATCCAGTCCGACACTGGCTGCCCGTGTAATTCGGGGAAGAAGGATAAGACGCGGTCATCAAGTCGCAGACGCCCCTCATCAAGTGCCAATCCAATGGCACAGACGGCAAAGCTTTTCGTCGCCGAATGCATGATGCGCGGCCGGTCGGCACGGTAGGGCCAACGAAAGGCCTCGACAGCCACTTTCCCATTACGGGACAACATAAAGCCATGCACGTCGAGCCCGGCGTTTTCGACTGCGTCGAGAAAGGTAATGACGCGATCGGCGTCGATGCCGAGCGATGAGGGGGTGGCACGCGGCAACCCATCAGACGGCTTCCTCGTTGCTGAGGAGTAACGGGCGTTCGGATTTGGCATAAGATCGGAATTCTGTTTCGAATGGGGCCGATGACGGCTGCCAGTTTGCGGCTTGCCGAAGCCGCCAGGCAGGTCTTGGCTGTGTCGCCGGGCAAGTTGACCGTAGCGGGTTGTTGAGAGCTTTGCGGGCGTGGACGGTGCGCCTGAATGGCCGATCATCGGCGCTCAATACCTTTTCCTTCGCATAATTTCTCAAAGCTTTCGCGCAATCCAGCTGAGTCCGGCATTCTCGTTATGAATGTTTTTTTATGGAATCCGGCTGCAGTGCAGTTCGATCTGAATAAGCGATCACGAAGGAGAATAGCCGGGCTGCACACACCGATCGTCAACCGACCGATTCGGCTGGTTATCTGGAATACGGTGTGGCTTTGAGGCAGTTCAGGGCCGTCTGTGCAGTGGGCAGGCTAGGCGGCGCTTGCGCGTTGGGAGATTTGCTTGAGATGCGCCGAAGTGCCCCGATACAACCGCTTCAGAATCAGGTTCACGGAGAAGTGACCTTGTTAATACCGACTCCCGATTGCCGATATAGCCGCGAGTAGGACGTTAACATTTGCATAAGTTCCTGGGAGATCCCGGTTTGAACCGAACCGTTTCGGCTCACGAGGCAGATGTTTCTTATGTCGAATGTCTCCGCGATGGGAATCCGTACCAGAGAGCGGGAGAATAGTTTCAGGCCGACTAACACGCTGGGCGCAACCGCGAGACAATCGGATTCAGCCACAATGTGCAAGGTCTCGAGCAATGAACTGGTGGTCATGGCGATGCGAGGCTTACCGATACCCAGCGTCGCGAAGATGCTGTTGATCTGATTGGGTCCCCCTCCGACGATTTGGCCTGGCTGAGTTACCACCCACTCGCAATTGATCAGGTCTCGAATCGAGTCAGCCTTTTCGAGCGGATGGTTTCTGCGGGCAATAACAGTGACCGAAGACGGATACATCGTCTCGATCGACAAATCCAATTGACTGGCTTGAACGGGCAACGAGCAAATCGCGAAGTCCAGGCTGCCACCCCGTACTCGTTCAACAAGCATGTTTGTCTGACTGCTTGCGACACGAACCAGTACCTTGGGGTACCGTGACCGGAAAAGTTCAAAGACGGGCAAAACGAATTCCGCCAGAGGTTCGACGGTTACGCCGACGGCTACCTCGCCTTCCAGCTCGGCAGACTGATTTTTTACATCCTGAATCGCGCGTTCCCAGCCGTGCGTTAGGGCACGTGCATGCGTCAGAAAAATCTGGCCTGCCGGCGTCAGTGTCAAGCCGTGGTGGGATCGAATCAACAACACGGAGCCCAACTCCGATTCCAGATTTTGAATGGCACGTGTGAGTGTGCTCTGGCCTATCTTCAGCACCTGCGCAGCCGCGCGGATGCTGCCCTGATCTACTACAACACAGTAATCGCGGAGTTGGGTCAATGTCATATGGAATGCGTAGGCGCGCCGAAAGCAGGTGGAAATGAGTTACAACTTCAAAAAAATTCATTCAACTTAACGTTTTCCCTAGTGATCCGGAAAGCGGCTTTCGATCTATTTCACCTGACTTCCCGGCGCAATTTTTAAACTCTACGATCCGTGCTTGTTCTTCTCCCAACAACAACGGCATCTTTTCGTTCTCTTTGATAGGAAATACCTGATGTTAGCTTGCCGCGTGTCTGAACGCTTCTTGCACAGTTTCCCTGACTCGGCTCGCCGCGAGCAACTGCAGTGAAGAGAAAAGTTTGGGCTGGCTGCCTCCTCGGTGCGGCGTTGCTGGGCGGAATAATATGGACCGCGGCGCCCGCACCGCACACGCTATCGACCTCCGTTTCGTCGCCTGGCGAGATCCGCTTCGCCATTTCTACCGACACGCCCACATCGATGCCGGGCAACGTGCTACGCAATGGCTATACCGATGAAATTCTGGCGAATGTAGTCGAGTCATTGGTCGCTCTGAAGGGCGATCTATCAATCGGTCCGATGCTGGCTGATAGCTGGAGTATTTCTCCCGATGGCAAACGCTACACTTTTCACCTGAGGCACGGCGTTCTATTCCAGAACGGCACTCCAATGACATCGGCGGACGTCAAATGGAGTTACGACTATTTGATGAAATCGAAGTCTGGATTTGTATGCCGAGGCTACTACAACGGGCGCAGCGGACCCAAGGTCCTGTCGGTCACCACACCCGATGCCGAAACCGTGGTGTTCGATCTTAGCCGGCCATCCGCTCTGTTTCTCAACCGGATGGTCGAGCGACGCTGTCCGTTAGCCATATTGAGTCCCTCCAGCGTCGACAGTGCGGGCAACTGGCTCGCTCCCGTCGCCACCGGCCCTTTCATTTTTGGCGACTGGAAGAAGGGGCAATATGTGGTGCTTAAACCGTTTACCGGATATAAGCCGCGTTCTGAACCGTATAGCGGAATGGCCGGCGCAAAACGCGCCGAAGCGGATGTGCGCTTTGTGGTTATCCCGGATGAAGCGGCACAGCTTTCCGCACTGCTGTCGGGACAGATCGACATGGTCAAGGTGTCCATGAGCGATCTGCCGCCATCCAGTCCGGCGTGGCATCTGCTTACGGGGCCGGGAGCTGATCCTGCCGCGATTCTGATGCAGACACGCGATCCCATGCTGGCGGACGTGCGCATGCGCCGCGCAATTGCCCTGGCGGTTGATCTGCCTGGTGTGGTCAAAGCCGTGACGGATGGTCGCTCGCCTTACAACCCGTCACTGACGCCGGACGGCGACGCGCTTCATACGCCGGAGGATGCCGTCGGCTATACCCGGCGGATGGATGAGGTCAAGCGTCTGCTTGCTCAGGTCGGTTACAAGGGACAACCGCTGACGCTCGAAACCAGCCACAACACGCCGCATATTTTTACTGCGGCAATTTATATGCAATCCCTGCTTGCGCAAGCAGGCATCACGGTCAAGCTTCGGGTTGTGGAATGGGCCAAGCAGATCAACGATTACCGCTCCGGAAAATTTCAACTGATGTCGTTCGGTTATTCGGCCCGAATTGAACCGTCGCTGATGTATGGCGATGTACTCGGCAAGAAAGATGAGAATCCAATGGTTCAATGGGAGAACCCCAAGGCGCTTGCATTATTGGAAAGCCTCGAAAACGTAACGGACCAGAATCAGCGAAGCAAAGTATTTGCGCAGTTGCACGCAATGATGCTCGCGGATGTACCCATGATCGTTCTGAACGACACGCCGGATGTCACGCTCGTCAGCAGCCATGTGCACGGTATGGGTACCTGGCCATTGGGGATGAAGAGGTTCTTTAACGTGACTAAGGATTAGGCCGATTTATGCTGCGTTTCATTATCAAGCGCCTTGCTCTGGCAATTCCTACGGTGGTCGTGGTCACGGTGCTGGTGTTCGCGATGATCCGCGCGATTCCCGGTGACCCAGCGGTGATTATGCTCGGCGATGTCAACGATCCGGCGTTGTTGCAACAGATGCGGCATACATTCGGGCTGGACCAGGCAATGCCGGTGCAGTTTTTCATCTGGGTGCGGCATCTGCTTGAAGCGGACTTTGGTATGTCCATCGTGCGACATCAGCCCGTGTTGGATTTGATTCGCGAAACCTTTCCGGTAACCGCGAAAATCGTACTCGCGGCGACCTTCGTTGCCTGTCTGGTGGCCATTCCTGCAGGCATGTTGGCAGCCTGGGCGCAGAATCGTCGAAGCGACCTGACTATCGTCATGGCCAGCATTTTTCTGGTTTCCATCCCGAGCTTCTGGGTTGGAATCCTGCTGATCTGGATATTTGGCGTGCACTGGCATTTGCTGCCGACTTTCGGCTATCAATCGTTTTCTCAGGCCGGCTGGGGTTCCTTCAAATACCTGATTCTGCCGGTGATTGCCGTCACGTTGGGAGAGATCGCCGTCATCACTCGCATGATGCGGGCGAGCGGCATCGAGGTCCTGCGCCTCGAATATATCGCGCACGCGCGGGCAAAGGGTTTGACCGAGGCAGGCGTGCTGCTGCGCCACGCGTTACCCAACGCGTTCGGTTCGACGTTGACGGTGATCGGACTTGTACTGGGACATCTGCTGGCAGGCGGCGCGGTGATCGAAACGGTGTTTACGCTCCCCGGCATGGGCCGTCTACTGATCGAAAGCATCTATGCCCGGGATTATCCGGTGGTTCAGGGTTGTATGTTGCTGATTGCGCTGCTCTACGTTCTGGTCAATCTGATCGTCGATCTGCTGTACCCGATCTTCGATCCTCGTCTCAAGCTCTGACTCATCATGACCACATTCCGTAAGCCTGTAAGGGTCAACCTCATTATTGGCGGCGTACTTGTCGGCCTGCTGTTGCTGATTGCCTTGATCAGTCTGTTCTTCACACCTTATGGGCCACTCGACGTGAACTTGCAGGCACGGTATGCGGCACCGTCAGCGCAGCACTGGTTTGGTACCGATGAATTCGGCCGTGACGTGCTCTCGCGCATCATGGCGGGTGACGGCGCCAGCTTGACGGTCAGCACATGTTCTGTCCTGGCGGCGCTGATTGGAGGCGCCTTGATTGGCACCGTCTGCGGCTATGTTGGGGGTTGGTGTGACCGTCTGGCCTGTGTGTTGATCGATTCGCTCATGGCGTTTCCCGGGTTGCTTCTGGCGCTCGGCATCATGACAGTGCTCGGGCCGTCGAAATGGGGCGTGGTGGTTGCACTGGCCTTGGCTTACACGCCCTCGGTGAGTCGCATTGCTCGGGGCGCCACACTGTCATTAAGGCAAAAGGACTTCGTCACGGCCTCGATCACCATGGGCAATAGCGGCTGCTGGACGTTGATGCGCCATGTGCTGCCGCATTGCTTCGCCTCATTGCTGGTCTTTTCCACTTCGCTGTTCGGCTCTGCTTTGCTGGCCGAGAGCGCGCTTAGTTTTCTGGGCCTTGGCGTGCCGGCGCCTGAACCAACCTGGGGCGGCATGCTGGCCGATGGCCGCACCGCGATCGACCATGCGCTCTGGTTGGTCCTGTTCCCAGGAGCGATGATTTCGCTCGCTTTGTTCGGCATCAATCTACTGGGCGATGGGATTCGCGATTTGCTCGATCCCCGCATGAGAGGACCCCGTTAATGGTCTCTAGCAAACCACCGGCCGATGCACCGCTGCTGCATGTCGAAGACCTGACGATCGGCTTCAGCAATGGTCATGGACAAATCAGGCACGTCACCGAACAAATCGGCTTTAAGCTGAATGCCGGCCAATCTTTGGCAGTCGTGGGCGAATCCGGCAGCGGCAAGACCATGGTAGGTCGGGCTCTGCTGGGCTTGCTTCCCGAAAATGCCCGTATTGCAACTGGCAATGTGCGGTTCGATGGCCGCGATTTGCTGCAGCAGACTCGTGGGCAATGGCTACAAACACGGGGTACCGATATCGGGATGGTGTTTCAGGAGCCGATGGTCTCATTGAATCCCGCCATGCGCATCGGGGAACAATTGACCGAGGCATTGATCCGTCGCCGCAAGATGCCCAGGGAGCGTGCGATCGAGGCGGCGGTGGCTATGTTGGAGCGCGTTCGGGTACGTGACCCATTCGGATGTTTGAAACGGTATCCTCATGAATTCTCCGGTGGTACGCGTCAGCGGCTTCTGCTTGCCGCGGTAATGCTGTTACAGCCGCGCCTCCTGATCGCCGACGAGCCGACCACGGCGCTGGACTGCATCGTGCAAAAAGAAGTGCTCGATCTGATGCTCGAACTCACCCGCGAGCAGAATACCGCACTGATTTTCATCAGCCACAACCTCGCGCTGGTCGGTGCCTACACTGAGCAGGTTATGGTGATGAGACGTGGCCAGATAGTGGAAACAGGTCCAGTGGCCAAGGTGTTGACGCGGCCATCCCATGAGTACACGCTCAATTTGCTTGATGCGATGCCCCGGCGCGCGGACTTGCCGGCGGGCACGCGAGCTTCACATGCACCTGGCGTTCCCGTTATCAGCGTGCAGGACGTGGCCATCGACTACGACGTATCGGGCATGATGTTCCGCCGCGAAGCGATTCGAGCCGTGTATCCCACCTCGTTCGAAATACACAAAGGTGAGACGCTGGCAATTGTCGGCGAATCCGGTAGCGGCAAGACAAGCCTGGCCAAAGCTATTCTGGGGTTGATACCCATCGCCCAAGGCCAGATTCTGCTCAATGGAGAGCCCTATCTGAGTGGAAAATCGACCAGGCTCAGAATTGCGCGCCGTTCCATTCAGATGGTGTTTCAGGATCCCTATTCATCACTGGATCCGCGCATGCGGGTGGATGCATTGATAGCAGAGGGCCTGCGGCTCGATCGATCGCTGAGTCAGCGTGGACGGGCCGAACGGGTGGCCATAGCGCTTCACGACGTCGGGCTTGAGTCGCATGGCGCCCGCCTGGTGCATCAGCTTTCCGGAGGCCAGCGCCAGCGAGTGGCAATCGCGCGGTCCCTGGTGACGCGCCCCGAAGTGATCATAGCCGACGAGCCCGTATCAGCGCTCGATATAACAGTGCAGAAGCAAATTCTCGAAATGCTTGTTTCCCTGCAAAAAAAATACGGTTTCGCCTGCCTGCTGATTTCCCATGACCTTGGCGTTGTCGAGCAGATTGCCGACAACGTCTGCGTCATGTTCCGTGGTCAGGTGGTGGAGACGGGATCGCGAGATGAAGTCTTCGACAATCCCAGCCACGAATACACGCGACGTCTGTTGCAGGCGGTACCCGAACTACGCGGCAATCGCCACGATGGCTTCAGGATCGTCACGCGCACGTGGCCTGCGATCGCCCAATCAAGTTAGTACTAGCCCAGAATGATTCTGACCATGAACCAGAAAGCCACTTCGAAACCGATCATTTCCAGCGATGAGCCGTACAGTGCGGCCCGCACTAAAGCTGCCTACGAACTCGGCCTGACGCCGATTTTCAGTTGCCGCGCAGATCCACGCTTTTGCTACACCATGTACGTGCCGCCTGTCGCCGCGACCGGCGAGCCCTTAGATCTGCTGGTTGCTACGCATGGCTCGAGCCGCGACTCTTTCCTTGATTTTCGTAACGGCTTCGCGGAGTTTGGCCGCTGGAACCGTTGTGCAGTCCTGTGTCCGCTGTTTCCGATCGGGGTGCTAGGAGACGGCAACGGCAACGGATATAAGTATATGGTCGAGAACGATATTCGGTACGATCTGATCCTTCAGGCCATGGTCGACGAAGTTGCTGCGAAGTACCGGCAGAACTGGGACACTTACGCGTTGTTCGGCTACTCTGGTGGCGGTCACTTCGCTCATCGCTATGCGATTCTTCATCCCGGGAAGCTATGGGCCGTATCGATTGGTGCGCCCGGTTCGGTAACGCTGCTCGATCCGGACAAGGACTGGTGGGTTGGAGTTCGGGATCTGAAAGCGCGCTTTGGCATAGAGTTCGACGCCGCCGCGCTGGCACGCGTACCTGTGCATATGGTTGTTGGCAGCGCGGATCTGGAAACGTGGGAGATCACACATCGACCTGGCAGCCGTTACTATATGGAGGGTGCGAATGACGCAGGCAAAACGCGGCCAGAAAGACTGAAGGCATTGCAAGCTTCGTTCGAGGCGGCGGGCATTTCGGTACGCTTCGAATTGGCGCCCGGCGTGTCGCATGACCGGATGCGCGTATTGAAGCGAGTGCAGGACTTTCTGGCGGAGATTCTGGTCAAAAGACGCGCAGCAGAATGAGCGCCGCAGTGACATCACCGATGTCCGACCAGGATCGATTCTCGGATACGGGCGGAAGCAACGGTGGTGTCACATCCGTGTTTGTCATACTCGAAGCGGCCCGGACACGATCTGGCGCAGACGAGCAAAGGATGCAAGCATATTCGACAGAGCCTGAGCGGGTGCAGGTAAGGGTGAATTACTGTGGCGAACCAGGCAGACGTCACGCGCATTAAACGCTTCCCGAATGGGAATGCGAGTAAGTGCCCCTGAAAAGAGTTTGGCGTCAGTTAGAACACCGGGGTCCATTGTCAGGTAATCCGTTTCGGAGACCAGGTACAGCTTCTCCAGTGGGGTCTCGGCGATGAAAACCATCTTTGGTGCGCCGAGGCCTTGCTGTGCAAACATTTGAGTAAGTCGATTTGGTGCAAATCCTGCAATCCCCTCGGGCCTGAGGCCCACCCATTCGCATTCGGCGAGTTCGGTGATCGAGGTCGCACCGGCCTTCGGATGCCCGACGCGTGCGATGATAGCTGGCGACGAAGGGTAAAGGCGAGCGATGTCGAGCCCGGGATCGGCAATGTTTGGCACCAGCGGACATAATGCAAAGTGAAGCCGACCGCTGCGGATGTGTTCGGTCAGCAAGTGTGCTGAACTGTTGGTGATGTTGACACTGACGTGAGGATTGTCTTGTCGAAAGCGATTGAGTACCGGCATGAGCAATTGAATTAAAGGCTCTGACGTCACTCCAAGTGCTATCTGATTTGCTTCCGCCCCGTCGATTTCACGCATGTCCGGTTCGATCTGTTCACACTCACGAATGATGGCATGGGCTCGCGTTAAAAGTTTTTTCCCAAATGGCGTCAAGCTGATGCCGGCGTATGAGCGCGTTAGCAGAGGTACCGAAAGCTCCGTCTCCAGGGTTTGAATGGCCTGCGTTAGTGCGCTTTGAGCAATATCAAGCGATCGAGAAGCCGCCCGAAAACTGCCCTGGTCTACTACTGCACAAAAGGCTCTTAGCTGGCTTAAGGTCATACCATTGCCCTAATGGTTCAGTGGATGAGTCAGTTGACGGTTTATTGCTTTGCACGCCGCTATTATGTGTCGCGAGCTTGACCTGCTTCAACAAGTAACGGCAAGCTTGCTCGAGGAATGCGGAGTGCTTCCACGGATTCATGCCGGGACGCGCACATTAAGCTGCCGCAAGCCTGTAGCTGGAGCTGCAGCCATTGTGACAGTTAGAGTAATGGAAAAAAACCCGGTGCGAACGCCAGATATCGTGCATCTGCACGGATCTTCTTCGAGTTAGCAGAGGTAGTGCCAAGTCTGTTGCGAGTAAATGTCATCTCCCTGAGCTACCAGTAGCAGTCGCTAGCGCAGGTCGAGTAAGCTTTGGTAAAACGATGCAATCAGGTGACTACCTTCCTTTGACGGATGGATCAGCGAGTCGTTGAGTAAGGCGCACGTTCCGCCATAACGATACTTATCGACGTCGCCAAACACAGGTTGCAGATCGATATGGCACAACGCTAACTCGGCCGCAAGGGCGCGAGCCTGATCGCGATAAAGGCGCATCGGTCTTTGCGGGCGGGGCGGAGTTACATCACCGCTTTCCGGCGGAGTGGCGACGGCAATATCCACGCCGGGCATCACCATCCTTAGCGAGTTCACCATGTCCGCCAGAGATTGCCGGTGTTCTTCTGGTGAGCCACGTTTCTGGTCGTTCGTCCCAAACAGCAATAACGCCGTATGCAACCCCAACGTTTCAAGTGCGGAACGCCATCCCGGAGATGCTACGGCACACCAGTCTCGCGCAGTGCTGCCGCCCGATCCAAGGTTATGCAAGCGAATCCCAGACTGATTATTCCTGTGTTCAATGCCTGCCAGTTCGACCGGCCCTGATACTATCCGAATGTCCAGCGTCCATCCGTCTTGCTGGGGGAAACCGGTTAGTACGGCCGTTGTGACCTCGACGTGTTCGAAATGTTTCGATTGCACCGATGACCGGGAGAGCGCGAGCAAACGCCATGGTCCGTCATTCCATCTATATTCGATACTACCGCCAGGTATGAAGAAGAGGGTGACCTGACTGGTAGGCCCCCTCACATTATTGACTCGAATCGAGTCGCCGGGCGTTTCGCTGCGACTGGTACAGATATCCGGAACCGGACGGTTATTACGCTGGGTTGTCCAGGAGCCTGTCCCTTCCTGATAAAGCCGATCCGGGTTCGCGGAGCCACCACGCCGGGTGGTCGAGTTGGTGTCGCCAAACCCACACCAGCCGCCACCCGCGTCCCCGTAAATATCCTGCAGGGCCGCACTTAGTTCTGGCATGAAGTAACGCCGACGCTCCGGATCGCCGTGCGACGGCCAGCCAGCTCCTCGTACCCAACTGTCGCCGATAAAGGCGACCACCAACTGTGTGGAGTGCTTTTGCAGGAGCAGGTGGCCGCGAGTGCGAAAGTTGATGAGTCGCTCCGACGCATAAACAGGTTCGTTCGACGGGGCACAGATAGTCGGGGATTCCATAAATTTCGCTAAAACGGGGAACGATAGTGTTTGATCGAGACTCGGTCCGTTTTCGGAATGACGACACGCATAAAACGAGGCCGAGGCATTTTCTTTTTGGCAAACCTCTCGTAGCGAAGCGATACCCGCCTCACGCGAGCAGATGCAGTCGGGTGCGACGGAGATGTCAGTGAGCTGGCAGAGCTTGGTGGTTGCGTGCTATAGCATTCTGCGCAAGGTCCCGTCACGCCGTACGAAGTGATGCCACAACGCCGCAAGGGCATGCAGGCCGATAACAAAATAAAAAGTATCGGCCAGATATTTGTGAATCCAGAAGAGGGTGTTTGCCTGCTCCCTGTTTGGGCCCACAAAATTAAGCGACCATGGCAGGCCAGGCAATGCAAGCGGATGGCCTTGTAGATCGAGTGTCAATATCCCTAATACGGGTTGAACGAAAATGAAGACATACAGTACGAAATGTACTGCGTGACTAAGCAGCATCAAATATTTGGGCTGTGGGAGGAGGGGGGGCGCGCCCGCACGCGCACGCCACATTACGCGCAAAACGGTCAGTACGAGTACCAGAGTACCTGCCCAGAAGTGCACATCCGACCATAAGATACGATTAAGTGTTCCTTTGGGCCCGCGCACGTTCATGGAGACGTAAGCAAGCGCTATCAGCAACGCGATGGTCCAATGCAACAACACAGCAGGACGACCGTATCTCTGTTCTACACGGGTAGTGGACATGTTCGGTGATTTACTGGAATTGAATGTATTTTGAAAAAAAACCTATCTGACGATATGTTTAAAAATCTGCCCGCGCCGAGAAGCGGATGGAGCGTGCGGGGCCGACGATCAGGAGCCCGTTGCCAGCCGCCGAAAAATGCCTGTCGTTGGTGAGATTGTTCACGTTGAGCGCAAGCGTGGTCCGATGACCAGCGATTCGCGTAGTGTAGCCCGCACCGAGTGTGTATACCGTATAAGCCGGGATGAATGCCTGGTTGGCGTTGTTGACCGCTTGAGCGCCGGTGCGGAACATGCCCGCGCTCAGGCTGCTTCCCGGAATAACGCTTGGGCGATAGACGACGGTCATGCTAAGGGTGAAATCAGGTGTGTTCTCTGGCTGTGTTCCGTTAAGCGTAGGGTCCGACGCGCCCGAGGTGCGCGCATGCAGGTACTGGCCCGCCAGGTTGAACGACCATGCGCGGTTGATTTCGCCGCCGATCGACGCCTCCACGCCCCTGTAAGTCGAGCGGCCATCGATCAGGAAAACATTCTGGTTATTGAGCTGGGCTGTGCCGCGATTGATGTCGAAATACGCGAGGGTAGTTGAGAAGCCGTACAAGGCGCTTGATCGGATACCGACTTCCTTCTGCTTTGCCACTGACGGCGGAAGCGCTTGATATGCATTGACGGCTGTGACGGGCGCGAGGCCCGTTTCCTCGAGCCCAGTCATGTAGCTTGCATAGAGCGAGGTATCAGGGCGTAACAGGAAGGTGATACCAATGGCCGGCGAATAGTTGGTGGTCTGAAAGCGGGTGTTCGGACCGTTCGCCTGAGCTGCGGTCAGTGAGTAGTCAGTGCGGCGCATGCCGCCGATAACTGTGAAACGCTTGCCGACGGATACGGCATCGTAGACATAGACGCCAGTGTCCTTACTCTCCTGCGGCAGGTCCACGATTGGCGCGGTAAGCACAGGCGCCGGTAGAGTGATCGGATCAAACAGGTTCTGCGGTGTCTTGATCGATTGCACCGAGGGATTGTTCTGATCGCGAGAGTTGTACATTACGCCGACGGTCAGATGATGCTCCAGAAGCGACCCCGTATCGAACTTGCCGTTGGTTTCAACGCGGCCGTATTTGTTCACGTAATCCTGTCCACGAGCGAGCTTGGTGACGAGTGTGCCCTCGCCGGTAGTCAAGTTGTAGTTCGTTAGCGTGGAGGCGTCGCGGAAATCGCGCTCCGTCTCGGCACGTCCAGCCTCGGCTAATACTGTCCAGTTGTCGGTAATCTTGTAGTCTCCGCGCAGCAGGATGTTTTGCGCGTGAGCCTTGTAGGTCGCCCACGAGCCCGAGAGCAGCTTGTTCGGATCCGGCACTGCGGGGAGCGGGATCTTGCCGTTCACGGGCGACAGCAGTCCGATAGTGGAGTTTTCGGTGAAGCTGCGCTCGTAATCTTCGAAGTCGAGCTTGAACGATAGGCGGTCGCTGGCGCGCCAATCCGCCGCGACACTCACGAAGCGCCGTGAGCCTTCCGCGTCTTCCAACTGGTTCGACAGATGGCCGCCCGCCGCATTGACACGTATCCCGAACTGATTGTCCGTGCCGAAGCGTCGGCCCACGTCGACACTGCCGACGATCTCGCCATTGGTATTGCCTGCGATACCGATAGAGGCGTTAGGCTTGTCCCCTGCGCGTTTAGTGACGAGATTGACGATGCCCGACGGACTTGCAATGCCGAATAGTAAAGCGGCGGCGCCCTTCAACGCTTCTTCTCCCTGCTTGTCCTCAAGTGGCATTGCCAGGAAGTTGTTGATGGGCAATGCGCCGTTAAGCCGAAAGCTTGTGCGGCCCTCAAGCGCGATGCCGCGAATCGAAACGTTGTCTGCGACCGACGCGCCAGCCGAACTGGAGATGCCGGCCGCGCCGCGCAAAGCCTCGTAGGAATCATTGGGCTGCTGCTGATCGAGGGACGAGCGCGAAACCACGTTGACCGTCATTGGAATGCCATTAGTCGCGGAGCTTCCGCTGTCGGTTTTGTCCGCGGCCGATTCGCGTGGCGAAGCTGCCGTCGAGCTGGCTGTGGCCGCGGGTACGGCGCTGTCCGCAGCACCGCTGACGGGCGCTTTAGTTAGTGCATCCCTATTGACAAGGTCCGATTGCGGCTGTGGCGACGGAACCTGCGCGTTCGCTGTCCTTTGCAAAAGAGCCACTGATAGTCCCAAGCTTGCTACGGCGATTGCGATCCGTTTGCGTCTCAATGTTTTATCTGTTGTGCTGTCCATCTGTAACATCCCTTTCTAATTAAAGAACCTGTGCTGACGGCTGGATGAATTCAGCACGCGATTTCACAAGAAAAAGTATTGGGGGCTAAAGAACTAGCTTGTGGGCCTTGCTGGGCAAACGCTTAAGGATTGAAGTGACCGTCCGCTACTGACAGAACCTCTTCGAGGTCGAACTCTATTCAGGTTGAGGCAAGTCTAATGGGCCAAATTTCACCTAGGAAGATCGTATCTCGCGATCAATATGTGATATTTGCATCACTCGGCTTACGCGAGCGCAATGCGTTTCGCGCTTCATCTCGTTGTGCTCAGGGAAACCGTGATGCCACGCCGCGTGCTTGTGTAGACCGCGAACCGATGAAGACCGGAAGTGAAGTTCGAAGGCCGCTTCGACGATCAGAATTTGTTTTCGAAGAAGCGTTCTTTGACGCTTTGAGAAATCGAAGGAAGCAGGATGAAACTTTGCTCGACGATGAAGTGATGAGTTGTTGCAACCATTTTCCGTCGCCATCAACAATCCGGTTTTCACGCTTGAGCATCTCCCCGAATTGGGATCTTCCGAAGAGATGATGAAGGTGGTTTTGGACAAGGTATGAACAGATGTTCGTTGTGAACCCGATGACGTGGGTGCTTCACGAGACGGCTTATGAGGAGCATGGCTAACAGATTTTGAGGTCGCCAAAGATGAGCTATTGAATCCAGGCGCAGTACTTATCCATATTTGGGTTATCGTTTTCCGACGAGCACATCCCTACCTGGTCATGCGTTCCCTTTCTAGTCCCAGCGTGCAAGTATTCGTATGCTGCTGCGATAAGTCGGAACATGCCGTGATGGACGGTGAGTCAAAAGGTCGCCGCAGTGTCCAATGCGTGGTGCCCGATGAAGAGATAATGCGCGTCACCGCTTTCGTCGAGTAGGTGCGGACGTCGCCAGAGGTACTCGAACGAGAAGTACAAAGAGGTTTCTATACCCGAGTATCTTTCGATCCAGCGTGAGTTCTACGATATCATCCGTATTGTCGACGGTGAATTCGTGGACGAGAGCCGGATAGAAACCGCGACCGCACGACGTTTATGGGGAAGGTTGACGTCAAGCCAAACGCTTTCCTCGATCGCACCCGCTTCACTCAGAGCATTAAGTTTTTGCCAATGATCCAGAACTCTGCTTACCTGCTCGCGCTGAGCGTATCTGGTCCATCTTCGACTGAGGGGGCCGCGAGTTAAGATCCGCCGGCAATGTCAGCTGGTACCGTGAGCTTCGCTTGTGCATTGAGTCACAAAGCTATGGTCGCCAATCGACCCGACTTACTATTCATCTTATGGGCGCCCAATATTCAGTCCGACCGGTCGACGCGCGGAAGCGCGAAACATGCGTCGGACCATGGAATTCAAAGGATCTCGAATGCACTCGTCGGCGAGTTGGCGTTGTAGATGAGGTTGGTGATGAACTCGGGTGGTAGCGCGCGAGGAACGCTGGCGGGCACATTCGTCACAAGCGGCACGGGGATTTCGACGATGAATGAGTCGGGGTCGTTCTCCAGGCCATGTTCGTAACGGACTCGGTGGTCCCTAGGCTGGAGAAAACAGAAGGTTCTCGGTGTCGTGTTACCGCTCAGGTCCAGAAGAAGGCGACACACCATACGATCGTGCTTTGAAGTGGTCTCTGCCTGTCCCAATACCGACGCGGCAGGCAGTCTATCTGGCGATGTAGGGAGGCCGTTATCTGAAGGCGCGGCGGTATATAAATCCTGGAAAATGACGGTATGCCGTCAGAAATATTGCCACCAGATCGCGGGTCTGGCGAGATTCGGCGATACGACGGCAGAAGGTCGATTCGCCGAAAGTACAATTATTTCAATGCGTCATGGTCGTCCTGACCCGCCCCAAGCATCCGCTCCACATACCGCGCGATCAGATCAATCTCCAGATTCACTCGCGCCCCATCGCGCAGATGCTTGAGCGACGTAACCTGCACCGTATGCGGAATCAGATTGATCGAAAACTCGCAACCCTCGTCACGATCTTCGACCGAGTTGACCGTCAGACTCACACCATTGACCGTCACCGATCCCTTGTACGCGAGATAACGTCCGATCTCACGCGGCGCGAGAATCCGCAACTCGTGCGATTCACCAACCGGTGCAAAGCGCGTCACGGTACCGAGCCCATCCACGTGACCGGACACGATATGCCCGCCAAGCCGGTCATGCGCGCGCAGCGCTTTCTCGAGATTGACCTCACCCGGTTCGCCGAGCCCGACCGTGCGGTTCAGGCTCTCGCGCGACACGTCGACTTCGAACGATTGCGCGGTCTTCGCGACCACCGTCATGCAGGCGCCCTGGATCGTGATGCTGTCGCCGAGCCGCACGTCGGCGAGATCCAGGCCGCCGGCTTCGACATTCAGGCGCACGCCCGCGTCGCCACCCGCGCCGAGCGGCTTGACTGATTCGATGCGGCCCACTGCCGCGACGATTCCTGTAAACATCGTGCTAATCCTTGATCATTTCGAAACGGTGGGGGACACGGAGTCGGTCCCGGGCGCGGCCGGCGGCGCGAAGCGCGCGAGAATCCGCAGATCGTCGCCGATCCGCTCGACCGTATGGAAGTTCAGTTTGACGCGCTCGTCGAGCGTGCCGGGCGCGGTGACACTGAACATACTCATCGAGTCCATGCCGAGCAGGCTCGGTGCCAGATACACCAGCAGTTCATCGACGCAGCCTTCGCGCAGCAGCGAGCCGTTCAGCTTGTAGCCGGCCTCGACGTGCAGTTCGTTCACATTGCGTTGGCCGAGCACATTCAGCAGTTGAGGCAGATCGACCTTGCCGGCCGCGTTGGGCAGCGGCACGATCTCGGCGCCGCGCTCGCGCAGCGCGCTCGCGCGTTCTTCGAGACGGTGATCGAGATGGCCGCAGAAAATCAGCGTCGGCGCGCCGGCCAGAATCTGCGCGTCGAGCGGCACGTCGAGCTGACTGTCGATCAGCACGCGCAGCGGCTGGCGCGGCGTATCGACCGCGCGCACCGTCATGCGCGGGTTGTCCTCGCGCACGGTGCCGATGCCGGTCAGGATCGCCGATGCTCGCGCGCGCCACGCGTGGCCATCGGCACGCGCGGCCTCGCCGGTGATCCATTGACTCACGCCGGACGGCAAACCGGTTCGGCCATCGAGCGATGCCGCCACCTTCATGCGCACCCACGGACGGCCGCGCGTCATACGCGACACGAAGCCGATGTTCAGTTCCCGCGCTTCGTTCGCGAGCAGCCCGCAGCGCACCTCGATGCCGGCGTCGCGCAGCATCGCGAGACCGCGGCCGGAAACCTGCGGATTCGGATCTTCCATCGCCGCGATCACGCGGCCGATCTGCGCTTCGATCAGCGCGTTCGCGCACGGCGGCGTGCGGCCGAAGTGGCTGCACGGCTCGAGCGTGACGTAGGCGGTCGCGCCGCGCAGATCATGACCGCGCGAGCGCGCATCCTTCAGCGCGCGGATCTCCGCGTGGTCCTGGCCGGCCGGCTGCGTATAGCCTTCGCCGATCACCTCGCCGTTCCTCACGAGCACGCAACCGACGCGCGGATTCGGGTCGGTCGTGTACATGCCGCGCTTCGCGAGGGCGAGCGCGCGTTCCATATGGACGAAATCGGTTTGCGAAAACATCGGTGTCCGTTGTAGTGCAGTGTCTGGGTCGGGCCGGTCTCAGCCCTTCGTGCAGCCCTTCATTCAGTCCTTCAGCGACGCGAACGCGCCGCGCGCGGCGTCGATCGTCGCGTCGATTACCGCGTCGTCGTGAGCGATCGATACGAAGCCCGCTTCGTACGCGGACGGCGCGAAGTACACGCCCGCGTCGAGCATCTTGTGGAAGAACGCGTTGAAGCGCGGCACGTCGCTTTGCGTGACCTCGGCGAAGCTCGCCGGAATCGATTCGCGGAAATACAGGCCGAACATGCCGCCGAGCGCATCGGCCGCGAACGGCACGCCCGCTTCGCGCGCGGCCTGTTCGAGATCCTGCGTGAGACGCACAGTGCGCGCGGCAAGCGTGTCGTAGAAGCCCGGCGCCTGGATTAGCTGCAGCGTTTTCAGACCGGCCGCGACCGCGATCGGATTACCCGACAGCGTGCCTGCCTGATAGACGCCGCCCAGCGGCGCGAGGTGAGCCATGATGTCGCGCCGGCCGCCGAATGCCGCCGCCGGCATGCCGCCGCCGATCACCTTGCCGAGGCAGGTCAGGTCCGGCGTCACGCCGTACAGTTGCTGCGCGCCACCGAGTGCCACGCGAAAACCGCACATCACTTCGTCGAAGATCAGCACGGCGCCGTATTCGCTGCACAGGCGCCGCAGTGCCTGCAGGAATTCCGGCGTCGCGCGCACGAGATTCATATTGCCCGCGACCGGCTCGACGATCACCGATGCGATCTCGTTGCCGAACGCGCTGAACGCTTCTTCGAGCGCCGCGACGTTGTTGTATTCGAGGACCGTGGTGTGCTTGGCGATATCGACCGGCACGCCCGCCGAGGTCGGGTTGCCGAAGGTCAACAGGCCCGAGCCGGCCTTGACCAGCAGGCTGTCCGCGTGACCGTGGTAGCAGCCTTCGAACTTGACGATGCGGCTGCGGTTCGTGAAGCCGCGCGCGAGACGCAGCGCGCTCATCGTCGCTTCGGTGCCGCTCGACACCATGCGCACCTGTTCGATCGACGGCATCAGCTTGCAGATTTCTTCGGCGATTTCGACTTCCGATTCCGTCGGCGCGCCGAACGAGAAGCCGTCCGCGAGCACGCGCTGCACCGCTTCGAGCACTTCCGGATGCACGTGGCCGAGGATCATCGGGCCCCACGAGCCGATGTAGTCGGTGTAGCGCTGGCCGTCCGCATCCCAGAAGTACGCGCCTTGCGCGCGCTCGATAAAGCGCGGCGTGCCGCCGACGGAGCGGAAGGCGCGCACCGGCGAGTTCACGCCGCCGGGGATCGTGCGTTGCGCGCGTTCGAAGAGGGTTTCGTTTCTGGACATGGCGATGGCTGGGGATAGGAAATACGGGTTGCGCAGCGGCGCGAAGAGCCTCGGACGACTCCCGAGGGCGTTTCGCACAATGCTGAGGTAGATCGAGAAATTGTACCGGAGTCGGCGTGGAAGGGCTTTGGGGCGGGCGAAGCGCTGTCGCGCCGGGCGCCGTTGTCAGCGGCTTCGGCGGGTGCGTTTTGGCCCGCTTTCCGGTGTGCGGCTCGTTGTGGTTTTCTGCCGCGTAGCGGTGGTTGCGGTTGTTGTGGTGTTTATGGTGTCAGCCGATGCGTTGTTGGCCGAGCTGTCGCGCGTTGCGGCACGGGCTGGCTTCTTCGCGGACTGTTCGCTGGCTGCCGGCGGCTTTGCGTTGACGATGTTGGCCGCCTTTTGTGCCGCTGCGGTATGCGCCGTGACTTTTGTCGAGCGCGTCGGGCCGGCCGGTGCGGCCAGCTTCGGCGGCTTGCGCTTGCCGGTCAGCTCGGCCCAGCGCTTCTCCAGCGCGCCTTCTGCGATGGGCTTGATGATCGTGCCGGAACTTTGCGCATCCCATGTCTGTACCGAGAACGGATGCACGCGCAATTGCTCGCGTGCAATCACCGGCGCCTGATGCGCATCGACGAGCCAGTCGTAGACAAAGTCGATGCACAGCCGGTAGCCGCGTTTCGTCGATGCATCCGGCACTTCGTACGGCGCGCGCGTCACGTAGCCGGAGCCGAAAACGCCCTTCGGTTCCTGCGCGACGCGATGCAGGAACACACGATCGCCCGGCAGGATGCCGCGCGCGAAGCCGCAGCCCCAGACGTCGGTCACCGCGTCGCCAGCGGCCACGCGTTTCGCGATGTCGGGCAGCTCGGGCCATGGCCATTTCTTGGGGCTCCAGATCAGCAGGAAGGCGGTCATTGCGGGCTCGAAACGGGATCAGGTGGCGTTGCGCGGGGGCGGGCGCGGGTTCGATGAGCACGGTGCCGTGCGGCAACGATGCGCTCGCAGGATGCAGGCGGCAGCTTAACCGATCGGCGGCGCGGTTGTCGGGCAGTGTGGGTGGTGTCGATGGGCGGCCGCCAGCGTGCTGGCAGGTGGTGCGGTTATCGCGGTGGCCGTCTTTGCTATCACGGCCGCCGGACAGTTATCACGATCGCCGTCATCGCTGCGCCAAACTCGACAGCGGATCGGATTGCCCACACGGCCATGAGCCACGCGCAAGCACGGTTGACGATCGGGCGTCGCGTACAATCGATTCCGTCAGGCCGTCGCTGCTCCGCTTCATCCATGCCGCTGCCGATGCCGGCACGGCGCTCCTCCGGATTTCCCATGTCTGACGTCATCAAACGCCGGCCCGATGGCCGGCTGATCCTGTTGCTCGGTGCGCTCGCCGCCTGCGGGCCGATTTCCATCGACATGTACCTGCCGAGCCTGCCGACCATCGCGCAGGCCTTCGCGGTCAATACCGCCGCCGCGCAAACGACGCTCACGAGCTTCATGTTCGGCTTCTCGATCGGCATGCTGCTGTACGGCCCGTTGTCGGATACCTATGGACGCCGGCCGATTCTGCTCGGCGGCATCATCATGTATGCGCTCGCGAGCATCGCGTGCGCGCTGTCGTTCTCGATCGGCTCGCTGGTGTCGTTCCGCTTTCTGCAGGCGTTGGGCGCGGGCTCGGCGTCGGTGCTCGCGCGGGCAATTGCGCGCGACGCGCACGAGCCCGGCGACGCCGCCCGCGTGCTGTCGATGATCGCGATCGTCACGTCGATCGGCCCGCTGCTCGCGCCGCTGATCGGCGGGCAGTTGCTGCTGCTCGGCGGCTGGCGCGCGGTATTCGTTGCACTGACGCTGTTCGGTTCCGTGTGCGCGGTGACCGCGTTCCTCAAGGTGCCGGAGACATGGCCGCGCGAGAAGCGCGCGCAGTCGGCGTTGCTGAAATCGTTCGGTGCGTACGGCACGCTGCTGCGCGATCCGGTCGCGTGGGGGCACATGCTGTGCGGCGGTATGGCGTTCGCGTCGATGTTCGCGTACATCACCGCGACGCCGTTCGTGTATATCGAGTACTTCCATATCTCGGCGCAGCATTACGGCTTTCTGTTCGCGCTGAATATCGTCGGCATCATGTTCGGCAATTACCTGAATACGCGACTCGTCAGCCGGCTCGGTCCGCTGCCGATCATTTCATTTGCCGCGACCGTGAGTTTCGTCGCGTCGCTGTTCGTCAGCGTCGTATCGCTGACGGGGTGGGGCGGTTTGTGGTCGATCGTGTTCGGGCTGTTCTTCGTGGTCGGCGTGGTGGGCGTGCTGTCCGCCAATTGCACGACCGACCTGATGCATCGCTACCCGGCCAACGCCGGCGCCGCGGCGGCCGTGTTCGGCGCGGTGCAGCTCGCGCTCGGCGCGTTGTCGAGTCTTGCGGTCGGGTTGTGGCAGGACGGCTCGCCGCAGGGCATGGGCGTGGTGGTCGGCGTGGCGGGCACGCTGTGTTTCGTCGGCCGTTTTCTGGTGATGCGCTGGCATCGGACCAGCACGCCGGTGGCCGCCGCGTGAGCCATGTGCTCTGTATGACAGCTGTGCGTGCAGGTACGGAAAACACCAGGTGTTGCGCGCGCGCCACCGTGCGTTTTGAATTGCATTGCTATGATGAAGTCACTGTTCCTCGGAGCGGCAATCATGGCGATCAAAGACTTGATGAACGGCGAACGGCAACATGCCGCATTCGCCGAAGCGCAAAGGCTGGCAGACAGCGGCGCTTATTACGACTACACCGACATCGAATATGTCTTGCGCTTTGATTACGGTTTGACCGATGTATCGGCCTTGCTCGATGGCCGACTGATGCATCGCGATCTGAATCGTCGTTGCGCGGATGCGCGCGAGAGGCTCGAGATGGCCGCTGCGTGATGGTGGCTTTCGCGGCAACGCATGCGGCTTGATGCGGATGAGGCTGGCGGGGTGGGGCGGGGGCTGGTGGATTGCTCTTGTCTCTTCTCGTTTCGTTTTGTCTCGTGGGTCTCGAATCGCTCGGGTGTTCTGTTGCCCGGTTGTTCGGCCGTATTCAGCGCGCTCGCGTGTCGCGTGAGACTTTTCGCTGGTTGTGTGAAGATGGGCGCTCGTCGTGCGGGCGTTCCGCTTAGGCTGATGGTTGCCGCCCGGACGTTCTCGACTTCTGGAGTGGTTCATGACTGACAATTCACACGACTCGCATCTGCCGCAGACCAACAATCCCACCACGCTCGCTAAACCCGGTGGTCACTATAGTCACGTCGCGGTTGCGAATGGCTTCGTGTTCGTGTCGGGGCAATTGCCGATTAACCCGCAAGGCGACAAGCTCAACGACGCGCCATTCGACGTGCAGGCCGAACAGGTCTTGGCTAATGTGAAAGCGGCGCTTGAGAGTGTCGGCAGCAGTGTTGCGCAGCTGGTGCAGGTGCGGGTTTATGTCGTCGATGTGGAGAACTGGGCGAGCTTTAACCAGATCTACGCGCGCTGGGCTGGTGATGCGAAGCCGGCGCGCGCGGTTGTGCCGGTGCCGCAGTTGCATTATGGGTTTAAGGTGGAGGTTGAGGTGGTGGCGGTGGTGTAGGTTTTGTGTTCGGTGAAAGAGACGCCCGCACACGTGCGCGGGCGGTCTAGGTCATTCCTTCGACGGCGGGCCATCCGTTTCCGTTAAACGCTGACTATCCCAGACACCAAGCTCGATAGCGCGTTGAAGCATCTGAGGCGTCACTATTGACGCTTGCCGTTGCTGTCGAACTTCCTCGCGATAGTTTTTAAAGAACAATGCGAACAATAGAGTAAGCAACGCCGAAAAGGAACTGATTCCTTCGCCGTCGAAATATCGACTGTATAAAAAATCCCCTTCCCTTATCTGGAACGTTTCAAAAAAAGCAGGAATAAAGGCGACCGCGTCGTCGCCATCTATTCCCAATTTCCAACGAATGTCGATGTCTGGCCTCAGAACTTCACGTGGGGACAAATATTTTTTGTCTCGGAGGAAGTTCTCGAGTGCTCGCCATGCATGTTCAGCCGAGCGTTCCGACTGTTCCGTCACTGAGTCTGTCCTCCGGTTTGACAAGCCTGTTGTAATGCAAGGTCGTCATCAGGTTGATCACGATGACATCATAGACGAGGACCGCTACGCCGATTTGAGGTGTCCACCGTCCCACCGCCGCACCTAAGTTGCTTGTCATTGAAAAGCGAAGGGCTTTTATGGAGTTATTGGTCAGCGTGGGAACCCTGAAGGGGAGGTTGAAATTCAAAAGCTCTCTTGCGATAACGGACGCCAATGATGTTCCATGCGTCGCCCCGCCAAATTTCTGTCTCGTTGATAGGTGTGGCTGTCCAGTAATGAATGCAATAACTGCAGCAATGTCGACGATTCCCAGCCTCGTGCATGTTTCTTCCACCAGTACCGCGACGTACAACTCCTGGGCAGTAAAATCCTCTCGTCCCCCGTATGAATAGAGATTTTCAGACGTCGCTGCATCTGCGGCTATCAGGCGTTCATAGTCATTCATTAGTAGGTCCCTATGCCTAGGCGATGGGGTTTTGTTTCAAGTCTACGATTGCCGTTACAGTGCCTTGACTCCTACCCGTTGCGCGTTGCAACACGTACTCCTTTTTCATTCGGGCGAAAGATAGTGCGACGTGCTCCAATGCCAATCCGCCTCCTGCCGCCGATTCAACGTGCGAGATGATCACGTCATTCATTGTGATTCTGAGGTAATCGAAATTGGTGCCATTCGCCTTGCTCATGGTCAGTACAGCCTCAGGGATATGTTTTCCCTGAAAGCATTGACCCGCAAGTATTGGGCTTGCCCGGTCAATGCTATGCATGAAATGCAATGCCGAAGCAGAGGCTTTCGCCGCACCGCCACCGGAACCTGAGTGCAGACTGGATGGCTGCGTTATCGCCCAATTCCAGCTAAGGACTTCTATTTCGTCTGGATGCGCAGCATTCTGCGACTCGCCCGTAACACCGTTAATTTTGATAAAAATATTAGACATGCACGCTCTCCCGGAGTGATGCATTACTTCGAATGCATCGGTCCATTCTTGCTCGAAGACATTCACTCCCCCGCGCAGAACCGCGTTCGGCGGTTCGTGGGGCGAAGTACTGATTGATATCTCGCCAATCCGTCGTTGAGGATCAGAGCAGTCTTAAACGCATCGACAATCGACAGAAAAGCGACAGCTGCGCGTTTGTTGGTCCGCGTGCTTATTTGTTCTCCGCGCGTCTCGCACTCGGAGACACATCTGCCGCGCGTAATGCGTCCTGTGTATCGTGTCTTCGCCGTGCTTCGGCAACGATGCGCTGCCATTCAGGCGCGGCGACGCGCTCCCGGCAGACTTCTATTAGCAGATCACCAAGGTTGTGACGTTTCTTCGCTGCTCCAAGCCTGCCTCGGATAAGTCGCAGTTCGTTTTTGCAAACGGGTTACGCGAGACTTCGCATTGCCGTGTTCCAGCGAACCCGGCAGAAACGTACTGGCAGATTGCTCGGCGGCGGCAAGTGCAACGAGGAGTTCTGAACGGGATTGTTCTAGCGTTTCGCGTTCGCGCTTTGCAGCGACGTCGATATCAGTAAGAGGGAATTGCGTTTGCTCAGAGCGAGCGGGGACATGGTGCATGAGACACCTCCTTTGCCGGGTTCGATAACCCGGACCCCGACGCCAATCGGGGTGGCCGGGCGCAAGGCGAGGTTGGCGTACCGGTGACAAAGGAAACCGGCGAGCGCAAGCGCTCCCTTACCAAGGCCCGACCATAGGAGCGCTTGATACGGGCGTAAAAAATCCGCCGGTCGGCGGTTGCCCGCCTTTGTCATGTCCCGGACGCCAATCCAGGGTCACGCTGTGAACGTGACATTGTCAGTGTAGCGTACGATTGGACCGGCGTGGTGCACTCCGATATTGACATTGGCGGACTGTCAGTACGCGAGTTTGTATCCGATGGCGGGCTGCATAGTCGGACTGCAAAAAAGCAAAACCCCGCAAGCGTTTCCGCTGACGGGGTTTTCATTCAATCCTGGCGGAGGCGGTGAGATTCGAACTCACGGAAGGATTGCTCCTTCGCCGGTTTTCAAGACCGGTGCCTTAAACCGCTCGGCCACACCTCCAAGCCGGCGATTGTAACTGATTTGCCGACCGGTCCTCAACCGCGCGGCATACCGCGAGCCGCCCGGGCCGCCCCAGCCACCACAATCGGCCACGAACGAGTCCACTCTCGGAAACAACCTCCCCCTCCAGCCTCCCATCACCACAAACACCCGCCCCCACCCGCTGCTTACCTCGGATTAACCGAAACTGCTACGCCCGCGATACCACGTCCTGCGCGAATATCAACGCAAGCGATAAATTCTTGGGAGAGCAGTCATGGAACTGATCACAATGGTCCGCATCGTCTTGTCGAGCTTCTTCGGGGTGCGCAAGCGCGCGTCTCACGAGGCGGACTTTGCCAACGTCAACATGGTGCTTCTGCCGTTCGTTGCCGTGGCGCTTGCGCTGATGATCGGCCTGTTGATCTTCGGTGTCGTCCATCTGATTACCGGTGTCACGAGTTCGACGCAAGGCTTCTGAGCACCAGCACACCGGGTTCCGGCGAGCGCGAGGGCGTCGGCACAACCTCAGCATTGCCGTACGCCGCAGCGCCGCCGGGCAGTCCCTTAACCGTGGACAGCCGGGTTATCGAGAATCCCCGCAAGCGTACGAATCGCCTCCTCGAACCGTGGGTTCCACGGATGGCCGAAGTTCAGCCGGATGCAATCCTGGAACGCATGCGTTGCGGAGAAAATTGGCCCCGGCGCAATGCTGATACCGCGCTCGGTCGCGAGCGCATGCAGCGCCATCGCATTCACCGACGAAGGCAATTGCAGCCACAGCAGATAGCCGCCGTTCGGCCGCACCCATCTGACGGAGTCGGGCAACCACTTGCGCAGCGCCGTCTCCATCTGCTCCAGCTGCGACTGCAGCGACGCGCGCAGCGAGCGCAGATGTCGGTCGTAGCCGCCGTTCTGCAGATAATCGGCCACACCTGCCTGAGCCGGAATGCACGCGGATAGCGTGGTCATCAGCTTGAGCCGGCGCACGCGGTCGGCGAATCGGCCCGCGGACGCCCAGCCGATCCGATAACCCGGCGCGAGTGTCTTCGAGAACGAACTGCAGTGCATGACGAGACCTTGCGTATCGAACGCCTTGGCCGGCAGCGGGCGGTCGCGGCTGAAGTGCAGCTCCTGATAGACGTCGTCCTCGATCAGGGGCACGTCGCGAGCGCGCAGCATCTCGACCAACGCGCGTTTCTTTTCGACCGTCATCGACGTGCCGGTCGGATTCTGGAAGTTGGGCATGAACCAGCATGCTCGGATCGGATGCTGATCGAGCGCGCGTTGCAGCGCTTCCAGATCGAGGCCGGAAACCGGGTCGACCGGAATTTCCACCGCGCGCAGATCGAGCCGCTCGATGGCCTGCAGGGCCGCGTAAAAGCCAGGCGATTCAACCGCGACGAGATCGCCGGGACGGGTGACCGCCATCAGGCACAGGTTCAATGCCTCGAGCGCGCCGTTGGTGACGAGGATTTCATCGGGCGACACCGATAACCCCGCTCCGACATAACGAATGCTGATCTGCTGACGCAGGTGGTCGTTGCCGGGCGGCAGATCTTCCACGGTGCTCCACGGGCTCAGCGAACGCGTGCCCGAGACCAGCGACTTCAGAAGCCGCGCCGACGGAAACAGCTGCGGCGACGGAAACGCCGAGCCAAGCGGCACGATGTCCGGATGACGAGCCGATTCGAGAACGGAGAACACCAGATCGCTGATGTCGACTTTGGTCGGCGTGGTCGAGAGTCCGTTGGCGGCGGCCTTCTCTTTCACCGTGGCGCCTTGCGTGACGAAGTAGCCGGCGCGCTCCTCGGCGCGCACGAGGCCCCACTGTTCGAGCAGATAGTAAGCGCGGAAAACGGTCGACTGACTGACGCCGTATTGCGCAATCAGGTGACGCAGCGACGGCAGGCGCACCCCGACGGGAAGATGGCCTGCGCGGATCTGCTCCGCCAGATTCGTCGCGATAGTTTCGTAGCGCTTCATTGATTGCCCTTGCAACGTCCTTGTATCTGCTGCGCACGCTTCATCGGCATCTGCTTCTGTGCGCGCAGCGGTGAGGCGCCTATCGTAACCGCTTAAGTCAACGTCCCGCGACGGGAGAAGCATCCTATCCATGTATCAATACACCGAGTTCGACAAAGCATTCGTCTATAGCCGCGCCGCGCAGTTTCGCGATCAGCTCGAACGCTGGCAGGATGGCCGGCTGAGCGAAGACGCCTTTCGTCCGTTGCGTCTGCAGAACGGCTGGTATGTGCAGCGCCACGCGCCGATGTTGCGGGTGGCGGTCCCTTATGGCGAATTGTCGAGCGCGCAGTTGCGGGTGCTGGCGTGCATCGCGCGCGACTACGACAGCCCGGAACCGGAGGTGTACGCGCAGGCTTTCGACGCGCAACGCAAGCTCGGCACCACCCATCTGCCGACGCACTCGGCGCACTTCACGACCCGCACCAACGTGCAATTCAACTGGATTCCGCTTGCGCGCGCGGCCGACGTGATGGATCTGCTGGCATCGGTCGACATGCACGGCATTCAGACCAGCGGCAATTGCATTCGCAACATCTCGTGCGACGAGCGTGCCGGCGTCGCGCCCGATGAGATCGCCGATCCGCGTCCGTTCGCGGAACTGATGCGGCAATGGACGACGCTGCACCCCGAATTCGCGTACCTGCCGCGCAAGTTCAAGATCGCGGTCACCGGCGCCGCCGAGGATCGGGCCGCGACGGACTGGCACGATGTCGGCCTTCGGCTCGTGCACGACGAAGCCGGTGCGCTGGGATTCAGGGTGACGGCTGGTGGCGGCATGGGACGCACGCCGATGATCGGCATCGTGCTGCGCGAGTTCTTGCCGTGGCAGCAGATCATGAACTACATCGAAGCGGTCGTGCGCGTGTACAACCGCTATGGACGGCGCGACAACAAGTACAAGGCGCGCATCAAGATCCTCGTGAAGGCGGAAGGGCAGCGCTACATCGACGACGTCGAGGATGAATTCCGCCAGATCGTCGAGCATGACGGCGGTCCGCACACGATTGTTCAGTCGGAACTCGATCGCGTCACCGCGGCGTTTGTCGCGCCGACGCGCCGCGCGCAGCACGAGGTTGAGCATGCTGCGCGAACGCCGGCGCAGGCCGACGAGCCGCGCTTCACGCGATGGCTGCAACGCAATGTGGCACCGCATAAGGATCCTGCGCTGCGCATCGTCACGCTGTCGTTCAAGCGGCTCGGACAGGCGCCTGGCGACGCGAGCGCCACGCAGCTCGAACGTCTCGCCGAGCTGGCGGACCGATTCTCGGCAGGCGAGGCGCGGGTCACGCATACGCAGAACATCGTTTTGCCATGGGTCGCCGCGGACCAGCTCTTTGCATTGTGGGAAGCGGCCAATGCGCTCGGCTTTGCCAGCACCAACGTTGGCTTGTTGACGGACATCATCGCGTGTCCGGGCGGCGACTTTTGCGCGCTGGCGAATGCGCGCTCGATTCCGGTCGCGCAGGCGCTGGCCGAACGCTATCAGGACCTCGACGAACTCGACGATATCGGCGAAATCGATGTGCACGTCAGCGGCTGCATCAACTCGTGCGGCCATCACCACAGCGGACACATTGGCGTGCTGGGTGTCGATAAGGATGGCAAGGAGTGGTACCAGATCACGCTCGGCGGCTCCGACGGAGCGGCCGGTAGCGGCGCGGCGCAACCCGGCAAGGTGATTGGCCCGTCGTTCTCCGCGGCCGAAGTGCCGGATATCGTCGAGGCGATTCTGTCGACCTATCGCGATGCGCGTGAGCATCGAGGGGAGGGGCGATACGAACGGTTCATCGACACGGTGCGCCGCATCGGTCTCGAACCCTTCAAGACGGCGGCGAACGAAGCACGCACGAAAGGCGAGGTGATCGCATGACGAATCTGCCGCCGCTAAAAATATTCACACTGGAAACTGCCGCCGAAGCATCCGAGCAAGGCGTGCTCAAGCTGGCTAACGATGCCGACCCGATGGAACTGGCCGGCAAGCTCGGCGAAGTCGAGCGCATCGAGCTGCACTTCCCGCATTTCACCGACGGACGCGCGTACAGCCAGGCCTACCTGTTGCGGCGCCGCTTGAGCTTCTCCGGCGATTTGCGCGCGACGGGCGACGTGCAGATAGACCAGCTGTTGCAGATGGCGCGCACCGGCTTTTCGAGTGTCGTGCTCAACGAAGGTCTCGCGCCGGCGGATGCCGCGCGGCAACTCGAACGCTTCGCCGGTTTCTATCAACGCGACTATCGGGGATCGGACGCCGGCCGCCCGGAATAGACCCGGACGCCTTCCGGCGCCGTCAGTCGCGCTTCATCGCTTCACTGCGGATCTTTCAGAAACAGCGCCTGCAGATCGTTCAGGAACGCCTGGCCGAGCGGTGTCGGCGCGATCTTTTCGTGGTCGCGCGTGATCAGCTTGCGCCGCTCGGCTTCCTGCAACGCGGGTTCGATGGTGGTGATCGACAAACCCGTGCGTTCGATGAAGCGATGCACCGGAAATCCTTCCACCAGCCGCAGCGCGTTCAGCATGAATTCGAACGGCAGATCGCGCGGGCCGACCTCGTGTTCTTCCTGCACGGCGGTGCCGGCCTTGGCCTGCTCGATGAAGGTGGTCGGATGCTTGTAGCGCGCCTGCCGCAGCACGCGATTCGGAAACGACAGCTTCGTATGCGCGCCCGCGCCGATGCCGATGTAATCGCCGAAACGCCAGTAGTTCAGGTTGTGCTTGCTCTGCTTGTGCGGCTGCGCGTACGCGGACACCTCGTAGCGTTCGTAGCCGGCCTCGGCGGTGCGTTGATGGATCCAGTCCTGCATATCGGCGGACGCGTCGTCGTCGGGCAACGCGGGCGGGAATTTCGCGAATAGCGTGTTCGGTTCGAGCGTCAGGTGATACAGCGACAGATGCGGCGGCGCGAACGACAGCGCCGTTTCGACGTCGGCCTGGCATTCGGCGAGCGTCTGTTGCGGCAGCGCGAACATCAGATCGAGGTTGAAATTGTCGAACGTGGTGGCGGCGACTTCGACCGCATGGCGCGCCTGCGCGGCGTCGTGAATCCGCCCGAGCGCCTTCAGATGCGCTTCGTTGAAACTCTGGATGCCCACCGATAGCCGGTTCACGCCGCTCGCGCGAAACTGCGCGAACTTGTCCGCTTCGAACGTGCCGGGGTTCGCTTCGAGCGTGATTTCGGCGTCGGCGTCGAGCGGCAGCAGCGCGCGCACGTCCGACAGCAACCGGTCGAGCCCAGCCGCCGACAACAGGCTCGGCGTGCCGCCACCGATGAACACCGTATGCACCTGGCGCCCCCAGATCAACGGCAGCGCCATTTCCAGATCGGCACGCAGCGCGTCGAGATAGTCGTTCTCGGGGAACGCGTCGCCCTTCCACTCGTGCGAATTGAAATCGCAATACGGGCACTTGCGCACGCACCACGGAAAATGCACGTACAGCGCGAGCGGCGGCAGCGAAGTCAGACGAATGCCGCCCGGCGACGTGAACGCCTTGATGACACCATTGCCGACCTCGGCCGGCGTCGGTCGAATCGGAATCACGCTTCCTCCGACAGACGCGCGAGCAGTTGCCGCAGCGCGATCGCGCGATGGCTGCTGGCGTTCTTTACCGCCGGCTCGAGTTCGGCGGCGCTCGCGTTCAGCGACGGCAGATAGAAGTACGGGTCGTAGCCGAAACCATGCTCGCCGCGCGGCGCATCGAGAATTTCGCCATGCCAGCGGCCTTCGGCGATCAGCGGTTCGGGGTCGTCCGCGTGACGCACCAGTGCGAGTACGCAGAAGTAGTAGCCGCGCCGGTCGTTCACATCGCGCAACTCGGCAACGAGGCGCGCGTTGTTCGCCGCGTCGCTCTTCTCGCCGCCGGCGAGCTGCGCGTAACGCGCCGAATAGACGCCCGGCGCGCCGCGCAGCGCGCGCACGCACAGGCCGGAGTCGTCGGCGAGCGCGGGCAGGCCGGTGAGTTTCGCCGCATGACGCGCCTTGGTCAGCGCGTTTTCGACGAAGGTGGGATGCGGCTCTGGCGCTTCCGGCACGTTGAGCGCGCCTTGCGCGATCAGCTCGATGCCGGCCGCGCCGAGCAGCGCCGCGAATTCGCGCAGCTTGCCCGCGTTGTTCGACGCGAGCACGACTTTCTTCAGCGGCATGCCGTTCTGATCTGCTGCATTCACTGCTGCACTCCCAGCGCCTGCTTCTGCTTGGCGATCAGCGTGTTGATGCCGGCGCTCGCGAGATCGAGCAGCGTATTCATTTCGTCGCGCGAAAACGGCACGCCCTCGGCGGTGCCCTGAATTTCGACGAAGCCGCCCGAGCCCGTCATCACGACGTTCATGTCGGTGTCGCACTGCGAGTCTTCGTCGTAGTCGAGATCGAGCACTGCCACACCGTCGTACACGCCGACCGAAATCGCGGCGATGTAATCGGTGATCGGCGAGCTTTCGATACGGCCGGTGGCCAGCAGTTTCGCGACCGCATCGTGCGCGGCGACGAATGCGCCGGTGATGCTCGCGGTGCGCGTGCCGCCGTCGGCCTGGATCACGTCGCAGTCGAGATTGATCGTGCGCGCGCCGAGCTTTTCGAGGTCGAACACCGAGCGCAGCGCACGGCCGATCAGCCGCTGGATTTCCTGCGTGCGGCCGGTCTGCTTGCCGCGCGCGGCTTCGCGGTCGCTGCGGGTGTGCGTGGCGCGCGGCAGCATGCCGTATTCGGCGGTGAGCCAGCCCTGGCCGCGGTCGCGCAGAAACGGCGGCACGCTCTCGCTGACGCTCGCGGTGCAAATGACCTTGGTGTCGCCGAATTCGACCAGCACCGAACCTTCCGCATGCTTCGTGTAATGGCGCGTGATGCGCACGTCGCGCAACTGGTCGGGCTGGCGGCCGCTGGGGCGTTGGGTGTCGTTGCTCATGTCGGAATGGAGTGGAGTAGGTGGGAAAACGGGTGGGAAGAACGGCGCAGGGAAAAGCGCAATTTTACCGCCGATCGGTTAGCGCGGTGACGCGTGCACGGCGGGCGCGAAGTTGCGTGCGGAAGATACGGCGATGGCATGTGCGGAGTACGCCGGTGCGAACGCAATGCAGCGCGACGATCAGCGTTGAAGTGCCCGGCACGACGGTCCGCATCACGCATGGCATCGGGCGATGTCCAGCAAGCGCGCGCAAAGCCCCGTGCGAGCCCGCATGCGCGCTGGCGTGCGCCGGATGCCGCCGCCAAAAATGGGATAATGCCGGTTCCCCGCCCCGCGTCTCGTACACGCCGGGCGATCCGCTTCTCAGGCCAGACGTGTAACGCATGGCCGCAATCGCGAGAAATACGATGATCTACAGCATGACTGGCTATGCGAGCGCCACGCGCGAACTCGTAGCAGCTTCGGGCACGGGCGGCGTGAGCGTGTCGGTCGAACTGCGCACGGTGAACTCGCGCTTTCTCGATCTGAACTTCCGCATGCCGGAAGACGTGCGCGTCGTCGAACCGACGCTGCGCGAGATGCTGATGAACAAGCTGTCGCGCGGCAAGGTCGACATCCGCGTCAATCTGCAACGCAGCGAGCAGTCGGCGAACGCGGGCTCGGTGAACAGCGACGCGCTCGCGCAACTCGCGCAACTCGAACGCACGGTGCTGTCGACATTCCCCGACGCGGGCCGTCTGCGCACCGGCGAAATCCTGCGCTGGCCCGGCGTGCTCGCCGAAAGCAACATCGCGCCCGAGACGCTGCGCGACGCGGTACTCGGCTGCGGCAAGCAGGCGATCGGCGATCTGATCGACGTGCGCGCGCGCGAAGGCTCGCAGCTCGCGAACATGCTGCTGTCCAATGTGACCGAAATGGAAACGATCGTTGCGAAGATCACGCCGCTCGTGCCCGAGCTGATCACGCGGCATCAGCAGAAAATCGTCGAACGTCTGCAGGAAGCGCTCGGTATCGCCGCGCCGGATGCGGCCGCGACGATCGTGTCGCGTGAAGAGATCAACGAGCGGATTCGCCAGGAAGTGACGATGTACGGCATTCGCATCGACATCGCCGAAGAACTGTCGCGCCTGACCGCGCACCTGAGCGAAACCCGTCACGTGATCGAGAAGGGCGGCAAGGTCGGCAAGCGGCTCGACTTCATGATGCAGGAACTGAATCGCGAAGCGAACACGCTGGGCTCGAAGGCGGCGGCGAAGGAACTCGCGGATTCGTCGATGACGCTCAAGCTGCTGATCGAACAGATGCGCGAGCAGGTACAGAATCTCGAATAAGGCCGGAGCACCACACCATGACCGAGCATCACACACGCGAACCCGGCGCGCCGCGCCATCCCTATGCGGGCGCTTATCCCGGCAATCTGTTCATGGTCGTCGCGCCGTCGGGCGCGGGCAAGTCGACGCTGGTGAACGCGCTGCTCGCGGGCGACGACGCGATCCGTCTGTCGATCTCGTACACGACGCGCCCGCCGCGTCCGAAGGAGCAGGACGGCGAGCACTATCACTTCACGACCGTCGAAGACTTCATGCAGCGCCATGATGCTGGCGAGTTTCTCGAAAGCGCGGAAGTGCACGGTAACTACTACGGCACCTCACGCGTGTGGATCGAGGAACAGATGAAAAGCGGCCATGACGTGCTGCTCGAAATCGACTGGCAGGGCGCGCAGCAGGTGAAGAAGCAGTTTCACAATGCGGTCGAAATTTTCATTCTGCCGCCGTCGCTCGAAGCACTCGAAGAGCGTCTGAAAAAGCGCGGCCAGGACGAGCCGAACGTGATCACGCGGCGCCTGCTCGCGGCCGGTGGCGAGATCGCGCACGCGGCCGAGGCGGAGTACGTGGTGATCAACGAGAACTTCGAGCGCGCGCTGGCTGAGTTGCGTTGTCTGGTCGGCGCGACGCGTTCGCGTTTCGCGTCGCAGTACGCGCGTCACACGCAGCTTTTCATGCAGCTCGGGATCCACCTGCCGCACGCCTGAGCGCGGCGTTGTGCCGAGCACATAAGGTAGAATAAGCAACATACTGAGAAGGAAACCAACATGGCCCGCATTACCGTCGAAGACTGCCTCAAACAGATCCCGAACCGTTTCGAACTCGCGCTCGCCGCGACCTATCGTGCGCGTCAGCTCGCTCAAGGTCATACGCCGAAGATCGAAAGCCGCGACAAGCCCACCGTCGTTGCGCTGCGTGAAATCGCGTCCGGCCAGGTCGGCGTCGAAATGCTGAAGAAGGTACCTGTTTAAGACCCACGGTTTTTCGTTTTCGCTTTGCCCGGTTTTTGCCACACCGGATTGCTCGACTTGCAGACCTGCGTCCTATTCTGACTGCTCCGGAGGCGACCATGAGTGCCACCCCGCCCACCGCCACGGAAGTGGACCACGACGTAGATTCTCCTTCGTCTGCACGCAAGTACATCGACGCGGTCCTCGAACAGTCGTTTCGCCATCTGTTCGGGCCGACCGCCACGCCGGAGCAGCCGCGCCGGCATGACGTCGTTTCCATCGCCCGCCTGACGTCCGCGCTGTCCGGCTATCTGCAGCCGGAAGAGATCAAGGACGTCAAGGCGGCGTTTCATTTCAGCGACGAAGCTCACCTCGGCCAGTATCGCCAGAGCGGCGAGCCTTACATCACCCATCCGGTCGCCGTCGCGGAAATCTGCGCAGGCTGGAATCTCGACGCCCAGTCGATCATGGCGGCGCTGCTGCATGACGTGATGGAAGACCAGGGCGTGACCAAGGCGGAACTCGCGGAGCGCTTCGGCGCGAAGGTCGCGGAACTGGTCGACGGCCTGTCCAAGCTCGACAAGATGGAGTTTCGCAATCGCGAGGAAGCGCAGGCGGAAAACTTCCGCAAGATGCTGCTCGCGATGGCACGCGACGTGCGCGTGATTCTGGTGAAGCTCGCCGACCGGCTGCACAACATGCGCACGCTCGGCGCGGTGCCGCCGGAAAAGCGCCGTCGCGTCGCGCGCGAAACACTCGATATTTACGCGCCGATCGCTCACCGGCTCGGTCTGAACAATACCTATCGCGAGCTGCAGGACTTGAGCTTCGCGAACTTCAATCCGCACCGTTACGCGACGCTCGAAAAAGCCGTGAAGGCCGCGCGCGGCAATCGGCGCGAGGTGGTCGGCAAGATCCTTGAGTCGGTGCAGCGCGCGATCGCCGATGCGAAGATCGACGCGGAAGTCACCGGCCGCGAGAAAACCATCTTCAGCATCTACAAGAAGATGCGCGACAAGCAGTTGTCGTTCTCGCAGGTGCTCGACGTGTACGGTTTTCGCGTGGTCGTCGAGAGCGCGCTCGAGTGCTACACCTGCATCGGCGCACTGCATGCGCTCTTCAAGCCGGTGCCGGGCAAGTTCAAGGATTACATCGCGATCCCGAAGGTGAACGGCTACCAGTCGCTGCATACAACGCTGGTCGGCCCGTTCGGCGCGCCGATCGAGTTTCAGGTGCGCACGCGCAAGATGCACGAGATCGCCGAAGCGGGTGTGGCCGCGCACTGGCTGTACAAGAACGGCAGCGCGGATCTGAACGACGTGCAAAAGCGCGCGCATCAGTGGCTGAAGTCGCTGCTCGACATCCAGAGCGAAGCGGGCGATTCGAGCGAATTCCTCGAGCACGTGAAGATCGACCTGTTCCCGGACGCGGTCTACGTGTTTACGCCGAAGTCGAAAATCATGGCGCTGCCGCGCGGCGCCACCGCGCTCGATTTCGCCTATTCGATCCATAGCGACCTCGGCAACCAGTGTGTCGCGGTGAAGATCAACAACGAATTGCTGCCGCTGCGTACCGAGCTGAAGAGCGGCGATATCGTCGAGGTCATCACGGCGCCGTATTCGAAGCCGAATCCGGCATGGCTCGGTTTCGTGCGCAGCGGCAAGGCACGCTCGGCGATTCGCCATTATCTGAAGACGATGCGGCTGAACGAGTCGGTGCAGCTCGGCGAGCGTCTGGTCGATCAGGGGTTGAAGGGCTATGGGTTGGCGCTGTCGGATGTGACGCCCGAAGCGTGGGAAAAGCTCGTGCAATGGACGGGCAACAAGAACCGTCAGGAAATTTTCGCGGACATCGGTCTTGGCCGGCGCGTCGCGGCGGTCATGGCCAAGCGCATCGAGGTGCTGATGAACGGCCGCGACGGCGACGACGACGGCTCGCGCTCCGAGTCCGGCACGACGCCGCATGCGCCGCCGGTCGTCATCACCGGCACTGAAGGGATGTCGGTGCAGCTGTCCGCGTGCTGCCGTCCGATTCCCGGCGACGACATCATGGGCTATATCGGCATCGGCCTCGGTATGGCGATCCACACCACCGACTGCCGCGTCGCGCAGCGCATTCACCGGCGCGATCCGGGGCGCTGGATCGACGTCGCGTGGGCACCGCAGCCGGGCCGTCTGTTCGATGTCGCGGTGAAGGTGCTGGTCAAGAACACCAAGGGCGTGTTTGCGCGCGTGGCGGCGGATATCACGTCGGCTGACGCGAACATCGTCCATATCGCAATGGACGAAGATCTGTCGCAGGAATCCACGGTACTGCGCTTCGTGATCCAGGTCAGCGACCGGGTCCATCTGGCCAACGTGATGCGCCGCGTGCGCACGAACCCGGACGTGATGCGCATTGCGCGCGAACGGCCGAGCGAGGAAGGGCATCACCGGCATGAGGGCGGTATGCGCATCGATCGCGAGCGGGCGGACTACTGAGAGGCTGTGTGCTCTGTCGTCCCGGGCTTGAGCGGGCTTTGATCGTGCCGGTTGTTGTGCCTGCTTTCTGATCAGATCTCGCCCGCGTTTCCGCCGCTTTTGTTTCTCGCAATGTTTTCACATACGGTCAGCCGCGCGGGCATCTTTCGTGTGGCTGCTCGGAACGTACCGAGCTAAAAGCAGCACACACCCGGCTTCCGGGGGAGAGCGTTGATGAACGTATCCGACCTCACTGGCGTGGCACTCGACTATTGGGTGGCGCGCGGCCTGCACGACTTCGTGCGCGAGATCTATTTCACCGATAGCGGCGAGACCGTATCGATCCGCGGTAACGATCGCGGTCGTCCGTGGGATGGGCGCTTCAGGCCGTCGGCGTCATGGGAGGCGGCCGCCGTGGTGCTGGAGCGCGCGCGGCGGCTGGAAGTGAGCGAGCAGGGCGGCCGGGGCGCGCTATGCATCGCGGAATTCGCGGGCGGCCAGCGCGCGTCGGAAGGGCGGGGAGAGTCGATGCGTGTCGCGTTGCTGCGGGCGTTCGTCGCGAGCCATTTCGGCGATACGGTGGACGACCTGCTGCATGAGCGCCAAGCACTGACCGGCGCGCGGGCGCAGACGATCAGCGAGCAAACGGTGGGCGGGGTTGTCGAGGATTTGCCCAGGCCGGACGGGCAGATTGGCGATATTCAATCACCGCCGCGATGACGTGCTTGCCACGAAAGGCCGCTACAGGCTGCGAGGACGGAGGCGCACTTGTGGCGCGTTGAGAACAGCCAAAGGCCGGCTGACGAAAGCATCCCAAAAAAACAAAGGGCCTTCCGATCGGAAGGCCCTTCATAGGTGGCGCGGCTGGCAGGATTCGAACCCACGACCCCTTGGTTCGTAGCCAAGTACTCTATCCAACTGAGCTACAGCCGCACGCTAAAACGGTGATGCTTGACTACATGAAGCCGGTAAAACTAGAGGACTTCCCGGTAAGGAAGTCCTCGTAAAGGTGGCGCGGCTGGCAGGATTCGAACCCACGACCCCTTGGTTCGTAGCCAAGTACTCTATCCAACTGAGCTACAGCCGCACACAGAAACGAGATTATAGCCAACGGATCGCTAAAATGGAAGCCCATCACGGTGATTTGTGTCGCGCGTCCGATCGTGTAACCTTTTAGAAGGATGTTGCTAGCTGCTGTTACTGGATCACTATGAACAAGGCCTTTGTCAAAGAATCGAGCGAAGACGGCGATGACGATCTCGACGTCGCCCAGCCCGACGTGCCCGCGGGCACCAAAAACTATATTACGCCCGCCGGCCACCGGCGTATGCGTGATGAACTGCTGAATCTGATCGATGTCGAGCGGCCGGAGGTGGTCAAGCTCGTGTCGTGGGCGGCGTCGAACGGTGACCGCTCGGAGAATGGGGATTACATCTACGGCAAACGCCGTCTGCGCGAAATCGACCGGCGAATCCGCTTTCTGACCAAGCGCCTCGACCTTGCCGAGGTGGTCGATAGCAGCCGACAGGAGAATGTCGATCAGGTGTTCTTCGGCGCGACCGTCGACTATGCGAGCGAAGATGGCGAAGAGCACACCGTGACGATCGTCGGCATCGATGAGGTCGATCTGGATATCGGGCACGTAAGCTGGATTTCGCCGATTGCCCGTGCGCTGCTGAAGGCGAAAGTCGGCGATACAGTCACGTTATTCACACCGGTGGGCCCTCAACCGATCGATATTCTCGACGTCAAATATCCGCCGCCGGATAGCGGCGGTTAGCGTTCCGCTCGCGACACCTCGCGATGGCAATGCGGCGCATAAAACACAGCGCATAAAAAAGGCGCCGTAAAAACGGCGCCTTTCCAACTGCAGGTACTTCCGCAGTTCTTAGAAACGGTGACGCAGACCTGCCGTCACAGCGACTTGCTTGTTGTTGCTCGAAGCTGCGCCAAGGCCGTTGATGCTGGCGTCGACGATCGCACCTTCGTTGGCTTCCTGATAGACACCCTGCAGATACACGTCGGTACGCTTGGACAGCGCATAGGCAGTTTGCAGGTTGACCTGGTTCCAGTGCACGTGCGAGCTCGACAGGTTCGCGCGGGTGTACGTGTAGGCCGCGGCGAGGCTCACCGCCGGCGTCAGAGCATAACGGGCATTAGCTTCGAAGTTCTGGAACTGCGCGCTGTTGCTCGGGAAGCCCAGACCGCCCGTCACACCGGATGCGCTCTGGCTGATGCCCGCGAGACCTTGCAGGTTCGTCTGCGAGTACACGAGGCCGACCGTTGCCGGGCCGAACGCGTAGTTGGCACCGGCGCCCCACGTCTGCTGACGTTGCGCGAAGAACGTGTTGTCGCCCGACACCGCACCGCCCGAATTGAACGCCGCGGCCGCGCTCGTGGCGCCGTTGCTGTTCAGCTGCATATAAGCGGCAGCGACATTCAGGCCGCCCCAGTTGTACGACGCCCCTGCGCTGTAAGCGCGATTGTTCGAGAAGCCGTCAGCCTGGTTCGAGAAGCCGTACAACGCGCCGAACTTGAAGCCGCCGTAGTTGGCGCTCTGGAACTTGATCGAGTTGTTGATACGGAACGAGTTGTTCAGGTTGTCGTTGTCGAACGGGTGCGCGAACTGCGTGCCGCCGTATTGGGTGCCGGTCAGCGCCAACGGGCCGACGTAGTCGACCATGCTGTCGTACTGACGGCCGAGCGTGACGGCGCCGAACTGATCGCTGGACAGACCGACGAAAGCCTGGCGGCCGAACATGCGGCCATTCTGCTTGAGCGTGCCGTCATTGATGCCGAAGCCGTTTTCCAACGTGAAAATGGCCTTCAGACCGCCGCCGAGATCTTCGGCGCCACGCAGGCCGAAGCGGCTGCCGTTCACCGAGCCGCTCGTCATTTGCCAGTTGCTGTGGCCGTGCTGGTTGTTGGTATAAGTGATGCCGGCGTCGATCAGGCCGTACAGGGTGACGCTGCTTTGCGCATGCGCTGCGGTTGTAAAAACGCCCGTGAGGGCGGCGACCAAGAGTGTCTTTTTCATTTATATAGCTCCAATAGCAAGAGAGGTATAAAAACCCTGGCTTGGGAGACCTTCACGCGGCGCTGCGAGAGGCGGAATCCGCGTAACAAGCGCAATGATCTGTTTCGCGCCGGTTTCCAATTAGCCTGAGTGTAGAGAGACACTTCCAGAACAGGGTGTTCCGATTTGCGCAATAAAGTATTACTCGATGAGAAACGATGTTCGAGTACCGCTGAAGCCCTATGGATAAAGGCCTTGGACGTTATTCGCGGGATTCAGAAAATGACACTACGAGAATTGCGTTGCTCATCCGCGACACCAAACGGTGCGAAAAAGCCACGTAAAGAAATGCAGGAAAATGATTGTTGTTAATGCGGCAACAGAGGATTGTAAATAGTGTGAATAATCGAAATGGCGGCTGCCCGCTATACTTCAATCTCTGCTTTCCGAAGCAGACTTTTTCGTTGACGAAAAAGATCTCCAAACCTTTGTCAGCGCGACTTTCCGGTCGCGCTTTTTTTTGCCCGCGGTTTGCGTATTCGTGGGCTCGTCTAGTGCGCCGGCGCGGCGCCGTCCGCATCGTCCCACTCGGCCGCCGAAGGAATGCTCCAATCTTCGATCACGTAACGGCGCGCGTCCATCGGCGAAGACAGCAGATTCTGCCAATGATCACCGTGCCACATCGGATCGAAATCGAAAACCGATGACGTATCGCTGGTTCGGGCAGGTTGATCGGATATCGCCTTGGCATGCGGATGAGTGAACCAGGCGAACAGACGGCGGATTTCATTGAACAGCATGACAACCTCCTGAAGCACATCGCTACCACTGCGTTCCATCATGCGATTGCCAATGCGCCGCAACAACTCGGACAAACACTTACCGAAAGATGGATTTTGTTACATCTGTTCGGCATCACGCAGCAATTTTTTCCACTCCTTGATTTCGATTAAATGCGTGCGAGTAATATTGACGGATTTCCATTGGAGTAAGACTTGTCGTGCATATCTTTTAGCGCGCTAAGCGAAGATAAAAAGTTTACTTGACGAAAAATCTCCATTCCCCGTATAACGGCAAAGCCGTATTTCATTGGTCGATTCTGGTTTTCAGCGTTTGCTGTTATCTGATTGCTAATGAAGTCGGGATTTGATGGGCTCAAGGGCAGGGCCCGATTCTGATAAATCAAGAGGAAAACAGGAAATGGAAACCGGTATCGTCAAATGGTTCAACGATGCTAAAGGCTTTGGCTTCATCACGTCGGACTCGGGCGGCGAAGATCTGTTCGCGCACTTTTCGGAGATCCGCGCGGAGGGCTTCAAGTCGCTGAAGGAAAACCAGCGCGTCTCTTTCGACGTCAAGACGAGTCCCAAGGGCAAGCAGGCGGCCAATATTCAGCCGTTATAAAAAGCGGTGCGTTCCGCTTTTCGCTGTGTTTTAAGGGATAACCCTCGCCGGAGCGCGAGGGTTTTTTATTTCCAGGTGATTATTTTGAAATCGGGAACGGGCTTACATAGTGAGATGATTAAGGTGCGGCTTTTGTCGGGAGATAATATGTCGAATCCCGATTACGAGATCGCCGGCTCGCCCAGAATTAACGCGTGACATAACTGTTCGCGCGCATCGGCCAATGCAACATGGATGGACGAAGCCCAACTGGTGCATACTTGCCGCAAAGTCACGCGTCCGAAACCTTCCTTTTCCATGTCCGAACTGATTTCGCCGGAACCGGCCCTTGATGTACCCATCGTCTTCGTCGACCTTGAAACGACTGGCGGTTCCACGAACGAGCACCGTATCACCGAAGTCGGCGTCGTCGAGATAGGGCCGGCGGGCGTATCGCGCTGGAGCAGTCTGGTCGACCCGCGGCAGCCGATTCCTTCGTTCATCCAGCAGCTGACCGGCATCACCAACGAAATGGTGCGCGGCGCACCGACCTTCGAATCGATCGCGCCCGCGCTGCTCGAGCGTCTGAACGGCAAGCTGTTCGTTGCGCACAACGCGAGTTTCGATCGTGGATTTCTGCGCAGCGAGTTTCGCCGCGCCGGGCTTGCATTCGACCCCGACGTGCTGTGCACCGTGCGATTATCGCGCGCGCTGTTTCCGGCCGAAAAGCGCCACGGCCTCGATGCGCTCGTCGAACGTCATGCGCTCGTGCCGTCCGATCGCCACCGCGCGCTCGCCGATGCGGACCTGATCTGGCAGTTCTGGCAGCGTCTGCACGCGCTCATACCGCTCGATGCACTACGCGCGCAGATCGAGCGCGCGACGCGGCGCTACCGGCTGGCCGGCGATATCACCGAGGAGCTGCTCGAGACCGCGCCGGCGGGCTGTGGTGTCTATGCGTTCTACGGCGAAGGGGATGCGCCGCTTTACGTCGGGCGAAGCGTGCGTGTGCGGCAGCGGCTGCGCGCGCATCTGAGCGGCGAGCGGCGGTCATCGAAGGACATCCGGCTGGCGCAGCAGGTGCGACGCGTCGAGTGGCGCGCGACCGGCGGCGAGTTGGGTGCGATGCTCGCCGAGGCGCAATGGATCGCGACGCTGCGGCCGGGCCAGAACCGGCTGCCGCGTGTGACGAAAAGCGATCCCGCGGATGCCCCATGGCCGTTCGCGGGACCGATTGTTTTCGAGGAGCGCGAGGACGCGCAGCGCGTCTTTCACGTCGTCGATCGTTGGCGTTATCTGGGGCATGCGCCGTCGCTCGCGCAGGCGGCGCAACTGCATGCGTCGATGATGGCCGGGACCTTCGAGTTGTCGACGTATCGCATCCTGCAGACGCATCTGGCGCGCGGACTGCGCGTGATGCCGTTGAGCGTGTCGAGCGACGCGGCTGAGTCGAGCTTCGTCTAGCCGCGTGTCGGTGCGCGTTATCCGGTGCGAACGGATCAGCCCGTCGCGCCGACGCCGCCCGTTTCGCACACGTGACCGAGCGCGCGGGTGAGGGCGCTCGAACGCGTCGAGTCATAACGCGTCAGCGATTTCCAGTTAGTGAGTGCCTGTGCGACGCGCGTCGGACAATTGTCCGACGCTCGCAATGGTTGCACGCGTGCGAGACTGGCTATCAGCGATTGCGTGAGCTTGTCGAGCTGCGGTCGCGTGCTGGTCGCGAGATCGGGCGCCGGTTCCTGCGGCGGCTGGCCGCTGCGCCACGTGGCAAACAGCGCGCTCTGCACATCCTTGCTCGCGTCGATCTGATCCTGGAAGAATGCTCTCGCGAAAGCCGGGTCGACGTTCGCCGCCGCGGCGCGCTTTTCCACATCGGCGAGCAGCGCGTTTTCACGGGGGGTATCGGTGATGGACTGGTGGTGCGCCCATTTCCAGCGCGCAACCGGCTCCGCCAGCGCGAGACGCTGCGAGGCCAGCGCAATCAGATTGGTAAGCGCGGTGTCGTCGCCATCGGCGAAGGCGGGGGCAGGTGTGAAAACGAAGCTGGTGGTGGCAAGCGCGAGCGCGCATGACGCGGCGAAGCGAGACGGGCGATTCATCAAATGGACGTGGCCGGGCGGCCGCTGGAGGAAAAACAGAAGAATAAATGATGCGCGGCAAACGGCGCGTAGTTAGCCGATAAGAGCAGCCGATAAAAATGGCCGCCGGCGCGGAGAGTGTTATGTGCGCCGCATGTCTGATGGACGCGCGCATGCAAACGCTGGAGCTATGCGCTCCAGTGTCGTGGGGATCAGGCGAGCCGATCCACCGTGCCGGCATTAAAGCCGGACTGGTAATAAGGGCGCGTGCGATTACCGCCCGCCACTTGTTCGGGCGATGATGCTGCGTTGCGCCAATACCCGATTACTTCGGGTCGCACGACTTACGTTGTTCGTCGAAAAAAGCGCGAACATGCTCAGGCAGTTCGGCACCCAGAAACTCGACGGCCACGGGTTCCGGATCCGGGTAAAAAACTTTATCCGGGGTCGGAATCTTCGGTGGTTTGGCATCCATGATCTCTCTCCTTTACAAACCGATTATCTGCCTCGGTCCCCTTGCCGCACCAGCGTCTGGTGCAAGTCACATGTTCTTTGTTGCTTTAACGGCACAAGCCAACACTGGAACAGAGTGTTTGAATAAAATTTATCGTCTGACTATCGGATCGACCTTGATCCGCGCTTATCAGCCGATTTATTGCCGGCACCAACTCCCGGCGCTTGCAGCTCGTGTCGCTTCCTTCCTTGCCTTGTCCCGCCTGCCTCTCAGCCATCAATTCGGCAATCCCGCGCGTCTGCCTTAACGGTTTCATGTGAATAGATCATGACACTGTTGTGCAATGCCACATCAATCATGATTTTCCCGTATTAAGACTGAACGTTCGTATTGCCGATTGAACGATTGAGCGCGGTCTCTTTTGTAAACGGCGCGTTTCAAACTTCGTTGACGGCTGAACACTATTTAATGAATTTTCATCAGCAAATTAACGGCCGACAGTTAGCTAGCAAACCCATTACCGCGTTTTGCGACAAAACATCCTCGGTCGACGACAGGCCGGCCGCCGAGATCTCGTCCATCTATGATTGAAGTCGCCGTTCTCTGTCGGGCGTGCGGTGACCAACGGACGCACACGGAACGGTCGCGGATTATCAGGTCTTCGTCTCTTGGGGGAGGTTGCGATGGAAAACGCTGTCTATTGGAACGGACGTCAGGTCGGCATTGAGTGCGCGGGAAAAATCTCGTGGTTCGTGTCGGCGCCCGCGCAAGCGATCGCCGCTTACGGCACGCCGCGTAATGAGCCGACGGTGGTTGCGGATCAGGTCGTTGCCCGCAATCTGACGACGACGGGGCAGTATGATCCGCTAGATTTCCGCAGCTGAGCAGCGCGCTCGGCTAAGCGTCTGTCTGCCGTGCGTTATCTGCACGGTTATCGCATCGCAACCGCTATGACGTTTGGCATCAGGTGATGGTGACGCGTCGTCGAATGCGTCGCTGAAAAGCAAAAAGCCCAGTCGCGAGGACTGGGCTTTTTGCTTGAAACTTGATGGTGCCGGAAAGAGGAATCGAACCCCCGACCTTCGCATTACGAATGCGCTGCTCTACCGTCTGAGCTATTCCGGCATCAGGAGAAACGAGATTATAGGGACTAGTTCACTAACTTGGCAAGTCCCCCGGTGCACTTTTTATCGCGAGATCACTTTTTCGCTTCGAGGTGGTAGCGAGTCACACGATCGACTTCATTCTTCGAGCCGAGGAACACCGCGACGCGCTCGTGCAAGCTCTTCGGCTGGATGTCGAGAATGCGCTTCTCGCCATTGGTCGCCGCGCCGCCCGCCTGCTCGACGATGAACGCCATCGGATTGGCTTCGTACATCAGACGCAGCTTGCCCGGCTTGTCCGGCGTGCGCTTGTCGGCCGGATACATGAATACGCCGCCGCGATTCAGGATACGGTGCACATCGGCCACCATCGATGCGATCCAGCGCATGTTGAAGTCGGCCTGACGCGGACCTTCGTTGCCAGCCTTCAGCTCGCCGATGTATTGCTGCACCGGCGCATACCAGTGACGCTCGTTCGATGCATTGATCGCATACTCGCGCGTCTCGACAGGGATGCGCATATCGCTTTGCGTAAGCACCCACGAGCCGAGTTCGCGATCGAGCGTGAAGCAGTTCACGCCATTGCCGGTGGTCAGCACGAGCACCGTCTGCGGGCCGTACACCGCATAGCCCGCGGCGACCTGCTGCGTGCCCGGTTGCAGGAACGACTGCTCGGTCGCCTGATGGCCGTCCGGGCAGCGCAGCACCGAGAAGATCGTACCGATCGACACGTTGACGTCGATGTTCGACGAGCCGTCGAGCGGGTCGAACACCAGCAGATATTCGCCCTTCGGATAGTTAGCCGGGATCGGGAAGAATTTTTCCATCTCCTCGGAAGCCATGCCGGCGAGGTTGCCGCCCCATTCGTTCGCTTCGAGCAGGATTTCGTTCGACAGGATATCGAGCTTTTTCTGCACCTCGCCCTGCACATTCTCGCTGCCCGCCGAGCCGAGCGCATCGCCGAGCGCGCCTTTGCTGACGTGGTAGCTGATCGCCTTGCAGGCACGCGCGACGACTTCGATCAACAGGCGCAGGTCGGCGGGCAGGTTGTTCGTTTCGCGCTGCTGCTCGATCAGGTACTTCGAGAGAGTGGTACGACGTTGCAAGGACATTGCTGTACTCCGGGAAGGCTAAGAATAGTGAGATTTTAACCGCTCGACGTGTCGGTTCCGTGCTTTTGACCGCGCTCGACCTCCATCGGCGCCGTGGCGCGCGTGCGCCGATCGGCAAGGCATCGCGCATCCCGTTGATTGCGCGCGAAAAAAAGCCGGCAACGCGTGCCGGCTTTGCGGGTTTCGCAAGAGCAGAGCGGCTGCACCGCTCGCTACTCACATGAGCATCATGCCAATGCCTTTTCGATGATCTCGCGCACGTCGCGCGATTTCACCTGCGCGGCGACCTTTTCGAGCGCCGCGCGCATGTTCTCGCGCAGCGCCGGCGTAAAGCGGCGCCACAGTTCGAGCGAGCGCGCGAGACGGGCGGCCACCTGCGGATTGAGCGCGTCGAGCGCGATCACCTGTTCGGCCCAGAATGCGTAGCCCGAGCCGTCTTCGGCATGGAACTGCGCGGGATTCGCCGCGCAGAAGCTGAAGATCAGCGAGCGCGCACGGTTCGGGTTCTTCAGGTTGAAGGCCGGGTGCGTCATCAGCTGGCGCACCGTGTCGATCACCGGATGCCGCGGGTTGCCGCGCTGCGTGGCCTGCAGCGCAAACCACTTGTCGATGACAAGCGGCTCCTTCTCGAAGCGCTGGTAGAAGTCGTCGAGCGCGCGCTGCGCGTCGGCGCTGCCGCCTTGCGGCGCGGCCGCGTTGAGCAGCGCGGACAGCGCCGCCGCGCGGTCGGTCATGTTGTCGGCGGCATCGTATTGCGCGGCAGCGAGGCTCACGGCCTGGGTCGGATCGTCCAGCTCGGTCAGATACGACAGCGCCAGATTCTTCAACGCGCGATGACCGGCCGCTTCCGGCGTCGCTTCATACGCGCCCGGCGTGCGATGCTGCTCGTACACGCTCAGCCACTCGTCGCGCAACGCATTGGCGAGGCGCTTGCGCACGAACTGCCGCGCCGCATGAACGGCGGCCGGGTTCGACTCGGTCATCTGCTCGGCCAGATACGCTTCGGACGGTAGCATCAGCGCGAGCTCGCGGAATGCCGGCGACAGCGTCTCGTCGGTCAGCACGCGCGCGAATGCGGCGACCACCGAATCGTCGAGCTGCAGCGCCGCGCCCGCGGCCGCGCGGCTGGCCAGCGCGAGCAGCTCGCGCGTGGCGAGCCGCTGACCCGCTTCCCAGCGGTTGAACGGATCGCTGTCGTGCGCAAGCAGGAACGCCAGCTGATCCGCCGAATAGTCGTACTCGACGATCACCGGCGCCGAGAAATTGCGCAGCAGCGACGGCAGCGGTTCCTCGCCGACATTGACGAACGTGAAGGTCTGTTCGGTCTGCGTGAATTCGAGCACGCGCGTGGTCGATGCGGATGCCGCTGTCGACGCCTGAGCTTCGCCTTCGAGCTGCAATAGCAGATCGCGGCCGTCCCTGCCGATCAGGCCGATCGCGAACGGGATCAGCAGCGGCCCTTTCTGCGTTTCGCGCGCGGCCGGCGCGGCGTCGCCGTAACCCTGGCGCAGCGTCACGCTGTAGCGCTGCTGCGCGGCATCGTAGCGGGTGCGCACCGACACGCGCGGCGTGCCCGCCTGGCTGTACCAGCGCTCGAACTGCGCGAGGTCGCGGCCATTCGCATCGGCGAGCGCGTGGCGGAAGTCGTCGCAGGTCACGGCCTGGCCGTCGTGGCGCTTGAAGTACAGGTCCATGCCCTTGCGGAAACCGTCGCGGCCGAACAGCGTCTGATACATCCGCACGACTTCCGAGCCTTTCTCGTAGACCGTCATCGTGTAGAAGTTGTTGATCTCGACGTAGCTCTCCGGGCGCACCGGATGCGCCATCGGACCCGCGTCCTCGGCGAACTGCATCTGGCGCAGCACGCGCACGTCCTCGATGCGCTTGGTGGCGCGCGCGGCTTCGTCGGTGGCGCCGCCCGCCATATCGGCCGAGAACTCCTGGTCGCGGAACACCGTCAGGCCTTCCTTCAGGCTCAGCTGGAACCAGTCGCGGCAGGTCACGCGGTTGCCGGTCCAGTTGTGGAAGTACTCGTGGCCGACCACGGCCTCGATGTTCGCGAAGTCGGTGTCGGTCGCGGTTTCGGGGTTCGCCAGCACGTACTTCGTGTTGAAGATGTTGAGCCCCTTGTTCTCCATCGCGCCCATGTTGAAGTCGCTGACCGCGACAATCATGAAGCGGTCCAGATCGAGTTCAAGCCCGAAGCGTTCCTCGTCCCAGTGGATCGAGTGGATCAGCGAATCCATCGCGTGACGGGTCTTGTCGAGATCCTGCGGCTCGACCCACACCTGCAGCAGCTTTTCCTTGCCGGAGCCAGTCGTCACGCGTTCTTCGAGCGCGACGAGCTTGCCCGCGACCAGCGCGAACAGATAGCTCGGCTTTCTGAACGGATCTTCCCAACGCGCGAAATGGCGGCCGTCGGGCAGATCGCCTTCTTCGAGCAGATTGCCGTTGGACAGCAGCACCGGATAGTCGGCCCGGCTCGCGCGCAGCGTGACCGTGAAGCTTGCCATTACGTCGGGGCGGTCGAGGAAATAGGTGATGCGGCGAAAGCCCTCGGCTTCGCACTGCGTGAAGAAGTTGCCGCTCGACACATACAGACCCGACAGCGTGGTGTTTTCCGCCGGATTGCAGATACTGGTCAGCGTGAGCTCGAAGCTGTCGGGCACGTTGTCGAGCAGCAGGCCATGCTCGTGAGGATGCGCATTCGGAAACGGCTTGCCGTCGATTTCCGCGCTGACGAATTCGAGCTGTTCGCCCATCAGTTCGAGGTGCGCGGCGCGCGACGCATCCGGATTGCGGCGCACGCGCATCGTGTTTCTGACGACCGTGCGTTCGGGGACCAGATCGAACTCCAGCGCGACGGTGTCGATCAGGAAGGCGGGCGGCGCGTAATCGGCGCGGCGGATCACATTGGGCGTTGCGGTATCGGCCATGGCGTTCTGTGGTGAAGGACTCGATCGGCCGCGCGCAAATGGCGCGCGAACCGGACTTGATCGAGCCATTGTACAAAGCCTCGGGCGATCGTGCGGCGCGAAACCGGGACGGGGTTGGGACCGGTTTGAATCACGACGCATTGCGCGCAGTTGCCGCGCGGAATCCGGTGGCAGAACCTTTTACCGGTTGGCACGGTCAGCGTAATATCGGGCCCCCGCGCTCACCGGCGATGATCGTCCGGACACGAGTCCCGCAGCCGGTCGAAGGGCGAAATGAGTAGCGGAATGAATGGCGGAATAATCGCAGTCAGTCGACGTTTAACCGAAGCAATCCCGACGCAATCCCGACGCGTCACGAGGTAGACCATGAACATCAATCGATGGACCCGCCGCATCGCGCTGCTGTTCGCCGCGCTGACGGTGCTGCTGTCCGGCTGTACGACCTACGTGACGACTCAGGTCACCGCGTTCTCGGACTGGAACGGCAGCGACGCGACCCGTACCTATGCGTTCACGCGGCGCCCGGATCAGCAGAACAATCTCGAACTGAGCGCATATGAGCGGATCGTCGCGAACGAACTCGCCGTGCATTCGTTTCGCGAAGTCGCGCGCGATGACGCGCGTTATCTGGTCGAGCTCGCGTATGGAATCCGCTCGGACATCGTGACCGTCGCGGAGCCGATCTACTACAACCCGTGGCCGGGTCCTTACTGGGGCCGCCCGTACGATCCATGGGGACCGTGGGGGGCCTTCCCGGCGACTTACGTGAACCAGAGCTATCCGGTGTTCACGCATCTGCTCGGCGTCCGGATTACCGAGCGCGCGAGCGGCAAGGAGGTCTACAACGTGACGGCGCGTAATTTCGGCGGCGAGTCGTCGCTGGTCAGGGCGATGCCGTATCTGGCGCGCAGCGCGCTGGCCGACTTCCCGCTCGGCAACGGCGCCGTGCATACGGTGAGAATTCCGGTCGGCGGCGGCGGGATGCCGGTGAATGAAGTCTCGCTGCCGGCCGCGCCCGCCGCGGCATCGGCGCCGGCGGCCGGGTCCGCGGCCGGGCAAGGGGCGAAGGCCGGAGAATAGGGCTGGGGCTGTATGGCCGGCTCCTCAGAACATCGGGTGCGCGTCCGGGTATAGCGCGGTCCGCAATGCGAGACCGCCCATCACCACGAATATGATTGCCGCGACGATATGAACGGCCTTCGTCGGCAGACGGTCGGCGAAGCGATGACCGAGGTAGATAACCGGTACGTTCGCAAGCATCATGCCGAGCGTCGTGCCGGCAACCACCCCGAAAAACTCGTGGAAGCGCGCGGCCAGTGCAATGGCCACGATCTGCGTTTTGTCGCCCATTTCGGCGAGGAAAAACGTGACCACGGTCGTGCCGAATACGCCCATCGAATGCTTCGTGTTCATTGCCTCCGCTTCGTCGAGCTTGTCGGGTATCAGAATCCAGACGGCCATCAGCGCGAACGATGCCACCACGGCCCAGTTCATCACGTGCGGATGGATCACGCTTGCTAGCCAGTTTCCCAGCGCGCCCGAAGCCGAATGATTGACGAGCGTCGCCACCAGCACGCCGAACACGATAGGAACAGGCTTTCTGTAGCGTGCAGCGAGTACGAGTGAAAGTAGCTGTGTCTTGTCGCCGATTTCCGCGAGAGCGACGATGCTGGCCGAAACGAGGAACGATTCCATGTGGAGATTGTTGTACCCGGGCCGCACTGATGAACGACGATGACATACGCCCCCGCGACCCGGTCAGGTAGGGGCGTCGTCATCGGTCTTGCCAGGCGGTTGCTGCGCACGCCATGTCGCCTTGCGGCCGACAAGTATGTTGACGTGCGCCCCGGAACATTGCGTGCCGGGCGGCTACTCCCCGAAGAAGTGGGCCGGATTATACACGGCGCCGCATGAGCTCAGGAAGTCGTTCCGGTTCGGCGCTACGCGGCCAGAATCTCCCTCACCGCGCGATCGATGAATTCGACATCGACGGGATTGGCCGCCGGGCCACCCGCGAAATGCCCCCAAACCGACTCGATAGGCCGCAACTGCGCATTGGGCATCTTCGAGACCTCGTATTCGCTGTCTTCCGGCGGAAAGTACAGATCCGTACGTCCGGGCATCACGATAGCCTTCGCGGTGATACTGCCCAGCGCCCGATCGAAATCTCCGTCATACAGGGGATTCGCCGAAATATCGCCGTGCTGCCAGCTCCACATCATCGACAGAATATTATTCGCGTCCTTCTTCAGGAAGTCGCCCTCCCAGAACTGGGTCATAAAGTCTTCGAGAGAGCCATATCCCATCGCCTCCATATCGAGCCGCTGGCGCAAAAACGTCTGCGAAAATCCCCAGCCGGCGAACACGCGGGCGGCGGCGCGCATTCCACGCGTCGGCGGTGTGCCGTCGTCGTAGAAGCCGTCCTTGAATTCCGGGTCCAACAGCAAAGGCGCTTTGACGCCCTCGATAAACACGAAATTGTGCCGCGAGCACCGCGCCGCCCCACAGAACGGCAGAATGCGTTCGACCCTGTCCGGATACATCGCGGCCCAATGAAACGCCTGCATCGCACCCATCGACCAGCCGGTGACCAGCTTGAGCGACTCGATGCCGAACTTCTCTGTCACGAGGCGATACTGCATCGCAACGTTGTCGTAGAGCGTCACGTGTGGAAAGCGGCCACGATCATAAGGCGGCGGGTTGTTGGTTGGCGAACTCGACACGCCGTTACCGAACATGTTCGGCACGATGATGAAATACTCTCGCGGATCAAGCCCCATGTGCTCGCCGATTAGCCACTCGTTGTCGGCATGGCTGCCGCTGTAAAACGTCGGGTAGACAATCGCGTTGTCGCGCGCCGCGTTCAGCCGGCCGTACGTCTTGTAGGCGAGCTGCATGTCGGGTAGTGTCGCGCCGGACTGCAGCATGACGCGGCCAAGATGAAAGGTTTCGAAGTCGGTCATGCGAGCCTCATGGTCAACTGGTAACGACGTTAAGGAATTTTCGGGTGCGCTCGTGAGTCGGGTTGTCGATCACTTGCTGCGGTGTGCCTTGCTCGATCACTTCGCCGCCGTCCATGAAGACGACACGGTCGGCGACATCGCGCGCGAAACGGATTTCATGCGTGACCACGATCATCGTCATGCCCGCGTCCGCCAGCCCGCGCATCACGCCAAGCACTTCGCCGACGAGTTCCGGATCGAGCGCCGACGTCGGTTCGTCGAACAGCATCAACTTGGGCTTGATCGCGAGTGCGCGCGCGATCGCTACCCGCTGCTGCTGTCCGCCCGATAACCGGTGCGGCAGAAAATCCGCATGCGCGGCGAGGCCCACGCTTTTCAGCAGATCCCGGCCGAGCGCCTCTGCTTCGACGCGCGGCACGTCGTAGACCTGCCGCTGTGCCTCGACGATGTTCTCGAGCGCACTCAGATGGCTGAACAGATTGAAATGCTGGAACACCATGCCCACGCGTGCTTCGGCGCGTGCCCGCGCGAGGTTGTGCAACGGCCGTACCGTGCCGCCGCCGCCTGGCACTTCCCGGTAACCCACGTAGCGGGAATCGACCTTGATCGTGCCCCAGTCCAGCGGTTCGAGATGGTTGATGAGCTTGAGCAGCGTGCTTTTCCCGGAACCGCTCGGACCGAGGATGACGACCACTTCGCCGTGCGCGATCGACAGGTCGACGCCGCGCAGAATCTCGCGCTTGCCATACGATTTCCAGACGTTTCTGCATGCGACGAACGGTTCGCCGCGATGCTGGGGCGTGCGGCTTTCGGCCGGCAGCAACGTGCCGATCCACGCGTGATCGTTCGCGGCTGGCTCGCCGGCGGTGAGCGGCGCGACATCCGGCGCCGCGGTCGGCTTCGCGACGGACGTCGCGGCGCGCAGTCCGAACCACGAGAACCTGAGCTTGTGTTCGCGCTCGTGATCGAACAGGCGTTCGAGCCACACCTGGAGCAATGAAATCCCGCTCGTCAGCAGCAGGTAAATCACTGCCGCCGCGCCGAACACCGTAAAGAACTTGAAGTTCTGGCCGACGATCTGTTGCGAGCGAAACGTGAGTTCGTTGACGAAGATCACCGACGCGATCGACGTCAGCTTCAACATGCCGATGGTGTCGTTGGCGAGCCCCGGGATGACCGCGCGCATCGATTGCGGCAGGATAATGCGGCGCAACGTGAGCAGCGGCCCCATGCCGAGCGCCGCGGCGGCGGTCGATTGCGAGCGGTTCACCGACAGGATCCCGGCACGAAACTGTTCGGCGCTGAATGCCGCCTCGTTCAACGCAAAGCCGATCACCGCGGTCGTGAATTCATCGAAGCGCAACCCGACCAGCGGCAACGCATCGAAGATGAACACGAGCTGCAGCAGCTGCGGTGTGCCGCGCACGAACCAGATATAAGTCCATGCCGCCGAGCTCAACGCCTTGAATCGCGATAGCCGCATCAGCGCAAGACCGAGCCCGAGCGCAAGCCCGATCGACATCGCGATCAGCGTGATCCTCACCGCGACCCACGCACCGCCGAGCAGGAACGGCGAGCCGGCATAAGTGGCCAGTTCCCTGAAACCGTCGAGCACCTGAGCGCCGGTGAGGCCGGCCGCCATGGCCGGTTGCCATGCGAGCATCGCAACCATGCCGAGCGCGCTGCCGGCCTTGTATTTAGAACGCGATTTAAAACGCGATCTGAAGTGCGAGAACTTCATTTCCGACCCATGGTTCATGACGCCGGCGGCACGCGAAAGCAATGTGCCGCGCAGCCAGTCTTATTGAGTAAGCAGCGTGGTCGGGGTTTCCAGCGACGGATCCACGCCGTACTTCTGGAAAGTCTTCTTCTGCGTCTGATTGGCCTGCATGATCTTGAGCCCGTCGGAGACGGCGGCAATCATGTCGGCGTTGCCTTTCTTCACGCCCACGCCGATCTTCATGCCGCTCGTCACCATGAAGCCGCGCATGTAGAGCTGCGGGTTCTGTTTCGCCAGACCGTCGACGAGCGCCAGGTCGTACATCATCACGTCGGCGCGATGGCTGGCGACGAGGCGCGCCCCTGACGCGATATCGGCGGACGTCATGATCGTGACGTCAGGCTTGCCGTCGGCTTTGCACTTCGCCGCCTGGGTCTGCGCCATCGTCAGCTCGACCGTGCCGATACCCGCGGTGACCGTGGTGCCGCAGAGTTTGGACATGTCGTCGATCTTCTTCGGATTGCCCGCCGCCACCAGACCGCCGGTGCCGGCCTGCATATACGTGACGAAGCTGGTTTCCTTCGCGCGTTCCGGTGTGTAGTACAGCAAGTCCCACATCACATCGATCTGCCCGGCGCGCAGCGCGGGCAGCAGCCCCGGCCAGCCGGCGGTGAAGAATTCCGTCTTCACGCCGGCGCAGTCGAACACCGCGCGGGCCATGTCGGCATCGGCGCCGATGATTTTGTTGAAGTCCTTGCTGTCGCGAAACGCATACGGCGGCGATTCGGGGTCCACGCCGATCTTGATGGTCTTGCCGGCCAGCGACGGATATTTCTGCGCGACCTTCGACGGTTCGCACGATTGCGCCGACGCGCCTTGTGCGACGAGCAGACCCGTGAGGGCGCATAACAGCAGCTTGATTGCCTTTGACATGAACATGGCTAATCCTGTTTGAGGTTGAACGAAATGAAATGGAGGAAGCGGTACGGGGAAGCGGGAATGACGTGAACTAATGACCGAGCAGGTCCATATGGCTTGCAATCGAACCCGGCGTCGTGATGCAGATCCGGCCTTCGTCGCGCGCACGGGCAAGATGTTCGAGTGCCCGCCGCAGGTGATACAGACGATGTGGCTGTCCCATCAGGTACGCATGCAATGCGATGCCCATCACCAGCGGCTCGCGCTCGGATTGCCGCAGCATTTCCTCGAAGTGGTCGATCACCAGATCGGCGAACGACTTCGCGTCCATCTGGCGCGCGAGGATCATCGGGATATCGTTGACTTCTTCCGGATACGGAATCGCCCACAGCGGTTGGCCGCCGCGCGTCACGAGACGCGTGGGCTGATCGTCATGGCACCAGTTGAGCGTGTACTGGTAACCCGCTTCGGCGACCAGATCGCTGGTGACGCGGCTCTCCGACAGCCACGGCGACAACCAGCCCGCCGGCTGCTGCGCGCTTTGCGCGGCAATCCGCTCGCGACAGGCGACGATCAGCGCGCGTTCCTCGGCCTCGGTCAGCGTGCCTTGCCGGTCCGAATTCGTGTGACCGTGCGCGACGAGTTCGTCGCCGCGCTGGGCGAACGCGGCGACCAGTTCGGGGCAGTGATCGTAGAGCGCCGTATTGATGATGGCCGCGACCGGCAACGCGAGTTCGTCGAACAGATCGAGACAGCGCCATGCGCCGACCCGCAGGCCGTACTCGCGCCACGCGTGATTGAGCACGTCGGGTTCGGGCATCACGGGGCCGATAGTCGGCCCTAATCCTTCACCGAAAGCAAAGTGCTCGATGTTGAAGCCGATATAAACCGCCAGACGGGAACCGTTGGGCCAACGATAAAGAGGGCGGTTGCCGATCGGTGAATAGTGAAAGCGCCCGTGGCCGGGCAGTGCGCGATGTGCGGGAGAATCCATGGTCCAGTGAGTCCTGTCGAACGGCGCGTACGCCTGTGGTCACGTCGGAACCCATGGTAGGGAAGCCAAAATCTCCGCATCGAACTTGCCGCGAACAAACTCTTGTACGCACGCGCATCGGTGCTCACATCGGTGCTCACCGCCTGCCACTTCATGCGGTGAAAAGCGATTTGCGGATGATCGCGTGCACGCCCCAGTTGCCGTCCACCACCTGCGTCACGCCGAAGTCGACCGCGACCGAGATCAGCGAGATCGCCTCGTCTTCGGAAAGGCCCCGGGTCGTCATCAGGAAGCGACGTGTCTTGATGAACGCGTCGCGCATCGCGAGATCGAGCGTGGATTTTTCGTACACCGCGCTTTGCGCGCTCGTGCCGAACTCCGCCAGATAGTTCGGATAGCTGAAGCCGTGCAGAACCCATTCGTCGGCGGTTTCGACCAGCGGATAGGTGAGGTCCGAAAATGCCTGTCCAGCGAGCGTTTCCTTCTTGTGAAGGATCAACTGGAAGTCGCCGGTGAGCGAGCATTCGATCGCGGTGCCGCACAGCTCGGAGTCGCCTTGCGAGGCGTGCGGATCGCCGACGGAGAGCAGCGCGCCGGGCACGCCAACGGGCAGGAACACGCTCGCGCCGCGCGTGACGCGCCAGTTGTCGAGATTGCCGCCGAACGCGGACGGTGGAATCGAATCGATCAGACCATCCTGCTGTGGCGCAACGGTGATCACGCCGAAGTGCGGACGCACCGGGATGCGGACATTCTTGAGGATGTCGTGATTCTCGACGACCGTCGAATGATCGACCGGTACGCCCGGATAGTCGATGGTCGGATGCATCACGCCGAACGGATCGCGTTGGGGTGTCCAGCGGAAGTTATAGACGGCGCGCGCGCAGGCGGCTTCTCCCGCGGTGGCGTCGGCGTCGAGTTCATAGATGGTGACGACTTCGCGCGGTTTCGGCTCGGTCAGCAACTCGCGATAGTGGAAGCCCCACCAGGCAGCGGCATTGCTGCCGAACGCGCGGCCGGCGAATTTCGGATTGGCGCAACGGCGCGGATGAATGTCGACGATGCGCACTTCGAGTACATCGCCGGGCTCGGCGCCGCGCACGGCAATCGGGCCGGTGCAGATATGCACGCCGAAGCCTTCTCCCGCGCCGCGCCCATAGATGGACGCGTCCATCGGCCCCGCGCCCCGGCGGTTGACGTTCTTGCGTGTGGCGCTCCAGTGAAACACGCTTTCGGCGCCGGGGTCGCCTTGCACCATGCGCTCCCAGTCGTCCGCCGCGTGTTGCGTCAGCGTTTCGATCGTCACCGTGTCGCCGCTGTTCAGTTCCAGCACGGGCTTCAGATCGTGACTGAAGTAACCCCAGTGAATCGTGTTGGCCGTCGCGCGCAGCAGATGATGGCGCGGCTTGCCGGCATCGCGCGGCGGCGGCGCTGAATGCGCATGAGGCTCGGAAGGCTCGGAGGGCGGTTCCGCCCAACTGGCCTCGTCCGCGACTTCGTGAGCCGCGGCCTGCCCGGCGAGCTGTGCATGCACGAGCAGGCTGCCGGCATTGACCGGCAGGCCGCGCGAGATGCGCCGTACCAGATGGCGAGCCAGTTCGAGACCGGCTTCATGCCGGAATGTGCGCGGCGACGCGCCATATTGCTCGCGAAACGCGCGGCTGAAATACGCGGGATCGTTGAAACCCCAACGGAAGCAGATATCGGCTATCGACAGCTTTTCATACAGCGGATTGACCAGATCCGCGCGACAGCGCTCAAGTCTGCGCGAGCGCAGATAGGTCGAGAAATTCTGTCCGACCGCTTCAAACAGCTTCTGCAGATAGCGCGGCGACACGCGCTCTTCTTTCGCTATCGACGTCAGTCCAAGCTCGGGATCGGCGAGACTGCCTTCGATGGTTCGGCACACGCGAGAAAACAGCGCGGCCTGAGAGGGTGTGAGTCCGCTGAAGCTGCCTTCCTTGTCGTAACCGACGAGGCTCGCGACCAGAAACTCCGCCAGTGCAAGTTCGACGGGACGCAACTCGTCGAGCGACAACGTCTCGACGCTTTCGGCAATCGAGCGCAGAAAGCCGGAGAACACATGACCGATGCCGGCGTCTCCCGGCAAACGGCCGGCGCGCAGCGAGAACGGCGTCAGCAGGCGTGCGTTGATGGCGGCGCGCGGCACCCGGATCACGAACGCGCGGAAGTCGGAGTCGAACGACAGCAGTGTTTCGTCGCGCGACGACGCATACACGATATCGCCGGTGGCAACCCGTGTGCGTACCCCATCGGCGACGAGCGTGACGCCGCCGTCGAGATGCAGCGCGACCACGAGGCTGTCGGCGCCGTCGACCTTGAGTTCGATGGTTTGCGCGAACGCGGCTAGCGCGATCAGCTCGAAACCGTTGCTCGACTTGCGCGACCTGATGGTGCCGTGCAAATGGCGCGCGGTCGCGAGCGGCGCGCCGCAACGCAGTCCAAGCTGGCGGAGGGCGTCGTTCCATGCTCGCAGGCGATCGGCTTCGGCATACGACTCGGTGGTGAAACGCTGTAACTCCAACCCAGGCTCCCGGACGCTGACGAACGTCAGTCGGGTGACAAAAAGGCAATGTCCGTGCCATCGACAACGACGCCGTTCGCGCGGCCGCAGCGCGCTACGACGGTGCGCAAGCGCACTGTCATGGCGCGTGCGCACAGGTCATGCGCGGGGCTTTTTCATCGGAGGAAAAATGCTTCGGGGCATCTTGCAGTGAATGCCCTGACGGCCATCGACGACCTGTGTCACGGAGAAATCCGCGGCGACGCTCATCAGCGAATAGGCGTCATCGCGCGACAGTCCCTGCTGTTCGACGAGCAGCCGCAACATGTCGCGGGACGCGTTCTTCGTCGCGATGTCGAGGTCTTCGTCGAAGCCGTGCACGATCCAGTAGTCCGGTGTTTCCAGCAGCGGCGACGGAAAGCTGAAGTCGCGCCGCAACACGATCTGGAACATCACGTTGAGCGACGCTTCGATCGCGGTACCGCTGATTTCGCCATCGCCTTGCGATACGTGCGGATCGCCGATCGAGAACAGGCCGCCGTCCACGGCGACCGGGTAGTACATGGTCGCGCCCGCGCCGATGCGCCAGTTGTCGATATTGCCGCCATGCGCGCCCGGTGGCACGGTACTGACGCGACCAGCGACGTCCGGCGCGACGCCCGCGGTGCCCAGATGGGGGCGTACCGGCACGCGAACGCCCGCGAGCGCGGGTTCGCGGCAGCAGTCGCGAATCTCCGAGCGTTTGCCCGGCACCAGATATTTGCCGGGATAGTCGTACGCATACAGCGCGTGAGCCGTGTTCGATGCCCGGTCGAGTTCGTAAATCGTCACCCGTTCCTTGTCGAAGTCGCTGAACAGATGACCCCAGTGCGCCGCGAGATTCGAGCCGTAGTTGAAGCGCGGAATCATTTGCAGATAACGCACCTCGAGCAGGTCTCCAGGCTTCGCGTCTCTGACGAAGATCGGTCCTGTCATCAGGTGCACGCCGGGTTGGCGATCGGATTCGGGAATCGTGTCGTAGAGCGCGCGCACCTTGTCGTCCATCATCAGATCGGGTGCGTCGCCGGCGTGATGCGTGACCGCTTCGGCACGAACGAAGTCGCCGCTGTCGACGATCAGTGCGGGCGCGAGCGCCGCGTCGAAATATCCCCAGTGGACATTTTTCTGGATGGCTGGCAGTTCGTGAAGCATGCTTTCTGAAGCTCCGTAAGAGTGTGCGATCGGTAGAACACGACCGATGGCAGATCGTACGGGCGACAGAATTGGGACACTTGGGCGACTGCGTACAAAAGCTTGTGCGTGGGCGAATCCTGAGCTGCTGCGCTATTTGCGGTTTTTCTTTTTGCACGGCCTGATTCTTCGCCTGAGGCAGGGCATCGAGCTTTTTAGATAGGCTACCTCCGCGCGCAGGGACTCGTTTTCCTTGAGCAACTGCTCACGCGTGCGCTCATCGGGCGCGCTTGGTTCGGTCGGCTTTTCGTGATCGGGGTGGGACATTGTTTGGCGACGCTCTCGTGGGCGGGGCGCCAAAGCATCCATACCGCTGTCTGATCAGGCGTCCTCGCGAGCCACTCATGCGACGCACTAGTAAAAGACGGCGGACGGGCCGCGGGGCGGCCACTCCTCTATGAGGGGCGGAGCATAACTGGCCAGGCTCCCTCCGCGAGTGTTGGCCGGAAGTTGCAACGGCGGCTGGGCGCTAAATGAGGCGCATGGCGTAGCGCTCCGCAACAGGTGCGCAAGGAAAGCAGAATGAAAGGTCGGGGCGCCTCGGATTGCCGGGCAACGTCCATGGATGTCGGCCCCCGGAAGGCGCCGAAACTCGCTTGGGGCGGCCTTGGACACGTTGTGCGCTGCGATTTTGTGAAATCACCTAACAATCTGTTGTTTTAACGGTGCGAAAAAATAGAGACCTCTTTTCGGCTGATTTAATCCGTAATCTTCAGTATGATTTCGGCCACGAAAGAAACACGAGCCAACTTTGCGTAAATTGACGCTTAGGCCTAAATAATCAGGCGCCGCCTGCCGATAATTCGCCGAGTTCCCAAAAGAAGACCGATCGATTCCGGAACCCCGATCCGCGCCGCGCTGAACGCTGTGACGCTGTATCTGGTCAGGCGCTTTAGCCTCTTCTTCGTTTCTACGCGTGAACACTGTATGCCCGATCTGCATTGGACCATTCCGGTCGGTCGCTGGTCTAGCTGGCCGGCTACCGCATCCGCCACACCCGATATCGGCTTTATCGAGCCGATCGTGCGGCGGCGTCTCAGCACGCTGTCCAAAGTGGCGCTCAAGGTCGCGCACGACTGCGTCGCGCGGGAGCCGGCGCGCGTCGTGTTTGCGTCGCGGCACGGGGAATTGCGGCGCACCACGGACATCCTGCGCTCGATCAGCGCGGGCGAGCCGGTGTCGCCGACTGCATTCAGCCTGTCGGTACTGAACGCGATGACCGGCGTGTTCGGTATCGCGCGCGGCGACCGTTCGGCGGCGAACGCGGTATCGGCCGGCGCACAGACGCTTGGCTACGCAATGCTCGAAGCGTATGCGCAATACGAGACACAGCCCGCCTCACCGGTGCTGCTCGTGTACGCCGACGAACCGGCCGATCTCGCGTACGGCACGATCGAGGACGAAGTGCAGGGCGGTGCGATTGCACTTTTGCTGGATCGCAGCGAGTGCACAGGACACATCGTTTGCTCGTTGTCGCGAGCCGACGAGCTTCCCGCGGGCGACATCCGCAGCTTCCCGACTCAGAGCCAGGCGCTGCTGCACTGCCTGGAAACCGCGCAGCCCGCGTGCTGGCAACATGCCGGCGCGCTGTGGCATTGGAGCTGGCATGACCGCGCGGCTTGATTATCTGTGGCGTTTTTTCGCGACCGGCATAGCCTTCGTTGTATTCGGCGCATGCGGCTTGCTGTTTTCGGTGCTGGTGTTTCCGCTCGCGTGGCTGTGGCCGCATCGCGCGTCGCGGCTGCGCGCGGTGACGGCCGTCATCCACGTTTTTTTCCGCGCGCTCGTCGCGGCGCTGCGCGCGATCGGCGTGATGGAACTCGAGGTGTCGGGCGCGCAGGCACTACGCGCGGGCGGCCCGGCGATCGTCGTCGCGAATCACCCTACCTATCTCGATGTGATGGTGCTGCTGTCGCTTACGCCTCGCGCGTGCTGCATCGTCAAGAGCGCACATTGGCGCAACCCATGTTTCTGGGGCATCGTGCGCGCAGCGGAATACGTGAGCAACGCGGACGCCGTCGAACTCGTCGACGCGGGCGCGCGCCAGCTTGCAGCCGGCTATACGGTGATCGTTTTTCCCGAGGGCACCCGCAGCCCGGCACCGAACCGGCTGCATGCCTTTTCGCGCGGTTTCGCGCATATGGCGCTGAAGGCCGGCGCGCCGATCGTGCCGGTGCTGATGGATTGCGATCCACCCGTCTTTACGCGGCAGATGCGCTGGCACGACGTGCCGGCGCGCGCGTTCCGCATACGCGTGAACGTGCTCGCGCCGCTAGGCGTCGACGCACTGGCGGCCACCGATACGAGCCCGGCCATCGCGGCGCGCAGCGTGACGAAGGCCGTCGAAGCCCACATTACCCGGCATCTGTTCGACTATGGATTCTTTAAAACTCGAAATTAAAAAATTGCTGATCGAAGCACTCGATCTCGAAGATCTGAGCCCGGCCGACATCGACGACGATGCGCCGTTGTTCGGTTCCGACGGCATCGGTCTCGATTCGATCGACGCGCTCGAAATCGGCATCGTGCTGCGAAGACAATACCAACTGACCATCGCGGCGAACGATGAGCGCACGCGCGAGCACTTTCGTTCGATCAACACGCTTGCCGCGTTGGTCGAAAGTCAGCGCAAAGCGGCGCACGCTGCGAACGAAATCACAAAGAAGGGGGAGTGAACCATGTCGGAGACCGAGATTCTTGAGCGCATCCGCGCGATCTTTCACGACAATTTCGCGATCGAGCCCGAACGCGTGACGCCCGACGCGCACCTGTTCGAAGACCTCGATCTCGATAGCATCGACGCCGTTGATCTCGCGATCAAGCTCCAGGAAATGACCGGCCGCCGCATCAAGCCGGAGAACTTCAAATCCGTGCGCACCGTCGGCGATGTGATCGCGGCGGTCGAATCGCTGCTCGCGGCCCAAGGCTGATGCCAGCCGAGCGCTCGCGATTGCGGATGTCTGAGCCAGGCTGCTCCGGAATCAGGTCCGGCACCCGGCATCGTTCGAGCAGGGCCGTCGTGCAGGTCCTGCTGAAATTTGCTTACCCCGCGCTGATTTTATGCGCATGGCATTGGAATGCGCCGCGTCTCGTCGGCTTGATGTTGCTCGCGACGCTGTGGCTGCAGCGCTGGGCGGGCGGCGGCCCGGTTGCAATGTCGCTGCGACAGCTATCCGCGCTCGACTGGGCGGTGGCGGCGCTGTTGAGCGGCGCCTCCGCGGCGATCGTCGTCACCGGCAGCGAACTGCTGCTGCGTTTCTACCCGTCGCTCGTCAACCTCGGATTGCTGATCGCGTTCGGCGCCACGCTCGTGCACGGACCGTCGATGATCGAAAAGTTTGCGCGGCTCGGCCAGCCCGATCTGCCGCCTGGCGCAGTGCGTTATACGCGACGCGTCACTCAGATCTGGTGCGGATTCTTCGTGCTGAACGGCGCGTTTTCCGTCTATACGGCGCTGGCTTGGAGTCGCGCGAACTGGTCGCTGTACAACGGCGTGATCGCTTATGGGTTGATCGGCGTGCTGCTTGTCGGTGAATTCGGGTGGCGGCGCCTGTTCGTGCTGCCTCGCATCGCGCGCGCGGGTTCGGAGGCGTCATGATCGCATTGCACGATCTGTTGTCGGCCGAAGCCGCACTCGCCGCGCCCGATACGCCGGTATGCCGCGATGGCGCCACGCTGCTCGATCGCAACGCGTTCCGCGCGCGCGTCGCGGCGCTCGCCGCGCGTGTCGATACAAAGCGCGCATCACGTTGCGCGCTGTGTATCGACGATCCATTCGATTTCGCCTGCGCGTTGTTCGCGCTATTGGCGCGCGGCAAGGAGCCGGTGATTCCGGCCAACGCGACGCCGGGCTATCTCGCCGATCTGGCCGACGCGTACGACTTCATGTTGACGGACGCGGACTTGCCGCCGTTCGTTTCGCCCGCCGACGCGACCCACATCGATTACCCGATCGACCCTGACGCGCCGCTCACGCTGTACACGTCCGGCAGCACCGGCACACCGAAGCCGATCCGCAAGACGCTCGCGCAATTCGACGCCGAAGTGCGGACACTCGAAACGCACTGGGGCGCATTGATCGGTGATGCAACGATGTTGGCGAGCGTGCCGCATCACCACATCTACGGTCTGCTGTTTCGCGTGCTGTGGCCGCTCGCGGCGGGCCGCGCGTTCGATCGCGCGATCGGCATGGAGCCGCAGCAGTTGGCAGCCCGTATTGCCCAGTGCGGCACGACGGCGATCGTGTCGACGCCCGCGCAGCTATCGCGCTGGCCCGCGTTGCCGGGCTTCTCCGCGCTGAACCCCGCGCCGCGCGCGTTTTTTTCGTCGGGCGGCCCGCTTGCGGCCGACGCCGCGCAGCACTATGCGGCGACTTATGGTGCCGCGCCGCTCGAAATCTACGGCAGTACAGAAACCGGCGGCATCGCGTGGCGCCGTCAGGACGAGGGCGATGCATGGCAGCCGGTCACTGGCGCCGAAGTGCGGCACGATGAAGACGGCGCGTTATGCGTGCGCTCGCCGCACCTCGGTCACGCGGACTGGCATCGTACCGGCGACCGTATCGTATTCGATGCCGATGGCCGTTTTCGTCTGCAAGGCAGGCTCGATCGCGTGCTGAAGCTCGGTGGCAAACGCGTGTCGCTGCCGGAGCTCGAAGCGCGTGTTGCGCTGCATCCGTACGTCGCGCAGGCGGTGCTCGTGCCGCTCGAAGGCGCGTCGCGCGAACGTGTCGGTGCGCTCGTCGCGCTGACCGAAGCGGGTAGCGCGGCGCTGCGCGACGAAGGCCGCGTCGCGCTCGCGAAAACGTTGCGCCGTCATCTCGCCGATTACTTCGACGCAGTCGTGCTGCCGCGTCACTGGCGGTTTCGCGCGAGCTTGCCGTTCGATGCGCGTGGCAAGCTGCCGGCGAGCTCCGTTGCCGCCGCCTTCGCGCCGCGTGCCGAAGGCATGGAAGTGCTCGCGGAGGCGCGCTGCGGCGACACGCTCCACTACGACCTGCGCGTGCCACCGACGCTCGTGCACTTCGCCGGCCACTTTCCGGGCCTGCCGATTCTGCCTGGCGTCGTGCAGGTCGACTGGGCGGTGCGGCTCGCGGCCGGTCACTGGCCGCGGGTGCGTGAACTCGCGTCGGTCGATCGTCTGAAGTTCATGGCGCCGGTGTCGCCGGGGGCGGTGCTCAAGCTCACGCTCACTTGCGACGCCGCGCGTCGGCGTGTGCAGTTCATGTACCGGCTCGACACACGCGAATGCGCGTCGGGCGTGCTTGTGCATCGGGAGGGCGCGTGATGCACTTCGCACCTTGCATCGTAATTCCGATCTACAACCACAAGGACGCGATCGGCGCGACCGTCGCGCAGCTCGCGGTTCACGCGCTGCCGATCTTCGTCGTCGACGATGGCAGCGACGACGCGACGCAACAGGTGCTCGCCGCGCTCGCGCAGCAGTACGCTGGTCAGCTCACGCTGCTGCGCCTACCGCAAAACGGCGGCAAGGGCGCGGCGGTGATGGCCGGTCTGCGTGCCGCGCGCGCGGCACGCTACACACACGCATTGCAGATCGACGCCGACGGCCAGCATGACGCAGCCGACGTTCCGCGCTTCATCGACGCGGCGCGCGCCGAACCCGCCGCAGTGATCCTCGGCCGCCCGGTCTACGACGACAGCGTGCCGAAAGCGCGCCTCTATGGACGCTATCTGACGCACGTATGGGTGTGGGTCGAAACGCTGTCGCTGACCATCCGCGATTCGATGTGCGGTTTTCGTCTCTATCCGCTCGCGCTCGCGTGCGCGTTGATCGACCACACGCGCTTGCCGACGCGCATGGACTTCGACATCGAGATCCTCGTGCGCCTGTATTGGCGGCGCGCGGCGTTCCGTTCGATTCCGACGCGCGTGACCTACGCGGCCGATGGCGTGTCGCATTTCGACGTGCTGTGGGACAACGTGCGAATCAGCCGTAGTCATACGCGACTCGTGTTCGGCATGCTGTGGCGTCTGCCGGTGCTGCTCGCGCATAAGCTGATGCCGCGTCGTGGCGTGGTGACTGAGAGCACGGCAGAAGGCGAGCCCGCCGATGCCCCCCATCCCGAAGACTGGTGGCGCATCACCGAACGCGGTAGCCATCTCGGCATGAACTTGCTCGCGCTGAGCTGCAAGCTATTCGGCCGCCGTTTCACCGCGTTGTGGCTGCATCCGGTCGTCGCATATTTTCTGCTGACGGGCCGCGCCGCGCGGCAGGCGTCGGATAACTACTTCCGGCATCTCGGTTCGGTCGCGCAGCAGGCCGATACGCCGCGCCCGGGCTGGGTGTCCGCGTATCGGCACATGCTCGCATTCGCGCAGTCGGGCTTCGATAAGCTCGCCGCGTGGACCGGCCGCGTCAACGACACCGACGTCACGTTCGATGATCCATCGGCATTCGAAGCCTTGATCGCGAGCGGCAGGGGCGCGCTGGTGATCGGCGCACATCTGGGCAATCTCGAGATGACGCGCGCGCTCGCGGTGCGCGGTGCACACGCGAAGGTCACGGCGGTCGTCTATACGGAGCACGCGCGCCGTTTCAACCGCGTACTCGCGTCATCCAACCGCGACTTCGCGCGGCATCTGCTCGAAGTCGGCGACTTCGGCCCGCAGACTGCCGTGCTGATGCAACAACGCATCGACGCGGGCGAACTGCTGGTGATCGTCGGCGATCGCGTGCCCGCTTGCGAAGCAGGACGCACTACCGAAGCGCAGTTTCTCGGCGCCCGAGCGCCATTCGCGCAAGGCCCGTACGTTCTCGCGCATGCGCTCGGCTGTCCGGTCTATCTGTTCTTCTGTCTGAAGGAGCGCGGCGGCTACCGCATGTACTTCGAGCCATTCGCCGAGCGCATCGAACTGCCGCGTCGCGAACGCGCACAGCATCTGGCCTCATGGGCGCAGCGTTACGCGATGCGTCTCGAACACTACTGCCGCAAGGCCCCTTATCAATGGTTCAATTTCTTCGATTTCTGGGCCGGCCCGAAGCGAGGTGCGAATGGCCGAACATGATCTGAGCGGCGCGCCGGAAGTGCTGTCCATGGATACCCGTGCGAACGGCGACACGAATGCCAATGCCAACGCGGCAGTCGTGATCGGCGGGCGTCGGCTGACGATCGAAGAGGTCGTCGCGATTGCCCGGCGGCGCGCGCCAGTGGCGTTGAACGACGATCCGGCATGGTGCGCGCGCATCGAACGAGGCGCGGATTTCCTGCGGCGCCAGCTCGCCGCGGGCGCAACCGTGTACGGCGTTAACACCGGTTACGGGGACGCCTGTGTGGTCGACGTGCCGATGGAATTAGTCGAAGCGTTGCCGCTGCAACTGACGCGTTATCACGGCTGCGGCATGGGCGAATATCTCGACGACGCACAAACGCTCGCTGTGATCGCCGCACGTCTCAATTCGCTCGCGTATGGTTTCTCGGGCGTGCGTCCGGTGCTGCTCGCACGTCTCGCGGCGCTGATCAATCATCGGGTGCTGCCGCGCATTCCGTCCGAAGGTTCGGTCGGCGCCAGTGGCGATCTGACGCCGCTGTCGTATGTGGCGGCCGCGCTCGCGGGCGAGCGCGACGTGCTGCACGCCGGCCGTTTGCGCGCCGCGCACGACGTGTGGGCCGAACTCGGGCTCGCGCCGCTCGTGCTCGCGCCCAAAGAGGGCCTCGCGCTGATGAACGGTACCGCGGTGATGACCGGCCTGGCCTGTCTCGCGTTTACGCGCGCCGATCATCTGAGCCGGCTGACCGCGCGCCTGACCGCGCTGTCGACGATCGCGCTCGACGGCCGCGCCGCGCATTTCGACGCGACACTGTTCGACGTGAAGCCGCATGCCGGCCAGTCCGAAGCGGCCGCATGGATCCGCGACGATCTGAACGGCCGCCCCGACACGCCGGGGCATCGCTTGCAGGACCGCTATTCGATTCGCTGTGCGCCGCATGTGATCGGCGTCGCGCGAGACGCGCTGAGCTGGGTACGCCGTGACGTCGAAAACGAGCTGAACAGCGCGAACGACAATCCATTGATCGATCCCGACAACGAGCGCATTCTGCACGGCGGCAACTTCTACGGCGGTCATATCGCGTTCGCGATGGACGCGCTGAAAGTCGCGGTTGCCAATCTCGCCGATCTGATGGACCGGCAACTCGCGCTGCTCGTCGACGTCAATTTCAACAACGGTTTGCCGCGCAATCTGTCGGGTGCGGCGAGCGCGCGCGCCGCTATCAATCACGGCTTCAAGGCCGTGCAGATTTCGTCGTCCGCGTGGACCGCCGAGGCACTCAAGAACACGCTGCCCGCCAGCGTGTTCTCGCGTTCGACCGAAGCACACAACCAGGACAAGGTCAGCATGGGCACGATCGCCGCGCGCGACTGTCTGCGCGTGCTGGCGTTGACCGAGCAGGTCGCCGCTGCGCATACGCTCGCGACGGTGCAGGCCGTGCGTCTGCGCATCCGCATCGACGGCGCGACGCCGGTACCGGCGCCGCTGTGCGACTTTATCGACGACATTGGTGCGTACTCGCCGTTCGTCGACGAAGACCGGGCGCTCGAGGGTGAGTTGCGCGCGTTGACTGCGCGAATTGCGGCGTGCGAACTGTGGGACAACGATCGCAAAGGAGCCGGCGCATGAACGAGGCTACGAAAGTCGCTGACGTGCCGACCGTGCCGCGCGTGCTCAGCGCGAGCGCCACGGTCGAAGTGCCGTTTCACGACGTCGACGCGATGAACGTGTGCTGGCACGGCAACTATCTGAAGTACTTCGAGATGGGCCGCGCGGCGCTGTTGCGCGTGTTCGACTACGACTATCGCGAGATGCAGGCGTCGGGTTATCTGTGGCCGATCGTCGAGGCGCATCTGAAATATGTGCGGCCGGCTGTGTACGGACAGATAATCGAGGTGCGCGCGCAACTGCTCGAATACGAAAACCGCCTGAAAATAGGCTACGAAATCGTCGACTGCGAGTCGGGCACTCGGCTAACGAAGGGCTATACGATTCAGGTCGCTGTCGACGCCGCGACCGAGGAATTGCAGTTCGTATCGCCGCCGATCGTATTCGACAAGCTGGAACGCGTATGGGGGCGATGAATCGACCGGCGGCGAAGGCGGTCGCGTTGCAGGCGGCGTGCGCGCGCGGTGTCATGACGCGTGCCATCAGTGGTATCCGTGCCATCACCGTTATCGCTGTGATCGGCAGTGCGTGCGCCGCGCTAGCGTGGCCAGCGGCAGCGGTCCACGCTGCTTCCAGTAAGGCGGCCGGCGCGGCGTCCACGGCGGCGGCCATCGGCACCGAAAACCCGGCACTGGTGTCGCGGATCGCCGCGCATCTCGCGCAGGCCAAAGGCGTGCGCGCGCAATTCACGCAGACCCAGACACTTGCCGCGATGAAGCAGCCGCTCGTCAGCGACGGCACGTTGCTGTTCTTCCGCGAGCGCGGCGTGATCTGGCAAATCGACAGCCCCTACAAGGCCACCTACGTGATCACCGATGCCGGCGTCGCGCAGATCGACGCCGCCGGCCAGCGAGTGACGCACGGCACGCCGAGCCCGCGCGGCGTCGCGCAGGTCTCGAAGATGATGCGCGCGATGCTCGGCGGCGATCTGTCCGCGCTGTATTCGCAGTTCGACGTCAGCGCCGAGGGCGGCCCCGCGCAATGGCGCATGCGCCTCACGCCGAATCAGCCGCAACTCGCGCAATCCATCAAGGGCATCGAGATGCGAGGCGGCGACTATCTGCAAACCCTGCTCATCACGCTCGCGAACGGCGATGTGATGAAGCTCGAGTTCGCGAACAGCACGGCCGTCGCCGAGTTGACCGCCGCCGAGCGCAACCTGTTCGGAGCGCTGTAATGGAGGTGCTGCAACAGCGGTCCGCGAAACAGGCTTGGGGCGTGCGCGCCGCATGGCTCGTGCTCGCGCTGCTGGCGGCGCTGTATTGCGGTTGGCGCTTCGCAGAAGGCTCACCGCTCGAAACCAATTTGCTCGCGCTGCTGCCCGCGACCGAGGCCGATCCGGTTGCTGAAAAGGCGATCGGCAGACTCGCCAGCGCGCTCGGCGACCGCGCGGTGTTGCTGGTCACGAGCCGTGACGATGCGCATGCGAAGGCGGCGGCGAAGCAGTTGGGCACGGCGTTGCAACGGAGCGGCGCATTCGGTTCGGTGACGGCCGAGTTGCCGCCGTTCGATCTATCGCGGATCGCTGCCTTGTACATGCCGTATCGCTTCGGCCTGCTCGCGCCGGCCGATCGCGCGATGCTCGCCCATGCCGGCGCAACGACGTTGCACGACCTGCTGACTCAGCGTCTGTACAGTCTGCTGCAAGGCGGTCTGAGCACACCGCTTGCCGACGATCCATTCGGCTGGCTCGAACGCTGGCTCGCCGGCCTACCGCTCGCGACGTCGAATCTCGACATCGAGGACAACCTGCTGGTCTCGCATCGCGGCGACGCGCATGGCGATACGACCAGCGTGCTGATCGTCGCGACGCTGCCGGGCTCCGCGTATGAAACGAAGACGCAGCGCGCGGTGACGGTGGCGCTCGCCGACGCCGAACGCGCGTTGCACCGGACCTTCCCGGACGTGTCGGTGGCGCGCACCGGCGCGGTGTTCTACGCGCAAGCGGCGCGTAGCGCGTCCGAGCGCGATGTGCATCTGATCGGCGTCGCGTCGCTTGCCGGCATCGCGTTGCTGATGTTGTGGGTGTTCCGCTCGCCGCGTCTGTTGCTGCTCGGTTTCGTGTCGACCGCGCTCGGTATCGTCTGTGCGCTCGCGGCCACGATGCTGATTTTCGGCAAGCTGCATCTGCTGACACTCGTGTTCGGCGCGAGTCTGATCGGCGAGGCCGTCGATTACTCGATTCAGTACTTCGTCGTCTATCTCGGCGCGGGGCGCGGCTGGAACGCCCGGCGCGGCGCGCGCATGGTGCGTCCTGCGCTGACTGTGGCGTTGACGACAAGCCTGCTCGGCTACGCGATCCTGATGTGGGTGCCGTTTCCGGCGCTCAGGCAGATTGCGTGTTTCGCGATGGTCGGCATCACGACCGCGTTCGCGTCGGTGCTTTGGCTGCTGCCGGCATTGCTCACGTGCGCGCCGAAGCGCAGTCCGTGGCGCGTGTTCGCGGGCGCGGCGCGCCTGCTCGCTCACTGGCAGCGCGCGATCGGCGGCAAGCGCGCGTGGCCGATCGCGGCAGTGTTGCTGATCGCGTCGGCGCCGGGCTGGCTGCGCCTGACCAGCGACGACGACATCCATCTGCTGATCCAGCGCGATGCGTCGCTGGTCACGCAGGAAGATCAGGTGCGCGCGGCGGTCGGCGTCGACAACAGCGCGCAGTTTTTCGTCGTGCGCGGCGCGACGCCGGAGGCGGTGCTGCAACGCGCGGAAGCGCTCGGCGCGCAACTCGATGCGTTGAACGGCGGCGCGAATCGTCTCGCCGGCTATCAGTCGGTCGCGCAGTTCGTGCCGTCCGCGCAGCGCCAAAGCGACGACCACGCGCTGCTCGCGCGGCACGTGTTCAATGATCCCACCGCATTGCGAGCGACATTGCTGAAAACGGGCTTCAAGGACGAAGTCGCCGATGCGTGGCTTGCCGCCTATGCGCAATCGCAAGCGCCGTTGACTGTCGAGCGCTGGCTCTCGGCGCCGTGGTCGCAGCCGTACCGGCATTTATGGCTCGGCGCGGTGGAGTCGAATGAACGGGACGGAGCGGGCGAGTTACATGAGCGGCGTTACGCCGCCATCGTGATTCCGCAAGGGGTGACGCCGCGCAACGAGCCAGCGCTGATCGCGCTCGCGCACGGCAAGCCCGGCATCGTGTTCGTCGATAAGGCCGCGAGCGTGTCCAGGCTATTCGGCGCGTATCGCGTCGATAGCGGCTGGTGGTTGGGAGCGGCGCTCGTGTTGGTATTCGCGCTGCTGACGTTGCGCTATCGGCTGGCCGGCGGCATCGCGACCACGCTGCCCGTGCTGCTTGCGGCCGGCGTCGCCCTTGCGGTGTTCGGTTACGCGGGCGTGCCGCTCAATCTGTTCAACTGGCTTGCGCTGATGCTGGTGCTCGGCGTCGGCGCGAATTATGCGGTGTTTCTGCGCGAAGGCTGTCTGCGCGCGGAGGCGGATATCGGCGCGGTGTGGACGGGCGTGCTGCTGTCCGCGGCCACTACGTTATTGTCGTTCGGCATGCTCGGTATGAGCGGGATGCCCGCGCTGCGCAGCTTCGGCACGACGCTCGCACTCGGCATCGCGGTCGCGGTGCTGCTCGCACCGATCGGCATGCCGGCCGTGGGCAAGCCGGCGGAAAAGAAGTCAACGGCGCGCAGGTCGCAACAAGCGTCGTCGGAATCACGGAGGGCGGGATGAAAGCGCCATCAGTTTATTTGCACGCGCTCGGCATGATCAACGCGCTCGGCGGCCATCTCGACGAGATCGTGCCGGCGCTTGCGGCCGCGCGCGCTCCCGGCATGGGCAGCGTGCCGACCGGTATCGGCGAGGCGTTCGTCGGCAGCGTGCTGGCGCCGCTCGATCTTGCGCCGCGCGCGGACCTCGCGCGCTATGACTGCCGCAACAACCGTCTGCTGCTCGCGGCACTCGCGCAGATCGCGCCGGCGATCGAGGCCGCGCGCGAGCGCTACGGTTCAGCGCGCATCGGCGTGGTGCTCGGCACCAGCACGTCGGGCATCGAGGCGGCCGAGACCGCGTTCGTCTATTACGCGCAGGCGGGCGAGCTGCCGGACAACTTCAACTACCGGCAAATGGAAATCGGGACCGCCGCGCCGTTCGCGGCTGCCGCGCTCGGTGTGCAAGGACCGGCGTTCACGATCTCGACCGCGTGCACGTCGAGTGCGAAGGCATTCGCGTCGGCGCGCCGGCTCCTGCAATTGCAACTCGCCGACGCGATCGTCGTGGGTGGTGTCGATTCACTATGCGAATTGACAGTGCAGGGTTTCGCGTCGCTTGAATCGACCAGCAGCGTGCGCACCAATCCGATGAGCCGCAATCGTTGCGGCATCAACGTCGGCGAGGGCGCGGCGGTGTTCCTGATGAGCCGCGACGAAGCGCCGGTGCGGCTCGCGGGCCTCGGCGAATCGAGCGATGCGCATCATATTTCGGCACCGGATCCGCGGGGCGTCGGCGGCGAGCTTGCCCTGACCGGGGCGCTGGCGGATGCCGGCATCGCGGCGTCGGCGCTTGGCTATGTGAACCTGCATGCGACGGCCACGCAGAAGAACGACGAGATGGAGGCGAACCTGATGGCACGCGTGTTTCCCGAAGGCGTAGCCGCGAGCGGGACCAAGCCGCTGACCGGCCATCAGCTCGGCGCCGCCGGCGCGACCGAACTCGGCTTCGCGTGGCTGACACTGGCGCGCGACGACGTGAGCTTGCCGCCGCATCTGTGGGACGGCGAAGCCGATCCCGGGCTGCCCGCGCTCGACCTCGTGCAGCACGCGCGTTATCTGCCGCGCGGCGCCGGCACGCAGTACGCGATGAGCAATTCGTTTGCGTTCGGCGGCAGCAATGTCAGCCTGATTCTCGCCCGATGACGCCTATGACGACTTCGCAACCCGTTGCCGGACAAGCCGGCATCGAGCTGCTCAGCGACGAGCAACTCGTGCGACAGCCGATCGACGCGATCATCCCGCATCGCGGCAGCATGCGGCTGATCGACGGCGTCGATCGTTTCGCCGACACCACGCTGAGCGCATACGCGCGCGTCGACCCGCACGCGTGGTATGCCGATGCCGATGGCGCGATGCCCGCATGGATCGGCATCGAGCTGATGGCGCAGGCGATCGCCGCGCACGTTGCGCTGCTCGCGATGCGCGGCGGCGGCACCGCGCGCCCCGGCGTGCTGCTCGGCTCGCGCAGCTATCAGGCGCTGCGGCCGGCTTTCAGACGCGGTGCGCGTTTGCAGATTTACGTCAGCGAAGTGCTGCGCAGCGACGCAGGCCACGGTGCGTACGAATGCACGATCGACGACGGTGAGGTGCGCTGCGCCGAGGCCGTCATCAAGGTTTTCCAGCCGGCCGATTTTCGGTCATTCATCGCAGGGAGTGTCACATCATGAGCCGGCGTGTTCTCGTTACCGGTGCAAGCCGCGGCATTGGCCGGGCGATTGCGTATCAGTTGGCCGCCGACGGCTTCGCGGTGTCCGTGCATTGCCGCACGGGGCGTAGCGAGGCCGATGCGGTCGCCACGGGTATCGCCGCGCAGGGCGGCACGGCGCGCGTGCTGCAATTCGACGTGCGCGAACGCGCGGTGTGCCGCGAGGTGCTCGAAGCGGATGTCGCCGCGCACGGTCCGTATTACGGCATCGTGTGCAGCGCCGGCGTGACGCGCGACGCCGCGTTTCCCGCGCTGACCGACGAGGACTGGGACGTCGTGATCGAAACCGGGCTCGATGCGTTCTACAACGTCGTGCATCCGTTGACGATGCCGATGGTGCGCGCGCGCAACGGCGGGCGCATCGTCACGATCGCCTCAGTGTCCGGCGTGACCGGCAACCGTGGCCAGGTCAACTACAGCGCAGCGAAGGCCGGGCTGATCGGCGCGACCAAGGCGCTCGCGGTCGAGCTCGCGTCGCGCAACATTACGGTCAATTGCGTCGCGCCAGGGCTCGTCGAAACCGGCATGCTCGAACAGATGACGCTCGAGCATGCGCTGAAGACCGTGCCGATGAACCGCGTCGGCCAGCCGGCCGAGGTGGCGTCGGTGGTGAGCTTTCTGATGTCCGATAGCGCGTCCTATGTGACGCGCCAGGTGATCGGCGTGAACGGTGGGATGATCTGATGAAGCGCGTCGTGATTACCGGTATGGGCGGCGTGAGTGCCTTCGGCGATAGCTGGCAGGCCGTCGCCGAGCGTCTCGCCAGCGGTACCAACGCGGTGCGGCGGATCGCCGAGTGGGATTACTTCGAAGCGCTGCATACGCGGCTCGCATGCCCGATGCCCGAGTTTACGACGCCCACGCACTATCCGCGCAAGAAGACGCGCTCGATGGGGCCGGTATCGCTGTATTCGGTGCGTGCGAGCGAACTCGCGCTCGCCGATGCGGGCCTCGCAGATGACGCGAGCATTGCCGATGGCCGCATGGGGGTCGCGTATGGTTCATCGTCGGGTTCGGTGCAACCGATCCGCGCGTTCGGCACGATGCTCGACACCGGCTCGATGGCCGGTGTGACGTCGAACAGCTACGTGCAGATGATGCCGCACACCACGGCGGTCAACGTGAGCCTGTTCTGGGATCTGAAAGGCCGCATCATTCCGACCTCGTGCGCGTGCGCATCGGGCAGTCAGGCGATCGGCTATGCGTACGAGGCGATCCAGTCCGGCAGGCAGACGCTGATGCTCGCGGGCGGCGCGGAGGAATTGTCGGGACCGGCGGTCGCGGTATTCGACGCGCTCTATGCGACCAGTACCCGCAATGACGAAGCGCATCTGACGCCACGTCCGTTCGATGCCGCGCGCGACGGCCTGGTGGTCGGCGAGGGCGCGGCGACGCTCGTGCTCGAAGAGTACGAACACGCGCTCGCGCGCGGCGCGCGGATTCATGCGGAGGTAGCCGGCTTCGGCTGCAATTCCGACGGCGCGCACATGACGCAGCCGACGGCCGGCACGATGGCGCTCGCGATGCAGCTCGCGCTGCGCGATGCGCAACTACCGCCCGAAGCGATCGCGTACGTGAACGCGCACGGCACCTCGACCGAGCGCGGCGACATCGCCGAAAGCCATGCGACCGCGCAGACCTTCGGCGCGCGCATGCCGATCAGCTCGCTGAAAAGCTACGTCGGCCACACGCTCGGCGCGTGCGGCGCGATCGAGGCGTGGTGGACGATCGAGATGATGAAGCGCAACTGGTACGTACCGACGCTGAATCTCGACAACATCGATCCTGCCTGCGCGCCGCTCGATTACATCGTCGGCCAGCCGCGCGAGATCGACGCGGAATACGTGATGAGCAACAACTTCGCGTTCGGCGGCATCAACACGTCGCTGATTTTCAGGCGGCTTCGATGAGCGTCGCGCTGCAGCGCGTGGTCGTGACCGGCATGGGCATCGTGTCCTGCCTCGGCAATACGCTCGACGAAGTGTCGGCCGCGCTGCGCGCAGGCCGCTCGCGCATCGAGCGGATCGATGCGTGGCGTGAGCGCGGCTTCGGCTCGCAGGTCGCGGGCGTCGCGTCGGTTGCATGCGACGTGCCGTTCGAGCGCAAGCTCGAACGCTTCATGGGCGACACCGCGCGCTTTGCGTGCCACGCGGCGCGCAGCGCGATCGACGATGCCGGGCTCGGGCCCGATGCGCTGCACTCGCCGCAAGCCGGTGCGGTGATCGGCTCGGGCGTCGGCACGATGTCGAGCTACGACATGGCGATGGGCATTGCTCACGCGCGCGGCGTCGACAAGGTGCCGCCCTACACGGTGCCGCACGCGATGAGCAGCACCGCGTCGGCCAACGTCGCACAGGTGTTCGGCCTCGAAGGTGTCAGCTATTCGCCGTCGTCGGCCTGCACCACGTCCGCGCTCGCGATCGGCCAGGCGATGCAACTGATCCAGACCGGCCGGCAGCAGATCGTGCTCGCGGGCGGCAGCGAAGCGCTGCACGACAACATGACGCTGATGTTCGACGCGATGGGCGCGCTGTCACGCGGTTTCAACGGCACGCCGCAGCGTGCTTCCCGTCCCTACGACACGCGGCGCGACGGTTTCGTGATCGCGTCAGGCGGCGGCGTGCTGGTGCTCGAAGCGCTCGATCACGCGGTGGCACGCGGCGCACGTATCCATGCGGAGCTGAGCGGATTCAGCGCGTGCACGGATCGCGGTGGCATGGTCGCGCCGCGTGCGGCAGGCATCGCGCGGGCGATGCGTGGCGCGCTGACCGAAGCGGGCCGCCGCCCCGATTACGTGAATACGCACGCGCCGTCGACGCCGCTCGGCGACCTCGAGGAACTGCATGCGTTGCGCGACGTGTTCGGCGCGTCGGAGCATGGCGTGCCCGCGTTTTCGTCGACCAAGGGCATGACCGGGCATCCGCTCGGCGCATGTGGCGCGCATGAAGCGATCTACACACTGCTGATGATGCGCGATGGTTTCATCGCGGGGACGGCGCACGTCGATGCGCCCGAGCCGGAAGTGGCGGACATGCCGCTGGTGCGCGGCGTGCGCGCCGCGCGCATCGATACAGCAATGTCGGTTTCATTCGGGTTCGGCGGCAGCTGCGCGAGCCTGATGTTCGAAGCGTGGCGGGGCGTCTGAGCGGATGCGGATGCGGATGCGCGAACTCGCCGCAATCACTGGCCGCGACATTCAACAGCGGCCGCTAATTTGAAAAACAAAGAAGGGCATAAGAATGAAAAAGTTTTCTTTGCTGGGGACGATGCTGGTGGTCGCATTGACGCAGGCCGGCTGCGGCACGGAAGTGAAATCGGTGCCGTTCGCGGCGTCCGGCGGCGAGGCGCCGGTGTATTTCGGCAAGCAGGAACATCCGCCGGTGAAGGCCGGCCTGGGCGACGCGGCGCGGGGTGAGGTGCCGGTGTATTTCGGCAAACAGGAACATCGGCCTGTGAAGTCCCACCTGGGCGACGCGGCGTATTCGGTGCGGATCGCGCGCAAGACCTCGGACCCAACCGAAGCGTGCCACCTCGCGCTCGCCGAAGCGGTGGCGAAGCTGCGCGCGGCGGCACGCGAGCGTCATGCGAACGCGGTGATCGAAGTGTCCACGCGTTTTCATAGCACCGAATCGGATTCGTCGAACGACTTCACGTGCGGCATCAGTCCGAGCGCCGCCGCGATCTCCGTGCGCGGTCAACTGGTCGTGCTGGACGCGGGTTAAACGCAAGGCAGACGCTTGAAGCGGTGCGAAAAGTGCCGCGAGCATTGGCGGACCCGCGGAGCGGACGCCGCACGCCCCTATCGGCGAATCAGACAAGGCGTCGCGCGACGCCTTGTCAAACAGTGTCATTCGGCATCCACCGCGGCCTTGACTGCGGCAACATTCACGAGTGTTTCGCGACGCTTGCCAGGCTGCGGCCGATGCAGGCCGAGCCGTTCGAGCAGACCGAAGTCTTTCGCGCGGCTCCACCACAGATAGGGCAGTGAAACGTTGCCGGGACCGAATCGGAAGCCGCCGCATCGAATCATGTCGAGGTAGCCGTCGGCGCTCTTTTGCACATGCATCGGATGGCGGAACAGCAGCCGGATGACCCACGATTTGATGTACGCGTCGGTCGATTCGGCGAACAGCAACAGGCCGCCCGGTTTCAGCACGCGGTGGAACTCTGCGATGGCGCGTTCCTGTTCGACGAGGTGATGGAAGGTTTGATGACAGAACACGATGTCGGCGCTCGCATCGGGCAACGGCAACCGCGCGCAGTCACCATGCAGAAGTTCGATGTCCGCGACCGAGTTGCGGCAGGCATTGGCCGCCTGCGCGGCGAGCGTGAGCGACGGCGCGTGGTAATCGACACCGACGATGCGGCGCGGTTTGAACGCGGCGGCAAGCAGGCGAAACGAAATGCCTTGCCCGCAGCCAGCGTCGACAATGACTGGCGCATCGGGCAACGGGGTATCGATCAGGCGCCGCAAGTCGTCGATCGCTACCCGCAGTACGTGATGCTCCCATGTGTGGGTGCGTAGGAACCAGATTCCGAAGGCTGTCTCCGGCACATAGGGCACTTGGGATGACGACACGATGCACTCCCCGATGAAACATTGTTCTAGCTGGCGGAGGCCAGATTGTAGCGAGAAGTCCGTGTATTGCGCGATGCCGCGATGCATGAAACCCCGCATGCGTCCCAGCACGCATGCAAACCGTTGGAGCAAAGATTGAATAGCGATTCTTCAAGCCAGACCGTGGTCGATGTCGCGATCATCGGCGCGGGGCCGGCCGGCGCGGTCGCCGCCGCGCTGCTGCGCCGCGTGGGCCGTTCCGTGCTCGTGCTCGAGCGCCAGCATTTTCCGCGTTTCTCGATCGGCGAGAGCCTGCTGCCGCAAAGCATGGCGTATCTCGAAGAGGCCGGCATGTTGCGGGCCGTTGTCGAAGCCGGCTTCCAGCACAAGAACGGCGCGTATTTCGTGTATCGCGATCAAAGCTCGTCGTTCGATTTCCGCGACAAACATTCGTCCGGTTGGGGTACCACGTATCAGGTCGAGCGCGCGCTGTTCGATGACCTGCTGATTCGCTGCGCGGCGGAACAGGGGGCTGACGTGCGTTTCGGTCACACGGTGCGCGCGGTGCAGACCGGCGATACGCCGTCGCTCGACGTGGTCGACGAGGTCGGCCACGCGTATCGGGTCGATGCGCGTTTCGTTCTCGACGCGAGCGGTTTCGGCCGCGTGCTGCCGCGCCTGCTGAATCTGGAGACGCCGACGGGCATGCCGACGCGCGCCGCGATCTTCACGCATGTACGCGATGGTCTGACGCTCGATGCCGTCGATCGCAACAAGATTTGCATCGCCACGCATCCGGAGCGCCGCGATGTGTGGTTCTGGATGATTCCGCTCGCGGGCGGCCGTTCGTCGGTCGGCTGCGTGGCCGAGGCGAGCTTTCTCGACGTGTCGGAGCCGCAGCGCGAAGCGACGCTGCGCGCGCTGATCCGGCAGGAACCGACGCTTCGGAGGTTGATCGGTGACGCGCCGTTCCTGATGCCGGTGCGGCAGATCGGCGGCTACGCGGCCAACGTCGAGCGTTTGCATGGACCGGGCTACGCGCTGCTCGGCAATGCCGGTGAGTTCCTCGATCCGGTGTTTTCGTCGGGCGTGACGATCGCGCTACGCTCGGCGCATCTCGCCGCGCGCACGCTGAACCGGCAACTGGACGGCGCGAGCGTCGACTGGTCCGCTGACTATGACGTGCCGCTGCGCAAGGGCATCGATACGTTCCGCGCATTCGTCGAGCGCTGGTACACGGGCGAGTTCCAGGACATCATCTACTACCCGGACCAGGTGCCGTCGATTCGGCGCATGATCTGCGCGGTGCTCGCGGGCTATGCGTGGGACGAGTCGAATCCGTATGTCGCCGATGCAGCCCGGCGGCTCGATACGCTGCATGAGGTGTGCAAGCAGCGCTGAGGCGTCGCGCGGCATAGCGAGAAAAAACGGCGCTTCACGATCGAAGCGTCGTTCTGCCGTTCGGTGTGCACGCGGGATGCGCCGCATTCAGGCTGGACTCGGGGCCACATCGAAGCCAGCATCCGGGTCTGTATCCACGCCACCCGCTCGCCTTCAAGCCGCGACCTTCGCCCGCCCCGGCACCTGCCCGCGCACATCATCGCGCCGATGCACGCGCTTGCCCGCCGCATACGTCTCATACACCGCGCGATCATCGCCGAGCAGCGCGAACGCAAACAGCAGTTCCTCCAGCGATTCGCATCGCGCGGTACGGCGCGCGAGCAGCGGCGTCGCCCGCGGATCGAGCACGACGAAGTCCGCTTCCGAGCCGGCCTTCAGCGTGCCGACCTGGTCGGCGAGGTCGAGCGCCTCGGCCGCGCCCGCAGTGGCCAGCCAGAACATCCGCGTCGCGGTCAGATGATGGCCGCCGAGACGCGCGACCTTGTGCGCTTCGTTCATCGTCTGCAGCATCGAGAACGACGTGCCGCCGCCGACGTCGGTCGCCAGCGCGATCGGTATGCCGGCCGCGTCGGCCTTGTCGAAGTCGAACAGGCCGCTGCCGAGGAACAGGTTCGAAGTCGGGCAGTGCGACGCGAGCGCGCCGGTTTGCGCCATGCGTTTGCGGTCTTCGTCGTCGAGATAGATGCAATGGCCGTACACCGCGCGGCGGCGCAGCAGCCCGTAATGATCGTAGATGTCGAGATAGCTGCGATGGCCGGGGAACAGATCGGCGACCCACTTCACTTCGTCGGTGTTTTCCGCGACGTGGCTCTGGATGAACAGGTCCGGATGCTCGCGCGCGAGCACGCCGCACGCTTCGAGCTGCGCTTCGGTCGAGGTCGGCGCGAAACGCGGCGTCAGCGCGTACATCTGCCGGCCGCGGTTATGCCAGCGGCCGATCAGCTCGGCGCTGTCGTCGTAGCCCGATTGCGCGGTATCGCGCAGAAACTCCGGGCAGTGGCGATCCATCAGCACCTTGCCCGCGACCATGCGCAGATTGCGCGCTGCGCTCTCGGCAAACAGCGCGTCGGCGGATTCCTTGTGGACCGTGCAGTAGACCAGCGCGGTCGTCGTGCCGCAGGCAAGCAGTTCGTCGACGAAAAAGCTCGCGGTGTCGCGCGCATGATCCGCTTCGGCGAAGCGGCGCTCGGTCGGGAACGTGTAGGTGTCGAGCCACGGCAACAGACCCGGCGCCGGCGACGCGATCATGTCGGTCTGCGGATAGTGGATGTGCGTATCGATGAAGCCGGGCACGATCAGCTTGTCGCGGCGGTCCTCGACGCGCGTGCCGGATGCGAGCCGCGGCGCGAGCGTCGCATACGCATCCGCCGCGACCACGCGGCCGTCCTCGACGATCAGCAGGCCGTCCTCGTGGAACACGGCCGCATTGGGCGCGTGCGCGGGATCGCCGTTGAAGATCAGCAGTTGCGCGCGGAAGGCGGATTGAGCTTCGCGGGCCGCTTGCGCTGCCGGCGCGGTGTGAGCCTTGTCAGTCATGGAAAAACTGTCTCCGAATGTTTAAAAGCGGGTCGGCGGTGGCTTGCCGATCTAGGTCACGTCCAGAATCGAACGAAATCCCGACGAAAGGCCTCGCGAGATGCCCGCGCGAAGCGAAGCCCTCCGCCGCCGTCTGTTGAAGCCCGTCAGTGCGGGCCGTCCTGCCGCCAGTGCGCGTCGAGCTGTTCGATCAGCAGCCGGCGTTCGTCGGGCGTCACGAACGACGCTTCGAAGCCGTTGCGAATGATCGTGTAGACCTCGGCATCGTTGAGCTTCAGCGCATCGATCGTGGCCAGATAGTTCGCGTTCACGTAGCCGCCGAAGTAAGCCGGATCGTCGGAATTCACCGTGACGGCAACGCCGCGATCGAGCAGGTCCTTCAGTGTGTGCTTGGTCATATCGTCGAACACGCACAGCTTCAGGTTCGACAGCGGGCATACGGTCAGCGCGACGCGCGTATCCGCGAGCCGCGTGACGAGCGCCGGGTCTTCGATGCTGCGCACGCCGTGATCGACGCGGTCCACCTTCAGCACGTCGAGCGCTTCGTAGATATACGAGGGCGGCCCTTCCTCGCCCGCATGCGCGACCAGCTTCAGGCCGAGCGCGCGCGCCTTCGCGAACACGCGCTCGAACTTCGCCGGCGGATGCCCGCGCTCCGACGAATCGAGGCCGACGCCGATCAGCCGATGCCGGTACTGCTCGAAAAGCGGCAACGCTTCGTCGAAGGTGGCGAGCGCATCTTCTTCGGACAGGTGGCGCAGAAAGCACAGGATCAGCTTGCTCGACATGCCGCGTTTTTCCGCGTCCGCGAGCGCGCGTTCGATGCCGGCCACCACCGTCGCGATACGCACGCCGCGTTCGGTGTGCGTCTGCGGGTCGAAGAAGATTTCGCTATGAATCACGTTATCGGCGAGACACCGTTCGACATACGCCATCGTCATGTCGTAGAAATCCTGCTCGTGCAGCAGCACGCTCGCGCCCGCGTAGTAGATGTCGAGGAACGATTGCAGGTCGGTGAATGCATACGCGGTACGCAGCGCGTCGACCGACTCGTAGGCGAGCTTCACGCCGTTGCGCTGCGCGAGCGCGAAAATCAGTTCGGGCTCCAGCGAGCCTTCGATATGGATATGCAGTTCGGCCTTCGGCGCGCGCGCGGTCCGCTCGGCGAGTGATAGAGGCGTAGCGTTGATTGTTTTCATCGTGGTTTGGAGTTGTATGTTGGGGTAGATCCCGGCGTGAGCCGCGCCGCGCTTTACATCGACACGCCGTCACACCGTTTGCGTCGCATGGCGCGCGCCCGCGTTCGCTTCGAGGGCCTGCAGCACCTGCGCGGCCGCCGAGATCGCAATCACCTCGGGCGCCTTGTCGACGATGCCGTCGACGCCGAGCGGGCACTTCATCCGCGCGATCTGCGACGGGTCGATGCCGCGCGCCGCGAGCCGGTGCTCGAACTGCTTGCGCTTGGTATGCGAGCCAATCATGCCGAAGAACGCGAAGTCGCCGCGCCGCAGAATCCGCTCGGCCAGGTCGAGATCGAGCGCATGGTTGTGCGTCATCACGACGAAGTACGTGTTCGGCGCGGCCTGATCGATCGCTTCGTCGGGCGCGTCGTTCGGATCGATCGTCACGTTCGGCGCATGCAGCGTATCGAGCGGCGGAAACTGCGCGTCGCGTTCGTCGACCCAGCGCACCGTGCACGGCAGTGTCGCGAGCACCCGCACGAGCGCCGCGCCGACGTGACCGGCGCCGAACAGCACGAGCTGGAATTCGCCCGGCGCGATCGTTTCGGTCAGCAGCGCGCTGCTGTCGTCGAAGCCGGCGCCGTCCCACAGCAGGCAGTCGCCGGTATCGACGCCGGGTTCGGGCTCGGACAGCATCACCGCATCCGGCGAGGGGCCGAATGATACGCTACGCACCGTCGCCTGACCGGCCGCAAGGCGCTTGGCGAGCGACGTGATCCAGCCGAGGTCGCCGACGTCGAGCCGTTCGAACGCGAGAATCACCGCGCCGCCGCAGCACTGGCCGAGGCTCGGCCCCAGCGCGAACCGTTCGAGCCGCCGCATATGCGGCGCGCGCATGCCGTCGCGCAGCACCTGACGCGCGGTCTCGATCGCCTTCCATTCGAGATGGCCGCCGCCGATTGTGTGTTTCGCCGCCTCGCGGGTGACGATCATCTTCGTGCCGGCCTCGCGCGGCGCCGAGCCTTCGGCGCGCGCGACCGTCACCAGCACGGCGGCATCGCCATGCGCGAGCAGATGTTGCAGGTCAGTGAGCCAGGCTTGCATCCGGCGGTTCTCCGTACAGGGCCGCGCGAGGTGTCCGCGCGGCGGGTGGGTCAGTCTTGCGGCTCGGCGGCCAGCGGTTTTGCCGGCGCCGCCGGCGCCGTCGGTTCGGCCGCAAGCGCCTGTTGCAACGTGTCCAGCGCATCCAGGATGGCCTCGGGTGTGGCGGGCGCGCGCAACGGTGGAGCATGTTGCGCGCCCGGCACCGCCGCGGCGATCGCGTCGCGAATCGCAAGAAACACCGAGAACGGTAGCAGTAACGGCGGCTCGCCCACCGCTTTCGAGCGGAACACGGTCGGCTCCGCGTTGCTGTTTTCATACAGCCGCACATGAAACGCGGCGGGCGTATCGCTGACCGCCGGAATTTTGTACGTCGACGGTGCGTGCGTCATCAGACGGCCTTCGCGGTTCCACCAGAGTTCTTCGCTGGTCAGCCAGCCCATCCCCTGGATAAAGCCGCCTTCCACCTGGCCCAGATCGATCGCCGGATTGATCGACTGACCGGCATCGTGCAGCGCGTCGACGCGCACCAATTTCCATTCGCCGGTCAGCGTATCGACGACGACTTCCGACACCGCCGCGCCATACGCGAAGTAATAGAACGGATGACCGGTCAGCGTTTGCGCATCCCAATGCACTTTCGGCGTCGCATAGAAGCCGTCCGACCACAACTGCACGCGCGCGAGATACGCGGCGTTGACCAGTTGCTCGAACGGCATCGCGCCACCGTTCGACGCCACGGCGCCGTGCGCGAATTGCACCTCCGCCGCCTCGCCGCCAAGCAGCCGGGCCGCGAGTTCGGCGAGCCGCGCGCGGATCTTCCGCGCGGCATCTTCGGCGGCCATACCGTTCAGATCGCTGCCGGTCGACGCCGCGGTCGCCGATGTGTTGGCGACCTTCGACGTATCGGCGGCCGTCACGCGCACGCGCGCGAGCGGCAGGCCGAACTGGTTCGCGACCACCTGCGCGACCTTCGTGTTGAGCCCCTGGCCCATCTCGGTGCCGCCATGATTGACGAGCACCGAGCCGTCCTTGTACACGTGCACGAGCGCGCCGGCCTGATTCAGGAACGGCACGTTGAACGAGATGCCGAACTTGACCGGCGAGAATGCAATGCCGCGTTTGAGCACCGGACTGCGCGCGTTGAATTCGGCAAGCGCCGTGCGGCGTGCGCGATAGCCGCTCGACTCGAGCAGCGCGTCGGTCAGCGGCGCGATTACATTGTCTTCGACGCGCTGCCCATACGGCGTCGTATCGCGCTCGCCGACGCCGTAGTAGTTGGCGAGCCGCACATCGAGCGGATCGAGCCGCAGCTCGCGCGCGATGCTGTCGAGCAGCACCTCCATCACGAGCGCGCCCTGCGGGCCGCCGAAGCCGCGAAACGCAGTGTTCGACTGCGTGTTGGTCTTGCAGCACAGCGCGACGATATCGACATCGGCGAGGTAGTACGCATTGTCGAAGTGGCACACCGCGCGGGTTGCGACCGCGCCCGAGAGATCCGCCGAATAGCCGGCCCGCAACGCGATTTCGACACGCACGCCGGCAAGGCGTCCGCGCGCGTCGAAACCGGCCTCGTATTCGTAGACGGCGTCGTGGCGCTTGCCGGTGATCATGAAATCGTCGTCGCGATCGGCGCGCAGCTTGACCGGCCGGCGCAGCCGCTGCGCGGCGAGCGCGGCCACGCACGCGAACAGCGCCGACTGCGATTCCTTGCCGCCGAAGCCGCCGCCCATGCGCCGGCATTCGCACACGACGTTGTGCGCCGGCCAGCCGAGCATATGCGCGACGACCTGCTGCATTTCGCTCGGATGCTGCGTCGAGCTATAGACAAGCATGCCGTCCATTTCCTTGGGCAGCGCGTACGCGACCTGGCCTTCGAGATAGAACTGTTCCTGGCCGCCCACTTCGAACGTGCCTTTGATCCGATGCGGCGCGGCTGCGATCTTCGCGTCCGGGTCGCCGCGCCGCAGATGCAGCGGCGGCAGCACGAACTGCTTCGCGGCTTTCGCTTCGGCGGCGGTGAGGATCGCGTCGAGCGGCTCGTAGCGGATCACGTTGTCGCTTTTCGCGAGCGCGGCGGCGCGGCGCGCCAGTTCGTGCGTTTCGGCGATCACCGCGAACACCGGCTGGCCCAGATACAGCACTTCGCTCGCGGCGAGAATCGGGTCGTCGTGCAACACCGGGCCGCAATTGTTTTCGCCGGGGATATCGTCGGCGGTCAGTACCGCGATCACGCCCGGTGCGTTGCGCACCGCGTCGAGATCCATCGATACGATCCGTGCATGCGCGTGCCGCGACAGACCGAGCGCCGCGTGCAGCGTGCCGTGCAGTTCGGCGATGTCGTCGGTATAGGTCGCTTCGCCGCTGACGTGCAGCGCGGCCGATTCGTGCGGCAGCGGCACGCCGATCGACGCGTCGTCGAGCGCCGCCGCATGCAGGCCGGGGTGGGCGCCGGCACTCCCGACAAAGGCTTCAGTGCGGTTCATCACGGCGCCTCCCTGACGATGGCCGTGTCGGCTTCGAAGGCGAACGCGTTCACGTCGCGCAGCGCAAGCGGCGCATCGTCGCGCGTTTCGAGATAGAAGCGCCACAGCAGATTGCGCGCGACTTTCAGCCGGTAGGCGCTCGATGCGCGCATGTCGGTGAGCGGCTGGTAATCGGTGGCGAGCGCAGTCATCGCGCTGCGTGCGCTCGCTTCATCCCACGCCGCGCCGGTCAGTGCCGCTTCGGTCTGCGCGGCGCGCTTCGGCGTGGCCGCCATGCCGCCGAACGCGACGCGGGCCGCGCGGATCGTGCCGTCTTCCGCCACACGCAGCGCGAACGCCGCGCACACCGCCGAGATGTCCTGGTCGTAGCGCTTCGCGACCTTGTAGGTGCGAAAACGCAGATCGCCGGCCGGGCGGGGCACGCGTAGCGCGCTGACGAATTCGCCGGCCGCGAGCGCGGTCTTCTGATAGCCGGTGTAGAACGCGTCGAGCGGCAGCGCGCGGGTCGCGCGGTCATGGCGCAACACGACCTCGGCGCCGAGCGCGAGCAGCGCCGGCATCGAGTCGCCGATCGGCGAGCCGTTCGCGACGTTGCCGCCGAGCGTGCCGGCATTGCGGATCGGCAGCGACGCGAAGCGCGCCCACAGTTCGGCGAGTTCGGGGTAATCGGCGGCGAGCGCGGCGAACGCGTCTTCGAGCGTGGCGGCCGCGCCGATCGTCAGCGTCTGCGCGTCGCGTGCGATCGTTTTCAGCTCGGTGACGTTGCCGATATACAGCACGTCGCCGAGATCGCGGAACTGCTTGGTGACCCACAGGCCGACATCGGTGCTGCCGGCGACGATACGCGCGTCCGGATGCTGCGCGCGCAACGACGCGAACGCGTCGAGTGTGAGCGGGGCGTAGAACGTCGCGGAGCCGAACGACGCGCCGCGTGCGTCGGGTGCCGTGTATTCGAATGTGCCGGTGCGTTGCAGCGCGTGCAGCGTGCTCGCGACGGCTTCCCGGTCGAGCGCGCAGCGCGGATGCCGTGCATCGTCGAACATCTTTTGCGTCGCCTCGACGATCGGGCGGTAGCCGGTGCAGCGGCACAGATTGCCGGACAGCGCCGCGTTGATTTCGTCGCGGGACGGCAGACCGGCGCCGGCCGGCTGGTTTTCGTACAGCGCCCACATCGACATCACGAAGCCGGGCGTGCAGAAGCCGCATTGCGAACCGTGGCAGTCGACCAGCGCCTGCTGGACCGGATGCAGCGCGCCGTCGGCGGCGCGCAGGTCTTCGACGGTGAAGAGGGCGCGGCCATCGAGCGTCGGCAGGAACTGGATGCACGCGTTGACCGCTTTCAGCGCCAGCGCGCCGTGCGGGTCGAGTTCGCCGACGACGACCGTGCAGGCGCCGCAGTCGCCTTCCGCGCAGCCTTCCTTGGTGCCGGTGCAGCGCAGGTCCTCGCGCAGGTACTGGAGCACTGTGCGCGTCGCCGGGACGCCCGCGACCTCGCGGACGGTTCCCTGGTGATAGAAGCGGATGGTTGGCGTTGTCATGGCGAATCGAAGGACAGTGCGGACCGGGCGCGCGTTACGCATGGGGTCGCCGAAGCCGGCCTCGCGCACGTAGATCGCCATCCAGATTCGAAGATAGCACTACCCCGGCCCAAAAATATTTCCCGAACCGCATGAAGCGTATTCGGCGGCGGTCATGGTGTTTGTACGATTCGGGCCGCGGCGGGAAGTTGCGCGGGGTGGGGCGGCGGGCGGAAGGGCAGACGGCGGGGGAAGGTAACGGATTCCGTAGACGAAAAAACGCCGGCCTTCGGATTGCCGCCGACGAAAGGCAACACGAAGGCCGGCGCGTGTTCCGGCAGGTGGCGCGATGGAGCAGGGACGTTGAATTTGCCGGCGGGATCGCCGCCGGAATTCGCCTGCTCCAGATGCCCGGGACTTAACCCGCGTCAGGCAATCCGGCGGCGATTGCGGATCAGGCTCAGCACCAGCGCCAGAAACGCGACCGCGAAGCCGACCAGCGACCACATCGGCAGCGTCAGCCCGAGAATCGGCGGATAGGCGGTCTCGCACAGGCCGGCGACCTTGAACACGCCCGGCAGCCAGTGCGCGGGCGGCAGACTATCGACGATCGGCTGCAGCGCGTCGAAGCCGCAGCTGAAGCCGGGGTTCGCCTGGATATACACATGACGCACGGCGGTCACGAGACCGGCCAGCGCCGACAGCGTCGCGAGCACTTCGAGCACGCGCACGCCGCGCCAGCTGTTCAGACGCGAGCTGAGGAACGCGAAGATCGCGATCAGCAGGAAGAAGTAACGCTGCAGGATGCACAGCGGGCACGGGTCCTCGTGCATGAAGAACTGCAGGTACAACGCACCGCCCACGAGGGCGACGCAGATCAGGGCGAGCAGAACCAGCAGGGAGCGCTCACGGCGCAGCATCGCGGAATCGTTATTCATGGGTCGTCGAATGGTTTGAAATCGGAAAAAATGGCTGCTCGCGATTCTAGCGCGAACCCTTGACAGGCCGCTTATTGCCAGACGATTGCCGGGCCGCTGAACGCGATCCGCCGCGCGCTGCTCAGCGGATCGCGTTCAGCACCGCCTCGGCGGCCCGGCCGATCGCGAGCAGCGCATCGTCGGCATGCGGCGCCGCCGCGAGCATCAGCCCGACCGGCGCGTCGCCGCGCAGATGGCACGGCAGCGACAGCGCGCAGCTATCGAGGAAGTTGAACGCGCTCGGATTGCGCAGGATCAAGCCGTTGGTGCGGGTAAACGCGTCGTCGTCGTTGACCAGATCGGCCACGCGCGGTGGCACGACCGGCACAGTCGGCATCACGACCGCGTCGAAGCGCTGCCACAGCGTGCGGGCGGCTTCGTCGAGCATCGCCGCGCGCTCGGCGAGCAGATCCAGATAGTCGATCGCGGTGGCCGGCTGGCCTTTCAGGATACGCGCGAGCACGCGCGGATCGTACTGGTCGCGATGCTTGTCGAGCAGCGGACGATGCCACGCATACGCTTCGATCGGCGAAAAGCCGATGCGGTTGATTTCCGGCAGCCGGTCGAGCGGCGCGAAGCGCACTTCGCTGACGAGCGCGCCGGCCGCTTCCAGATGCTTGAGCGCGGTATCGACCGCGCGCGCGACTTCCGGCTCGACGCCGTCGGTCACGTAGTTGGTCAGCACGCCGAGGCGCACGCCGTCGAGCGGATGCGCGGCCGGCACGCGCGGTTCGAGCCCCGCGAGCATCCGGTCGACCAGCGCGCAGCACGCGACCGATACGCCGATCGGACCGAACGAATCGAGTGTCGTCGACAGCGGCACGCCACCCTGCTTTGGGATCCGCGCGGCGGTCGGCTTGAAGCCGGTCAGCCCGCACAGCGCGGCTGGAATGCGGATCGAGCCGCCGGTGTCGGTGCCGAGCGCGATGGCCGCCATGCCGTCGGCAACCGAGGCCGCCGCGCCCGACGACGAGCCTCCCGAAATCCGCTCGTCGCCTTTGACGCCGCGCCGGTACGGCGACAGCGGATGACCGTAGTGCGGGTTCAACCCGAGCCCGGAAAACGCGAACTCGCTCATGTTGGTGCGACCGACGATCACCGCGCCGGCCCGCTTCAGGCGCGCGACCGCCACCGCGTCGGCCTGCGCGGGCGGCGCGTCGGCGAGCACGGTCGAGCCCGCGCGGGTCGGCTGACCCTCGATATCGAACAGATCCTTGACCGACACCGGAATCCCGGCGAGCGGCGACAGCACGGTGCCGGCCGCGCGCAGCCGGTCGTGCGCGTCGGCGGTCGCGCGCGCGGCGTCGGCGTCGACGTGCATAAAGACCGTGGCGCCCTGGCCGGTTGGGTCTGCGATCCGTTCGAGCGCGGTTTCGACGAGCGCGCGGCTGGTGGTGCGGCCGGCGGCGAGATCGGCGGCAAGCTGGGCAAGCGGCGGGAAGGGGAGGAATTCAGTGGCCATGATGTTCGTTCAGATCCGGTTGAAGCGGTTGAATGAGTGAAGCCGGTTGATCGGTTGGCGGCAACGGCCGCAACGACGGGTGGGCGGCGCGCTCAGATGCGATTGAACAGCGTCGCGCGAAACGCCTCGATATGCTTTTGCACCGAACGCCGCGCGCCTTCGGCATCACGCGCGCGCAGCAGGTCGAACAATTCGACGTGTTCGTCGTGCACGTCTTCCAGATGATGCGGCTCGGACAGCGAAATGAACCAGAAGCGCAGCGAGCGCTCGTGCAGTCCGCGCAGAATTTCGGCGAGCACCGGGTTGCGCGAAGCAGCGGAAATCGCCAGATGAAACTCGCGGTCGATGTCCATCATGCCTTCGACGTCATGCGCGGCCACGCACGCGGACGAGCGTTCGAGCAGCGCCTGCATCGCGTCGTAGTCGTGCTGCTGCGCATGGCGCGCGGCCAGTTCGACGCAGTAGGTCTCGTTGACGAGACGCACGTCGATGATCGCGAGCACGTCGTCGAGCGACACCGGCCGCACCATGATGCCCTTGCGCGGCATGATCGTCAGCATGCCTTCGTGGACCAGCCGGTGCAGCGCCTGGTGCACCGGAGTTCTGCCGATGCCGGTCAGCGCCATCAGCTCCGCCTCGTTGAGCACCTCGCTGGGGCGCAGGCGCATCGTAATGATTTCGCGTTTGACGAACTCGTACGCCTGTTCGGCGAGGCTGCCCGCAGCGCTTGCGCGGGAAGACTGGGAGGGGCGGGCGGTCTGCGAAAGCGTCATGAAGAGGAGGAACGGGCAAGGTCGCCCGCATTGTAGAGCAAGGTTTTGCGCGGGCGGCTCAGATATCTCACCGGTATCTCACCCAGCCGTCTCACGCGCCGTGCGTTACATTGACGCGCGGCATCAGCAGCGTGACGAGCCCGCCGACGATCAGCGCGCCCGCGATCAGCACGAGCCCGAACGTCACGCTGTGCGTCGCGTCCTTGACGATGCCGAGCACGTACGGGCTCACGTAGCCGGCGAGGTTCGCAATCGAGTTGATCACGGCGATGCCGGCGACAGCGGCCGTGCCTTGCAGGAAAGTCGTCGACATCGACCAGAAGATGCCGAAGCCCGCGAGGATGCCGACATACGCGATCGACAGCCCCGTGACCGCAAGCGGAATCGAATGCGTGACCGAGGCGCTGCCGAGCAGCCCCGCCGCGCCGACAAAACAGCACACCGCGTAGTGCCAGCGCCGCTCGCCGGTGATATCCGACGATCGCCCGATCACGATCATGCCAATGCCCGCCGCGAGATACGGGATCGCGGTAACGAAGCCATTGGTCACGAGGTCCGTCACGCCGAGGTCCTTGACGATCTGCGGCAGCCAGAACGAAAAGCCCGCGTTGCCGGTGACGAGGCAGAAGTAGATCAGCGTCAGTATCCAGAAGCGGCCCGAGCGCAGCGCGGCCATGAGCCGGTGCTCAGCGCCCGCCGTCGCGGCCGCGCTGTTGTCCCGTTCGAGGCGGCTCAGGATCACGCGCTTTTCGTCGGCGGAGAGCCATGCGGCTTCGGCCGGCGTGTTGCGCAGCACCGCGAGCGCCCAGAAGCCCGCGAGGATCGACGGAATACCCTCGATCAGGAACATCCACTGCCAGCCGCGCAGGCCGTGAGTCTCGTGCAGCGCCGACATCAGGAAGCCCGACAGCGGCGCGCCGACGATGCCCGCGACCGGGATCGCCGCCATGAACACCGCGACCATGCGCGCGCGGCGGTCGGCCGGAAACCAGAAGGTCAGATACAGCACGACGCCCGGCACCAGCCCGGCCTCGGCCACGCCGAGGAAG